>JBJEUF010000001.1:0-1691 GCA_051883695.1 Aristaeellaceae bacterium
GAGATCTGCCTGATCATCAACATCATCAAGATCATCAAGAAGAACAAGGGCAACCCCGATTTCTCCCTCGCTGCGTTCGGCAAGAGCATCCCGGAGTTCCTCAAGGGCAAGGTCTTCCGCGGCATCGTCATCATGGTGGTGGCTTCCCTGCTGCTGGAGACGCTGGGCTTCATGGTGACCTCCGTCCTCGTGCTCTTCTTCTACGGCATGCTGCTGGGCGAGAAGAAGCTCCCGAGGCTGGCAATCGCCTCCGTCTGCATCACGCTGGTGCTGTACATTGTCTTCAATGGCATGCTCAGCGTCAACCTGCCGCGCGGCACGATCGGCTTCCTGCGCAACTTCGCGCTGTGGATGGAGTCCGTCATCGGCGCGGTCAAGAGCATCTTTTAAGTAAGGAGGCGGCTGTATTATGAGTATGGGTGAACTTCTTGCCTCCGGTTTGGCGGCTGTCTTCAATCCCGGCATGTTCCTGATGGTCCTGCTGGCCATCGTTCTGGGCACGATCTTCGGCGCGCTCCCGGGCGTTTCCGCGACCATGGCTGTTGCGCTGGGCCTGACCTTTACCTACACGATGGAGCCGATTCCGGCCATCGTCTTCCTGACGGCGATCTACTGCTCGTCCATCACCGGCGGCTCGATCACCGCAATCCTCTTCAAGATTCCGGGCGTTCCCTCCTCCGCGCCGACCACGTTTGACGGCTATCCGATGGCGCAGCGCGGCGAGGCGGGCAAGGCCCTGGGCGTGGCGCTGCTGGCCTCCGCCATCGGCGGCCTCATCTCCGCCGTCGCCATGTTCCTGCTGTCCCAGCCGCTGACCAAGGCTGCGCTGTCCTTCGGCCCGAGCGACCTGTTCGCCGTGACCTTCATGGGCCTGTCCATCCTCACGTGCCTGGACAGCGACCATATCCTCACCTGCATCATCTCCGGCCTGCTGGGCCTGCTGCTTGCCTGCGTGGGCCAGGACAAGATGTACGCCGTGCAGCGCCTGACCTTCGGCAGCCGCAACCTGCTGGCGGGCATCGACATGATCCCGGTGCTCATCGGTCTGTTCGCTGTGACCGAGGTCTTCAAGCAGACCGATCCCAAGAAAAAGCGCATCTCCGCTGAGGACGGCGTGACGGGCGGCAAGGTCAACACCAAGATGCCGAGCCTCAAGGAGATCTGGAGCATCAAGTGGACGATGCTGCGCTGCTCCGTGGTCGGCACCGTGGTCGGCATCCTGCCGGGCGCCGGCGCGACCATCGCGTCCTTCATGTGCTACACGATGGAGACCAAGCTCTCCAAGTACCCGGAGAAGTTCGGCACGGGCATCATCGACGGCATCGCCGCCTCTGAGGCCTCCAACAACGCCGCGACCGGCGGCGCGATGGTGCCGCTGCTCTCCCTGGGCATCCCGGGCGGCAACGCCGCTGCGGTCATGATGTCCGCGCTGACGCTCAAGGGCGTCCAGCTTGGACCGCTGCTGCTGACCAACCAGCCGACCTACCTGTCTGCGACCTTCACGACCATGATCGTCACCAACATCCTGATGGTCATCGTCGCCATGGGCATCGCCAAGGTGTTCGCGCAGATCCTGGCCATTCCGTATTCCTACCTCGGACCGATCATCCTCATGCTGGCCCTCATCGGCACCTATGGCGACCAGATGTCCGCCACCAGCGTGCAGATCATGGTGCTGGCCGGCGTGCTGG
>JBJEUF010000002.1:0-27162 GCA_051883695.1 Aristaeellaceae bacterium
TGCCGAAAGTACTTGGCTGGACACGGCCCGGGAGGATAGGTCGCTGCCGGTTACCCCTTGAAGGAAGTCAGTTGACTTCCTTTTTTGTGCTTTTGGGAAGGTTGTATTTCTGCAAGGACTGTGTTATACTGATACTAATTCTCAATCAAAATGTTACATTCGCGCAGCGCCTTTTCCGCTCTGGCTTTGCTTCGTTCCGCTCAACGTACTTCCAGTACGCCTCGCTTCACTCAGCTTTGCCAGAACGAAAAATTCACTGTGCTCGGTGCAACATTTTTATCGAGAATTAGTATGAGTACAAAACTCCCGTTTGATATGGAGGAAACCGATGCAATCAGTCAACCCGAACGGCACCCGACATCATTACGAGCCAGGCTTGAAGGAAGGCTCCTGGAAGGGCATGAAGAAGCGGCTGGAACAGGATTATCTCTGCGAAAAACTGCAGGGACGGGTACAGTACCACTGTGAGGTTTATCCGAAACTGTCCGATAGCAGTGCTTGTTTTCATGTGATGTTGGATGGTGTAACCATCAAGAAGTTCGGTTTATTTGTATCTTCAGCCAGGCTCGGCTGGCCTCATGGGCATATCTGGAGCATCCCGATGTCAGCGCGCGACGAGTATTCGGACGATGAATTCGCCGAGAGTCTTGCGGCTTACCGGAATCAGCCGATCGCGGACTCCCTGAACAGTCCGAATCCGATTCAGCGGATGTTCGCCATCGTGGATCGCCGGGTCGGCAAGCGTACGCTGCAAAGAATGGCAGAGAACGTCAACGATCAGCCGGAGTGGCTGCGGACGTTGTATCTGGCTCGCATGGCGGCTGAAAATATCCTGCCGTCATGCGCCGCGATGTCCACATAGAGTTCATCAATGCCTGATAGAATCAGCCTGTACAGTACGAAAGGAGGGTGAGCCATGCTTCAGCTCCGCCCCATGACTGCCATCTACCTCACCCGGGGCGACAGAATCCTCCTGCTGTACCGCATCGGTTCCCGCGTTGTGTCGGACAGCTATACCGGCGCGGCCGGCGGGCATATGGAGGCAGCGGAGTACCGCCGTCCGGAAGCCTGTGTTCTGCGGGAATTGCTGGAGGAGACGGGCCTGCCTGCGGAAGCTCTTGACGACCTCGCGCTCCGCTATGTCACATTGCGCAGAAAGGGCAATGAGATTCGTCAGAATTATTACTACTTCGCTGCATTGAAGGACGGTTTCGCCGTCCATGATAGCAATGAAGGCCGTCTGGAATGGCATGACATCGCGGCCCTGGCGGATCTGCCGATGCCTGTCACCGCGCGGCATGTGATCGACCATTACCTCGCCGTGGGCCGTTACAACGACAAGCTGTACGGAGAAATCACGACGGCGGAGGGCCCCGTCTTTGCGGAACTGAACGATTTTTGAATCAGGAGGTCACTATGTTTTTCTATGATTGGACGTATCTGCTGATTATCCCGGGTCTGATTCTTGGCCTGTGGGCACAGCTTCGGGTGAACAGCACGTACAGGGAGTACAGCCGTGTGAATACCCGTCTCGGTCAGCCTGCGAGCGCCGTTGTGTCGGAGCTGCTGCGCCGGAATGGCAACAACGCGGTGCGGATTGGTCATGTGTCCGGCAGCCTGACGGATCACTACAATCCGGCCAATGAAACCCTGAACCTGTCTGATGGCGTGTATGGCAGCTCGTCCGTGGCGGCGCTGGGCATTGCGGCCCATGAGGCCGGCCACGCGATGCAGAAACAGGAGGGATATGCGCCTCTGCGGCTGCGTACGGCAATTGTACCGGCGGTGAACATCTGCTCCGGGCTGGCAACGCCGCTGTTCCTGCTGGGACTCCTGATGGCCTGGGAGCCGCTGACGACCATTGGCATTGTCCTTTTTGCCGCGTCCACGGTGTTTGCGCTGGTGACGCTGCCGGTTGAGTTCAACGCCAGCAGCCGCGCGGTTCAAATGCTGACCGATGGCGGGTATGTCACCGCGGAGGAGGAACGGGGCGTCCGCAAGGTCCTGACGGCGGCTGCGCTGACCTATGTGGCAGCGGCGGTCACGAGTCTGCTGTCCTTGCTGCGTCTGCTGCTCATTGCCAACCGCAGGAGGGATCGTTAAACAGAAAAAGCCTCACAGACCGATGACGTCTGTGGGGCTTTTCGTTTGATTTACCTGTGATTACAGCGGGTCGACCGGGTTGTAGTTCTTGCTGGGCGTAAGGTCATACATTACCCGGGAAACCTGCGGGCAGCGGGTGAGGATGTCGAGGGTGACGCGCTCCATCAGATCGCTGGGCAGTCTGGCGGCCATGCCGCCCTCGCCGTCCACGGCCTGAACGGCGCGCAGCGTGACGACATAGGTACCGTCCGCGTTCGGGGCAGGCGCCAGCTCGGCGTAGTACTGCCACAGGCGCTTGTTCTGGTTGTTCTGGGTGATTTCGTAGCGGAAGATGGCGTCCGCTTCCCGGAGAATGGCAAGCCGCTCGGGCGTCACATCGGTCATGATGCGGGAGGCAAGGCCGCTGCCGGGGAAGGGCTGACGCAGCAGCATCGCGGGCGACATGCCCAGCTCCTCACCGATGTGGCGTACCTCGTCCTTGAACAGCTCGCGAACGGGCTCGATGATATGAACGTCCCCGGCGGGTAGGTCGAGGGGGAATTCATGCGTTTGCATGGCATCGGAGTAGTTGGTGCCCTGAATCATCAGCCGGATGTTGGGGATGGTGGCGGCTTCACGGCGGAGAATGCCGCGCAGGAGCTGGAAGATGATGCGCTCCTTTTCGCGGACGTCGCTCACGCCCTGCAGGGCGGAAAGGAACTCCGCTGAGGCGTCGATCCGGCGCAGGTCAAGACCGGCCTGCAGGCTGTAGAAATCCATCACCTGCGCCGCTTCCCCCTTGCGCATCAGCCCCGTGTCAACGAAGATGCAATGCAGACGGGAACCAAGCGCCATGTGGGCAAGCAGGGCAGAGACGCCGCTGTCCACGCCGCCGGACAGGGCACACAGGGCATCGCCGCCGTCGGAGGCCAGGAAGATGGCTTCCTTTGCGCGCTCGATGAAGGCCTGGTTGCTCCACCAGAGGGAGCAGCCGCAGACGTCGCGGCAGAAATTGAGCAGCAGCTGCGTACCGCTGGGATCGTTTCGCTCCAGCTGCATGGCAAGTCCCCACACGTCGCGCTGAATCACCCGGAAGCCGAGCATTCCCTCGCCGGTCATGGCTGCGGGGAGCGCCTGATCCTGCGGCAGCGACATGTAACGGCAGGCCTGGAGATAGCGTTCCCCATCCTCCATGCCGGAGAAGATGGCGTTTGAAGGATCGAAATGCACCTGTTCCACGCCGCCGGGCAGCGGACGATCGCTCAGCTCGCCGCCAAGCAGCTCGCACAGCGTCAGGGCAGCATCTCCCATGCACAGCATCGGCAGTCCGCTCTGCAGATAATCCAGCAGGTGCGGGAGCTCCACGGGCAGACCTGTGGAAGCGGCAGCCACCAGAATGCCGCGAACATCCTGATTCAGCATGGCTTCAGCCGTCGTACCAACGGGCATGACGCGGCAGTAGATGTGCTCCGCCCGGAGCCTGCGCGCCATGGTGCGGCTGACGGCATTGTCGGCGTTGATCAGAATCACAAAATCGCGCATGGAATCATCCTCCAGATTTGACACAAATGAACCTTCTTTCATTATTCGCGATGGATGGGGAGAATTCCTCTTTTTCAGAAAAAAGGTTCCATTCCGACAAAAGAAGTGCTGATTTACCCTTCGGCACAAAGGAGGCTCAGATCCTGATTCAGCCGCTCATAGAACCGGGACAGATGGATGCCGTCCACCAGCGCGTGATGCGCCAGCAGCGTCACGGGCAGCATCAGCCGTCCGGCGTGGTCTGGCTCGTACTTCCCCCAGGTGATGCGCGGATTGGATTCATCCCCTCCCGCCACGGGCTGGGTCAGCGCTGTGTAATGCAGCCACGGCAGGCAGGAAACGAAGTACATGCTTTCCACATCGTCGTCCTCCTCGATGCTGGCTCTTTCGCGGCAGCGGCGGCGTTCTGCCTCCGCAAGGGCGAGATCCTCACGAAGGGGCATGTGATGGCGGAGCGTGCAATAGCAGTAGGTGCCGTCAGGCAGCGGCTCGGTGTGGGAGGTGGGGCATGCGTCGTATTCAACGATCTGCCCATCGCGGATGCGCTGGCGGAGCTCCGGTACGCCGTCTGCGGCAAGGGCTGCAGCGTGCAGGAAGGTCAGGAAGAAGGAGTATCCCTTCGCCTTGCACAGGCGCACCAGCGCTGTCACATCCACCTGCTGGGTCACGCCCACATAGGGATACGCAAGGCTGCGAAAGTAATCGAAATGCTGACGGCGTGGATATGTTTCCATACGAAGGATCGTTGGGCGGGGCATATCGTTCATCTCCTTGCAGGTAGTGTAGCATAGGCGGTTGGCGCTGTCAAGGTATGGCGAATTTGCTGGAGCGCAGGCGCTGTCCGCCGACGTATTCCGGAAGCGGCGTCGGAAAACAGCATCCATAGCAAAGGTAGGGGCGCGGAATTTTTCGTGGAGTTTGTGAAACTATTGCCAAACACGACGAAATGTGTCATAATATATGAAGGTCTGTCGCGCTTGCGACGGCCTGAAACAGCATCTTGCGCAGGGATGGCATGGCTATGCCGCGCGGCGTCATACAAGGAGGATATTTCGATGAAGATTACGGTTTGTATCGGCAGCTCCTGCCACTTGAAGGGTTCCCGTCAGGTCGTGAGCGAGCTGCAGCGGCTCATCGCGGAGAACGAGCTGGAGGACCTGGTTGATCTGGGCGGCACCTTCTGCATGGGCAACTGCCAGCGCGGCGTGTGCGTGACGGTGGACGGCGAGTTCTTCTCCGTGACGCCCGAAACGGTGGAGACGTTCTTCAACGAGAACGTGAAGGGGAAGGCATCCGCATGATTATACAGATTTGTGTGGGCAGCTCCTGCCACATCAAGGGCTCCCAGGAGATCGTGGAGCTGCTGCAGCAAGCGATTGCCGAGCACCATCTGGAAAACGAGGTCACGCTGGCCGGGAGCTTCTGCACCGGCAAGTGCAACCGCGTGGGCGTCACGGTGCAGGTGGACGACGAGATCCATGTGGGCGTGACGAGGGACGGCTTCAAGGAATTCTTCAATACCAACGTTCTGGCGAAGCTGCGCTGAGGCAGCTGCGGGCAAGAAAGGATGTGACAGACAGTGAACTGTCTGACCCTGAAGAAATCCAACTGCAAGAATTGCTACAAGTGTATCCGCCACTGCCCGGTGAAGGCGATCCGCTTCTCCGGCAATCAGGCGCATATCGTGGGCAACGAGTGCATTCTCTGCGGCCAGTGCTTCGTGGTTTGTCCGCAGAACGCCAAGCAGATCGTGGACGAAACGGAAAAGGTCAAGGTGCTGCTGCAGAGCGGCGACCCCGTGTACGTCAGCCTTGCGCCGTCCTTCGTGGCCAATTATCCGGGCGTGGGCATCGCTGCGATGACCCGCGCGCTGAAGAAGCTGGGCTTTGCGGACGTTGAGGAGACCGCCGTCGGCGCGACGATGGTCAAGACGGAATACGAGCGGATGCTGAAGGAAGAAGCGCGGGATGTGATCATCTCCTCCTGCTGCCACAGCGTCAATCTGCTGATTCAGAAGTATTTCCCCGATGCGCTGGAGTATCTGGCGGACGTGGTGTCCCCGATGCAGGCGCACTGTCTGGACATCCGCAAGCGCCATCCCAACGCCAAGACCGTCTTTATCGGCCCCTGCGTGGCGAAGAAGGACGAGGCGGCGTATTACGAGGGCATCGTGGACGCGGTGCTGACCTACGAGGAGCTGACCGGCTGGTTCAAGCGCGAGGGCATTGAGCCGGAGCAGGAAATGGATGCGGACATCAACAGCCGCGCCCGGTTCTTCCCGACCACCGGCGGCATCCTGAAGACCATGGCCCTGGAGCAGCCGGGCTTCACCTACATGGCGGTGGACGGCGTGGAGAACTGCATCTGCGCGCTGAAGGAGATCATCGCCGGCAAGGTGCACAAGTGCTTTGTGGAGATGTCAGCCTGTGTGGGCAGCTGCGTGGGCGGCCCGGTCATGGAGAAGTACAGCCGCGCGGTGCTGCAGGACTATATGGCTGTAGCCAATTACGCGGGCGAAAAGGACTTCGTCGTGCAGCAGCCCGATCCGCTGGAAATGAAGAAGGGCTTCAGCAGCATTGCCCATAAGCTCCCCGAGCCCTCCGAGGCGGAGATCTACAGCGTGCTGCGCCAGATGGGCAAGTTCAGCCCCGAACAGGAGCTGAACTGCGGCTCCTGCGGCTACAACACCTGCCGCGAAAAGGCGATTGCCATCTGCCAGGGCAAGGCGGAAATTTCGATGTGCCTGCCGTACCTCAAGGACAAGGCGGAGAGCTTCTCCGATACCATCGTGGAGAACACGCCCAACGGCCTGATCGTGCTCAACGAAAAGCTGGAGGTGCAGCAGATCAACGGCGCGGCCCGCCGCCTGATGAACATCCGCTCCGCTTCCGATGTGCTGGGCGCCCATGTGGCCCGCATCCTGGATCCCGATCCCTTCCGTACGGCGCTGAACAACCGCTTCAATGTCAATCAGCGCAAGTACCTGGCGGAGTACAAGCGCTTTGTCGACCTGGCGATCATCTACGATCATGATTCCCGGCTGCTGATCTGCATCATGCGCGACGTGACGGAGGAGGAGACCGCCCGCGAGCGCAAGGAGACCATCAGCCAGCAGACCATCGAGGTCGCTGACCGCGTGGTGGACAAGCAGATGCGCATCGTGCAGGAGATTGCGTCCCTGCTGGGCGAGACCGCTGCGGAAACGAAGATCGCGCTGACGAAGCTGAAGGAGTCGATCGCCAATGAATGACCTTTGCGCAGATATCGGCTACAAGAGCATCAACCACTTCGGCGAGCAGCTGTGCGGCGACCATGTGGACATCGTGGAGCCGGACGAGAGCTCGACGGTCATCGTGCTGTCGGACGGTCTGGGCAGCGGCGTGAAGGCGTCGATCCTTTCCACCCTGACCTCAAAGATCATTTCGACCATGCTGGCGGAGGGGCTGCCGCTGGAGGAATGCGTCTCCACCATCGCGGCGACGCTGCCGGTCTGCTCCGTGCGCGGCGTGGCCTATTCCACCTTCACCATCATCCACCTGCTCAACAACGAGACGGCTGAGATCATCCAGTATGACAACCCGCAGCTCATCCTGATCCGCAACGACAGGAATTTCGATTATCCCCGGATCGAGATGAACATCGGCGGCAAGAAGATCCTCAAGTCGCTGATCAAGCTGCAGGAGAACGACCTGTTCATCGCCATGAGCGACGGCTGTCCGCATGCGGGCATCGGCATGGCCTACAACTTCGGCTGGAAGCGCGAGGACATCATCGACTTCATGGAGACCCTTGCGCCCGTGGGCTACACCGCCAAGACGCTGGCGACGATGCTGGTGGACGAGTGCGACGAGCTCTACGGTCACAAGCCCGGTGATGACGCCACGGCCTGCGTCGTGCGCATCCGCAAGCGCGTGCCCATGAACCTGCTCTTTGGCCCGCCCTTCAACCGCGACGATGCGGATCGGATGATGTCCCTGTTCTTCTCCAAGGAGGGCAAGCACATCGTCTGCGGCGGCACGACCTCCTCCATTGCAGCCAAGTACCTCGGCAAGCCGCTGCGCGCGAAGCTGGACTTCTCCTCCGATCTGCCTCCCACGGCGGAAATCGAGGGCATCGATCTGGTCACCGAGGGCGTCATCACCGTGAACAAGGTGGTCGAGTACGCCAAGGATTATCTGGCGGAGAACAAATACTATGAGCACTGGAGCATGAAGCGGGACGGCGCGTCCCAGATCAGCCGGCTGCTCTTTGAGGAAGCCACGGACATCAATTTCTATGTCGGCCGCGCGATCAACCCTGCCCATCAGAACCCGGATCTTCCGATCAACTTCAACATCAAGATGAACCTGGTGGAGGAGCTGTCCAAGTGCCTGAAGGAAATGGGCAAGCGCATCAAGGTCAGCTATTTCTAAGCCGCCGGGAATTGTCAGAGGAGGATAGGTACAGTGAGAAAGTTCGATACCAAGGTACAGTATCTGAAATACAAGGTGCTGCGTGAGGTGGCCCGCCGCGCATGGGAGGGGCTCACCCCTGAGTCGGTGATGGACATTCCCAAGGTGATCGTGCCCGGCAAGGTACCCACCATGCGCTGCTGCGTGTACAAGGAGCGCGCCATCCTCGGCGAACGCGTGAAGCTGGCCATGGGCGGCGACCGCAACGGCAACATCATTCAGGTGATCGACATCGCCTGCGACGAGTGCCCTGCCGCAGGCTACGAGGTGACCGGCAACTGCCGCGGCTGTCTGGCCAATCGCTGTGAGGACGTGTGCAAGCGCAAGGCCATCTCCTTCGATCACAACCATGTGGCGCACATCGACAAGACCCTGTGCGTGGAGTGCGGTCAGTGCTCGAAGGTCTGCCCCTTCGGCGCCATCGTCAACCGCAAGCGCCCCTGCCAGAACGCCTGCAAGATCAAGGCAATCGACATCTCCGCCGAGGGCGCGGCCGCCATCAATGACGAGAAGTGCATCCAGTGCGGCGCGTGCGTGTATCAGTGCCCCTTCGGCGCCATCAGCGACCGCAGCTTTATCACCGATGTGATTGACATCATCAAGGGGAGCGAGGGCAACACGGCCTACAAGGTGTATGCCATCGTCGCGCCGGCCTTCTCCAGCCAGTTCAGCCATGCCAAGGTCGGTCAGGCCATCACCGGCCTGAAGCGGCTGGGCTTCCACGCCGTGATCGAGGCGGCCCTGGGCGCGGATATCGTCGCCATGTCCGAGTCCCGCGAGCTGGCGGAAAAGGTGGCGGAGAAGGGCGCCATGACCTCCTCCTGCTGCCCGGCCTTTGTGCGCTACATCAAGACCGCCTTCCCGGAGCTGTTGCCCTTTGTCAGCCATAATCTGTCTCCCATGGCGGCGCTGGCGCAGTACATCAAGTCCACCGATCCCACGGCGAAGGTCGTCTTTGTGGGCCCCTGCACCGCCAAGAAGGCCGAGCGCCAGCTGGATCACGTGAAGGATCTGGTGGATGCGGTGCTGACCTTTGAGGAGCTGCAGGCGCTGTTCGACAGCAAGGATATGGAGATCGCCGAGCTGCCCGAGGATGTGCTGGACAACGCCTCCTACTTCGGCCGTATCTTTGCCCGTTCCGGCGGCGTGTCCGAGGCGGTCGCCCAGGCGCTCAAGGAGCAGAATATCGACTTTACGCCCAAGCCCGTGGTCTGCAGCGGCATCGAGGAATGCCGCATGGCGCTGCTCAAACTGTCCAAGAACCCGAAGATTCTGGGCGGCAACTTCATCGAGGGCATGGCGTGCCTTGGCGGCTGCATCAACGGCGCAGGCTGCCTGACCCATGGTGAAAAGAACAAGGCCGAGGTGGACAAGTACGGCCGTGAGGCGATGGAAAAGACCATCTCCGACGCGGTGTCCATCCTCAAGTGAACCAAATGAAAACAAAGCGGGACGCTGCCAGGCATACAGGCAGCGTCCCGCGATTTATGCGATGGGTGTGCTCATTCAATGGGCTCGGCAAATGCGCCGCCGCATTCCCCGACAAAGGCCTCCGGATCAACGAAGGCGAACCGCACCTTGTTCAGCGCCGGCCGCTCAAACTGCACGGTCAGCATCGCCTTTTCCTCCTGCTGTCCGATCACCGTCACGCGGCTCACCGGCAGCACCGCGAGCAGATCGCGCGCGATGCGCAGCGCCATGCCGCTCAGATACCGGTGCGGCTCCTCCTCCATGAGGTCGGCGCGCACATGGAAGGTCGCGCGCAGCTCATCCGCATTCACGGTGGATACATCCAGCGCAGCCACATAGGGCATCAGGTCCGCCATCGGATTTGCGGCCTTCAGCACGGTCAGGTAGGCGGTCAGATCGCCATGGAGCACAGATGCGGCATACTGGTGGTACAGCGCCCATTGCTCCGGTGAGGTCAGGCCGTCGGTGGGGGTGGAGGAAGCAAGGGCTTCCGTCCAGTCGATGGCTTCGTCTGCCGTTTTCCAGAGCTCCGCAAAGGGCGGCAGCGCGGGCCGGGCAGCGTATACGGGCGTTTCGGACGGGGCTTCCCCGGGGGCGGCGGATTCGGAAACCGGCAGTGCGGAGGGGATTGGCGAATCAGCGCCGAGCTCCGCGGCAAGCCGGGCATTCAGGGCGGCGTTCTCGGCGTACAGGTCGTTCACGATGTCCGCCAGTCCGTCCAGCAGACCCCGGCGGGGACGGTTCTTCTCACTCATGGTCGATTTCCTCCTTTGTCTCCGCACCGTTCAGACGGCAGCGCACGCAGGCGGGACGGGCGGTCACATCAAAGCCCTCGATGGTCACGTCCGCGTCCGCCGTCACGCCGCTGTCGAACAGCCAGCGGCTCAGGGGATTGATCAGCAGCGCCTCCACCTGATTGCCGATGCCGCGTCCGCCGTTGGACAGGTCTGCCAGGGCGGCGGCGCTCAGCTGCTGGTAGGCTTCGTCCGTCACGGTGATGCGGATGCGCTTCTGCTCGTCCAGGCGGCGGATGATCTTGTCCACCTGAGCCCGCAGGATCGCGTGACCGGCTTCCTCGCGGATGAAGTCGAAGATGACGATGTTCTCGCCGATGCGGTTGAGAATCTCGGGGCGGCCCAGCTCCAGCTTGAAGTGATCCTCCACGGCCTGACGCAGGCGCTTCTCCACCTCGGCATAGTCCATGTCCATCGTCACGTTCTGATAGCGGTTGCCGAACTCGTCCTTGACGTACATGCCCAGATTGCTGGTGAAGATGATGATCGTCTCGGAGAAATACACTGTATGCCCCTGACCGTCCGTCAGACGGCCGTCCTCCAGAATCTGCAGGAACTTGTCCAGAATGGAGGCGTGCGCCTTTTCGATCTCGTCAAAGAGTACCACGGCGAAGGGATTCTTCTGGATGGCATTGGTCAGCTGCCCGCCGGCCTCATAGCCGACATAGCCGGGAGGTGCGCCCAGCAGCTTCTGGTCGGAATGGCTCTGCCCGTACTCGGACATGTCGAAGCGGATACAGGCGCTCTCGTCGCCAAAGAGCTTCTCAGCCAGCGCCTTGGCGGTTTCGGTCTTGCCGGTGCCGGTGGGGCCCGCGTAGAAGAGCACGCCCTTGGGCTTGGAGGTCGAGGAGGAGCTCAGGCCGTTCATGCCCGTCACCGCGCGCTTCACCACGTCCAGCGTGCGCTCCAGCGCCGGATCCTGTCCCTTGATGCGCTTCTGGAAATCCGCCTTGGCGCTGCGCAGGCTGTCCAGCGACAGATTGGCCCAGGGGTTCTCCTTGATGCCGTACTTGTACAGATCCACGATGGAGCACAGGTCACGGATGGGTGTGCACTCCTGCTTGGAAAGGCGGCGCATCGCGTCCAGCTCGGTGAAGGTCAGCCCCTCGGTCAGCCCGACGAACTTCTCCCGCAGACGCGCCAGTTCATCGGGATGCGCCTCATAATAGGGCATGTCCGTGCGGTAGACCGTGCTGTCGAAGAAGGTCGGCCAGGCGCTGCCGCTGATGAGCCGCTTGCGCTCCTCGCGGTCGGGGGCTTCCAGCCGGATGGTCTTGCACAGCGGGTTGTTCAGGTAGAACCACGCCGGCAGATCGTTGAGCTTGGAAACCATCAGGATCAGCAGATTCTGCCGGCGTCCCATGGGCGTGCGGACGGTTGCCGCGGACATGGCGGACTGCATCAGCAGGTTGAAGCTGTTCACGTCATGCTGATCCATCCGCTCGGGTGTGATGATGTAGTGGCTGGCCAGCTCCATGATGACGGCGGTGGCGGCGCTGCCCTGGGCCATGGCGCGGCGGATGACGTTGGGCGCGGTGTCCTGCGTGTTGCCCTTGAACTCCGCCGGGATGGCGCCGGATTTCACGGTGCAGCCGTTCTGCCGGGCAAAGGCGTCCAGATGGGCGGGCTTGTAGGGGTTCATGAAGCCCACGAGGTTGGAGTAGAACACCACCTGCTCGTAGCCGCTGTCCGTCAGATAGCCCATCAGGTACTCCGGCAGCGGAACAAGGGTATCCTCCGGGATGGAGCCCGCGACGGGATACCGGTACTGATCCAGCACGTTGCCCTCCAGGATGATCAGCGGCTTGACGGCGCTGAAGAGCTCCAGCTCGCGGTGCCATTTGGAAATCAGAGGCGCCATGGGATTTCACCTTCCTGCATTGTCATTTGTGTGTATTATAGCACGGATTGGGTCGGATGGCAACAAAATGCTCCCCGAAGAAAGGGAGCAAACGGGAATTCCGGCGGGCGTTATTCCTCCTGATGGTAATAGCTGACGAATTCCTCGCCGTCTTCATCAACGAGAATCTTCTGCGCCGATTGCTGCTGGCGAAGACGGCGCTTGCGGAAGACGTGCACCAGGACGACGATCAGAGCGATGCCGCCCACCCCCATCAGCAGAGAGAACAGCCCGCCCAGCAGGCTGAAAACGAAGCCGACCGCATCGACGACGATATTGACGCACAGCGCGATGATATCCATCACGAAGGAAAAAATCGTTCCAAGAAGCTCAATCATGTCAATCCTCCCGAGTGTCCTGTTGGCCGGTGTCTCCGGCGCTTTTGACGGTATGATGATATCATATCCGTTTCCGCGTTTCCAGTACAGGATGATTAGAAATGCATGAGGAAGCTCTAATACTGATTCTCGATAAAAATGTTTCATTCACACAGCGCCTTTTCCGCCCTGGCTGCGCTTCGTTCCGCTCACCGTACTTCCAGTACGCCTCGCTTCACTCAGCTTTGCCAGGACGAAAAATCCGCCGTGTTCGGTGAAACATTTTTACGAGAATAAGTATAATCGCCGGATGAGAGAATGAAAAGGCCTCCGCCGAAGCGGAAGCCGGGAGCAATCATTCGTCGGAAAGCAGCTTGCTCATGCGGATGAGGGTGGCGAGCGCGTTGTTCAGGCGCTTTGCATCGCCGGCACTGAGGCTTTCCTCCCATGTGGTGACCTGCTCGGAGATGCTGTCCTTGATCTGCCTGGCCATTTCCATTCCGGCGGGCAGCAGCGCCACGTCCACGATGCGGCGATCCTTTTCGCTGCGGACGCGCTCCAACAGGCCGCGCTCCTTCAGACTGTCCAGCAAAGGCGTGATGTTCGGCTTGGCGATGCCCAGCGCGGCGCTGATCTGTCCGATGGTCATGCTGCCGTCGGTGAGCATACAAAGAATCTGAATCTGGGAAAACGGCATCTGATACCTGTGCGTGATCATGTCAACGCGTACAAGCCTCTTGGGAAGCAGCGGCAGCGCGTTAAAGAGATTCCGCGTGATCGCATCCAGCAGCGCCTGATCGTTCGTCCAGTTCTTAGCCATGTGATCCAGCCTCCAAGTAGGATAGTACTGTATTTTACCAATGTGGATATAACTTTATTCCATATCATATCATAGCAATTTGTAAATTGCAACCAGCACTGTACACAAAAATATGTGTTCATATTTCAGGCGCGTTGCAGAGACCTTCCAGCACCGCCAGGCTCTCGGCTTTGGTCAGGACATGATGGGGCAGCAGCTCATCCAGGAAAAATTTCTGGAAGCTGTCCATAAACATGGGCAGGGTGATGAGCGCTTCGGAGTGATCCTGATAGAGATCATAGCAGGTGAAGGCACTCATCATCAGAACCCCCTTCCCTTCATAGAAGGTCATTTCGTATTGCGCCTCGGCCTCTTCGGAGCGCAGGAAGTAGATGTTGAAGTACGGACTTTGCGCCATCTGGTGGAGGGTGCGCAGGATCTCCCGGCGCTCCTCAAAGGAATAGGGCCGATGGAGAAAAAATTGATCCGACAGGATGCCGGTGCGCATGAACTGCCGCATCGCGGGGAGGCTGTAGACCAGATGCGTCGGGCGGCGCTTGGTGCACAGATTGTCAAAGCGTGCGTCCTGGATCCGCTGCAGCTGTTCAATCAGCTCGACAAGCTCCGCTCCGCTGGCGTAACCGGCCTGCCGAAACCCATCGATGATCGCGGGGTAGAGGATCCGGCTGGGGATGCAGTTGAAATGCACGTCCGGCTTGATGCTCAGGATCATGCCGTCGCGCTCCAGATACTCATACCGCTCGGTATAGGAGACGAACATGTTGGCCCCTTCACAGGGACGCTGCAGCGGCTTGAGCAGCTCCAGCTCATGCCTGCGCTCGTCAAGGATGCGCGTTACGGGGCTTGGGCTGTCGGAGAAGGTGTGTACGAACTGTGTGGGGCTGTACTTGACAAGCTCGTGCCAGACGGTACGGCCGTCCGGGCTGCGCTGCTCGATGGAAATGCAGTTGATGCGGTATAGGGCAGCCATTTCCGGCGAACAGTGTTCCTCCCTCATCAGCCGGGCGTTGTACCAGACCTTGCTGATCAGCGGCATGACGCTGAGGATGTTGTGCACCATGATGTCCTTGCGGATGTCGATGAAATGCCGGATGGTGACGCGTCCCGCATCGCCGGCCTCCTCAAGGCTTTCGAGAATCGAGGTTATCAGGTCATTCTCAAAACAGCCGCGGATGCTGATGTCCAGCGTCGCTGCCGCGCTCAGCTCCGACAGCAGTTCATTCAGGGAGACGGATGCAGATTGTCCATGCCAACGGGTTTCCACCTGGTAGTCGCAGGAGCTCCCTTCGGCCTGCAATGTGCTGAGAAAAGCCTGATTGCTCAGATACTGGTGGAGTCCCGCGCGCTTGATGCGCAAGGCTGTTTCCAGCGCTGTCCAATGGCACTGCGGCCAAAGGCCTCCGACCGCCTGCCGGAGCGAAGCGAGAAAGCGGCTGTCCACATCATAGCTTGTATCACCGGCCAGAATGCGGAAGATGCTGTTCCTGCTGCGAAAGCCCACCATGCGGGCAGCCTCTGAGGCAGATGTTCCCGTTTCCGTCAGTATCCGCTGCAGGCAGTCACCAAAGTTCTCATATATATACATCCGTAAACATGCTCCTTACATATTCATACTATATGAGGGGTATCTTCTGACCCGGATTCACATAATAATACAAAATGGCCAAACTGTCAATAGATGGTACAGGAAGAAGAAATACGGCATACTGACATCAGATGGAAGGAACGCCCCGGCGGCGCGGAAAGACATGAAAAATGCAATCAGCACTTGAAACAAGCGGACGCTCTGTAGTACAATGGAGAAGTTATACAGGTTTTTACCCGAAAACGCTCTCAGCCCGAAGGCAGCAGTCTGCGGCGCTTCATGTGATACAACGGATATCCTGGAGCGTTTTCGCGGGAAATCAGGAATATCACACGCACAAGGAGGAATCCCTGCATGTACCCGATCGTGAAAAAGCGCGTGCTGAATCCCACGGTCACGCTGATGGAGATCAAGGCGCCGCTGGTGGCGCGCAAGGCGCTGCCCGGCCAGTTCATTATATTCCGCATCGATGAGGAAGGCGAGCGCATCCCGCTGACCATCGCAGGCTATGACCGCGAGGCCGGCACGGTGACGATCATCTTCCAGAAGGTCGGCTACACCACCGAGAAGCTCGATACGCTGCAGGAGGGCGACGCGCTGCAGGACTTCGTCGGCCCGCTGGGCGAGCCGAGCCATACCGAGGGGGTGAAGCGCGCGGCGGTCATCGGCGGCGGTCTGGGCGTTGCGATTGCCTATCCCCAGGCCAGGGCGCTGCACGAGGCCGGGTGCGAGGTCGATCTGATCGTCGGCTTCCGCAGCGAGGCACTCATCATCCTTCAGGAGGAGCTGACGGCCTCCTGCACCGAGCTGACCGTCATGACGGACGACGGCTCCAACGGCAACAAGGGCTTCGTGACCCAGGCGCTGGCGGAGAAGCTGGCAGCAGGCAAGCCCTATGACGAGGTGATCGCCATCGGCCCGCTGCCCATGATGCGTGCGGTCTGCGACCTGACCCGGCCCTATGGGGTGAAGACCATCGTGTCCATGAACCCCATCATGATCGACGGCACCGGCATGTGCGGCGGCTGCCGCGTGACGGTGGGCGGCGAGACGAAGTTTGCCTGCGTGGACGGCCCGGACTTTGACGGTCATCTGATCGACTGGGACGAGGCCATTGCCCGCGGCCGCATGTTCCGTCCCGAGGAGGCGCAGGCGAAGGAGAAGCTCCACCGCTGCCGCCGGGACGCGATGGTGGAAGCCGCTGTGAAGGAGGGGAACTGATATGCCGAACATGAGCCTGAAAAAGAACCCCATGCCCGAGCAGGATCCGCAGGTTCGCGCCACCAACTTCAAGGAGGTTGCGCAGGGCTACACGATGGAGATGGCCGTCGATGAGGCGGAGCGCTGCCTGAACTGCAAGCACATGCCCTGCGTCAGCGGCTGCCCGGTGAATGTGCCGATTCCGGCCTTCATCGCGAAGATCAGGGCGGGCGATATCCAGGGGGCCTATGAAACCATCCGCCTGCAGAACGGTCTGCCGGCCATCTGCGGCCGCGTGTGCCCGCAGGAAACGCAGTGCGAGAGCAAGTGCGTCCGGGGCATCAAGGGCGAGCCGGTGGCGATCGGCCGTCTGGAGCGCTTTGCGGCGGACTGGGCGATGAACGAGGGCAAGGTCTCCTGCGAGACCGCGCCGAAGAACGGCAAGCGTGCCGCCGTGGTCGGCTCCGGCCCGGCGGGCCTGACCTGCGCGGCGGATCTGGCGCGCGCGGGCTGGGACGTGACGGTCTACGAAGCCCTGCATACGCCCGGCGGCGTGCTGATGTACGGCATCCCGGAGTTCCGTCTGCCCAAGAAGCTGGTGCAGAAGGAGATCGACAACATCCGCGCGCTGGGCGTGGAGATCATCACCAACGCGGTGGTGGGCCGCGCCATGACGGTGGACGAGCTGCTCAAGGACGAGAAGTATGACGCGGTTTTCGTCGGCTCCGGCGCGGGACTGCCCAACTTCCAGAAGATACCGGGCGAGAGCCTGTGCGGCGTGTACAGCGCCAATGAGTTCCTGACCCGCATCAACCTGATGAAGGCTTACACCTTCCCGCAGGCGGATACCCCGGTGAAGGTCGGGAGCCGGGTGGCGGTCATCGGCGGCGGCAACGTGGCCATGGACGCGGCGCGCTGCGCCAAGCGTCTGGGGGCGGACGTGTCCATCGTCTACCGCCGCAGCGAGGCGGAAATGCCTGCCCGCGCCGAGGAGGTGCACCATGCCCGGGAGGAGGGCATCAGCTTCCTGATGCTGACCAATCCCGTGGCGATCAAGGGCGATGCAAACGGCTTTGTCTCCGCCATGACCTGCGTGCGGATGGAGCTGGGCGAGCCGGACGCGAAGGGCCGTCGCCGTCCCGTGCCGGTGGCGGGCAGCGAATTTGACCTGCCCGTGGAGACGGTCATCGTCGCCATCGGCAACAGCCCGAACCCGCTGATCAAGAAGACCACGCCCGACCTGCCCACCGAGAAGTGGGGCGGCATCACCACCGACGAGATGGGCCGCACCGGGAAGCTCCATGTGTATGCCGGCGGCGACGCGGTGACGGGCGCCGCAACGGTGATCCTCGCCATGGGCGCCGGCAAGAAGGCCGCTCAGGCGATCATCGAGGATGTGTGATGGGACAGGTGGGAGGCTTCGGCCTCCCTTTTCCCGGGGTGACCTCATTCAAAACGGAAAACAAACATGAATGCAGCCGAAGGGGTGGAGGGGGCGATCGGAAAGCCCCTTTCTCGCTTCCGCAGGCGCGAAACACTCCTGCCGCAGAAGGTGTTTCGCGCCCGTGGAGGCGACCAAAGGGCTTTCCATCATCCAGCATCGCTTGAAGCTTTGCCTTCACCTCTCCACCGGGGAGCCGCTTCCACACGATGCCCTTTGGAATCCTTCGGCCTGCACATTTATGAATGATAAACACTTGATAAAGTATTGTGTAATCTGATATTTTGAATGAGGCCGCCATGCCCTCTTTATTTGCAGTGTAGTGAAACGTGACGAACCGTGCGATAATCAGACGGACGAAATACTCGGAGGGCGATGAAATGCGCGATTTGATGCCCGAAGCCTGGCAGCCGCAGCTGCAAACCCGCATCCTCGGCCGTGCGGACAACATCGTCCGACACACCCTGACCTCAACCAATACCGTCCTCAAGGAGCTCGCCCGAGAGGGGACGCCCCATGGCAGCGTCTGCCTCTGCGAGTGCCAGACGAGCGGGCGCGGCAGGCTGGATCGCAGCTGGTCATCGCCTGTCGGAGCGGGCATCTGGTGCAGTGTGCTGCTGCGCCCCCGGCTGTCGCCCGAGCGCGTCCCGATGATGACCTTCTGTGCCGCCCTGGCGATGACGCAGGCCGTCCGGATCACCTGCGGGCAGGAGGTTCGCATCAAGTGGCCCAATGACGTGATCCTTCGTGACCGCAAGGTCTGCGGGGTGCTGCTGGAGATGGGCTTTGACGCAGCGGGCGGCATGTTCGTCATCGTCGGAACCGGACTGAACATCCGCCGCAATGCGTATCCGGCAGACCTGGCGGACCGGGCGATTGCGCTGGAGGAGGTGTGTGCGCCGCCGGAGCGCGGCGAAATCATCGCGGCTTACCTGAACGCGCTGGAGGCTTCCGTGGACGCATTGGAACAGGGTAACCTTTCGGGAATCCTGAAACCCTACCATGATTATTCCTGCACGCTGGGCCGGCGGGTGCAGGTGATCGGTCCGGAAGCGTGCTTCACGGGCGACGCCGTGGATGTGGATGAGACCGGTGCGCTGCTGGTACGTACGGAATCGGGCGAAACGCGCCGGGTGCTTGCCGGCGACGTATCCGTCAGGGGGATGATGGGCTATGTGTAACATCGCGGGCATCGGGCTTGACCTGTGCCGGATCAGCCGGATGGCAGTGCTGCTGGAGAGCGGTCGCCCGCTGCGGCGCATGTTCAGCGATGCGGAGGAAGCCTATGTCCGCGGCAAGGGCGCATCGGCGGCGCAGACCATGGCCGGGCTGTATGCCGCGAAGGAAGCGGTGCTGAAGGCCCTCGGAACGGGTCTGTCCATCCCGCTGACGGATATCTGCATCACGCATACCGGGCTGGGCCAGCCGCAGGTGACGCTTACGGGGCGCGCGGCGGAAATGGGCGGGACGGTGCTGCTCAGCATCACCCACGAGGCGGATATGGCAGCCGCTACGGCAATCTGGGTCAGATAGGAAAAGGCTTCCGTCGGTGCGGAGGCCTTTTGCTGTTCATGGGGTATGAATCGGGAGAAAGACAAAGTGTATTGGGGTATGTATTGGGAAATCAATCCTCCCGGATCCATTGCTCCCAGACATCCGGCCGGTAGCCGATGGTGCACTTGCTGCCGTTGCGGACAATCGGCGATTTCAGCAGCCACGGGTTCTCGAGGATGTAATCCCGCAGATAGCTCTCCAGCCCACAGTAGCACGCCGGGTGCTCCGCGACCTTCTTGTCCTCCTTGTCCAGCAGCCCTTCCAGCCCGACGCCCCTGGCCATCACCTGCAGCTCGCGCTCGCCCAGGCGGTGCTTCTTGAGATCCATGACCTGCACCTGGATGCGGCGCTCCTTGAAAAAGCGCTCCGCCTTCTGTACATCGAAGTTCTTTTTGCTGATGTAAAGCTGGATGTTCACGCCCTGCGCCTCCTCACGTCATCGCCCATGAACTGCAGCAGCATGCACTGGGCCGGGTTGCCCAGCAGCCGGGAGGCAATGCGCTCCGTGTAGCGGCGGCGCAGCTCGTCCTCCATCAGGTTGGTGCTGATGATCGTGGCGCGTCCGCGCTGCTGGCGCTCGTTGATCAGGTTGAACCATTGCACGATGGTGATGTTCTCCATCAGCGGTTCGGTGCCCATATCGTCGATCATCAGCACGTCCGTGTCGATCAGCGTGTTCATTTCGCCCGTATCGCCGGTGAAATAGGCCTTGCGGGCGATGTCCAGGAACCGGTACGCGCTCAGGAGCATCACGCTGAAGCCGCGCTGCAAAAGCACCTTGGCCATCGCGTGCATCAGGTAGGTTTTGCCCAGACCGCTCTGGCCCATCATCAGGATATCCTTCGCGGGAACGGCGGGATATTGCTCCGCCCAGTCGCTGCACTTCTGCCGGAAAAGCTGCATCACATCCCGCTGACTGTAGCTTTTCCCGGGTAGCTTTTCGGGAGAAAACAGCGACAGATCAAACCGCTCAAAGCTCTGCTCGGCGTTTTCACCCAGACCGACCTGCCGGTACAGCCGGGTGTAAAAGGCTGTCCGCAGGCATTCGCACTGCTCCCGGACCGGCTCGCCGACATAGCCGGTATCCTCGCAGCGCGGGCAGCGGTAGATGGGATCAAGGTAGGTTTCGGGAAAACCGTGCTGCTTCAGCAGGCTGGCCAGACGGCGGTTGAGCACCTCCATGCGCGCCGGAAGATCCTCCGCCGCGCCCTGACCGGCAAGTATGCCGCGCAGGCCGGAGAAGATCATGTCCTGCCGGGCGTCCAGCAGCTGCCCGATTTCAGGGCAGGCGGCGACGGCTCTTTCGCGGTGCTCCTGCTCCTGTGCCTGATTGCGACGGCGCTGGGCTTCGTATTCCGTCAGCAGCTCCTGCATGATGGCCTTACGCATTGCCGTTCTCCTCCTGCCATTTTTTCATCATCGCGTCGATGGCGTCGTCCGTGTGGGTGTATTCGCGCTGGGTGTACTGCTGCTCGCCCACGACCTTCGGGCCACGCGCAGGGGTATTGTTTTGGGAGGAAACCGGCTTTGCGGCGGCGCCCTGCTGGAACTGCTCCCGCTCCTGCTGGGCGGCTTCAAGGGTTTTGATGCCCTTGGAATGGTAGACCTCGAGCATCCTGTCCAGATATCCCAGCGGACGCTCCTTGCCCACCGCCCACGCAGCGCACTGGGCTACGAAGCTCATGTCGAAGCCCCATTCCTCCAGCCATTTGGACGCAATGCGGCGGTCGGCGGCGTTGGGCCGGGCGCTGTCCATGCCCGTCACGTCGTAGAGGACGCGCAGGAAATCGTTCTGCTCGTTGATGCGCTTCATGTAGGCTGTCACATCGGCGGCGCTCTGCAACCCGTTGCGCTTCCAGTTCTGCAGCGTGGTCATCACGTCGTCCAGCGTGGTGACCTTGTGGCGCGCGCATTCCTGCCCGGCCATGAGGATGATGCTGTCCGGATACAGCGCGCGCATGTCCTCGTACACGGCCAGCGTGCCCTCGTTGATGCTCACGCCGCGCAGGTTCATCACGCTCAGCAGCGCCTTGAGCGGCGCGACGCTGTCCTTTTCCTCGGCAAAGGTCTCCGCCACCTTCTGTGCGCGGCCGGTTGCCGTCTTTTTTTGATACAGGCGGTTGAGGATGCCGTCGAGGTACTTGAAATTGGGATCGCCCTTGGTCAGCTCCACGCAGGCGGACAGCACATCCTCGCCGGAGAAGCCCCAGTCAACCGTCCATTTGCGGTACAGCGCCAGCTCATCCTCCGAGGGATTGCGGCGCTTGCCCATCCGGCGGATGACGGCCCTTGCGCCGTCGAACAGCGCCTTGTCCCGGTTCAGCACGTCCAGCGCGTCCTCGGCGCAGGTCACGCCCTCGTCCGCCAGCTGCAGCGCCTTCTTCTCGATGGTTTTGATGGCGACGGTCTTGCCGTTGGTGGCGACCATGTGGCGAAGCAGCGCCAGCACGGCATCCGCCGGCAGGTGGAGCTCCTCCACCCATTCGTAGATCTGGCTGATCTCCTTGCCGTGCAGCCGGCGATCGTTGCCGAAGATGCCGTATACCGCGCTGGCGAAGGCCTCGTACTCCTGATCCACCGGCACCGCGCCGCCCATGAAGTACGCCTGCTTGACGCTGATGTAGCGGAAGGTCGGCGGATGATCGGCGATGCGCCTGACCAGCCCCTTGCGCTCCCAGTGGCGATAGGCGGTGAGCACCGCTTCGTCCTCCATGCCCAGCTCGCGGGCCATCTGCTCCAGGGTCATGGTGCTTTGCGGATGGTAGCACTGCATCAGCCCGTACAGGTACACGCGCACCGCGTCGCCCGTGGCGGAGGGCAGGTATTCAAGGATGAACTGGTTGTCCACCGGGGTCACGTCGAACATGGGATACTGCTCGTCAAAGCCGAACATGGGCATCGCGGTCGCCTCCGTTTCTGTAGGCATTTATTATACCACATCCGAAGCGCGAGGGCAAGATAATCAAACAGACGCCCCACGGCGGGGCGCCTGTCCGATGTGTGTGGGATTACTCAGCCAGGATCGCTTCCATCGCTTCCACGATGGCCTTGTTCTCAGGCATGTTGGGCCAGAAGCGGCTCACGTAGGGGCTGTGGGAGGGGTAGTCCACCTTGTTGCACACATACAGCGCAACGGTGGTGTCGCCGCCCAGATCCTCAGCAATGCTGAAGGGAGTGCCGAAGGCGAAGGCGGACTCGGCGTAGATGTCGATGGAGGAAGCATCAGCGAAGATGTTCAGGTACTCGGAATCCACGTTGATGTCGTCCCAGGTATCGCGGGTGTTGATGTCCTCGTCCATGAGGTAATCCACCACCACGGTGTCGCCGTCAACGGTCACGGTCACGGTGCCCAGCGTCCAGGCGCCAGCGCCGATCAGCTTGAGCTCCTGCGTGCCCTGCACGGACAGGTCCACAGCGGCGAAGGTCTGCCAGCTGCCGGGAACGGTGGGGCCGAAGACGTTGGCAGTGTTGTTGGGATACCAGCAGGGCAGGGTGTAGTAGGAGAAGGAATGCAGATGAACGCCAGTCCAGGTATTCTGGTAGTCGCTCCAATCAACGAAGAACTGGTATTCTTCACTTACTTTATCACCGGTAGTCGGATCAGTGTAGGTGATGACCAGCCAATGGGTCAGCTCGCCGTTGTTGGGGGTTTTGTCGGAGCCGCTATTCACGCCATACTTGTTATTCATGACGTCATGTGCGACGATGGGACAGTTGCTGTTCAAACTCGTAGTACTGCCATTAACATGAGTCCTAACGCCTTCTGCGAAGGTGAAGATGTTCCAGTCATATGCAGCACCATTGTACTGGATCGTGAACACATCAGGATCATCAGCAGGAGTCATGTGGTCGTTGACGATCGCGCCATCGGTCATGGCGGTGGAGACAACGGGAGCCACAGAGGCGTTGCGCGGGCCTTTGACTTCGTCGGGATTGATCGTGCCGGCGAACGCGATGGAGCACATCAGCATCGCGGCAAGCACCAGAACCAGAGCCAGAGTCTTCTTCATAGTTTTACCCTCCGTAATGTAGTTTTCAGGTCTCTTAGCCTGATGGCGATATTATACAACGAAAACTTGTGGTTGTCAATAACAAAAAAATGGAGTTATCGCGCTTTCTGTTTGTTTGTTATACTTTGGGTGAATAATAGCTATGAAGGTTACAGGTGTGATCCATAACGTCACAAGGTGTCGTTTTCAGTCGCTGTACGTTTACCCCGGGAGAACCTGATGCAGCGGATACACATCGGTGCGGTCTCTTCCGGAATACGTGGAGACCGCCGAAAGCGAGGCCCGATCATTCAGACAGCACACCTCCTGAAGGAGAACCCCTATGTTAGCAAGGTTGAAGCAGCTCCGGCGTGAGCGCGGGCTCAGCCAGCGGGCACTGGCTGACCTTCTTGGCATCAGCCAGCAATCCGTCAACAAGTACGAGAACCACAACATCGAGCCGGATATTGAGCTGCTGTGTCAGATTGCGGATGTGTTTGATGTGAGTATCGACTATCTGGTTGGCCGCTCGGACGATCAGAACCATCAGTATGTCTCCCTTGAATCGGATGGCTCGATGCCGGTGATCTCTGTAGGGGAGTGCAGACTGGTGCGCGACTACCGCGAATTGTCAGACGCCGAACGACAGAGCATCGTTCTGGTCATCAGCAACTATCTGGCAAATCGCCCGAAATAAGCCCTGCATCGCAAGCGGCATTTGCGGCAGGGTTGCTTCATTATATACATTATGACTGTATACAACTGTAAGCCGATGCAGAAGCAGACAGGAGGCGTGTGCCGACAAAAGGGTTTGCGAAACCGACCGGTCTCTGCTATAATGGACAGAGCGGAACCCCGCACAGCGCTACCAGAGGAGGTATACGCATGAATTACGATGTGATCATTATCGGCGCGGGCCCCGGCGGCATTTTCGCGGCCTATGAGCTGATGCAGCATGCCCCGGAGATGAAGGTCGCCGTCTTTGAGGCCGGACATGCCCTGCACCATCGCCGCTGCCCGATTGACGGGGAGAAAATCAAGTCCTGCATCGGCTGCAAAAGCTGCTCCATCATGAGCGGCTTCGGCGGCGCGGGCGCCTTTTCCGACGGCAAGTACAACATCACCAACGACTTCGGCGGCAGCCTGCACGAGTATATCGGCAAGAAGCAGGCGCTCGACCTGATGCGCTATGTGGATGAGATCAACTGCCGCTTCGGCGGTGAGGGCACCCGGCTGTATTCCACCGCCGGGACGCGCTTCAAGACCATCTGCATCCAGAACGACCTGCACCTGCTGGACGCGTCCGTCCGCCATCTGGGCACGGACATCAACTATGTCGTGCTGGAGAATCTCTATGCCTATCTGAAAGAGCGGGTGACGTTCTTCTTCGATACGCCCGTGCAGGCTGTGCAGATCATCCCCGGCGGCTATGAGATCCGATGCGCGGACGCGGCGTATACCTGCGGCAGGTGCATCGTATCCGTCGGCAGAAGCGGCAGCAAGTGGATGGAGCAGGTCTGCCGGGAGCTGAACATCCCCACCAGATCGAACCGTGTGGACATCGGCGTGCGCGTGGAGCTGCCCGCCTGCGTGTTCGCGCACCTGACGGACGAGCTGTACGAGAGCAAGATCGTGTACCGCACCGAGAAGTACGGCGACCGGGTGCGCACCTTCTGCATGAACCCCAGGGGCGCGGTGGTCAACGAGAACACCAACGGCATCATCACCGTGAACGGGCACAGCTATGAGGACCCGGCGAAGCAGACCGGGAACACCAACTTCGCACTGCTGGTGGCCAAGCACTTCTCCGAGCCCTTCAAGGATTCCAACGGCTATGGCGAATCCATTGCCCGGCTGAGCAATATGCTGGGCGGCGGCGTGATCGTGCAGCGCTTCGGCGATCTGATCCGCGGCCGCCGTTCCACGCCCAACCGCATCGAGGAGGCCTTCATCACGCCCACGCTGAACGCAACGCCCGGCGATCTGAGCCTGGTGCTGCCCAAGCGCATTCTGGACGGCATCATCGAGATGATCTACGCCCTGGACAAGGTGGCGCCCGGCACGGCGAACGACGACACGCTGCTCTACGGCGTGGAGGTCAAGTTCTACAACATGGAGGTTGCCATCAACGAAAAGCTGGAGAGCTGCTATCCCGGCCTGTACATCATCGGCGACGGCAGCGGCATCACCCATTCGCTGTCCCATGCCTCGGCCAGCGGCGTTCATGTGGCACGCAATATCGTCAGCGAAATGGAAGCGTAATCAATACGAAAGGGGAATGCAGCCATGAATTTTCTGGAGGAGCGGATTGTCAGGGACGGCATTGTGAAGCCCGGGAATGTCCTGAAGGTGGACAGCTTCCTGAACCATCAGATGGATATCGCGCTGCTGGAGGAGATCGGCCGCGAGTTCAGGCGGCGCTTTGCCGACAGGCCCGTCACGAAGGTTATGACCATTGAGGCCTCCGGCATCGGCATTGCGGTTTTCGTCGCGAAGGAGTTCGGTGTGCCCATGGTCTTTGCCAAGAAGTCGAAGTCCATCAACATCGAGGGTGAAATGTACGTTGCCGAGGTGGAGTCCTTCACCCACAAGAACCGGAATCAGGTCATCGTATCCAGGAAGTTCCTGAGCCCCGAGGACCATCTGCTGATTATTGACGACTTCCTCGCCAACGGCTGCGCGCTGCAGGGCATGATTTCTATCGCCCAGTCCGCCGGCGCGACCATCGAGGGACTGGGCATCGTGATCGAAAAGGGCTTCCAGGCCGGCGGGCGGATGATCCGCAATCTGGGCTATCGCCTGGAATCGCTGGCGATCATCGACGCGATGGACGCGGAAACCGGCACCATCACCTTCCGGGAGCAACCGTGACGGGGAAAGAACCCGAGGGAACGGATGAAGGCAGAAAGCGGGAAGGGGAGGTTCCGGTGAAGCGCGTGCTCCGTCCGGCGTTTCGATCGACGATTCCGGTGATGACGGGCTATCTGGTGCTGGGCTTCGGCTTCGGGCTGATGGTGCAGGAGGCCGGGTATGACGCGCTGCTGGCCGTCGCCATGAGCACGTGCATCTACGCGGGCAGCATGCAGTATGTGGCGGTCAGCCTGTTTACCGGCGGCGCGGGGCTGCTCGAGATGGCGCTGACGGCGCTGGCGGTCAACGCGCGGCACCTGTTCTACGGCATCTCCATGCTGGACAGATACCGGGGCGCGGGCGCGATGAAGCCCTACCTGATCTTCTCGCTGACGGATGAAACCTATTCCCTCGTCTGTCAGGACGTGCTGCCCGTCCCGCAGGAAAAGCGCCATTCCTATTATCTCATGGTGTCGCTGCTCGATCAGCTCTGGTGGGTGCTGGGCACGCTGCTGGGTGCGCTGGCGGGCTCCATGCTGCAGATCAGCACGGAGGGCGTCGACTTTGCGCTGACGGCGCTGTTCGTGACCGTGGTCGTGGAGCAGTGGCTGACGGCGGAGGATCATGTCCCGGCGCTGCTTGGCGCCGCCGCGTCCCTCCTGTGCCTGCTGATCTTCGGCAGCGCGGATTTCCTGATTCCGGCGATGCTGGTTATCGCGCTGCTTCTGTGCCTGTATACCGGCCGAAGGGAGCGTGAAACGGCATGAGCGAGCATCGAATCTGGCTGGGGGTGGCCGTGATTGCGCTGGTGACGGCGGGCTTGCGCTTCCTGCCCTTTCTTGTATTCGGCGGCGGGCGAAAAACGCCGGGAATCATCAGCCGCCTGGGCAACGCGCTGCCCGGTGCCGTGATGGCGATGCTGGTGGTCTACTGCCTGCGCACGGTGCATTTCACCACGGCGGAGGGCTGGATTCCGGCGCTGCTTGCCAGCCTCCTGACCGCCGCGCTCCATGTGTGGAGGCGCAACACGCTCCTGAGCATCGTCAGCGGTACGGTGGCGTATATGGTGCTGGTGCAGGCGGTGTTTTGAGCCCGGTCGTGAATGCCCAAAGTAAATAGGGTCCCCTCCGCAACCCCGCACCCCAAGAAACACCTGGCTTTTCGCCG
>JBJEUF010000003.1:0-27118 GCA_051883695.1 Aristaeellaceae bacterium
AGCCAGAGCGGAAAAGGCGCTGTGCGAATGTAACATTTTTATTGAGAATTAGTATCAATAATAAGGACAATGAGGGTATGCGATATGAAGGAAATCAGGAAAATCGGCGTACTGGGCGCGGGCACATGGGGCATTGCGCTGGCGCGGCTGCTATACCGGAACGGGCATGAGGTGACGGTCTGGTCGAAGTTCCGCCAGGAGGTCGAGAGCCTGGACGCAACGCGCAGGCATCCCAATCTGCCGGGCATGGAGATTCCGCAGGGCATCGCATTCACGACAGACCTTGCGCAGGCCTGCCGGGAGCAGGATATGCTGCTGTTCGCCGTGCCCTCGGTGCATGTGCGGCAGACGGCGCTGGATGCGGCACCGTTCATCCCGGATGGACAGATCATCGTGGATGTGGCCAAGGGCATGGAGCCGGATACGCTCCTGACGATGACGGAGGTCATCCGGGATGCGCTGGGCAGCGACGGAAAGCACGGCAGCGTGAAGCTGGTTGCCCTTTCCGGCCCGACCCATGCCGAGGAGGTCGCGCTGGACATGCCCACCTCCATCGTGTCCGCCTGCCGGGATATGGAGGTGGCGGAGCTGGTGCAGGACGTGTTCATGAAGGGATTGCGGCCCGATTCGTCCTGTATGCGCGTCTACACCAATTCGGATGTGCTGGGCGTGGAGCTGTGCGGCGCGCTGAAAAATATCGAGGCGCTGGCAGCGGGCATCTCCACCGGCTTGGGCTACGGTGACAACGCAAGGGCCGCGCTCATCACCCGCGGCATGGCGGAGATCACGCGGCTGGGGCTGGCGATGGGCTGCTCGGAGCAGACCTTCAGCGGTCTGGCGGGCATCGGCGACCTGATTGTCACCGCCACCTCCGTGCACAGCCGCAACAACCGCTGCGGCATTCTGCTGGGGCAGGGCGTGCCGGCTGAGGAAGCCATCCGGGAGGTGGGCATGGTGGTGGAGGGCATCAACGCCCTGCCTGCCGCGCTGCAGCTGGCGGAACGCCATGGGGTGGATATGCCCATCGTCCGGGGTGTGGACGCGGTGGTGAAGGGCGAAATGACCCCGGCGAAGCTGGGCTATGCCCTCATGACCCGTGACAAGACCCAGGAGGTCAACCAGAATGAGATGAACGTGCGCTTCGAGAGCGCGCTGATGCGCCGGAGGCTGCATGGCGAAACCCGCCGGGTGCTGGTGGGCGGGACGTTCCCGCTGCTGACCTGCGAGGACATCGCGTGGCTGAAAAACGCCAAGGCGCAGGGAACCTGGCTGGCGGTGGCGCTGGTGGATGACGGTGATGCATTGAAGCTGCAGGAGCGGCAGGAGACGCTGCAGGCGCTGCGGTGTGTGGATCGCGTGATTCCGGTGAGCGACTGGAGCGATTTGAAGGACGCGGTGCGCAATCTCCGCATCGACCTGATCGCCGTGAAGCCGGAGCAGCTTGAGCAATATGGGCAGCACGAGGCGCTGAACGCGGAAATCGTGACGATATAAATGACCTCCAATATACATATACAAATGAAAAGGATCGCTCCTGATCATCAGGAGCGATCCCCTTTGCGTTAAGATGCAATTACTCAGCCACAGCCGCGGTCACGGCGGTGATGTGGGTGTTGATGCCGTTGTACCAGTACACAAAGCCGGTCACATCCACCACGTCGCCGGCTTGCAGGGCGCTTACAGCCGCATAGACCTCGGTCTCGGGGCCGGTCAGGTAGCGCTCCACGCAGAAGCCGTAGTCCGCATCGCCATAGGTAACGGTGACGTAGATGTCGTCGCCGGGCTCGCCGTTCTTGAACTCGATGGCCTTCACGGTCACGCCCTTGAAGACAGCCAGCTGGTTCTGGTAGGAGATCAGCTCCTCGGTGCCCAGCACGGCGGTCAGGTCGATGGGCTCGGCGATGTAGCCGATGCCGCCCTCGACGAACTCGAAGGTGCCGTCCATGATTTCCACTTCCTCAGCCCAGGCGCCCTTGTAGCCGGTCACCTTGATCTTGGTGCCGGGAACCAGCTTGGCGGCGTCCTCCTCGGAGCAGGCCATGTTGTACAGGAAGTATGCGCCCTCCTGATCGGCGGCGTACACGGTGATCTTGTTGTCCCACCAGGACTGATGCGCCTGCACATAGCACTCGATGACCACTTCCGCGTCCATCTCGGCGGCGGCGTACTCGGCGTAGGTCATGACGCCCTCGGACTTGGCCTCCACAGCGGGAGCTTCCTCGGCCATCGCGCCGCAGGATAGCAGCATCAGCATCGCCATCAGCATCGCAACGATCTTCTTCATGTCGTTTCCCTCCAAATGTCGTTAGTTTTGGGGTACATGGGTATTATACAATAAATCGTGAAAAAAGCAACAAGATTATGTGTTCTTTGTCCGTTTTTGCCGTTTCAGGAAATCGGACAGGAGATAGAGTAGGATGCCGACCCAGACAACGGCCAGCGTGGTGAGCAGGGCGACGGCGGTGGGCGGCAGCGGGCCGGTATCGGCCGGCTTCAGGCGGTAGAGCGTGGCCATCCGGGCGTACAGATCGTCGATGAAGGCGTCATCCACGGTCTTCTTGCGGCGGATGCCCTTGGCAACCTCCTCGATCATCTGCCCGGCGGCGTCGCGCAGGGAGGTCGAGCCGTCGAACACCGGGGTCACGAAGGTGTCGTCCACATGGTCAATCAGGAGCTGTGTGGCGTCCAGCTTCACCTGATAGTGCAGGGTGTTGTCCGTCCCGGCCAGGGCGAGGTATTCCGCATATGCGGCGGATTCCTGCGCCTTGGAGGTGACGGGCACGTAGCCCTCGGTGTTGGAGTAGGCAATCTGCACGTCGTTGGTCAGCAGGTACTGCATGAAGATCCACGAGGCCAGCACCTCCTGCGGATCCTGCTTGTTGAACAGGCACATGGAGGGCCCCTGGGAGATCATCTGCGGGCTGGCCGGATCGATTTGCGGAATCAGCATCACCTGCGTTTCAAAATCGACCATGTTCTCCCTGGCGATGTCGATCAGCGGCGCGTCGGAGCCCATCCAGGTGGAGCCTGCGGTGGAATCGACGGCGAAGATGCACTGTCCGGCATTGAGCCAGTTGGCCGGATAGCTGGAGATCTTGAAGGTGGAGAAGGCGCCGCTCTGGACATGCTCCGCGATCTCCGTGAGCACCTGCTTCGTTTCCTCGCTGAAGATGAGCACATCGCCGTTTTTGCTGGAATAGCCCGCGTCCATCTGCCGGAGCAGCTGAATCATCATGTTGTCGGTGGACTTGTAGATGAAGGGGATGAGGCTGGGCTGCCCGTTGACAAGGTAGTTCCCGTCATCGCCCCGGGCGAGCGCCGCCTCGGAGACCTCCCACACGAAGTCCCACGTCAGCACCTCCGGCAGCGTGTAGCCCAGACGCTCCACATAGGTTTTGTTGACATAGCAGACCTCGGTGGAACGCATGTAGGGCAATGCGTAATACTGGCCGTTCAGGATGCACTCGTTCAGGAACTGGGGAATCATCTCCGCGCGGGTGGGCGCGTCAAAGCGGATTTCGCTCCCGCCCAGACCGTAGCGGGCGTTGTCCAGCAGCGTATCCAGCGGCACGACACAGTTGCTGCCCGTGAGGTAGGTGGCGATGTGGTCGGGGTAGGTGATGCACACGTTGGGCGTGGAGTCGGTGGAAATGCTGGTGATGACATCCTGGTAGATGCGTCCGTAGTCCGTGTAGAGCTTCAGGCTGACCCGGATGTTGGGGTAGATCTCCTCAAAGGACGCGATGGCATCCTTGTAGATGTTGGCCTGGGTGACATTGCTCTCGGTCTTGGCCCAGAAGGAGATTTCATAGGTGCGGCTTTCGTCAAAGGCGGCAGGGACCTCGAAGGCCTGCCTGTGCAGCGCTGTATGGCAGCCGCTCAGGAGCAGGCAGGCTGACAGCAGCAGCGGCAGGATCGTCCTTTTGATGATACGGTTCATCCCTTCGTCCCTCCTCTTGCCACGCCCGCCATGATCTTCTTGTGGAAGATCAGGAACAGCAGGATCAGCGGAACGGAAACGGAGACGACCGCCGCCATCATCGCGGGAATGTTGTCGCGCCCGTAGCCGCTTTCGCGGATGGTCTGGATGCCGTTGGAGACAAGGTACATGTCCGGGTCATCGGTGATGATGCGCGGCCAGATGTAGCTGTTCCAGCATTCGATGACCTTGAGGATCAGGATGGTCACAATCGTCGGGCGGCAGATGGGGATCATGACCTTCCCCAGGTACTTCAGGTCGCTGGTCGCGTCCACCTTGGCGGCGTAGTACAATTCGTCCGGAATCTGGGCGAAGTTCTCCTTCAGCAGGTAGATGTAGAACACCGAGGACACGGAGGGCAGGATCAGACCGAGGAAGGTATTTTTCAGCCCGGCGGTTTCCATGGTGACGTAGTTGGTGATGACCACCAGCTCGCCGGGAATCATCATCAGCGCCAGAAACAGCACAAAGGCGATGTTCCTGCCCGGGAAGTTCAGCCGGGCGAAGGCGAAGGCTGCCAGCACCGTCACGATCAGCATCAGCAGCGTGGTGCTGACGGTGAAGATCAGCGTGTTGACAAAGTACAGCCCCAGATTGGCCACGGTGAAAACCTGCAGGTAGTTCTGCGCCGTGGGAGAAAGGGTGAAGAGCTGCGGCACGATCTCGGATGCATAGGCGCCCTGGGATTTGACCGAGGTCAGCAGCATCCAGTAGAACGGGAAGAGCACCGCCAGCGCCCAGAGGCCCAGGAGGCCGTACACGAGGATGCTGCGAAGAACAGCCGTGCGCTTTGCGCGCCTTTCAATCCGTTCAAAGTCCATGGGTTTGCGCATCGGGAACGCCTCCTTTCTCAGTAGTGCACATGCTTTTTTGATACCAGCAGGTTGATGCAGGTGATCGTCAGCACGATGGCAAAGAGGATGATGGCCGCAGCGGACGCGAAGGACGGATAGCCGCCGCCGGCTTCGTCATAGAGCACCTCGTATACATAGCCGACGATGGTGTTCATCTCCGCCAGATTCAGATCCTCGCCAAAGAGCGCCACTGCGTCGGAGTAGGCCTTGAACGCGCCGATGAAGCCGGTGATGATGAGGTAGAACAGCGTGGGTGAGATCATGGGCAGCGTCACCTTGCGGAAGATGCGCCACTTGCCGGTGCCGTCCACACGGGCTGCCTTGTAGTACGTTTCGTCCACGGAGGCCAGCGCGCTGGTCAGGATCAGAATCTTGAAGGGCAGCACGACCCAGACCGTGTACAGGCACAGCACGAGCATCTTCGCCCAGTACGGGCCGTCGATGAAGTCGATGGGCGAAACGCCGAAGGCGCCCAGCACCACGTTGATCAGGCCCGGCGCGGAATCCGTCTGGTCAAAGAGGATCATGAACACCAGACCGACCGCCAGCGTGTTGGTCACGTAGGGCAGGAAATAGATGGTCTGAAACAGCTCCCGGAGCTTCGGGATGGAGGAGAGCCCGAGGGAGATCAGCAGCGCCAGCGCGGTGGAGGCCGGCACGGTGATGGCGACGAGAATGAAGGTATTCTTCACAGCCTGCATGAAATACGGGTCGCGCAGGACGTATTCGTAGTTGTACAGGCCGATGCCGTCGGCGGTCTGGGATACGAAGTCGTATCCCTCCTCAAGGGAGTAGACGAACACGTCGAGCAGCGGATAGACCAGAAAAACGCCCAGAAACAGGATTGCGGGCAGCAGATAGAGCCAGCCCTTCCAGCTTTTTCTCTCCATGCGGCCTCCTTACCCCAGCGTGCAGGGGATGCGCATTTCGTCATCCTTGCCAAACAGCAGCGCCTTCTCCGGGTCAAGGCGGAAGCGGACGGTCTTTGCATCGTCCTCCAGACGGCGGGCGGATGGATCAATGGCGCGTAGCTGTACGCCCTCCAGCGCCGGGTGTCCTGCCACGACGGATACGTCGCGTCCCATGATCTCCACGCCGCGCAGCTCGCAGCGCATCGGGCCGTTCCCGTCCAGAATGAAGCCCTCCGGGCGGATGGCGCACCAGACCTCCTGATCGGCGGCGCCCTGCACCGTCAGCACCTCGTCCTCGCCCAGCAGCAGCCTGCCGCCCTTCACCTCGCCCCGGAAGACGTTGATCGGCGGCGTGCCCAGGAATTTGGCCACGAACAGGTTGACCGGATCATCATAGACGTGCTGCGGCTTGCCCAGCTGCTGCAGGATCCCGTCCTTCATCACGACGATCAGGTCGGAAATGGACATGGCCTCCTCCTGATCGTGGGTGACAAAAACGGTGGTGATCTTCGTTTCCCGCTGGATGCGGCGGATCTCCTCCCGGGTCTGCAGGCGCAACCGCGCGTCGAGGTTGGAAAGCGGCTCGTCCATCAGCAGCACGCGCGGCTTTTTCACCAGCGCCCGGGCGATGGCGACGCGCTGCTGCTGTCCGCCGGAGAGCTCCGCGGGCTTGCGCTCCATCAGCCGGTCGATCTGCACAAGGCGCGCGGCTTCCAGCGCACGGGCCTTCATTTCATCTCTGGAGAGCCTGTCCTTGCCCTTGAAGTTCTCCAGCGGGAACATGATGTTCTTTTCCACCGTCAGATGGGGATAGAGCGCGTAATTCTGGAATACGATGCCCACGCCGCGGTATTCGGCAGGGATGTTCGTCACGTCCTCATCGTCGAAGAGGATGCGTCCGTCGGAGGCCTGCAGCAGACCGCAGATCAGGTTGAGCGCGGTGGACTTGCCGCAGCCGGAGGGCCCGAGCAGGCCTACCAGCTTGCCATCCGGGATGCTTAGCGTGAAATCGTTGACGGCAATGACGTCCGGCTTGTTCTTCGCGCGGTTCGGGAAGCGCTTGGTCAGGTGGTCAAGGGTGATCTTCATTGGTGGCGTACCCCCTGTTGTGCTTGAAATTCCTCCTTATTGTACGCCTGCCCGGGGCCTGCGTCAAGGCGCAATCCGCCTGTGCGACAGGGCCTTTCTGCTTTTTTGCGGGATTTTGCGTATGGCAGGGTTCCTGCGCCGTACGTACTGCCGGTATACCTCGCCGGAGCGGAGGGTTGCCGCGTTCGGTTCCACAGGCAAGGGGAAAGGGGATCGCGCCAACCTGCGGCCATCCGGCGCTATTTGTGCAGAAATGCGGGGTTTGTGGACAATTCCTGCATCATGATCCTTTTTTGCGCGGATTTGCGCGATATTCTGCATTTTTGCTGTTTTTGTGTTGCATTCTGTCCTGGAACGTGCTATGATGATCGTGCACAGCAGAAGAAGCTGTGAATCAAACAGCAGACAAGGGTGTCGTCATCCCGCAGGACATGCGGATGCCGGCACCTTTTGCTATCCAAGGAGGAGTTTCCATGATTCAGCTGACCAACGTGCACAAGTCCTTCGGCGATCTGGAGGTGCTCAAGGGCATCAACCTGACCGTTGAAAAAGGGGAAAAGCTGGTCATCATCGGCCCCAGCGGCTCCGGCAAGAGCACCATGATCCGCTGCATGAACGGTCTGGAAAGCGTCACCAGCGGCGAGGTGTCCATCGACGGACATACCATGACCCAGAAGAACCGCGCTGCGCTGAACCGGCAGTATTCCTCCATGGTGTTCCAGCAGTTCAATCTCTATCCGCACCTGACCGTGCTGGAGAACCTGACGCTGGCGCCGGTACGGCTCAAGCACATGAGCAAGGCTGAAGCCACCGAGCTGGCGATGACCAACCTCAGGCGCGTCGGGCTGGAGCACAAGGCCCATGTGTATCCCTCCACGCTCAGCGGCGGTCAGCAGCAGCGCATCGCCATCGCCCGCTCGCTGACCATGAAGAACCCCGTCATCTACTTCGATGAACCCACCTCCGCCCTGGATCCGGAAATGGTGCAGGAGGTGCTGGACATCATGACGGAGCTGGGCAAGGAGGCTATTACCATGGTGGTGGTGACCCATGAGATGGGCTTTGCCCGGGAGGTGGCTGACCGCGTGATCTTCTGCGACGGCGGACAGATCGTCGAGGAGGGTACGCCGGAGCACTTCTTCACCTGCCCTGAGCAGGAGCGCACCAGGGCGTTCCTCTCCCGCATCCTGCATTGATTGCAATCCGGTGCCTGCCGCCGGATTACAATAGATACTCCACATATTTAGAAGGAGGAAATGACCATGAAAAGGATTTCTGCGCTGCTTCTTGCCCTGTGCCTCGTGCTGACCTGCTCCGCCGCGATGGCGGAGGGAACCTTCCGCGTAGGCGTGAAGCAGGATGTGTACGGCTTTGGCTACCTGGATGAAACCACCGGAGAGTATTCCGGCATGGAGATTGATCTGGGCGCGATGATCGCCGAAGCGCTGGGCTATGACGAGGTGGAATATACCACCGTTACCGCCGCCACCCGCGGCCAGCTGCTGGACAACGGCGAGCTGGACTGCGTGATCGCCACCTTCACCATCAAGCCCGAGCGCAAGGAGAGCTGGGATTTCACCACGCCCTATTACACCGATGCCGTGACCGTGCTGGTGGAGACCGCATCCGGCATCACCGATCTGGCCGGCCTGGTCGGCAAGACCGTGGGCGTCTCCTCCGGCTCCACCTCCGCCAAGGCGCTGGCGACCGCGATGGCGGCAGCCGGTGTGATCGAGACCTTCGATGCGGATACCTTCGACATCAGCACCTTCAGCGGCGGCGTGTCCTTTAAGCAGTTCGACGATTATCCCGCCATCTCCCTGGCCCTGAGCGCCGGCGATGTGGACGCCTTCTGTGTGGACATGTCCATCCTGGCCAACTACAAGACCGCCGACCGCTCCTTCATTGCGGATTCCTTCGCGCCGCAGGATTATGGTGTCGCCACCAGGAAGGGCAGCGAGCTGTCCGCCGAGATCGAGGCGCTGATCACCACCTGGCTGGAGGACGGCACGATTGATGCGCTGATCGAGAAGTGGGGGCTGTAAGCGCTCACAGGCAATCCAGAAATGATCCGGATATCAGGGCGTACAGGTGGGGACTTGTACGCCCTCCTTCCGGTTTTGAGGAAAGTGTGAGATACAGATGGAAACGGTTTTCTCGGCAAAGGCCTGGCAAACAGTCTGGCAGTACAGGGCTACCTTCGTCAACGGTTTTTTCAATACGCTGCAGATTGCCTTCGTGGGACTGCTGATTGCGCTGGTGATTGGCTTTGTGCTGGGACTGGCGGCGGTCAGCGGCAAGCGCGTGCTGCGCGGCATCGCCAGGGTCTATGTGGAGTTCTTCCAGAACACGCCGCTGATTCTGCAGATTTGCTTTCTATATTATGCCTTTGCATACTCCGGTGTGAAGATTCAGGTGGTCACCGTTGGCTTTCTGGGCCTGGGCCTGTATACCGGCGCCTACATGGCGGAGGTTGTGCGGGCCGGCATCACGGCGGTGCCCCGGGGACAGTTTGACGCGGCGGCCTCTCAGGGCTTTGGCTGGCTGGATACCATGCGGCTCATCATCCTGCCCCAAACCATCAAGGTCATTCTTCCGCCCATGGTCAACCAGATGGTGGCGCTGATCAAGAACACCTCCTGCCTGTTCATCATCGGCGGTGCCGACCTGATCGCCACCACGTACAACTTCGTCACCGGCGCGGAGACCGGCGGCGCTTATGGTCCGGCTTACCTGCTGGGCGGTTTGCTGTTCTTCATCATGTGCTATCCGCTGTCGCTTCTGGCAGGCAAATGGGAAAAGCGCCTGAAGGCGCGCGAGCAGACAAAGACCGTCTCCGGCGATACGCCTGAAGCGCCGGCTGCAAAGGAGGCGACAACTTGATGGATTCCTTCATTTCCGATCTCCAGGGCAGCCTGGGCATCCTGCGCAACCCGGATGTGCTGCTCTATCTGCTCAAGGGCCTGGCCTTCACGCTGGGCATCTCGGTGATCACCATCCTGTGCAGCATCGTGCTGGGGGCGGTGCTGGCGCTGATGCGCAACTACTGCACCCATGGCCCGCAGCAGATCCTGAAGGGCTTCGCCACCTTCTATATTGAGCTGTTCCGGAACACGCCGCTGATGCTGTGGATCTTCGTCTGCTTTGTCATGTGTCCTGCGCCTGAATTCAGCAAGAGCTTCGCGACCCTGCTGGGCTTTACGTCCGTCGTTGCGGTCAAGACACTGTTCAAGGCCATCGTCGCCTTCACGCTGTTCACCACGGCTGTCATGGCTGAGATCATCCGGGGCGGCCTGAACTCCGTCCCCGTCGGACAGTTTGAGTCCGCCTACTCCCAGGGCTTCGGCACGCTGCACACCATGACCCTCATCGTGCTGCCCCAGGCCTTCCGCAACATTATTCCGACATTGCTCTCCCAGATGATTACCACCATCAAGGACTCCAGCTATATGGCCAGTCTGGTCACCGTGGAGCTGATGGGCTGCACAAAGCTCATCATCAGCAAGGCCAACACCTACAACGGTACCTGGGTGGACCGCTTCAACCGCGGTACCATTCATGTGACAGATGTGTTTGTGCTCTTCGGCTTTGCGTTTCTGGTGTATTTTGTGATCAACTTCGCGCTTTCCTGTACGGTGCGTTACCTGCGCAGCCGCAAAAAGAACGTGCCGGCATAACACGCTGCGGTTGCGAGGCTCGGAATGAAAGTGCCGCTGCACATTCCGGGCTATCTGAACCGGCTGCTTGACATTTGGGACTTCTGGAGTATACTGTCCCTGTTCAATGGTGAGCGGCTCCCACATCCGGGTTCGCTCACCTTTTATTTTGCGGGAGGAACTGACATGAATGTAGCAGAGAAGCTGGTGGAATGCCTTGTTGCCGAGGGCGTCGAGGTGGTGTTTGGCATTCCCGGCGAGGAAAACCTGGAGGTCATCGAGGCGCTGGCGGCTTCGCCCATCCGCTTCATTACAACCCGGCATGAGCAGGGCGCCGCGTTTATGGCCGATGTATACGGCAGACTGACGGGAAAGGCGGGCGTCTGTCTGGCGACCCTCGGTCCCGGAGCGACCAACCTGATTACCGGCGTGGCGGATGCCAATTCGGACGGCGCGCCGCTTGTCGCCATCACAGGACAGGTTTCCACGGAGAGAATGCACATCACCGGTCATCAGTATCTGGATCTGAACAAGCTCTTTGAGCCGATCACCAAGCGTACCAAGCTGGTCATGCGGCCGGACAGCATCACGGAGATCGTGCGGCTGGCCTTCAAGTATGCCCAGCGGGACGGCAAGATGGGCGCGACGCTCATCGACCTGCCTGTGGACGTCGCCCGCATGGAGGTGCCGGCGAGCATGAAGCCCATGGTTCCCCAGCTCAGCCGCCCGGAATATGCCGATCTGGAGACGATCGCCCAGGCAGCCAAGCTGCTGGCCCGTGCCAAATGCCCCGTCATGCTGGTCGGCGCGGATGCCGCCAGAGCCGATATCTCCGCCGAAATCACGGAGCTCGCGCACGCCGCGCATCTGCCGGTGGTCAACACCATGATGGCCAAGGGCATCATCCACAGCGATGATCCCTATGCCATGCAGACCATCGGCATTCCGCAGCGGGACTATCAGGATCTGCTGCTGGAGCAGGCCGACCTGCTGCTGTGCGTCGGCTATGATATCGTGGAGCTTTCACCCGTCCGCCTGGACCCCAGGCAGGATAAGACGATCATACACGTCAGCAGCACGGCTGCCCATGTCAACCGATGCTATCCGCCGGCCATCGAGGTGATCGGCGACATGGTGGAGACGCTGCGCCACCTCGCGCAGCTGACCGTCCGCATTCAGGAGCCGGAACTGGCCTTCTCCCTGCGCACACGCATGCTGCGGGAGTATGCCGGCTGCGGGGCTGACGATGGCTATCCCCTCAAGCCGCAGCGCGTGCTCAGCGACATCCGCAAGGTGATGGGCAAGGGTGACATACTGCTCAGCGACGTCGGTGCGCACAAAATGTGGATCGCCCGGCATTATCTCTGCGACGAGCCGAAGTCCTGCCTTATTTCAAACGGCTTTGCGACCATGGGCATCGCCGTGCCCGGAGCGCTTGCCGCCAAGCTGGTGCGCCCCGAAAGCCGCATTCTGGCTGTCACCGGCGACGGCGGATTCATGATGAACTGCCAGGAGCTTGAAACTGCGCGCCGCGAGCATCTGCCCTTTGTCACGCTGATCTTCAATGACAGCGCCTACGGCCTGATCCAATGGAAGCAGAACGACCGCTTCGGCCATACGAACCTGACCTCGTTCACGAATCCGGATTTTGTCCTGCTGGCTGAAAGCCTTGGCTGCAAGGGATATCGCGTCGATTGTGCGGAAAACCTGATCCCCATTCTTGAGGATGCCTTCCGTCAGGAGATCCCCGCCGTCATTGATTGCCCGATCGACTACCGGGAGAACGCGCTGCTGACCGCAAGGCTGAAGGAGCTGACGAAGAAGCAGCAGTAACGGAGCACGTATCCCCAAACAGAAACAGCCGGGTCTGCTTGACGCAGCTTCCCGGCTCTTTGCATGGCAGACAGGCTTTTTCAGGAAGAGCGATTCAGAGGGCCTGCGGGCTTTCACGGCATTTCCTGGGCTGATGCTAATTCTCATTAAAAATGTTACATTCGCACAGTGCCTTTTCCGCTCTGGCTGCGCTTCGTTCCGCTCAACGTACTTCCAGTACGCCTCGCTTCACTCAGCTTTGCCAGAACGAAAAACTCACTGCGCTCGGTGCAACATTTTTACGAGAATTAGTATGACATACAGTTGAAGGATGTGCTTCGCGGTACAGGCTGATCGCCGCTCCTGCGGAGAAGAAGCAAAAGGGAGTGAACCGGAAGTCTCATTCGGCTTCCGATTCACTCCTTTATCATGAGGGGAATGCTGCCTGCGGTTTACCTGAACCATTCCTTCGGCAGATAGGCCCGCTGGTTCTCCAGCATTTCGTCAAAGAGCTTGCGGCCATCCCGGGGTGACAGCGTCATCTGCGCATCGTTCATGAAGGTGGTATAGCCCAGCTCACGGTCGCAGGTCAGCGCTGTCCGGAGGGTATTCTCCTGATTCGCGACATGGCGGCCGATGATGGCTGCGATACTGTGCGGCAGTTCGCCCGCGAACAGCGGCTCAATGCGGTCGCGGGTGAAATAGGCGTTGGTCTCCACCACCGCGCCCAGCGGCAGGTTGGGAATCTGACCGCGATTGGGGATGTTGACATTCGACACGATGGGCTCAAGGCCCAGCAGCGCCTTGATGAGCAGATGACCTTCCTCGCCCGAGGGCTTCATGACCAGCGGCTCCTCCCCGGAAATCAGCCGGGCAGAGCGCTCAAGCCGGCGGTGCAGGTCGTTCACGCGCCAATCGACGGTGGTCAGGCCAAACATCCACTTATGGACCGTTTCCGGATCCGTCAGATACCAGGAGGGCATGAATTCCGCAAGATGGCGGTCTCCCGCCGCGGCAATCAGGCCGAATTTCCGGAACAGATCGAATTTCACGCGGTGCGCACAGGCGAAGGAGGAATTCATCCAGTTGGTATCCTTGCCCTCGTCAAAGCCGGTTTCTGCGTACTTTTCCGCAAATTTTGCGTACAGCGGCATGAGATCCACACCGTTCCAGGAGGCGGAGGAAAGCCAGGTGAAATGGTTGATGCCCGTCACGGTGGTGTACAGATCCTGACGTTTCACACCCGTCATGCCGTATTCCCTCTCCAGCATGGCACACAGCAGCTTCTGTGTACCGAAAACCTCGTGGCAGCAGCCGAAGGCCTTCACCTGCGGGAACACCTCGTACAGGGTACGGACGCACAGGCTCATGGGGTTGGTGTAGTTCACGACCCACGCGTCGGGCGCATGATCGCGAATGGCCTGAGCAATCTCCACGTACATCGGGATGGTACGCATGGCGCGCATGAAGCCGCCCAGACCGATTGAGTCCCCGACGGACTGATAGATGCCAAACTTCTCGGGGGCGTGAACATCGCTGCGCATCTCCTCAAAGGTGGCCGGCAGAATGGATATGATGATGAAATCCGCGCCGGTCAGCGCTTCTCTGAGCGAATCGCTGACCTCGTATTTCCAGCGGGATGCTGCATCAGGATGGGCGGATATCTTCTCGCCGATGATCCTGTTGTTCATGGCGGCTGTCCTGTCGATATCGTAGAGACGTACCGTGCCGCAGATGTCGGGATCCATGGCGATGTCCATCATGAATCCCCAGGCCCAGCCGCGGGAACCGCCGCCGATATAGGCCACTGTCAGGTTCTGGTTGTCCTTTGCGGAAAGCGTATGCATCCTTGCTTCCTCCCTCGATTGTATCCGGTTGCACAAAGGCATTGCAGCTTCACGCCCGCTTGCCTTGCGCAGCGGAAACTGTGCTCCAAACGCATGATACCACAGTCCGGGGATTGAATCAATAGCCTGCTGATGCATGCCGGCATCTTCTGCACATACGGAGGAGTATGCTGCGCCTGCCCTGTACGAAACCTCATGCGTCGCCATGCATCTCAGGGGGAAGCAGGGATTTTCATAACAAATCCACCGAAAGGGCTTTGTATCCGCTTGTGCCTGTGCTATAATGTATCCTAATGGGGATCCTCTGTACAGAATCGGAACGGTACGGACAGGGATAAAACGGTGGCATTGGAGGCATATGGAGATGAAGCAAGCGACGCTGTGGTACGATACGCCCGCGAAGGATTGGAATCATGCGCTGCCCCTGGGCAACGGGCGCATGGGAGCGATGAGCTTTGGCGGCACGGTGCTGGAACGCATCAGCCTGAATGAGGATACCTGCTGGTACGGCGGCTTCCGCGACCGGGTGAATCCGGATGCGAGGAGATACCTGCCGCAGATTCGGCAGCTGCTGAAGGAGGATCGCATTTCGGAAGCCCAGCAGCTGGCGGAGGAGGCGCTGACAGCTACCCCCGATGGGGAACGCCATTACGAGGTGCTGTGCGACCTGATCCTCCAGCAGCTGGACGGCGATGCGCCGGAGGGCCTGCACGGGATGCGCAACATGCGCGGCAGAGATATGACCCGGCATGAGCGGGAGGTCAGCGACTACCGCCGGGAGCTGGACATCCGTGACGGCGTTCATCGGGTGCGCTATGTCCGCAAGGGAAAGCCCGTTGCGCGGGAGAGCTTCCTGTCCGTGCCGCACCAGGTGTTTGCGATGCGTCACGAGGGCTTCCCGGCGCGCATCCTGCTGCGGCGCGGGGCCTATGTCAACCGCATTGACAGGGTGGATGAGGGCACCATCCTGCTCAGCGGTCAGTCCGGCGATGGCGGCGTGCGGTACATGGCTGTCTGTCGCGCGGTGGGAGAGGGCGTGCATGTCATCGGCAATACGCTGCATGTGGGGGAGCGGGCGGATATCTATCTGGCAGCAGCCACCTCCTTCCGCTTCCCCGATCTGCTGGGCGAGTGCCTGAGCAAGCTGGACGCAGCCGTTTCCGCCGGATATGATGCGGTGAAGGCGGCGCATGTCGCGGAGCACCGGTCGGTCATGGATCGGTGCAGCCTGTCCCTGCACGGGGAGGATGCGCTGGATGCGCTGCCGACGGATGCGCGGCTTGCCCGCTACGCCGGGGGCTGGACGGACAACGGTCTGGAGGAGCTCTATTTCTCCTATGGGCGCTATCTGCTGGCAGGCTGCTCCCGCCCGGGGACGCTTCCGGCGAATCTGCAGGGCATCTGGAACGATGATTTCCATCCGGCCTGGGACGGGAAATACACCATCAACATCAATACGGAGATGAACTACTGGCCTGCGGAATGCTGCAATCTGAGCGAAATGCATCTGCCGCTGTTCCATCATCTGCATCGGATGCGGCCCCATGGCGAGCAGGTGGCGCGGGAGATGTACGGCGCTGGCGGCTGGGTGGCCCATCACAACACCGATCTGTGGGGCGATTGCGCGCCGCAGGACACCTACTGTCCGGCAACCTACTGGCCTATGGGGGCGGCGTGGCTGACGCTCCATATCGCGGAGCACTACCGCTTCACGCTGGACAGGGATTTCCTGCAGGCGAATTACGACCTGATGGAGGGCGCGGCGGACTTTTTCCTGCAAACCGCCGTTGAGCGGGAGGACGGCATGTATACCGTCAGTCCGTCCTCCTCGCCGGAGAATGTGTACATCACGCCCTCCGGCGAAAGCGGTACGCTGACCGATGCCGCCGCGATGGACGGACAGATTCTCCATGCGCTCATGACGGCGCTGGAGGAATGCGGCGCGGTGCTGGGCCGTGACACGGCGCGCTACACCGCCTTCAAGGCGAAGCTCGATCCCGTTCAGGTGGAGGATGGCTGTGTGAAGGAGTGGCTGCGGGATTGTCAGGATGCCTGTCCCGGGCACCGGCATATCAGCCACCTGTTTGCGCTGTATCCCGGACAGCAGATTACCCCGGACTCGCCGGAATGGTTTGCAGCGGCCCGGGCGACGCTGGAGAAGCGTCTGGCCTGCGGCGGCGGTCACACCGGCTGGAGCCGCGCGTGGATCATGTGCCTGTGGGCACGTCTGCTGGATGGCGAAAGGGCAGGGGAGAACATCCGGCTGCTGCTGGAGCGTTCCACGCTGCCCAATCTGTTTGACAATCATCCGCCCTTCCAGATTGACGGCAATTTCGGCGCCATCGCCGCCATGGCGGAAATGCTGGTGCAGAGCCATGAGGGGATGATCCGCCTGCTGCCTGCGCGTCCGTCGCAGTGGGAGCGGGGCGAGGCCAAAGGGCTCTGCGCCCGTGGCGGATACACGGTGAACATCACATGGGATGGCGCGTCCTACCGTGCGGAGATCACGGCGAAATTCGCGGGTGTGCTTCGCCTGGCAGATGGACGGGAGATCCCGCACCAGGCGGGGGAAACGCTGATTGTCGAGGGATGAGCGGCCTGGTGCTATGCTTTGTTCCGCTGGGCGTACTTTCGGTACGCCTTGCTGTACGCAGCTTTGCCGGAAGGCAGAATTCGCTGCGCTCGGTGATAAGCTTCTTCAAAGATCAGCGGCAGTATGAAACCCGCATAACAGAAAAGGCAGTTCCCTGCGCATGGGGAACTGCCTCAGACTGTCAAAAAAGCCTTGGGAGGTGTCGGAGGGCCCGCAGGCCCTCTGACTGTATTCGTATCGACCGGCTTTGCCGGTCGGGCGGGGCGTTTCCGGCTCTGCCGGAAACTTTCCTTACACGGAGGAACGGCCGTCAGGGCTGCTTGCAGCCCTGACAGTGACGGAGTGCAATTCCTCGAAAAGTGCCTTAAGCACTTTTTCGACACGCTGAGGCGGTTCCCTGCGTTGTGGGAACTGCCTTTTGCATATTCAGTTAAAGCTGAGATACTTCTCCTTGGGCGTGGGCGCGGCTTCGGTGCGCACCTCGGTGAGCATCAGCATGTTCTCGCCGTTGGCGGTCACGTTCCTGCAGGAGGCGGTCATCCGGATGTAGCCCTTGCTGCCGGGGGTGAGGGTGCCCTGGGTGATCCAGCCGATGGGTGCCACGTCATCCGCACAGCAGGTCATGGCCATACGGCCAAAGAGGAAGAAGCCCTTGGGCATCTGCTTGTCATGGAAGGCCTGACCGACGAAGCGCACCGTCTTGCGGTCGTAGCGGTCGGGGTGATCCATGGAGTCCAGATAGAAAACCGGCAGGCACTCATCGTCGATGTCGATGACGCTGGACTTCATGTCATAAGGGAGATCCTCGTCTGCCACGCCGTCCTCGCTGGTGCCGTCGGTGTTCTCGAACAGCACGTTCGCCCGGGGGTTGACGGCCTTCACCTGACGGCGCCAGGGGCTCTTGTTGGCCTTGGGATCGCAGCGGTTGAACAGGATCAGATCGCTGACCTTCATCGGGTCGGTCATGATCTGGCGCATGTTGGTGTAGTAGTTGTCGAAGGTGGTGGCATCGACCGTGGTGATGATCTGTACGACCTCCCACTTGCGGGGCAGCATGCAGCTGCCCAGGCGCTCGATGGTCCACACGCTGTTGTATTCGATGATGACGCGCTCGGGCTTGTACTTCCTGTTCAGCTCGGCAAAATGCTCCGTGGTGATCTCATCGGCGCTGTCGAAGGTGACGATGGACGTGTCGCCCTTGGCGATGGCGTCCATGTCGTACTCCTCCATGCCTTCCTCGCAGCAGACGAGGAGGGTTTTCTGGCTCCGGGAGAATTCCTCATCCTGCAGCATGTTGTTGATCAGCGAGGTCTTGCCGCTCTCCAGAAAGCCGGTGACGAGGTAGACGGCGACGAAATCCTGCATCCCTTATACCCCCCAGAGCTCCTTGAGTGCCTTCTCGTCGATGTGCGCGCCGATGACGCAGATGCGGCCGGTGTAGTCCGGGCTGCCCGCGCGGAACTGGCTCTCGCCGGGAACATAGTCGAACTGGAACCAGTCGCCAGCCGTGTTCTGCAGCATACCCTTGGCGCGCAGAACGTTGCCGTACTCCTCCTCGTCGGAGAGCTGATTCAGCCTGGCTGCAATATCGGCTTGCTCAAAGCGCTTCGCGGTCTCCCAGCCGACGGATACGAACACCTCGTCCGCGTGGTGGTGATGGTGGTGCTCATGGTCATGATCGTGGCAGCCGCAGTCGCAGTGCTCGTCATGCTCATGATGGTGCTCGTGCTCGTCATGGTCGTGATGATGCTCATGCTCGTGGTCATCATCATGGCAGTTGCAGTGCTCGTCGTGCTCGTGATGGTGCTCGTGCTCGTCATGGTCATCATCATGGCAGCCGCAGCCGCAGTGCTCGTCGTGCTCATGATGGTGCTCGTGCTCATCATGGTCGTGGTCGTGATGCTCGTGCTCCACATGGATCTCGATCGGACGGCCGGACTCGACAACCTCCAGCATGACGGCAGCGGTCAGATCGTCCCAGGGGGTGGTGATCACACGGGCGCCGGGATGCGCCTCGTCAATCAGGGCGCGGCTCTTTTCCACGCGCTCGGGCGTGAGCATCTGGGTGCGGCTGAAAATAATGGTATCGGCGGTCTTGACCTGATCGAGGAAGAACTCGCCGAAGTTCTTCATGTGCATGCGGCACTTGCCGGCATCCACAACGGTTGCGCAGCCGGCAATCTCCATTTCGGGATGCTTCTGCTTGCACTTATCCACCGCGCTGACGATTTCGCTGAGCTTGCCCACGCCGCTGGGCTCGATGATCAGACGGTCGGGCTGGTACTTGACGATCAGCTCGTCCACGGCCTTCTGGAAGTCACCCACCAGCGTGCAGCAGATGCACCCGGAATTCAGCTCGTCCACGACGATGCCGGTGTCCTTCATGAACGCGCCGTCCACGCCCACGTCGCCGTATTCGTTCTCCAGCAGGATGACCTTCTCGCCCTCGGCCTTCGCCTGCAGCAGCTTCTTGATCAGCGTGGTCTTGCCCGCGCCAAGGAAACCGGAAATAATGTTGACCTTAACCATGCTCTTGTCTCCATTTCGGTATGTCGTTTGTCTGGCATCAGGGGCTTCGGAATGGACATCTTCGACCCGTATGCTGATTTTTGCCACTTTGTATTATACCACTTCTGTCAAGGGCGATACAAGCGAAAAAATGGCTCCCGCCGAAATCAGCGGGAGCCTCAGACCATCAACAAACCCATGGGTGGCGTCGGAGGGCCCGCAGGCCCTTCGACTTTAGATCGAAAATCGGCGACATGCGCGGCGATTTTCGCGCGATTTCGTCAGAAATCGCCTCCTTACACGAACGAACGGCCGGGAGAACGGCTTGCCGTTCGACCAGTGAGTGAGTGCGAAACCACGACAAAGCGCCGAAGGCACTTTGTCGATGCCCTGTGGCTCCCGCCGAAATCAGCAGGAGCCTCCGGAGAAATTGACAATCAGAACTTCGTTCCGCACTCGGGACAGAACTTGGGTGCGGTTCCGTCAGCAGGCTCATAGCCGCAGTTGGTGCAGCGGGGAACGGGCTTGGCTTCGCCGCACTCGGGGCAGAACTTGCTGGAAACCACGGCGCCGCAGCTGCTCAGCCATTCACCCTCGCCAAGAACGGGCGCTTCGGGCATGCTGGAATTGGCAGAGGTATAGCTGACGGTGTAGAGCATGTAGTCGTCGTCATCCGTACGGCCGGTGACCAGCGTGCCGTCAGAGGATATCTCCAGGGAGTTCTTGTGCACGAAGGGGATGACGGTGTCACCGTTCATGTCGATGCAGCCCCACAGGCCGTTCTTCTTTACGGAGATGAGGCGCTGTGTGGCGGAATAGGACTGGACGGCGTCCTCGTAGGTGGTGTCCAGCACGCCCCTGGTGGCAGTGATGACCAGATAGGAGCCCATGTTCTTCACGATGATGATGGGGGAGTTGTAGTAGAAGCCCTTGTAGTCGCTGTCGGACAGGGTGTAATCCACGGACACGTTCACGTTGCCGTTCCGATCCAGATAAACCAGACGACCCTTCTCGTCGAGCATGGCCTGGTAGCCGCTGGCAAAGTAGGTCTGCGTGTCAGAGCTTCCGCCGATGGCACCATAAATGGCTGGGATGACTTCCTCGCCCTTTGTATTCACGATGCCGTATTTGCTGTTGGCGCGGATGCACATATAGTCGCCGCCGCTGTAATTCACGGAATCATATTCCTTGTAGGCGGAAGGCCCCTGGCTGATGACATTGCCCTGCAGATCAACAAAGTTGCCGTCGCTGGTGTACCAGATGGAGCGTTCAACCTGATCAGCGGTCAGCGTGCAGGTGGAAGTGAAGGCGTACTGTTGGGTGGGATTGTGCCTGACACCCTTTCTGTACTCGTCAGAGAATTCGCTGGTGCTTACGTAGTCATCGGTCACAGTGGTGCGGTTGCCTGCAGCGTCAATCCACACAGCGGTGGTGTTTTCCAGACGGATGCCAAGGAAAGCGCCGTGGGCGCTGATGGATTTGCCACGGTACTCCGAGCGGGTCAGGGTGGTTACCTTGCTGCCGCAGTAGTACACATCCACATAGTCGATGTTCCAGCGGCTGGTACCGTCCCAGCTCTTGTAGTCGCTCTCATCTCCGCTGACAGGAACCAGCGCAATGCCCATCGTCCAGTCCTCATTGACGATATAGGTATCGCCATAGGAGGCAGGGATCACGACTGAGCCGGTCGCCGCGTCCAGCAGGCCGCAAAAACCATCGTTGTTTATCACCTCGACAAACTGTCCGGAGGACTTGATGCTCATGTCGGCGTAGGGACCTGCCAGCTGGTTCCCGCTGGCGTCCCACAGGGAGTACTGGCGATTCTCGTAAAGCACGTATGTATTGCAGGGCTTGCACAGCGTAATGCTGCGGGCGAGGACGGTGCTGCTTTGCAGCGTGCCGTCAGCCATTGCGGACAGGGGCACAACGCAGAGCAGGACAAGCGCAAGCACGAGAGCGGAGAGCTTCTTCATGGTGTTTTCCTCCTTGGAATAAGAGATGGCAGGAATGACCATGGTGATTATACCATATGGTAAAATAGGTGTCAATCCATGATTTGGGAAGAGCCGGAGCCTTGGGAACCTCTGAATAATCCGGCGGCACGCTGGCGGCTGAATTTCAGCCATCTGCTTCTTGCAGAAATTCTGCTCGCCATCGCACCGCCTCATTTACTCAGAGTTTCCCTTGCACCTCTGCGTCTTCAAACCTCGATTTACTGGAAGTCAAACCTCCGGTTTTCATCCTTGAATGTCAAGAAAATCTGCTCGACACTGCACCAGTTTCATTTCAGTCGCACATGCCTGTCAAATACCGCTTCATGCCCCATGTGACCAGCGCCATCACGCCCGCTGCGGCGGGAATCAGCGCCAGCAGCGCCGCTGTATGGCACGGGCTGAGCCGCGTCAGCAGGAATGCCTGTCCAAACAACAGCACAGCGCCCGTAAAGGCGGCGGTCATCACACCGCACAGGAGCATCCGCTGCCTTGTCAGCGGCTGACAGACGGACAGGAGCATCAGCAATCCCACAATGCCCGCAGAGAGCGTGGCCAGGGTGGAGCAGTCCGCTTCGTCCCAGCCGAGCTTGCGGCAGAACATGGACGCCAGCGCGCAGAACGTGACGGCTGCGGCACCGGGGATGGCCTTGAGCAGGACAGTCTGCAGGAAATTGCCGGTCATCCGCGCGTGGTTGGGCGCCAGCGCCAGAAAGAAGGAGGGAATGCCGACCGTCAGGGAGCTGACGAGGGTCAGCTGGATGGGTTGGAAGGGGTAATCCACCGGCAGGAACAGCACCAGCAGCGTCAGCGCGAAGGAATACAGGGTCTTGACCAGAAACAGGGACGCGGCGCGGGTGATGTTGCCCACAACGCGGCGACCCTCGCTGACCACCAGCGGCATGGAAGCAAAGTTGCCGTCCAGCAGCGTCAGCTGGGCCACCTGCTTGGCGGCATCCGAACCGCCGGGCATGGCGATGGAGCAATCGGCGGCCTTGAGGGCGGGAATGTCGTTCACGCCGTCGCCGGTCATGGCCACGCTGTGACCACGCTGCTTGAGGGCCTCGACGAGGCATTTCTTCTGTACCGGCGTGACGCGGCCAAAGATCGCGTATTGCTCGCAGGCGCTGTCCAGCTGGGATTCGTCAAGCGCAGAGGCGTCCACGGCCTCGCCCGAAAGCCCGACGCGGCGCGCGATGGCGGCTGCCGTGCGCGGATCGTCGCCGCTGATGATCTTCACCGTGACATGCTGCTCCTGGAAGTAACGCAGCGTTTCCCCGGCGGCAGGGCGAATCTCGTCCGACAGCACGCACAGCCCGAGCACCTGCCCGGCGACGGGCGCCTCGGTTTCGCTCACGCAGCCTGCGGCTTGTGCCAACAGCAGCACGCGATACCCGTCCGCAGCATAGGGCTCGATCTGCCGGTTCAGCGCGGACAGCTGCTCCGGGGACAGCACGAAGTCCGGCGCGCCAAGGATGAGCGTGGTGCCGTCGGAAAAGGACGCGGCGGACATTTTCCGGGCCGATGAGAAGGGAAGGATGGCGATGGGCGCTTCCTTGTCGGGCGCAACGGCGCGGCGCAGCGCATCCAGCGTTGCCGAGCGTTCGTCCATTGCACCCAGAAAACGGGCGAGGGCAGTTTTCAGCGACTCCTCTGAGCCATCCGCCGGGACGAGGGCTTCGACGGTCATCCGCCCGGTGGTCAGGGTGCCGGTCTTATCCAGACAGAGCACATCGGCCCTCGCCAGCGTCTCGATGCCGTAGAGCTCCTGTACGAGCGTCTGACGGCGGCCCAGCCTCACCACGCCCACGGCCATGGCGACGCTGGTCAGGAGCATCAGCCCTTCGGGGATCATGCCGATCATCGCGGCTACGGAAGCGGGAACGGCGTCCTGCAAGGCGCTGCTCGCGAAGAAGTAATCCTTCACGAAAAGCAGCAGCCCCAGCGGAACCAGGACGATGCTGATGAAGCGGATCAGCCGGTTCATTTCGGTCATCAGGGCGGATTTGGGACGCTTGATCTCCCTGGCGGAATGCGTCAGGGAGGCGGCGTAGCTTTCGTCGCCGACGCGGATCAGCTGCGCGGTGATGCGCCCTTCGGTCAGGTAGCTGCCGGACAGCAGCCAGTCGCCGGGACGCTTGCGGATGGCATCGCTCTCGCCGGTCAGGAGCGCCTCGTTCGCCGCGCCGGAGCCGTCGACGACCAGCGCATCGGCCACCACCTGATCGCCTGCGCGGAGGATGACAAGATCGTCCTGAACCAGATCCTCCGGGCGGCAGGTGCGTTCGGTACTGTCCCTCAGCACATGCGCCTGCGGCGCGTTGAGAAGCGTCAGCCGCTGGATGGTTCGCCGGGCGCGCAGCTCCTGCAGGGTTCCGATGAAGGTGTTGGATACGACAACGCCCATGAACAGCATGTTCCGCCATGAGCCAACCAGCGCAAGGCAGACAGCCAGACTGATATTGAGCAGATTGAAGGGGGTGAACAGGTTGCCGGCGATGATCTGCCAGACGGATTTGCCGGGATGGACGGAAACCGCGTTGGCAGGGCGCCGGGCGGCTTCGGCATCGGTCAGTCCCCCGGGCCGCGTCGGTTGAAAGCCCTCCGGCAGCGCATGGGGCATGTGAATGGTGTCGGACATGAGAACCTCCGGAAGGTGGAATCAGCGGATGAAGGTTGGGGCAGGGAGACCATGCGCCTTCAGTGCCGTTGTCAGCGCGCTGGTGAATACGGGCAGGAAGGCCGGGTTCCCCCGTGCGCAGGTGAAGCTGCCGGATACCCGCAGGCAGTCGTCCGTATATTCCTGATCGGCGCTTGTGTCCTGCGGAGAGAAGAGCAGGATCTGCTTGCCCAGGAGCGAGGTGCCCGTCAGCAGCGGCGGATTCCGCCGGGGACGGAAAAAGGTCGGATGGCGCAGATCGGCTTCGATGGCGGTGATGCCACCCTGGGCGCTTGCGTTCCGGACGCACCATTTCGCCACGGTCTGCGCGGCTTCCACCACGCTCATCGCGTCCATGAAGGCATTGTCCTCATCGGTCAGCGTCGTTTCATTTGCTTCCTTTTTGTGCAGAAAGAACCGCTGCAGCGCTTCCTGCGGCAGCATTTCGCCCGCGGCGACCTGCTCGAGCAGCCCGTCCAGCCATGTGCTTTCGTTTTCCATGGAACCTCCTTGCAGATCAGCAGCCGAGCGCGGACAGTATCTCGCCGATGCTGCGGACAATCCGGGCATTTTCGGCGGTTTCCAGCACGCTGCGCTCCTGGTGTCCGCCCTCCACGAGATAGCAGCGGCAGCCGATGGCGGCAGCGGTTTCCGCATCGTGTGTTGTGTCGCCGATGAAAACACAGTCATTGGGACGGAGACCGGTGCGGGCAAGGAAATCCGTCGCCAGATGCACCTTGCTTACGGCCAGCTGATCGCTCAGCCCCAGCACCTCGTCAAACATGCCGTGCAGCTCGGGGAAATGCGCCACCTGTCCGCGCAGCTGATCGACCTGGGAAGCCGAAATGATGACCTGCCGGAAGCCTGCGCTCCGGAAGCGCCGCACTGCGTCCGCCACGCCGGGCGCAAGGGGAACCCGGTCAAAGCCGTCCACATAGGCCTTGTTCCAAACCTTGGCGATCCTCGGGAAGTCCTCCGGCGTCACGCCCAGATCATAATAGTATTCATGCACAGGATGGCGGAACCTGGCCCGGTACTCGGCTTCGGAGGTGTGCCGGTAGCCGAACTGCTCCAGCGTGCGGTTGTTCATTTCGACCACATGGGGCACATCCGCGACCAGCGTGCCGTTCCAGTCCCAGAGAATTGTCATTGGATCTACGTCCTTTCGGTCAAGCGTTCATGAATGATTCCTTGGGGGTACATCATATAATAATCGCGCCGGCGGGGTGGTGTCAATGAGAAACGGATTAGAATTCGGCCCGGTACGCCGGGAAACAGAAGAATTTACGTTCTGTCTGTTGTGCAGGCCGGAATTCTGTGCTATAATGGAAAATGGCGTTGTAGGCGCCTGATACTCATTCTCCATAAAAATGTTTCATTCGCACGGCGCCTTTTCCGCTCTGGCTTTGTTTCGCTCCGCTCAACGTACTTCCAGTACGCCTCGCTTCACTCAACTTTGCCAGAACGAAAAATTCACCGTGCTCGGTGCAACATTTTGATTGAGAATTAGTATGAACTTTGATTATGAAACGGAATTGACGAAATGAGCTTTGAAACCTTTCATTTGATGCCGATCATCCTCCAAAACGTGCACGCCGCGGGATATGAAACGCCCACGCCCATCCAGCGGGCGACCATTCCGCTGGTGATGAGCGGGAAGGACGTGCTGGGATGTGCCCAGACGGGCACCGGCAAGACGGCGGCCTTTGCCCTGCCGATGATCCAGCAGATGGCTCAGAAGCCTGTCCGGCCGGGACAGCCCCGCGTTATCCGCCAGCTGATCCTCACGCCGACCCGTGAGCTGGCCATGCAGATCTACGAAAACTTCGTCCAGTATGGCAAAACGCTGCCGGTGTTTCCGACCGTCATCTTCGGCGGCGTGGGGCAGCAGGGGCAGATTGACGCCCTTCACCGCGGCGCGGACACGGTCATTGCCTGCCCAGGCCGTCTGCTGGATCTGATGAATCAGGGCTATGTGCGCCTTGATTTTGTGGAAACCTTCGTGCTGGATGAGGCTGACCGGATGCTGGACATGGGCTTCATCCACGATGTGCGCCGGATCGCCGCCCGGCTGCCGGAAAAGCATCAAACCCTGCTGTTTTCCGCCACCATGCCGCCGGAGGTGGAGAAGCTGGCGATGGATCTGCTGCATGAGCCGGAGTCCGTCAAGGTCGACCCCGTGTCCTCCACGGTCAAAAAGATCGACCAGTGCCTGTACTATGTGGACAAGGCCAACAAGCGCCACCTCCTCGCCAAGCTCCTGCGGGAGCCGGATGTGGAGAACGCGCTGGTATTCAGCCGCACCAAGCATGGCGCGGACCGGATTGTGCGGGAGCTGAAGCGCGAGGGCATTGAGGCCTGCGCCATCCATGGGGACAAGAGTCAGGGGCAGCGGCAGGCCGCCCTTGCCCGGTTCAAGTCCGGCGAGAGCAAGGTGCTCATCGCCACGGACATCGCCGCCCGTGGCATCGACATCGCCGGTCTGTCCCATGTCATCAACTATGACATGCCCATGGAGCCCGAAGCCTATGTGCACCGCATCGGCCGCACGGGTCGCGCGGGTCGGGACGGCAAGGCGATTTCATTCTGCTGCATTGACGAAACAAAGCAGCTCGATCAGGTGGAAAAGCTGATCGGCAAGCGACTGCCGGTGCGACAGAGCGAATGGCCGATGCTCGTCACCACGCCCACCGATCCCAAGGAGAAGGAAGCCGCACGGCAGCTGGCGAAGGCGGCGCGTCTGGCGAAAATGGAACGCGCCGCGGCACTGCCCCCAAAGGTTACCGCCGGCGGGAATGCCGTTCCGGAGCGGAAGCCGCAGAAGCCTGCGCAGACGCTTCGGACGAAGCCCGATGCCGCAAAGCCTGCCCGGGAGAGCGTCGAGCCGCCCGTAAAGCCCGCTATGCCGGTGCAGAAGCCCCGTTTCGGTCCCGGCGCAGAGAACCGCGCCCCCGATGTGAGCGCCCGGTTCGCCGCGCCCAGGGGCGGGCAGGCGATCGTCATCGGAAAGGGCGGGAAGGTGCAGCAGTCCGGAAAGCCTGCCGCGCAGAAGGCAGCGCCCGCACAACCCAGAAACGGAAAGAGCAGCCTGGGCAAGCCTGTTCAGCGTGTCAACCGGACCCGCGGCAGGAACGGCGAAAGGTAAAGCAAGTGCAATGCCAGGCGCTCAGGGCATCGACAAAGTGCCTTCGGCACTTTGTCGAGGTTTCGCACTCACTC
>JBJEUF010000004.1:0-1673 GCA_051883695.1 Aristaeellaceae bacterium
AAAATCGGTTTTGGTGCTGACGGTTCAGTTCCCTCAATTCAAAACGCGGCGAGGGTTCCGCCCCTTCGCCGCACGAATCTCATACCGGGATCGTCGCCTTAGGATAGACCCCCAGCAGCCGCAGTGCGCAGGTGTAGGGCCGTGCCGCCGCCATCGCCCGGGAAAGGTGTGCCGAATCCATCTCCCCCTCGAAATCCGCGGAGAAGAAATACCGGAACGGCGTTTCCGGAATCGGGCGGCTTTCAATGCGGGACATGTTCAGCCCGCTCTCGGCAAAGGACGCCAGCACCCGCACCAGCGCGCCCACCTCGTTGTTCACGGTGAAGATGACCGTCGCCTTGGAGGGCGTGTCCAGCGGAATCGCGCTGGCGGAAAGGATGAAAAAGCGCGTCGTGTTGCTGGCGGAGGTCTGAATGTTCTCCGCCAGCGGCACAAGGCCGTATTCCTTCGCCGCTTCGGCGCTGGCAATCGCCGCGCGCGTCGGGTCGCCCATTTCGCTGACCTCACGGGCGGAAATCGCCGTATTGCCCGAGGGCACGATCTGCACGCCGGGCATCGTCTGCAGGAACGCATCGCACTGGGCGATGGCCTGCGGATGGCTGGCGATCGTGCGGATGTCCGACAGCTTCGCCCCCGGTACGCCCAGCAGATGCTGACGCACGGCCTTCATCGTCTCTCCCACGATGTGCAGCGGGAGCTTTTCCAGCAGCGAGTAGGTCGGCAGCACTGCGCCGGCAAAGGAGTTTTCCACCGGCAGCAGCGCATAATCCGCCTGACCGTTCACCACCGCCTGTGCCGCCTCCGGGAAGGTCGCGAAGCCTATGCATTCCCCGTCCGGGAACGCTGATTGCGCCGCACCGTGGGAGAAGCTCCCCGCCGTACCCGGATAGGCAATCACGTAAGACATGCCTGACGCTCCTTCCACAATTCCATGACGGCAATCGCCGCCATCGCCTCGATGACCGGTACGGCTCTGGGCAGGATGCACGGGTCATGCCGCCCCTTGACGGTCAGCTCCGCGTTCTCGCCCGTCTTGAGGGACACCGTCTGCTGCGCCTGCCCGATGGAGGGCGTGGGCCGGATCACGCAGCGGAAAACCACGGGCATGGCATTGGTGATGCCGCCGTTCACGCCGCCGGAATAATTCGTGGCGGTCACGATGCGCCCGTCCTCCATGCGGAACGGATCATTCGCCTGACTGCCCCGCAGCTTCGCAAAGTCAAAGCCCTCGCCAAAGGCGACGCCCTTCACCGCCGGCACGGAGAACAGCAAATGGCTGATGACGCTCTCCACGCTGTCGAAAAAGGGAGCGCCCAATCCTGCGGGCAGGCCGGTGATCATGCACTCCAGCACGCCGCCGATGGAATCGCCGTCGTTGCGCGCCGCCATGGCTTCGGCGTCCATCTGCGCGTCCAAGCCCTCCGTCAGCACGGGCAGATGCATTTTCTTCATATAGGAATAATCCGCGTCCGGGTCGCTCCGGAGGAACGATGCGTCCTGCACGCTTCCCAGCTGCTGCACATGGCAGGCGATGCGCACCCCCTGCCCCTCCAGCCACTGGCCGCACAGTGCGCCGGCCGTCACCACCGGCGCGGTGAGCCGCCCGGAAAAGCTGCCGCCGCCCCGCCAGTCCTCAAAGCCGAAATAGCGCACATGCCCGGTATAGTCCGCAT
>JBJEUF010000005.1:0-2973 GCA_051883695.1 Aristaeellaceae bacterium
TGGTGCCGATGTTTACATGCGGCTTCTTGCGCTCATAGCGTTCCTTAGCCATGGGTATCTCCTCCTTCTAATTACCGGACACGCCTGATGATCGGCGCGCCCCAACGTAAAACTGCGGTGTGCCGTTTCGGCAGCCGCTGCTTTCCGGTTGGTTGATGCGGTGGTGGAGCGGGCGATGGGAATCGAACCCACAAGGCCAGCTTGGGAAGCTGGAGTTTTGCCACTAAACTACGCCCGCACGTCCCGCATCAAGCCTGACCAGACTTGTAGACATGTCCTATTGTAGCCAAATACGAGCATTCTGTCAAGAGGGTACGCCGTTTTTGCATCACTTTTCTTGTGCACATCGGTCACAACCGTGCCCTGTGATGCCATCCCCGATTGTATACAATGCAGGATGACCGAAAACCGGTTCAGCCATCGAGCTTCTCGCCCCTAAGCCCTGCGGCGAGGACGCGTTCAATCTCCGCCGATTGCTCCTCCTGCGTCCTCTCCGGATCATACAGGATGGGCTTCGCCACATGGAAGGCGTGTCCGGCCGTGTCGATATGCACGGGATAGAGCCGCAATGCCTTGCCCGTTCTGCGGTGATACACATTGCACAGGTACAGCCACTCCATGTTGATCCAGGTGTGGTGATCCCTGTAGCCGCTGGGCTGCTCGGGGAAAATGACCAGATGATAGCCCTCGTTCAGCGCGGCGATGCTCATGCGGATGGTCGTCACGACGCTGTAGCGGCTGTCCCCCGGCGGATGATAGACCGGAATGGTCGGCGCACTCTTGAGCACCGGCGGAAGGATGGCGGCGGCAAGATAGGGAATCGTCGCGTTATACAGCGGTTCCAGGCGGCAGCCCGGTTCCCACCAGTAATCCTGCCGGACATAGGCGGGGCAGAATTTGCGATCCATGATGCCCGCGTTGCACCAGGCCTTCACCCGGTCGCAGAGCGGGAAGTTGACGACCATCTGAATCGGGCCCATGGCGCCCACATGATTGCAGACGAAGATGCACGGTTCGTCAACGAACGGCTCCTCCCATGTCGTCTGCATTTTCGGCGTCACATGGCGGAAGCCCCATTTCAGGGCATTGAACAGCTTTCCCATGCGGATTCTCCTTGGTGATGAATGGGTGCACGACTTATATTAACATATCTGATCGCAATTTGCAATCGTTTCCCGTCCCTGAGCAGTCATGAACCCAACGCACCGCGCATACAAATCCACCAAACCGACGAAGGAGCTGCCGCCATGAAGCATCCACGCCGACTGCTGATTCCCCTCGCCCTTGCGCTGACCGCCGCGCTCATGCTGGCGCTGCCTGCCGTTCTGAAGCGGGACAGCAGGGTTCCGGGACTTGAAGGGACGGAGCGCATCCTGCTGCGCATCTGGGTCACCGGCAGCCCGGGCGGTGCGCAATCCTGGCTGACCGGGCAGCTGAAGGTCTGGGAGAAGCAGCATCCCGGCAACTTGACCTACCTGCGCGCGGTCAGCCCGGACGCCCTCGCGGCGCCTGACGCCGTCCTGCCGGACATCGTCCTGTACCTGCCCGGCGATATCGCCCGGCCGCAGGAGCTGTTCGCCCCGCTCTCCGGCAGCCTGACCGCCCGGGAGGAGCTGCTGCGGGCCGGGCGGTGGAAGGGAACATCCTACGGCCTGCCGCTGTGCTGGGGCGCATGGGTCATGGCCATCGACAGCGCGCTGGAGCCCGGCAGCGCCGCCACGCCCGCGCCCACGACGTTGCTGGGCAGGCCTGCCGCCACCGCCGTCCCCGACGCGACGCCGCCCGGGTATCCCTCCGCCGCGGCGGAAGCCGACTGTCCCCTGCAATCCCCCGGGGGCGCCGCCCTTCTTTCGATGCTCTGCATCCTCCGGGATGACGAGCGCCCGCCCCTGCCGGAAAACTTCGCCCAGCTGACCGCCGCCGAGGTCTACAGCGCCTTCCAGTCCCACGGCTGCGCCACCGCCATGCTGACCACCGGACAGGCGACCGCCTTCACAGCCCTGACGAGCGCAGGCAAGGGCTTTGCCTTCCGCATCATGGTTCCCGGCGAAATCGTGACGGATCAGGTGTGGATGGCAAGCCTCACCCCGGACGCGCCGCCGCAAGCCGCCGCGCTGCTTGCCTTTCTGACCTCCGCCGAAGCCCAGCAGGTCCTCGCCGCGCAGGGGCTGCATACCGTGCGCGACGACCTGACGCTCTACGCAGCGGGCTTTTCCGCGGAGGTCGAGCAGGCGGCCCGATACGCGCTCTCCGCCGTCAACGCCTACCTTCCGCTCCAGGAGGTGCAGTCCGCCGCATGGCAGGCGCTGCAGGGCACCCTCGGCTTTTCCGAGGCGCTGCTTCCCCTGCTGTGACGCGCATAAACTGCGCCGTGCAGGGTCAACCTACAAGCACATCAACAGGCAAAGGAGTCATGAGCCATGGAAAGTCAAGCCCGTATTCATAGCCGCTCCGGCTGGCAGGACAGCGAAACAGACCGCCTCTTCACCGCCGTCCGGGAAGCCAACGCATCCGGCGTTCCGCTCCGCACCGTCTTTGAGACGCTCTCCGACGATCTGGGCCGCAAGCCCAACAGCATCCGCAACTATTATTACGCCTGCCTGCGGGAAAACCCCGAAGCGGCGCCGCGCACACCGGCCTTCACAGCCTTCACCCCGGAGGAAACGCACCAGCTGCTCCGCGAGGTGCTGATGGCCCGCGGACGCGGCATGTCCGTTCGCGCCTGCGTGATGCAGATGGCCGGCGGTTCCCACAGCCGGATGCTGCGCTATCAGAACAAGTACCGCACCATCCTCAAGCACCGTCCGGAGATGATCGCCGAGGTCTGCGAGGAGCTGCGCCGCGAGGGGCTTCCCTTCCCGGCCGCGCCGCAGGTTCCCCGGATGGATCACGCCGATTCCGCCTTCTGCGATCCCGAGGACGCAGCCGCCGCCCGGCTGATGGCCCAGCCCTGCGTCCACCACATGCTTGAGG
>JBJEUF010000005.1:3073-6333 GCA_051883695.1 Aristaeellaceae bacterium
GGCTGATGGCCCAGCCCTGCGTCCACCACATGCTTGAGGGCCTCAAGGAGCTGCTGCGCCGCGCCGCCCGTGCCGAGGAGAGCGCCGAGCTCCAGCGCACCGTCGACCGGCAGAAGGTGCAGTTCGACCTCCAGCGCCTCGCGTGGGAGAAGGAGTATGACCGGTGCGTCGATTGTCTCCGGCGTGCCTGCGACGCGCTGTCCCGGCGCGCCGCCCCGGAGGACGCGGAGACCCAGGCCATTCTGACAGACGCGGGCACGCTGCTGTCCGATCAGGCGCTGTCCTGAGTCCTGTGCGCATTGCCGAAAACGGAGTTGCCCCCGGCAGGCTATGAAGCCCGCCGGGGGTATCCTGTTGCCGCCGCAGCGGTCAGTTCATCCGCCGTCCGCAGCACTGCTTGTACTTTTTGCCGCTGCCGCAGGGACAGGGATCATTGCGTCCGGGCAGCTTTGGCGCTTTGCCGCCCTTCAGCAGCTTCACCATTTCATCCGGGCTGTGTCCCTTGTTGTTCCATTGCGGAATCCGGTTCATCGTCTCCATCAGCAGCTTCATGCCCCGATCCGTATCCTTCTTGTCCCGCGGCCGAACAGTATCCAGCACGCATTCGATAGCTTCGTCCTGATCGTTGTTCTGGATCAGGAACACCATGGCATCCAGCGTATCCCTCAGGTCTTCATCCGTCATGTTCCACCGGTTCCACATCCATTCCTCCAGCTCCTGATACACCTTCGGGTACCCGGGGATGCCCATCAGCCGGACGGAGCGCACCAGCTCATCCGTCGTCAGCTCCGGATAGTCCAGCTTTGCGACCTGCGGCTCACGCAGACGCGCCAGCAGCTCCTCCGGCTCCATCACATCCTCATGAACGATCCAGGGCGTGTGGGTCTCGTGATCCGTATACAGGCAATCAATGCCCTCCCTGCCGAACAGGATCGCGCCGCACAGACTGTACATTCCCTCATAGATGTCCTGCGGCTGATCCGGCATCCTTGCGATCTTGTTCAACAGCGTTTCCGCGGGCATCATGCCCGTATACAGGAGCCAGCCCTTCATCTCATCATAGAGGATGTCATTGATATCGAGCTCATAGAGCAACTCGTCGTCCGGCTGCATCAGCTTCAGCGCTTCCTCGCTCAGCTTCCACGAATGCGGATCCCGCCAGGCCTGCCCGTACCGCTCCAGAACCTTCAGCGCGTTATACAGATTTTCGCTGTTGTTCGCTTCAACGATCGACACGCTCGTCCGGCCACCCTCCAGCGTCCTGCTCAGCGCCATGTATTCCTCCTGACGCATCTGCAGCACGAGGTTCGTGTAGCATTCAGGCAATTCCTCTTCAATCTGCGCTGCCCACTCTGCTTTCGTGCCATCCGGCTTCGGCGGGGTCATCCCCATGCGAAATGCCGTGTCCATCAGTTCATTCTTCGTTTGCTTCATCAGCCGTTCCCGGATCGTCTTTGCTGCCATGTGCATCACTCCTCTTTAGCAATATTCGCTGACGATCGTTATTTTCCTCTATCCAAATCCAGATAATTGCGATATAATGGCAGTACCATGAACATTAGGGAGGAAACGACCATGAACATCGGCATCCGCCTTCACGATACTGCCGGAACAACCCTGTCCGAGCACCTCGCCGCCGCTAAGGCGCAGGGGTTCACCTGCGTGCACATCGCCATGAGCAAGGTGATTCCCGGCTTCAGGATGGCGGACGCGCCCGCGCTGCTGACCGACGAGCTGGCGGACGAGGTGCGTTCCCTGCTGGAAGCCAACGGCCAGACCTGCGTGCTGCTGGGCTGCTATCTGAACCTGTGCAGTCCCGATCTGGAGAGCCACGCGAAAACCGTCGAAATCTACCGGGCGCATCTGCACTTCGCCAAGCGGATGGGCGCGCTGCTGGTCGGCACGGAAACCGGTGCGCCCAACACCGGCTACAAGACCTGCCCCGAGTGCTACACGGAGGAAGCCCTGCAGCTTTTCATCGACCGCGCCACGCCCGTGGTCCGCTACGCTGAGGAGGTCGGGCAGCTCTTCGCCATCGAGCCGGTGATCCGCCACATCGTCTCCACGCCCGAGCGCTGCGAACGGGTGCTGCAATCCATCGGCTCCCCGAACCTGCGCGTGATCCTTGACGCCGTGAACCTGCTGGGCGAAGCGAACGTCGCCGAGGCCGGCGTCATCATTGCGGACGGCATCGCGCGCCTTGGCGACAGGGTTTCCCTGCTGCACATGAAGGACTACATTCCCTACGCCACCCAGCGGGGTCAGGCTGTGAAGGCTTCCACGCCCAACACGGACGTATTCTCCAACCTCGTTTCCTGCGCCTGCGGCACGGGCGATATGGACTACGCGCCGCTCCTGACGCTGGCAAAGCGTCAGAATCTGCCCATGACGCTGGAAAACACCAACCCGGACAACGCGGTCGCTGCCCGGCTGCATCTGGAAAACATAGGAGCGCGTCTGTAATGTCCATGGATCTTCAAAGGCTGACGAGCCTGCTGCGCCAGTGCATGCAGCGCTACGGGATGCTTGCGCCGGAGGATGCCATCGCCGTGGGACTGTCCGGCGGCAAGGACAGCCTCTGCCTGCTGATGGGGCTGTCCGCCCTGCGCCGCTTCTCCCCCATTCCCTTCTCCCTGCATGCCATTCACGTCGACGTCGGCGCAGGCATGACGGATGAAGATATCCGCAGGATGTCCGACTTCTGCGCAGCGCTGGACGTGCCCTTTCACCATGTGAAAACGGACATCTACCAAATCGTTTTCCGGGAACGGAAGGAAAAGAACCCCTGCAGCCTGTGCGCGAAGATGCGCAAGGGCGCGCTGAATGCCAGAGCCCTTGCGCTGGGCTGCCGGAAGATTGCCTACGCCCATCACAGGGACGATTTCATCGAAACGGGCATGATGAACCTGCTCATGGAGGGCCGGTTCGACTGCTTCCCGCCGGTGACGCAGCTGGACAGAACCGGCCTGCAGGTGATCCGGCCGATGCTGTATGTGGATGAGCGAGACGTGATCGGCTTTGTGCGGAAGTATGCGCTGCCCGTGGTGAAGAATCCCTGTCCGGCGGACGGCGAAACCCGCCGGGAGGACGTGAAGCGCTTCATCCGGGACAGCCGGGCGCAGTTCCCGGGGATTCGGGAGAGCCTGTTTTCAGCGGTGACAGGGCTGTTTGAGGAGCGGAAGGAATAACAGCCATCCGGGCCGCACAGACCATCAACAAACCCATGGGTGGCGTCGGAGGGCCCGCAGGCCCTTCGACTT
>JBJEUF010000006.1:0-1650 GCA_051883695.1 Aristaeellaceae bacterium
CGGACATCGCGCTGTAGCCGAGGATCGTGCCGGAGGAGATCGTCGCGCCGACGATGAGCGAGGTCTTCGCCTCGGGGATGATCACCTTGAAGATGATCTCCGGGATCGAAGCGCCCATGGACTGCGCCGCCTCGATGACGCCGGGGTCAACCTCCAGCAGCGAGCTTTCGATCATGCGGGCGACGTACGGCGCGGCCGCGATGACCAGCGGGACGATCGTCGCCGTGGAGCCGTAGGCCTTGCCGGCGATCAGGCGGGTCAGCGGGATGACCAGGATCATCAGGATCAGGAACGGAATGGAGCGGAAGATGTTGACCACCGCGTCCATCACGCGGTAGATCAGCGGCCGGGGCGCGAGGCCCTTGGGCGAGGTGAGCACCAGCGCAATGGCCAGCGGCAGACCCAGCAGGTACGCAAAGAGCGTCGAGACCACGGTCATGTACATCGTGTCGCGGATGCCGCCAAGCATCAACGGGACCATCTTCTCAATGGCCATCGCTGCTCACCTCCTCCACGCGCAGGTTCTTGCTCTGCAGGTAATAGATGGCCTTGTCCTGCTGCAGCCGGTCCTCCGGCAGCTGCAGGATCATCTGGCCGAAGGCCTTGCCGTTCACGTCGCGGGTGTCCGCGTACATGATGTTCACGGCGATGTGGCACTCCATGACCAGGCCGGCGATGATGGGCTCGCTGGAGGCGTTGCCCTCAAAGACGATGCGGATCATGCGGTCGCCCATGACGCCGGCGTCCGCGCCGGACTTGCGGAAGATGAGCTTCTTCGCCGCGGCGGATTTGGGCTGGGAGAAGACCTGCTCGACCGTGCCGTTTTCCACCAGATTGCCGTTGTCGATGATGGCCACGTGCGTGCATACGCTTTCCACGACGCTCATCTCATGCGTGATGATGACGATCGTGATGCCGAGCTTCTTGTTGATGTCGCGCAGCAGGTTGAGGATCGAGGTCGTCGTCTGCGGATCCAGGGCGCTGGTCGCCTCGTCGCACAGGATGATCTTCGGGTTGGTGGACAGCGCACGGGCGATGGCCACGCGCTGCTGCTGGCCGCCGGACAATTGGCTGGGATAGTTGTGCTGGCGGTCGGTCAGGCCGACGATTTCCAGCATCTCGTCCACGCGTTTGTCGATGTCCGCCTTCTTCATGCCGGCGATCTCCATCGCGAAGGCGATGTTGCCGCGCACGTCGCGCTGCTGCAGGAGGTTGAAGTGCTGGAAGATCATGGAGACGTCCTGACGCAGCTGGCGCAGCGCCTTGGGCGAGAGGCTCGCCAGGTCCTTGCCGTCGATGACGACGTTGCCGCTGGTCGGCTTCTCCAGGAAGTTGATGCAGCGCACGAGCGTCGATTTGCCCGCGCCGGACATGCCGATGATGCCGTAGATGTCGCCCTGGTTGATCTGAAGGTTGATGTCCTTGAGGGCGTCCACGGTCTGGGTCTTGCCCCTGAACGTCTTTGTCAGGTGCCTGAGTTCGATGAGCGCCAAGATGCGCCTCTCCTTTCGACGGCCGAAGCCGGTTCTCTTGCTGTAAGATTTGTCGGAGGTGGGCCGGCATCGTGCCGGTCTGCGATGGAAATCCCTCTGCCAAGCACCGGCCTCGGGCTGGACAGCCTCGGGATGCACAGCGCTTTGTCGGAGGTGG
>JBJEUF010000007.1:0-3763 GCA_051883695.1 Aristaeellaceae bacterium
CACCGTCACCTCGCCGTTCACGGTTCTGACCGTGTAAACCGCCGCGATGCTGCCCTTCGTGTCGGGCACCTTCACGACGATCTCGCCGTCCTCGGGCCTGAACACGTGCAGCTCCAGGCCGTCGGTGTAGTCATAGTCCGGGCGCTCCTCGCAACTGCCCATGGGAACCACGCTGTTCGGGCGCGCCATCAGCGGCAGAGACAGGTAGTCATGCGTCTCCCTGCGCCACGTATCGCCCACGACCGTCTCATCGGAGAGGAGGCTGGTCCATGTGCCCTGCGGCAGATAGTAGTCCACATGGCCGTCCTCATGCATGATCGGCGCAACGAGCAGATTCGCGCCCAGCATGTACTGCGTATCGCAGGTTTCGCAGGCGATGCTGTCCGGGAACTCGAACATCATCGGGCGCAGCACCGGAATGCCCTGCTCGTGCGCCTCCACCGCGGCGCCGTAGAGGTACGGCATCAGGCGGTTCTTCAGCCTGGAGAACTTGCGCACGACGTCGTTGGCCTCCTCGTCAAAGAGCCACGGCACGCGGTAGCTCTGGGAGCCGTGCAGACGGGAATGGCTGGAGAGCAGGCCAAACGCCGCCCAGCGCTTGTAGACGTCCGCCGTCGCCGTCTGCTCAAAGCCGGCGATGTCATGGCTCCAGAAGCTGAAGCCGGAATGCGAAATGCTCAGGCCGGAGCGCAGCGTCTCCGCCATGCTCATGTAGGTCGCGCTGCTGTCGCCGTTCCAGTGGATCGGGAACTGCTGGCCGCCCACGGTCGCGCTGCGGGCAAAGAGCACCGCATCGCCCTTGCCGCGGCATTCCTCGATCGTCTCAAACACCAGCTTGTTGTACAGATAGGTGTAGTAGTTGTGCATGCGCAGCGGGTCGCTGCCGTCGTGATAGACGATGCCGCGCACCGGAATGCGCTCGGCAAAGTCCGTCTTGAAGGCGTCCACGCCCATCCTCTGCAGCGCGCGCAGGCGTTCTGCGTACCACGCGCGCGCCTCGGGATTGGTCACATCCAGAATCGCCATGCCCGGCTGCCACATGTCCGTCTGCCAGACGTCGCCGTTTTCCTTGTGCAGGAAATAGCCCTTCTCCACGCCCTCGTCGAACATGTTGCTCTCCTGGGCGATGTACGGGTTGAGCCAGCAGGAGATGTGCAGGCCGCGATCCTTGAGCTTTTTGAGCAGGCCCTCCGGATCCGGGAAGGTATCCGGGTCCCAGGTCAGGTCGGTGAGATGGTTCTCCTTCATCCAGAAGCAGTCGAAGTGGAACACGCTCAGCGGAATATCGCGCTGCGCCATGCCGTCGATGAAGCTGGTGACCGTCTTTTCGTCATAGCTCGTGGTGAAGGACGTGGACAGCCACAGGCCAAAGCTCCACGCCGGGGGAAGCGCCGGCTTTCCGGCCAGATCGGTATACCGCTTAAGAATGCCCTTGGGCGTGCCGCCGTAGATGACGTCGTAGGTCAGCTTCTGCCCCTCCAGGCTGAACTGCACGCGCTCGACCTTTTCACTGGCCACCTCAAAGCTCACGTCGCTGGAATTCTCCACCAGGATGCCGTAGCCGCGGTTGGTCATGTAGAAGGGGACGTTCTTGTAGGCGAGCTCGCTGGCCGTGCCGCCGTCGCCGTTCCAGATGTCGACCACCTGGCCGTTTTTGACATAGGCCGTGAAGCGCTCGCCCAGGCCGTAGACGCGCTCGCCCACATCCAGGTTCAGCGAGTCGATCATGTACTCCTTGCCCGTCTCCTTGTTCCAGGCGTGCGCCATGGCGTGATACTCGGACTGCGTGAGCTTTTTGCCGTCGCCGTAGTAGGTGACGCTCCAGCCCTTGTACGCCTTGCTGATGACGGCCTTCGCCCGGCCGCTCCTGAAGGTGTATTCCGTCTCGGTCTCCGTGATCTCGGGCTTGACAGGGCGCTCATTCAGCTCAAAATACGGGCCCTTCTTCACCGTGCCGCGGTGATGCTCCACGCTCACGCGGATGACATCCTCCATCGGGGCGGTGAAGGTGATCGTCAGCGCCGCGTGATTCATGATATCGCCGCGGCCGCTGACCGGCACGGTGGAGCAGATGATGCGCAGCGCATCCTCGGTGATCGTCGCCGTGTAGCTCTGGATGGCGAAATGCAGGTCATACTCCGGTCTGTTGATCCAATAACCGTTGGTAAACTTCATAGCCTCTTCTCCTTTATATGCATCGTTGATCAGCCCTTGACCGCACCTGCGACAACGCCCTCAACGATATAGCGCTGCAGCAGGATGAAAACGATCACGGACGGCAGAACCGCCAGCACCATGGCAGCCAGGGCGTAATGCCATTTGGTATTGAGTGAGCCGACGAAATTGTAGGCCGCCAGCACCAGCGTCTTGGAGGACGGCGAGCTGTTGACCATCAGCAGCGGCAGCAGGAAGTCGTTCCAGATCCACATCACGTCCAGCACCACCACCGTCGCCGTCACCGTCTTGAGCAGCGGGAAGATGATCATTCCGTAGGTCTGGAAGGTCGTCGCGCTGTCAATCATGGCGCTCTCATCGATCTCGCGCGGGATGGACTTCATGAAATTGAAGTAGATAAACGTCGCCATCGGGATGCCGAAGCCCCAGTACTGGATGCCCAGGCCCCAGGTCGTGCCGTTGAGGTGGATGGTGTTCATGAACTTGAGCAGCGTGATCATGATCGTCTGGAAGGGGATCAGCATCGGCGTGATGATCAGCGTGTGAATCAGCCTGGTGCACTTCGTCTGCCGCCGGTCAAGGACATAGGCCGCCATGGACGAAAACACCACGATGCCCGAAATGCCGATGAGCGTGATGACCACGTTGTTAAAGAACAGACGGAAGTAGTCCATCTTCTCAATGACGTACGCGTAGTTTTCAAACGCAAGCTTGGTCGGCAGGCCCAGCACATTGGTGAGCACTTCCTTGAAGGGCTTCATCGAGTTGATCACCATCAGGTAGATGGGATAGATGTACAGGGCGGCCAGCAGCGTGATCACGCAGACAAACGCGATATGGCCGATCTTTTTGCGCGTCCTGGTGTTCATTACTGCTCCACCTCCCTGCTCTCAAAGAACCTGAGGACAACCTGCGTGAGCACCAGCACGATCACGAAGAACACGATCGCCTTCGCGGAGCCCAGGCCGTAGTTGTTGTTCTGGAATGCCTCCCGGTAGATATCCAGTGTGGCGGAATAGGTCGCGCCGCCGGGTCCGCCCTTGGTCAGGGCGAGAATGATGTCGAAGACCTTCAGCGAGTTGGTCAGCGACATGAAGATGCAGGTGGTGATGGACGGGCCGAGCATCGGCAGCACCACGGAGAAAAAGCGCTTGCCGGCGCTGGCGCCGTCAATGCTCGCCGCCTCCAGGATGTCCGTGGGGATGGCCTGCAGGCCCGCGATGTACAGCACGATGTAAAAGCCCAGCGACTGCCACACGCCCACCAGCACCAGCGAATAAAACGCGAGGCCGCCGTCGCCCAGCCAGCTGTAATTCCAGAATCCCCAGCCGGTGATCTCGTACAGCTTTTCAAAGCCCTGCGTGAAGATGAACTTCCAGATAAAGCCCACAATCGTCATGGACATGATGTAGGGCACGAAGAACACGCCGCGCAGGAAATTGGCCATGCGGAATCTCTGCGTCAGCGCGACGGCCAGCGCCAGCGCCAGCACATTGCTGAAGAGAATAAACAGCGCGGAATACTTGAAGGTGAAGATCAGCGCGCGAATGAATTCCGGAGAGCCGGAGGAAAAGATGGTCTTGAAGTT
>JBJEUF010000007.1:3863-6197 GCA_051883695.1 Aristaeellaceae bacterium
AGATCAGCGCGCGAATGAATTCCGGAGAGCCGGAGGAAAAGATGGTCTTGAAGTTCGCAAGGCCGATAAAGACGGGATTGCGCGATATGCCGTTCCACTCCGTCAGGGAATAGTAGCCGCTCATGACGAACGGAATGTACATCGCAAGGAGCACCATGACCACCGCCGGCAGCGTAAAGACCAGCGTATCCAGCAGCGCCTTGCGCTCTGTCCGGCTCATGGCTTTTCTTTTCACAACGCTCCCTCCTTTCTGTGTCCTGGTTATCGAATGACGTGAAACGTTCAAAAAGGGCCGCGCCGTATCGAAATACGGCGCGGCCGCACAGCGCCTTGCTTGAGAATCAGGATGCCTGATTACACGCCGGAGCCGTCGAGCTCAACCCACTTCGCCTCGATCTGCGCGCAGCACTCGTCCTTGGTCAGGCTGCCGCCGATGTAGGCCTGGATGGCCTCGCCCATCGCCTGGTTGAAGCTGTCAGAGGAGTAGCAGATGGCCAGCGCGCCGGAGCCCTCGGCAGCCACGTGCTCAGCACCCTGCTTGATGATCTGCATGTCGGCAACCTTCGCACCGGAAACCGGCGGGATGACGCCAGCCACGTCGCAGAACCAGCTCTGGCCGTACTCGCTGGTGTACCACCAGTTCACGAAGTCCAGAACAGCCTGCAGGTTCGCGGAATCCTTGTTGATGCGCAGCGCCTGGTCGGAGCCGCCGATGACCTGGCTCTGAGCCGGATCGTCGGTCACCGGATAGCCGGCAAAGCCAATCTGCAGGGTGTCGTCGATCGCCAGCAGGTCAGCCTCAACCCACGCGCCCTGGCCGATCATCATGGCCGCCTTGCCAACGCCCATCGCGGAATCCTCGCCGGCGAGGTCGGTCTCCAGCGGCTTGTTGTCGCCGTACTTGACGGCCAGATCGATGAAGCGGAAGAAGTTGTCATAGAGCACCGGATAATCCTTGATGTGCGCCTCGCCGGCCTGGAAAGCGGCGATCATCGCAGCCGGATCCTCGCAGGCAGCGCTCATGAAGTGCTGCGCGACATGCTTGAACACCCACCACTCCGCAAAGCCGGTGGTCACGGGCTGATAGCCGGCAGCCGCGATGGCCTCGCAGGCCTTCTCAAACTCGTCGAGCGTCTTCGGGAACTCGATGCCGACTTCCTCAAAGATCGCCTTGTTGTAGACCACGCCGAAGTAGTTGCCCTTGAGCGCGAAGCCGTGGACTTCGCCGTCGCCGTACTTCATCATGTTCGTGACGGCCGGCTCCATCGCCGCGGCAGCCGGCTCGGCGGCAAAGTTGTAGGAATACTCGATGTAGTCGCCGATCTCCTTGCCGGAGGTGGTGGAGAAGATATCCGGGGTCATGCCCGCGTTGATGCGGGTCTTGAGCAGCGTCGGATAATCGTTCTGCGTGGTCTCGTAGTTGATGGTCACGTCGGGCGCGACTTCCTTATACGCCGCGATCAGCTCGTTGACCGCATCCGCATACTCGGGGCTGGAGATGAACATGTTGATCTCCGTGCCGTCCGCCATCGCGGGCGCCGCCGCGAGCATCAGCAGCATCGCCGCCGCGAGCATCAGGGAAAACAGTTTCTTCATAGTCATTTTCCTCCTTTTCCGGTTGTGTGTTTGGGCGATCCGTGCCCTTCTGTTCAAAGTATATAAGATCATCCCGATTTTTTACAGGTCATTTTATGACCTTTACAGGATATTTTGGGCACAACCTGTCTTTTTGCTCAAAGGATATGCTATAATATAGCCAATGAATCGGCGTATGCACATTCCATATTGAAGAGAAACGTTGGGACATGGAGCTATGGGACTGAAATCGGGTTTTCGCGCGTGGCGAAACAGAACCTCCATCCGCACGCAGCTGAGTCTGGCCATCAGTGCGGTGATCATCGCGCTGTTTTCCGCGCTGCTCGTCTACAATTATGTGTCGCAGTACCGCGTCAATGTGCGCCACGAGACCACATCCATCGAGCATACGCTCGAGCTGGAGACGCAGCAGCTGGACGCCTATATCGACGAGCTGGCCGCGTTCTCCCTTCAGCTGAGAAACGATTCCGCCTTCATGTCCATCCTCACGCAGAAGGACGCGGTGTCCTATGCGCAGCAGACGACGGTCGAGAACTCGTTCCGCGCTCAGTATTACAGCCGGAGCGATCTGCAATGGATGGAGCTGCACCTGCTGCGGCACAGCCTGAGCCTGCGCATGGACAGCCCCCGGCGCAAAATCGTCAGCATCGACTACCGCGCGCCGGAAACCTTTGAAGACCACGACGTATTCTCCGCCCCGCCCGCCTATCTCTCCATCCAGCCCAGCGAATCCGGCTT
>JBJEUF010000008.1:0-87995 GCA_051883695.1 Aristaeellaceae bacterium
TCAGAGGGCCTGCGGGCCCTCCGACACCTCCCAAGGCTTTTTTGACAGTCTGAGGGCTGCACCGTCGCCAGTGCAGCCCAATGTGCTTACTTGTCGTAGTTCACGACGAGGGAGAAGTCTGCCGCCTTCAGGGACGCGCCGCCGATCAGACCGCCGTCGATCTCGGGCTGCGCCATCAGGCCCTTGACGTTCTTGGGGTTCATGGAGCCGCCGTACTGGATGCGCACCTTGTCCGCGCATTCCTGACCGTACTTGCGGGCGATGGCCTTGCGGATCACGCCAATGGTCTCATTGGCCTGCTCATCGGTGGCGGTCAAGCCGGTGCCGATGGCCCACACGGGCTCGTAGGCGACGATCACATCCGCCACCTGCCCGGCGGTCAGGCCGTTGAGCGCCATGATGGTCTGGTAATCCACCAGGCCGTCGGTCGCGCCAGCTTCGCGAACGTCCTTCATCTCGCCCACGCACAGGATGACCTTCAGGCCGGCCGCCACAGCCGCCAGCACACGCTGGTTGACGGTCTGGTCGGTTTCGCCGAAGTACTGGCGGCGCTCGGAGTGACCGATCACCACATATTCCACGCCGGCAGCCACCAGCATGTCCGCACTCAGCTCGCCGGTGTAGGCGCCGGACTTGGCCCAGTGCACGTTCTGCGCGCCGACCTTGATGTTGGAGCCGGCAGCGGCTTCCTTCACAGCCGCGATGTCCACCGCGGGCACGCACACGACCACGTCGCAGCCGGCGTCCGCCACCAGGGGCTTGAGCTCGTTGACCAGCGCCGCAGCCTCGGCGGGGGTCTTGTTCATCTTCCAGTTACCGGCAATAATGGGCTTGCGCATTGGAATCACCTCATGTACATATTTGCAGGAGAAAGCCGTCCCCGCGCTTTGACGGGGACGGTGAATCGGTCTTTCGCGTTCGGGGGATTACTCCTCGTCCAGCGCGGCAACGCCGGGCAGAACCTTGCCCTCCAGGTACTCCAGGGAAGCGCCGCCACCGGTGGAGATGTGGGTCATCTTGTCGCCCAGACCCATCTGCTCCACAGCCGCAGCGGAGTCGCCGCCGCCGATGATGGTCACCGCGTCGGAATCGGCCATCGCCTGCGCCACAGCCAGGGTGCCCTTGGCCAGGGTGGGATTCTCAAACACGCCCATGGGGCCGTTCCAGATGACGGTCTTGGCGGCCTTCACAGCCTCGGCGAACAGCTCCTGAGACTTCGGGCCGATGTCGCAGCCCTCCAGGTCAGCAGGGATCTTGTCGGCGTCGCACACGGTGGTGGGCACGGCAGGATCGAAGGTGAACTCGGGCACGCACACGGTGTCGACGGGCAGGAGCAGCTTCACGCCCTTCTCCTCAGCCTTCTTCATCATGTCCTTGCAGTAGTCGATCTTCGTCTCGTCCAGCAGGGACTTGCCGATCTCATAGCCCTTGGCCTTGAGGAAGGTGAAGGCCATGCCGCCGCCGATGATCAGGGTATCAACCTTCTCGATCAGGTTGTTGATGACGTTCAGCTTGTCCTCGATCTTGGCGCCGCCCAGGATGGCCACGAAGGGACGCTCCGCGTTCTCGAGGGCCTTGCCCATCACAGCCAGCTCCTTGCCGATCAGATAACCGGCCACGTTGGGGCTGAGGAATTCGGTCACGCCCGCAGTGGAGCAATGCGCACGGTGGCAGGAGCCGAAGGCGTCGGACACGAAGCAATCCGCCAGGGAAGCCAGCTCCTTGGAGAAGGTCTCGACGTTCTTGGTTTCTTCCTTGCGGAAGCGGGTGTTCTGCAGCAGCACCACGTCGCCGTCCTTCATCGCAGCCACAGCAGCCTTGGCATTCTCGCCCACAACGGTATCGTCATTGGCGAACACAACGGGCTGACCCAGCAGCTCGGACAGGCGAACCGCCACGGGTGCCAGGGAGAACTTCTCCTCCGGGCCGTTCTTCGGCTTGCCCAGATGGCTGCACAGGATGACCTTCGCGCCGTCCGCGATCAGCTTCTTGATGGTGGGCAGAGCCGCCACGATGCGCTTGTCATTGGTGATCTTGCCGTCCTTCATGGGAACGTTGAAGTCAACGCGCACCAGCACGCGCTTGCCGGCAGCCTGCAGGCTGTCAATCGTCTTCTTGGCCATTGGAATGCACACTCCTTCATAAAAATCGTCAAAGTGTCGTTGATCTATTTGAGCGCCGCTGAGGGCGAACAAATCATATCCCTGTATCAGCATGAAAGGATGCGGAGCATTTCCCGCGCCGCCGCCTCGTCCGTCACCAGCAGCGCATGCCGGTCGTGCCGCAGCACGGCGACGATCGCCTCCGCCTTGCCCTTGCCTGCCGCAACGGCGATCATCCTGCACTGGGAGCTGAGCCGCGCCAGGTCGACGCCGATGCTGGAGGATTCCAGCAGGCACCTGCCGTCCCGGTCGAAGTAGGAGCCGAAGGCCTCGCCCACCGCGCCCTCCGCCAGCAGCCGTCTGGCCTGCGGCGCACTCAGATTCGTGTCGCGGATGGTTTTCTCCGCGCGCCCGATGCCGTGCAGAATCACGTCCGCGCGCTGGATCAGCTCCATGACCTCGCGCACCTCGGCGAGTTTGAGCATCTCCTGCTTCGCCGCCTCGTCCATGTGGTCGGGCAGATGGATCAGCCGATGATGCCCGCCAAGGCGCTGGGCGATTTCCGCCGCAAGGGTATTGGCCTGTGTCGCGACATTCTGCGAGCCAAAGCCGCCGCGGGCAGGAACCACCATCACCCGCATCGGCGTGCCGGACGTCATGGCGTGCGCCGTCGCTGCGATCATGGAGCCGCCTGTCACCGCCAGCGTGGAACCGTTGTGCAGCAGGCTCCGGACACGCTGCGCCGCCACCCGGCCAATCTCGCCCCGGACGCTCCCGTCCGCATCCACGTCGCCATTCACGATGCAGACCTTCTCCGCGCCAAGCAGCGCCGCCAGCCGGTTTTCCATCTCCGTCAGGCCATGAAGCGCACGGGTGAACTCCGTCACCGCCGGAAGCAATTCGGTCCCCCGGTGGGTGAGCGTCATCCCCGAAGCATCAAAGCTGATGAATCCGTTCTCCTTGAGGTTCGCCGCCGCAGAGCGGATCTCCCGCTCCGTCAGTCCCAGCCGTACAGCCAGCTGACGACGGCCCACCGGCGCCATCGCGGCGATCCGCTCCAGCACCAGCGCCCGCAGCGCCATCTCCTGCGCCAGGTCCGGCGCAAGGGTCTGCATCAGCTGTACAAAACCGTCCTGCATCCGCGGCGCCTCCTCGCGGGCATGATTCGTCCCGCCGGGGACAAGCCGTCCCCTTCATTTTAGCACGTTCCACCGCAAATGGCAAGGGCTTCAAGGGCCGAAATGCACTTTTAGATGCAGATTTCGACAGAATTTTGACGAAGTTGTCCGCATATGCTGCAGCAGGAGGTGATCCGGATGTCTGCAACCCTCTGGGGCTGTATCGGCACACTGTGCGCAGCTGCCCTGATCCTGTATCTGTTCTGCATCCGTTACGATCCGAAAAAGCCCCATGCGCGGTGGCTCCGGCATGGGGTGGTGGGGCTGATGATGCTGCTCATGTGGAACGCGCTGCCTCTGCCGCATCTGGGCCTGAATCCGATCTCCGCGATCACGGCGGGAGCGCTGGGTCTGCCCGGCTTGGGTTTGATCGCGGTCATGAATCTGCTGCCATAATGGTGGCGACGGGCGGCATTCCAGCCAAAAGCGTACCGCCGGAGATACAGGGGAGCTTAACAGCAGACGATCTCGATGCCATCCATCGCTTCCTGAATGAGCGCCTCCATATCCAGCCTGCTTTCGCCCTCCAGAATCTTCTCCATCTTGGGATGCGTCGCGGGATGGCGGGGCGTAAAGACCGTGCAGCAGTCCTCATAGGGCAGGCTGGAGGTCTCCATGGTGCCGATCCGCTCGGCGATCTCGATGATCTCGCTCTTGTCGAAGCCGATCAGCGGGCGGAACACGGGCATATCGACGACCATATCCGTCGTTCCCAGCGCCGTCATGGTCTGGCTGGCCACCTGACCGATGGACTCGCCGGTAATCAGCGCCTCGGCATTCTCAATACGCGCCACGCGCTCGGCAATGCGCATCATGAAGCGGCGCATGATGAGGGTCGTGTACTCCTCGGGGCACTTCTCGTGAATCTCCATTTGAATTTTGGTGAAGGGCACGATGTGCACGCGGATGCCGCAGCAGCTCTCGGAGAGAATGCGGGCCAGATCGAGCACCTTCTCCTTCGCGCGATCGGAGGTATAGGGATAGGAGTGGAAATGCACCGCGCTGATGTGCACGCCGCGCTTGGCGATCATCCAGCCTGCGACCGGGCTGTCGATGCCACCGGAAAGCAGCAGCGTCGCGCGGCCGTTGGTGCCCACAGGCATCCCGCCCACGGCGGGAATGACATGGCAGTACAGATACGCCAGATCGCGAATCTCCACGTTGAGCACGTGCTGCGGGTTCTTCACATCCACGGACAGCGCCCTGTTCGCCTCCAGGATCCGGTATCCGAGCTCCGCGTTCAGCGTGGGGCTGTCCATCGGGTAGCGCTTGTCCGAGCGGCGGGCGGACACCTTGAAGGTGCCGGTCACACCCTCCATCATGCGCACCGCCTGGGCGGCGATGGCCTCGAAGTCGGACTTGTCCATCTCCACCGCCGGGCATACGGAATGTACGCCGAAAACCTTCGTCACGCGGCGGATGGCCTCGTTCATGTCCTCGCAATCGGACACGAAGATGCGGCTGTCATGCATGACAACCTTGCCGCCCAGATCGCGGACGGCGTGCTTGATGCGCTTGACGAGCGCGCGAATGAAGGTCGGGCGGTTCAGGCCCTTGAGAAAGATCTCGCCATAGCGGACGAGCAGCAGTTCACGCATGTGGATGGCTCCTTATCTTCTCACGAATGCTTTGAGCATGTCGTAATGCTTCTTGACCGTCTGGATCGTGTAGTCAATCTGTTCCCCGGTCACGTCGGGACAGAGACTGAAGCGCAGCGCGCAGTCCGCCTCAGCCGTGCTCAGGCCCATCGCGGTCAGCACGCCGGACACCTTCTGCCTGTGTGCCGCGCAGGCGCTGCCCGCACTGACGTAGATGCCGTCGCCCTCCAGCGCGAAGAGCATCGTCTGGCTGCGTACCGGCTGCAGGCTCACGTTCAACACATGGGGCGCGCTGGCCGGGCTGTCGATCGCCGGGCCGTTGAGGGTCGCCGCGGGAATCGCCTCATGCAGGCCCTCCCACAGGCGGCGCTTCATCGCAGCCATATGGGCGCAGCCGTCCGCCGGATAGGTGCGCACCGCCTCGCCCAGGCCGACGATGCCCGGCACGTTCTCCGTACCGGAGCGCAATTCGCCCTCCTGACCGCCGCCATACACAATGGGCGCAATGCGGTGATCCCTGCGCAGGATCAGTCCGCCGACGCCCTTGCTGGCGTGGATCTTGTGACCGGAAAAGGCATAGGACTGGATGCCCAGATTGCCAAAGCGCATCGGCACGCGCAGGAAGCCCTGCACGCCGTCCACATGGATGGCGGCCTTCGGGCACAGGCGGTCGCGCAGCCTGACAATCTCCCCGATGGGCTGTATCGCGCCGACCTCGTTGTTCACCTGCATGATGGCAATGAGCAGCACATCCTCACCCAGCATTCCTTCCAGCGCCGCCAGATCCGCCACGCCCGACCGGGTTACGGGAATGCGCTGCACCTGATGCCCCATGCGTTCAAGCTCCTGCGCACAGCTGAGCACTGCCGGGTGCTCCGCGCTGAAAAGCAGCACGCGGCCCGGCTTGCGCACCGTTTTGAGATAGCCGAGGATGGCGAGGTTGTCCGCTTCGGTTCCGCCGGAGGTGAAGATGAGCCGATGCCCCGCCGCACCGGCGGCCCTCAGGCAAATCTCCCGGGCGGATGTCATCATCTTCTCCGCCTGCATCGCGGGCTGGTAGAGGGCCGAGGGATTGTGCCAGGCCTGCTGCAGCACATGCAGCATAGCAGCCACCACCGCATCCGAAGGACGGGTGGTGGCGCTGTTGTCGAGATAGACGGCCGGCTTTGCGGCCGCGCTTTTCTGCGTCATGACAATCAGTTCTCCTGATACACGCCGTAGGGCAGGCAGTGCCTGATCTGGCTGACCATTTCCTCGCTGGGTTCAAAGACGATCACGGACTTCTTGCCCTCCTTGGAGAAGGCAAAGTAGTACAGCTCCGCATCCCGGTTCAGGAACCAGCGCAGGTGCTTTACGTCATTGCCGCTGGTATGGCGGTGGAAGGAGCCGCTCTGCACCTTGCCAAAGGCATCCACCTTCTGGACATTCAGGCTGCCCAGGGACTTGCGCTTTTTGTTGTTGAACACCATCGCAAAGTCCAGTGAACCGTTGGTGAAGGTGTACTCATACTCCGTGCGCCACTTGTCATAGGTGAAGAACAGATACACCGCCATCGCGATGGGCACCAGGGTGAAAACGATGCCGTACAGGTTCAGGTTATAGGGCAGGCTCATCAGCTGCATAAGGCCAAAGAAGCCCAGCACCACCATGAACACCAGCGAAACGAAGTACATGATGTCATCAAAGAGACGGTTGCGCTTCGTCACCACTTCTTCCAGAAAACGATCCATTTTCAGAGTCCTCCTGTCATGTGTATTGCCGACGATAGGATCTATCAGATCAGGATAAACGTCAGCGCCGTCAGCACACCGACGATGAATCCGCCTGCAACCTCCAGCTTCGTGTGTCCGACAAGCTCCTTCAGTTCCGTCTGCGTGATGGGCTCGCCGTTGACGAACACCTTCCGCACGATGTTGTTGATGACCTCGGCCTGCAATCCGGTCTCCCGCCGCACGCCCGACGCATCGTACATCACAATGCAGGCCAGCACAACCGCGACCGCGAATTCAGGCTTGTCAAACCCGGCCAGCCAGCCCGTCATGATCGCCAGGGCCACAACAAACGCCGTGTGAGAAGACGGCATACCGCCGCTGCCGAAGAAGCGGCTCCAGTCCAGCTTCTTTTCCACGAGCCAGTTGATCGGTATCTTCAGCGTCTGTGCCGCGAACCATCCTGACACAGCGCACCAAAGCACCTTATTTGAGAAGAAGGCAAGCAACGCATTCAAACAGAAAACCTCCGTTCTCTTCTGTCTCCGCAATAAGACGTTTGGTTCATTGTACCCTGTTCAGCGTACTTTGCGCAAGGGTTTTCAGAAAATTTGTCTCTCCGGGGAGCGTTTTCAGCACATCAATCGCTTTCCCGACCTGTTCGCGGGCATCCTGCCGGGTCTGTTCCAGACCGCGCACAGCCACCCAGGTGAGCTTCCCGGCCTCCGCGTCCTTGCCGATGGTCTTGCCCAGCACAGCCGTTTCGCCCTCCACGTCCAGCAGATCATCCACCATCTGGAACGCCAGGCCCAGATGCATCCCGTATTCGCAGCCCGCCGCAAGCTGCGCATCGGATGCGCCCGCCAGCAGCAAGCCCGCCTCGATGGGCGCGGTCAGCAGATCCGCCGTCTTGTGCAGATGGATGTATTCGACCTTCTCCTGCGTGGGCGTGCTGCCCTCGCCCTTCACGTCCATCACCTGCCCGGCGACCATGCCCGTCACGCCCGCGCGGCGCAGAATTGCCTCCGCTGCCCGGATCCCCCGCATTTCGCCCATGCGCACCGCGCTGCGCGCAAGGAGCTCCGCCGCCGCGCTCAGCAGCCCGTCGCCCGCCAGAATCGCCATGCCCTCGCCATATACCCTGTGATTCGTGGGACGGCCCCGGCGCAGATCGTCGTTGTCCATCGCGGGCAGGTCATCGTGGATGAGGCTGTAGGTATGGATCATCTCCAGAGCGCAGGCAAAGGGCAGTGCCTCCTCCAGATTGCCGCCCAGCGTGTCGCAGGCAGCCAGCAGCAGCACCGGACGCAGCCGCTTGCCGCCCGCAGAGAGCGAGTAGTTCATCGCCTCGTACAGCAGCGCGGGCATCTCGCCCAGGGATGCCAGCTGGGCGCTCAGCGCGTTCTCGACCAGCTGCTGGTATTCCGCATACGTCTTCATTCCTATATATCCGCCTTTCTGCGAAAGGTACCAATGGGGTTATGAAACCAATGGGCTCTTTCGCATATTTCAATTGATTGATATACTGGATCCAGCAGAGTCGGCATACTACAGAACCCGAGGAGGTGAGTGGCGGGGCTGCATAGCGGCAAACCCCGCATTTCTATATGGAGTCGGCTGTCCGTTAAGGCATCAATGAATGGCGCAAAACCGTAGCCCGTAAACTTATCTCTTCCGACGTTGACTCGATTTCGCCGGACAGCCAGTCCCTGCCGACTCTGCAATCTCTTACAGGAGGGACGCCATGTTCAAAATCTTCCGTAAAAACTGCTGTGGGCTGGATGTCCACAAAACCTGGATCTATGCCTGTGTCGGCATTACCGATGCAAACTCCCGTACCGAGTACTTTCAGGCTCGCTTCTCGTCCTTCTCCAAAGGCTTGCAGGAGCTGGCTCTCTGGCTTGACAAGTATCACTGTAAGGAAGTCTGCATGGAATCTGCCGGCAGATTCTGGATTCCTGTCTTCAACGTCCTCGAAAAAACCTGTCTTGTAACGCTTGCACACCCCAAGTATACCAAGCCGCAGAAGGGCAACAAAACTGACCGGAAGGACGCAAAGTGGATTTGCGACCTGTTCATGTGCGACATGATCAAGCCGTCCTTTATCCCGCCGCCAGCTATTCGCCATCTGCGCGATCTCGTCCGCTACCGCGTGAAGCTGACGAATATGCTGACCGGCGAGAAGAACCGTGCCCAGAATTGCCTCACCGTGTCCAACCTGAAGTTGGACGATGTGTTCTCAGATGTCTTTGGCAAATCGGCTCGTTCCATTACCGAATACATCCTCGCACATCCCGGTGAGCATTTCGATGTTGCACAGTTCGTGGACAGACGCTGCAGAGCTCCGCTTTCTGAGATTCAGGCCGCTGTAGACGGCGCTGTTTCTCCCGAACAGGCTGTGAAGCTGCGCCAATGCCTTGACCATATCGATCAGCTTCAACAGCACCGGCAACGGCTGGAGCACGAAATCCTTCGCATCTGCGAACCTTTCTCTGATGTGCTTCAGCTTCTGCGCACCGTTCCCGGTTTCAGCAATGATCCCATGACGGCAATCTCTGTCCTTTCGGAGATTGGCGGCGACATGTCCGTATTTCCAACAGCCAAGAACCTTTGTTCATGGGCTGGCTGCTGTCCAAGAAATGACCAGAGTGGCGGAAAAGTCAAATCCACACGCATTTCCCGTGCAGGTTCTTTTCTCAAGCCCCTTTTAGTTCAGGTAGCCAATGCGCTCATCCATTCCTCAAAGCATCCCGAATTCACTGAGCGCTACCGCCGCATCAAGGCGCGTCGTGGCCACAAGAAAGCCATTATCGCTGTGTGCAAGATGCTCCTGACCGCTATCTGGAACATCCTCTCCAAGCTTGTGCCGTATACACCTATTGGTTTTCTTGCTACGCCGCATACTGCGGCATCATCCAGAACATTGACCATTTCCCAGGCTCTTTCGCTCCTGCGCCATCGAGGCTTTGTTCTTATAGATGATCCTGTACCTCCCACACCTTAAGCTCTGATCCCATTCTTTCGCCGTTACCAGACGGCTTATTTCCTATGCCGTATTTTGGCTTTGAAGCTCACACTGTTGTTTCAAACTTCAACCTCCAGAGGGACTTCCTCCTCCGTGCCGTCCGCAGCCCTGCGCAGCACCGTCAGCTTCTGCTGGGCGCTTTGCAGCTCCTGTTCCAGCGCTGAGAGCGCCTTCATGCCCTCCTCGTACTGACGGAGCGCATCCTCCAGCGGCAACGCGCCGCCTTCCATGTCCCCGATCAGCGCTTCCATCTGAGCCAGCCGCTCCTCAAAGGTCAGCTTCTTCTTTGCCGCCATGGTTTTCCTCCTTCACAACCCGGACGCTGCCGTCATGGAAGCGCAGGGTCATCTGCTGCAGTTCCTTCGCCCGCATCGCGCCGGTGACGACTCTATCGCCGTCCATGACCAGCGCGTAGCCGCGTTCCAGGACTGCCGTCGGATTCAGGGCCATCAGGCGCGCCCGTGCGCCATGGATGCGCTCCCGACGGCTGTTCAGCTGCCTGTCCAGCGCCGCATCCAGCCGCACGCCCGCCATCGCCATACGCTGTGCAAGGGGCGGCAGGATCGCATCGGCAGCGGCCATCAGGCGCATCCGCTGGGCCTGCGCACGGCTGCTGAGCGCATGAAGGCGCTGCTCGGGGCCGCAGTGTTCGATGCGGCGCTGCAGCGTCACCAGGGTCAGGCGGCGCTCCCGCAGAAGCCCTTGCATCGCATCCGTCATGTGCTGCTGCATCCCGCGCAATCCGGCGATGATCTCCCGCCGATCCGGCACCGCCATTTCCGCCGCATTGGAGGGCGTGGATGCCCGCGCGTCCGCCACGAAATCCGCGATGGTCGTATCCGTCTCATGCCCCACGGCGCTGATGACGGGCACCGGGCTCTCCGCGATGGCCCGCGCGACGATCTCCTCATTGAAGGCCCAGAGATCCTCCATGGAGCCGCCGCCGCGCCCGGTGATGATCACATCCACCTGCGGCAGCTCTCCCGCATGGCGGATCGCCGCGGCGATCTCCTCCGCCGCGCCCGCGCCCTGCACCTGCACGGGCAGCAGCACCAGCGGCACGCCGGGATCGCGCCCGGCGGACACGCGGCGGATATCGTGCAGCACCGCGCCCGTCGGCGACGTCACCACGGCGATCTTGCGCGGACGCCACGGCAGCGGCTGCTTCCGGGCCGCATCAAAGAGGCCCTCCGCCTGCAGCCTCCGCTTGAGCGCCTCAAACTGCTGATACAGCGTGCCCACGCCGTCCGGGCGCATGTTCTCGCAGTAAATCTGATAGGCGCCGCTCTCCGCATACAGGCTGACCTGCCCGGACACGATGACGCTCATGCCGTCCATCGGGCGGATGGACTGGCGCATGGCGTTCTGCCGGAACATCACCGCGCTGATGCGGCATCGGTCATCCTTGAGGGTGAAGTACCAGTGGCCCGAGGAATGCCGCTTGAAGTTGCTGATCTCCCCGCGAAGGCGCACGCTCCGGAGCGTCGGATCAGCCGCCAGCGTCCGCCGGACATACTCGTTGAGGTCGCTGACCTCAATGATCCACTCAGGCATGGAGCAGCCTTTCCGCCGCCTCGACGGTGTTCTCCAGCAGCATCGTGATGGTCATGCGGCCCACACCGCCGGGCACGGGGGTGATCCAGCCCGCGACCTCCTTCACGCTCTCAAAGTCCACATCGCCCACGACCTTGCCGTTTTCAAGGCGGTTGATGCCCACGTCGATGACGATGGCGCCGGGCTTGACCATATCCGCCGTGATGAGTTGCGCCTTGCCCACCGCCGCGACCAGCACATCCGCCCGGCGGGTATGGGCCGAAAGATCAGCCGTGCGGCTGTGGCACACGGTCACGGTGCAGTTCTGCTGCAGGAGCAGCATCGCCATAGGCTTGCCCACGATGTTGGAGCGGCCCACCACCACCGCTTCCTTGCCGGACAGGTTCACGCCCGTGCGGCGGATCATTTCCAGCGCGCCCTTGGGCGTACAGGCCACCACGCCGTCCAGACCGTTCATCAGCCTGCCCGCGTTCTGGATGTGGAAGCCGTCCACGTCCTTTTCCGGCGCGATCACCGCCAGCGCAGATGCCTCGTTCAGATGCTTGGGCAGCGGCAGCTGCACGAGAATGCCATGGATGCTCCCGTCCGCGTTCAGCGCACGAATCTGACCCTCCAGCGCCTCCTGCGTGGTACATTCGGGCATACGGACCGTCACGGAATGGATGCCGACCTGTTCGCAGCCCTTTTCCTTGTTGCGGACATAAATCTGGCTCGCCGGGTCCTCGCCCACGAGGATCACCGCAAGGCCGGGATGAATGCCGTTTTCCTTCAATAAAGCAACGCGTTGCGCGACACGGACGCGCAGTTCGTCGGACATCAGCTTGCCGTCCAGCAGCTGTGCGGACATCATGATTCCTCCTCTACCGATCATTGCCCCGGCTTGAGGCGTCCCAAGCCAGAAGCTCGCCCAGGGAAACGCGAAAGCCGATGGCTTCATACATCGCGCGGTCTGCAGGCGCACAGCCCACGGTCAATGCCCTGACGCCGCTTTCCCGCCGGGCATAGACCGCCAGCGCTCGGGCAATGCCCCGATGGCGCTCCTCCGGCAGGATGTAAAAATCCTCGAACACGCCGCTGGTGTCATAGCAGTAGGTCGAAAAGCCCAGCGTCACGGAGCACATGCCCAGCAGCCTTCCCTGCTCCTCACAGCCGAAAAAGAGGATACGCTCCGCCGCCACCGCGTCCCGCAGGCGCACAAGGGCAGCAGCATCCGGCGCTTCCTCGCCGATGGCCTGCTTGTAGCGCAGATGCAGCGCCGTCAGCGCGGGCATATCCGCCGCAGTCAGCCGACGGCAGGTATACGCGCTCATTCGTGACCCTCCCGCAGCCTCCGCGCCCCGATGAGCGCTACACCCACCGCGTTGTCTCCGGAATACTCCGGCCTGCCGAAGCAGACGCGCAGCGTTTTGTCCCGCTTGTAAATGCGCTCTCTCACCATCTCCCGGAAGAGCGCCGAGGACGCCACGCCGCCCGCCAGCAGGGCTTGGTCAATGCCCGTCTTTTCCGCGCCCGCACAGACCATCCGCGCCACCGTGCGTGCCAGCAGATCGTACACCTCGCGGGCGATGTCCTCCCGCGGCAGCGTCTCCTGCCGGATCCACCGCTGCACCTGCGTCTCCGCGCCGGAGAGGTGGCAGGACATGCCGCCGTTTCTGGTGGTCATGGGGAGCCGCGCCTCGCTGTGCCCCCGCACCGCCAGCTTCTCCAGATGCGGCCCCGCCGGAAACGGCAGTCCCAGCGCCACGCCCGTGCGGTCCACCACCTGACCCGCGTGCAGGTCCAGCGTACCGCCCAGCAGCGTCAGCTCGTCCCCCACAAGGGAGAGCATCTCCGTCGTGCCGCCGGACAGGTGCACCGCCAGCAGATCGCCCTCGCGGATACCGCTGTCCACCTTCGCGGCGGCGATGTGGCCCCTTTGGTGCGTCGTAGCAAAACAGGGAACGCCGAGCATCGCAGCCAGTCCGCGAGCCTGGGCGTCCCCTGCGTGGAACACGGGCATGTAGGAATCCGCATCGTCACGGGGTGTACGGGAAACGCACACGGCGGCAATCCGGCTGTCGCGCACGAAGGGCGCCAGCTCCTCAAAGCGCTCCGGGAGCTGGCGCACATGGACAAAGACGGCCTCGGACTGGCGCAAGCCGCGCTCCCCCTGCGGGACGGGCAGCAGCTTGCGGCAGCTGGCCAGCACCTCGCCCTCCACTGTCACAGCCGCGACGGAGGTGGTGTAGCAGCTGGTATCGACGCCGATGACGACGCGCTTCACTGCGCCGCCTCCCTCTTGCGGAGGATCGTGCCGAGAACCCCGTTGACGAAACGGCCGCTGGTCGGCTCGGAATAGCGGGTGGCAAGGTTGACCGCCTCATTGATCGCCACGCTGCCGGGCACGTCCTCCTCATGGAGGATCTCCCATGCCGCCAGTCGCAGAATGGTCAGATCGACCTTGGGCATCCGGCGGATGTTCCAGCGCGGACTGGCAGCCTGAATCTCCTCATCCAGCTCATCCAGATGGCTCAGCACACCGTCCAGCACCCGGGCGATGTAGGCCTTGTCGGATTTGCTGGGCTCATTGTCAGCGATCTCCACTCCGGGGATTCCCTCATGGCGCAGCGCCTCATAGACCATCGCCAGCGTCTCCTCGCCGCCTTCACCGCCAGCCAGGTTTTCAAAGATCATCTGCATCACAGCCGCGCGCGCAGTCGTTCGGGCCATATTCTGTATCTCCTATCCCATCCTGCCGGGATGTGCCCGGCCTTCTTATTTCATCAGTATTCCGGCTTCAGGTTCATCGGGGTCTGCAACGGGTTCCTCCGGCTGCATCGCATCGCTGTCGTCCTCCTCGGGCCACGCTGCTTCGCTGTAGGCAGCTCCGGCATCCGCCGCTTCCATCGGGAGCGCTTCATCCGCCGCGTCTTCATCCGGGTCAGCCGTCAGCTCCGCGATTTCCTCTTCCCGCTCCGCTTCCACGGTCTTTTCCTCATCCGCCGTCTGAACATCCGCCATCAGCTCCGGCGGCACCGGCACGAACACAGGCTGCTCCTCCGCGCCAAAGATGCGCTGATGCAACGGGCGTTCGTCCTCTTCCACAGGCGGTTCAGGCATGGGCGGCAGCTCGGGCAGCACCACCGGCATCTCCACGGGTGCCTCGGAGGCTGTCGGAGCGGCGGAGGCTGCCGGTGCAGCAGCGTGCTCTGGCTCCTCGGGCAGGGCAGCCGTCTGGGTAGCAGGCGGCGTTTCCTCCCCGGCCGGACGGGCTGCGGGAATCATCGTATCCTGCACAGCGAACGGAGAAGGCACCACATTGGTGGTGTTGTTCTCCACCATCACGCGCACCTCATGAACATCCACGCCGGTACAGCCGGACACATACTGCTTGATCTGCTTCTGCAGCAAACCCACGGACAGCGGGATATTCACCCCCGCCACCTGATCCACATTCAGCAGGATGACCAGTCCGTCGCGGCTCTCGCGGATGGACACCTCCGCACCGGCGATCACGTCGTGCTTGGCAATGCAGGTGCGCACCTGCTTTTCAATCGCGCGGATCGAAATGCCGATCGCGCCGTTCTCACCCTTCTGCATGACAAAATCATTCTGCTCCGTCCTGCGGGCGGGCAGCACGCAGATCAAACCGGCGGCAGCCAGCACCAGCATGACAAGGATGATGAGCAGCTTCGCCAGAACGCCCCAGACACTGCCGGACGCGAGCAGCTGCCCTGCCATGCTGCTGAACGGAACGCCCGCGAAGGCCTCCGCTGCGGCACACCCCGCCAGCGCCAGCAGCACAATGCTGCCCAGCGCCGTCAGAATCCTCACAAGGATGCTTTTCTTCATGGTCACGTCTCCTTTTCCGCAAGAATCCGGGCAGGCTCAAACGGGATTCCGCCTCTGCCCGATTACATCATGGGAGGTTCGACCATGTCCTCTTCCGTTTCCCCGGCCTCCTGCTTCACTTCTTCGGCGGGAGTCTCCACCGGCGCAGCCTTGACCTCAGCCGCCGCTTCCGGCGCTTCATCGGCAACAGGCATCTCCTTCTGCTCGCCGTTCACCTTGCCCTGCAGCACGGCATTCTTTGCTCCGGCCAGCAATGCACTGTTCTCCTTGTCAAAGCTCACGCCCTGCACATGCACATCCACGCGCACCACATGCAGTCCCGTCATGGACTCAATGGCACGGCGGACGTTCTCCTGCGCCTCCTGCGCGGCCTTCTGGATGGGCTTGCCGTACTCGACCGTCACATACAGATCGACGCTGGCCTCCTCCGTCCCGGTTTCGACCTTCACGCCCTTGGTCACGCCGCGGTTCTTGCCCAGCAGATTGCCGCTGGGGACATTCACCATCCCGGCAATGCCCTCCACCTCGGACGCCGCGATCCCGGCGATGATCGCCACCACCTCGCTGGCATAGGTGATATTGCTCCCGGGCTCCAGATCATTCACATCAACCGTCAGGGGCAGGTTTTCTTTCTTGGCCATACAGATTGCACCTCCTGAATGGAAAAAGCGGCTCTTTGCCACAACTTGGAACCATGGTCACACAAGGCAGGCCATTACAGACCGCTTCACTGTATTATAGCATAGAATGTGCCGCTTGGCAAGTTTTCACGCATCGAATTCCTCGCGCAGCATGGCGTAGGAATAGGTATCCTGCCACATGGGATTCCCATCGCCGTCCCTGAAGAACCAGTTGTTCTTTTTGTGATGGAAAAGGCAGCCGACCGGGCTGCCCCTGCGCCAGTTTTTCTCAGCGCAGCTTGACGATCGTGACGCCGCTTTCGCCCTCGCCGTAGACGCCCAGACGGCTGCTCTGCACATGCACATGCTTCCGCAGATGCTGCGTGATGCCGCTCCGCAGCACGCCCGTGCCCTTTCCGTGGATGATGCTCACCTCGCCCATCCCGGCCAGCACCGCATTGTCCAGATAGGTATCCACCGCTGCCAGCGCTTCCTCCAGCGTCATGCCGCGGACATCGCACTCCATCCGCACCGTGCGCTCCATTGCGCCCGTGTGCATCTTCACGCTTGCCTGCTTCGGCCTGGGCTTGTCCTCCGGCTTCTGCTTCACCAGCCGCAGCTGGGTCAGGCTCACCTTCAGCTTCATGATGCCTGCCTGCACCTCCACCTCGCCCTTGGCGTTGGGCGTGCCAAGCACCGTGCCCTGGGAGCCGATGGTCAGAATCTCGACCTGATCGCCGGGATGGACGGTCTTGGGCGCGGCGGTGTTGTCCACCTTCTGGACAAGGCCCTCAGACAGGTTATCCACACTCTTCTCAATCTGCCTGCGTACCGCGTTGATGCCCGCGTCCGGGCTCTGCTGCTCCTTCTTCATGCGCTTGAGCTCGCTGATGATCCCCTCTGCCTCGCGGCGCGTCTGCTCCATGATGCGCCGCGCATCCTCCTTGGCCTTGCGGATGGAGGTTTCGCGCTTTTCCTCGATTTCGCGGCGGAGCTTTTCCGCCTCGTCGCGCAGCCTGATGGTCTCCTCGCTGGCCTGACGGGCGATTTCACGCTCGCGCTCGGCGACCTGGCGGTGATACTCCGCATTGGCAATCACGTCCTCGAAGCGGATGGAATCGCTGGACAGCAGCTTCTTCGCCGCGTCGATCAGGTTTTCCGGCAAGCCCAGCTTGCGGCTGATCTCAAAGGCGTTGGATTTGCCCGGCACGCCGATGGACAGCCGATAGGTCGGGCGCAGCGTCTCCACGCTGAACTCCACCGAGGCGTTCTCCACCCCGGGCGTTGACAGCGCGAAGGCTTTGAGTTCGCTGTAATGGGTCGTCGCCATCGTGCGCACCTTGATGTTGCGCAGACGCGTCAGGATGGCCTGCGCCAGCGCCGCGCCCTCGGTGGGATCGGTGCCCGCGCCCAGCTCGTCAAAGAGCACCAGATCCCTGGGCGTGACCTCATGCATGATGCTGACGATGTTGGTCATGTGGCTGGAGAAGGTGGACAGGCTCTGCTCGATGGACTGCTCGTCGCCGATGTCGGCAAAGACCTGCTCGAACACCGCCAGCTCCGTGCCGATATCCGCCGGAACCTGCAATCCGGCCTGCGCCATCAGCGTGAACAGACCCACGGTTTTCAGCGTGACCGTCTTGCCGCCGGTGTTGGGGCCGGTGATGATCAGGCAGGTGAAATCCTTGCCCAGCCAGAGGTTGGAGGGCACGACCTTCTCCGGGTCGATCAGCGGATGACGGCCGCGGATAATGTTGAGATAGCCGTCCCGGTTCAGCTTGGGCGTCACCGCGTACATTTCACGGCTGAGCAGGCCCTTGGCGAAGATGAAGTCCAGCTCCGAGAGCACCTCCACCGTCACGCGCAGCGACTCGGCGTAGGGCGCAATCTCCGCGCTCAGCGCCGCCAGGATGCGCTCGATCTCCTGCTTCTCCTTGGCCTCCCACTGGCGCAGCTCGTTGCCCATCTCCACCGCCGCCATGGGCTCGATGAACAGCGTCGCGCCGGTGGCGGACTGATCGTGAACCAGGCCCGGCACCATGGCGCGGCTGTCGGCCCGCACCGGGATGACGTAGCGGTCGTTGCGCACGGTGACGATGGTATCCGTCAGGTATTTCTGAAAATTGGGATTGCGCACCATCTGGTTGAGCTTCTCCTTGATGCGCTCCATCGCGCCGCGCAGATGGCGGCGGATGTTCATCAGCTCCGTGGATGCGCGGTCGGCAATCTCCTCCTCGGAGAGAATCGCCGTGGTGATGTCGTCCTCGATGTGCCGCACCGACACGAGGGACTGCGCCTTGCTCTTGAGCAGCGGCGTGTTGTCCCGCTCCGTGTCCAGGGCGCTGCGGGCGGCCCGGGCGGCGGAGAGCAGGCCCGCGATGCTCAGCAGCGCCTTGGGCGAGAGCGTCGCGCCCTTCTCCGCCAGGGAGATGCTGGCGCGCACATCGTCAAAGGCCACCAGGGGCGATGCGCCCAGGTACTGCAGCACGACCGTCGCTTCCTCGGTTTCGGCCTGCCACATTTCGATTTCCGGCAGATTGTCCGATGGCACCAGCGCCATGCAGCGCTCCGCGCCCATGGGAGTCAGGGCTTTGGAAGCCAGCCGCTCGCGAATCTTGGTGAATTCCAGCACGCGAAGGGTTCTCTCTTTGATCATAAACGGTTCCTCACTGTGTCGGGTTCTTCTGGATATAAGGATAACGGGGTAGGTTTCAGGCGTTTCAAACAGAGGGGTATGTTTCGGGATTCTTTGACAATATGGTAGGTTTCGGGAGACTACTCCACCGGACGATTCCAGTGTCCGGCATTGGTTCCGGACACGGACTTTCCGCCGCGCCAGACCGCGACGGCTTCCTCCAGCGCCGCATCTTCCTCCCCGCACAGCGTCATCATGGGCGTATAGCCTGCCGCCCGCACCCGGCCGACCACATCCGTCGGAACGCTGTTCATCAGCCGCACGAGGCAGCCCTCCGGCAGGCGCATCCGGTACAGCGGAAACACCGCGCCGCGCCGGTCGGTCAAGGCGGTGCCCTCCAGTCTGTCCGCGCTGTGCCGATCGCACATCAGGCAGTCGGCATGACCGCTTGTCAGCCCCAGATACGTCCGTGCCGGACAGTGGTGCAGCAGCATCAGCTGCGTCCGGCCATAAGCGGGAACGACGGCAAAGGGGGTATGTTTCAGGAGATTCTGCAGCTCCGCGCCGGACAGCTCGCCGCTGGCGGTCACGAAGATACAGCCCGCCTCCAGCAGCACCTGCGCTGCCAGACGGTTCATCACCGGGATTCCCTCGCCCGCGCCCATCGGCACCGGCCATTTCATCCCCAGCTGACCCACGCTGCCCAGCACCACGCCCCCAAGCCGGTCCGCGTGCGCCGTCACAAAGCGGTGCAGCATCTCCAGCGTTGCCTGCTCGCATTTCATAGGCAGATGCAGCCACACGCCCGCATCCAGCCCGGCCAGACCGGCTTGCAGCGCTTCCTCCCGGAAGTCCTCCGGGTACCAGACAATGCGCGCATCCAGCGCCTTTACCGCGTCGTACTGTCCAAGGCTGCGCACCACGATGGTTTCAGGCACTCGTCCGGGCGTATGCGCTGATTCCGCCATCGGGCGTTCCCGCCCCGCAGGCCGCGCAAAGCTCTCCGCCCGGGCATTTTCAAGCGCCTGCAGCACATCGCGGCGGACGGCGTTGAGCGCGGAAACCGGCACGAAGGCGCCGCCGGTGGTCACCGTCAATGCACGCAGCGCAAAGGGCGTGTCGCCGGTTTTGCCAAGGCTCCTGCGGGCATCCTCCCCGGACATGGCACGCTTCTGCGCTGCCGTGACCGTCTCCCCGGTGACGGTCACGGTCGATATGCCGTCCGTCGCCGTGAGCGTCAGCGGTTCACCGGGCATCGCGACCAGCGTCATGTCACAGGAAATCGGGGGAATTTGAAGCGCCCGGGCACGTTCCAGCTGCTCGCTGCTGGTCAGGCGGTACACCTCGTCCCCGGGTGAAAGATGCATATCGGGCCGCAGGCGAAGCGTCGCGCATTCTCCCGCCATCACCGCATGTCCCGCATAGATCATCTCCGCATCGCCGCGGTCGTTGCGAATCTGCAAGCCGTCGCCGTCGCGGAGATCGCGCTTCAGGCGCAGCTTCGCCATGTCCCCCATGACCCGTTCGATCCGGCCGATGCCCACGCCGCCATGGCTCACGCGCTCCGGCCAGATGACGCCCGCATCTTGGCTGCCCATGGCATAGCCGTCCATGAAGCCGCCGCGCTGGAAGATCTGCAGCAGCGCGTCCTTCTCCATCTCATCCGCCGGATGGAACTGCCCCGATTGCAATCCGTCGATGCCCCTGCGGTAGCTGCCGGCGACGGTCGCCACATACTCCGGTCGCTTCAGACGGCCCTCCAGCTTCACGCTGCAGGCTCCGGCCCGCTGCAGCTCCGGCAGATGATCGCGCATGCACACATCGCGCGGGCTGAGCCACGCGGCAGTCCTGCCCCGGTAGGTGTATTCCAGGCGGCAGGGCTGGGCGCAGCGCCCGCGATTGCCGCTGCGGCCGCCGATCATGGAGGAAAACAGGCACTGTCCGCTGACCGCCACGCACTGCGCGCCATGGCCGAACACCTCGATCTCGATGCCCTCGGCGGCGCACCGGGCAATCTCGGCAAGGGAGCATTCGCGGGCCAGCACCGCGCGGGTCATTCCCATTTCCCGGCACCAGCGCACGCCGGACGCGTTGTGGATCGCCATCTGCGTGCTGGCATGAACCGGCAGATCGGGGAAGCACGTCCGCGCCAGCTTCAGCACGCCCAGATCCTGCACCAGCACCGCGTCCACCCGCACCTCGTTCAGCAGCCGCAGCACATCCTTCACGCCCGCCAGCTCGCCGTCCTTGATCAGCGTATTGACCGTCACATGCACGCGGACATGGTGCAGGTGCGCAAAATGCACCGCTTCCCGCAGGGCGGCCTCGTCGAAATTGCCCGCGCCAGCCCGGGCGGAATAGGCCGCATAGCCCAGGTACACCGCGTCCGCACCGGCGGCAACAGCGCGCTCCAGTGCTTCCCGGTTGCCCGCAGGCGCAAGGTTCTCCATGGGGACGCGCGTCCCGCTCCTCATATCGCTCATGTCCGTCATTCCGCCTTCGCAGGCGCTTCTGATGCGCTTCGCAGCGCGTTCAGCTCGCGCCTCAGCCGGGAATTCTCCTCCTGCGCCTTCATCAGCTCATCGGTGATGTTCAGCGCCACCAGCACCGTCACGGTCTCCCTGGACAGACGCGTGGCAAACACGGTCTCGGTAATTTGCCTGTCCACATAGGACGCCACCCGGCTGAGATGCTCCGGCGTGTCGGAGGACACCAGCGCATATTCCTTGCCCGCCACGCGGACGGTGATCTTCTGCTTCTCCATATGACCTCTCATCAACAAAACGGCGCAGACCGGCGGTTTCCGCCATGTCCACGCCGGTAAGCGACACCATGTGCCTTATACTAATCCTCGATAAAAATGTTGCACCGAGCGCAGTGAATTTTTCGTTCTGGCAAAGCTGAGTGAAGCGAGGCGTACTGGAAGTACGCCCAGCGGAACGAAGCAAAGCCAGAGCGGAAAAGGCGCTGCGCGAATGTAACATTTTTATGGAGAATTAGTATTACATCTGATCGAAGGGATACACCTGCCCGAAGGTCTCCACGCGGATGGACTTCATCCGCTGATCCTCAATGGGCTTGTCGCGCATGTCGCGCTTCACGTTCACGATTGCGTCAGCGGTCTCCATGCCCTCCAGCACCTTGCCGAAGGCGGCGTACTGCCCGTCCAGATGGGGGCTGTCGCTGGTCATGATGAAAAACTGGCTGCCGGCGGAATCGGGCGCCATGCTGCGGGCCATGGACAGCACGCCATAGGTGTGCCTGAGCGGGTTGTTCACGCCGTTCATCGCAAATTCACCCTTGATGTGATAGCCCGGGCCGCCGATGCCCACGCCCTTGGGATCGCCGCCCTGGATCATGAAGCCCGGAATCACGCGGTGGAAGATCAGCCCGTCATAAAAGCCCGAATTGGCCAGCGCGGTAAAATTGCCCACGGACTGCGGCGCATACTCCGGGTACAGCTCACCCTTCATTTCGCGGCCATCCTCCATGGTAATGACAAAAGTAGGATTCTGTGCCATCAATGACACTCCTTTCACCTTTCGATCGGAGCGCAACGGCTCCGCAAGCATTCTGCTATGTCTTTTTGACGTGCTTGTGTCCGCACATTGTCTATTGTATCAGCAAATGCTCAGAAATGCAAGTTTTCCGGGCAAATTCGCGCCATTTGCACAAAATTTGTGGAAACGGCGGCGGTTCCGGTCGGTTGCTGACGGAGTTTTGTGGAATTCATGTCAGGCCGAACAGCGCGCGCTTGCGCCCGATCATCTCCTCCACCCGGGCGATGTAATGCTCGATGTTCGCCACGTTCGGCGCACGTCCGATATGTCCTTCGTCCTCATAAACCCGCTTGGAGATGCCGCCCGCGCCCAGCGCCAGGATATGCGTCGTCTCCTCCATGATGTCCACATTGTACTGGCAGGCATGGCCCGGCAGCGCGTAGCCGATGTTCTCCTGATTCCCGGCCATGTTCTTCTGCCGGTATAGGTAATAGGGCTGCATTCCCAGCATCCGCGCGGTTTCCAGCCCCAGCTGCACCATGCGGGCGGCTTCCACGCCCGTCGGGAAGCGGTAGTTTTCAAAGTGCAGCCGCGTGGAGCGCTTGATCGCCAGCGTATGCACCGTCAGGCTCTCCGGATGCAGCCGCAGGGCAAAATCCATCGTCCGGGCAAAGTCATCCACCGTTTCTCCCGGCAGACCGGCAATCACATCCATGTTGATATGACGGATGCCCGCCTCCCGCGCCATGGCATAGGCGTCGATGACCTGCTGCGCGGTGTGGGCACGGCCGATGATGCGCAGCGTTTCGTCATTCATCGTCTGGGGATTGATGCTGATGCGGTTCACCCCCGCATCCCTGATGGCCGCCAGCTTCCCGGGCGTGATGGTATCCGGACGGCCGGCCTCCACCGTGTATTCCATCGCCCCGGGGAAGCAGCGCAGCAGATGATCCAGCATCCTCTTCAGCTGCTCCTCGTTGAGGCTGGTAGGCGTGCCGCCGCCCACATACACGGCACGGAGATGGCGTCCGGTGGCTTTCAGCATACCGCTGCACGCGTCCATTTCCCGGAACAGCGCCGTCAGGTATGGCTCGACCAGCGTTCCCCGGCCCAGCTCCCCCGAGGAAAAGGAGCAGTAGGCGCAGCGCGTCGTGCAGAACGGAATGCCGATGTACACATCCATCCAGCGATCCTCCGGCGGCAGCAGCGTCCCCTGCACCTGCGCGATCTCCCAGAGGATGTCCGCCCGGTCGGGGCACACGTCGAAGCGCTCGATCACATAGCGCTTGGCAGCCTCCTCCGTCAGGCCCAGGCCGATGGCTTCGTACATCAGGTGCGTCGGACGGATGCCCGTCAGGCTGCCCCACGGTGGATGGATGCCCGTGGCCTTGCGGCACAGGTCATAGAGCGTCTGCCGGACCAGGCGGCGGGCAGCGCGCTTGCGGTGCAGCGTCAGCAGCCTTTCATCGCTTTCCGCCGGCGGGATGGGCACGGCGTCCTCCGCCGTGTATGTCCCGTCGGTAAAGCGGCAATGATACGCGCCCTCCGCCTCCCATGCGGTAAAGGTGTACTTTGGCGCGTCCCAGTCGCCGTCTGGCAAGCCGAAAAGCCGGGTGATGTTCATCAGCTCCGGCTGAATGGTGTCCAGATATTGCTGCATATCGTTCTCCTTGTCCTCAGTGCCCGGGGAAGATCTCATACCGCTGCGCCAGGGGCTGCAATCGGCGCAGGGAGTCCGCCAGCTGGTTCATGCTGCCGCCGGGCAGATCGGTGCGCCCGTAGCCGTAATGGAACAGCGTATCGCCGGTGAACAGCCGGTTGCCGGTCTGATAGCAGACGCCTCCCGGGGTGTGGCCCGGCGTATGCAGAACGGTGAAGGTCACGCCGCCAAAGGTGACCGCTTCGCCCTCCGCGACGGTTCGGGTCGCCCGGGGCGCAGTGACATGGGCGCCGATCAGCCACGAGGCGTTCAGCTCCGCCGAGGTCAGCAGGGGCACGTCCAATGCGTGGATGAGGATTTCAGCGCCGTCCTTCGCCAGCTCCCGGACTCCGCCGATGTGGTCGAAATGCCCGTGGGTCAGCAGGATCGCCTCGATCTTCCGGCCATCGCAGGCCGCGCGGATGCGCTCCGGCTCCGCGCCGGGGTCGATGACCGCGCAGGCGTCGGACGCATCGTCCCACACGATGTAGCAGCAGGTGCCCAGCTCGCCTACGGTCAGGGCCTTCATTTCCGTCATGGGATCGCCTCCCGGTATATTCGCTCAGAACAATTTGGTCGAGTCCATCAGCATCGTCACCGGGCCGTCGTTGACCAGCGAAACCTGCATGTCCGCGCCGAAGACGCCGGTTTCCACATGGATGCCCTGCGCGCGCCACGCTTCCACCAGGCCCTCATAAAGCGGAACGGCCTTGTCCGGGCGGGCCGCGGCGGTAAAGCCGGGACGGCGCTGGGAGCGCGCATCACCATAGAGCGTGAACTGGCTGATGGCAAGGATCTCGCCGCCCACGTCAAGGATGGATTTGTTCATCTTGCCGTTTTCATCCTCAAAGATGCGCAGCGTGGGGATTTTCGTTGCCATATACTGCAGATCCTTCTCCGTGTCGTCCACGCTCACGCCGATGAGGATCATGTAGCCGTGTCCGCACCTGCCGACGGTCTGTCCGGAGATGGCGACGGAAGCGGATGTCACCCGCTGAATGACACAGCGCATGGGAAATACCTCCTTGAGGAAAGGCCCTCCGCTGCAGGAGAGCCTGAAATACAGCGCGCAGCGGGCGCATCACGCGCGGAACACGTCGATCACGTCCGACTTGCGCATCAGCTGCTTGACCACCTTGTCCATCTGCTCGCGGGACTTGACCTCCACCACGAAGCGGAAGGTTGCGATGTGGGTTTTCTCGTCCAGCGCGGTGTTGAGCGTCTTGATCGTGATGTTCATCTCGCCCAGCGCCGTTGCCAGCTCCACCAGCAGATTCGGCTTGTCATAAGCCACGATCTTGATCGAAGCGGTGAACGCGCCGGTGTTCTCATCCGCCCAGCCCACCTCGATGCGCCGCTCCTGTTCGGCGGACAGGGCGTTGGCGCAGTTCGCCTTGTGGATGGTCACGCCGCGGCCGCGGGTGATGTAGCCCACAATGTCGTCGCCGGGCACGGGCGTGCAGCACAGGGCAAAGCGCACGGGGATGTCCACATCCTCCATGCCGGGCATGATGATGCCATGGTTTACCCTGTGGGCAGGCCGGGGCTGCTTGGTATCCTCGGGTACGACGAGATCCTCCAGCTTGGGCACGGCGTTGGCCTGGGCCTGCCGCTGCTCCTCCACCAGACGGGACACCACATACACCGCCGCCATCCCGCCGTAACCCACAGCCGCGAAGATATCATCCACGGTGGTGAAGCCATACTTGCGCATTATGGAATCATAGAATTCCGGGCGGATCAGGTCCGTTGGCGCATAGCCCCGCCTGCGGCACTCGCGCTCCACCATGGAGCGGCCCAGCTCGATGTTCTCATCCTTGAATTCATTCTTGAGAAAGGCGCGAATCTTCGCCCGGGCCTGCGGCGTCTTGCAGATGCGCAGCCAGTCGGTGGACGGCCCCTTTGAATTAGCGCTGGTGATGATTTCCACCCGGTCGCCGGTCTGGAGCACCGTGTCCAGGGGCATGATCTTGCCGTTGATCTTGCTGCCCGTGCACTTGTTGCCCACGCCGGTGTGGATCCGATAGGCAAAGTCCAGCGGCGTCGCGCCCTTGGGCATGGAAATCACGTCGCCCTTGGGCGTAAAGAGGAAGACCTCCTCCGCGAACAGGTCGGTTTTGAGGGTGTCGATGAATTCCTTGGAATCGCGGGTGTCGCTTTGCCAGTCCAGAATCTGCCGCACCCAGAACAGCTTGCTGTCCAGGCTGTTGCCCGTGCCGCCGCCCTCCTTGTAGCGCCAGTGCGCCGCGATGCCGTATTCCGCGATGCGGTGCATCTCCCAGGTTCTGATCTGCACCTCAAAGGGGAAGGGCATCTTGCGCCCGCCGACCACCGTGGTGTGCAGCGACTGGTACATGTTGGCCTTGGGCACGGAGATGTAATCCTTGAAGCGGCCCGGCATCTGGTTCCACAGCGTGTGCACGATGCCCAGCACCGCGTAGCAGTCCGGCACCGAGTCCACCAGCACGCGGATGGCAATCAGGTCGTAAATCTGGTCGAAGGGCTTGTTCTGCAGCACCATTTTGCGATAGATGCTGTAGAAGGATTTCGGGCGGCCGTCGATGTCATAATGGATGTGCTGCTCATCCAGCTTTTCGGACAGCTCCGCAATCACCATGCGGATATTCTCCTGCCGCTCGGAGCGCTTCTGGCCCACCAGCTGCACCAGCTTCTGGTAGCCGGCCGGGTCGATATAGCGCAGGGAGAGATCCTCCAGCTCCTGCTTGATGGCATACACGCCCAGGCGATGCGCCAGCGGCGCGTAGATATCCAGCGTCTCCCGGGCAATGGCAAGCTGCCGCTCCGGGCGCTGGAACTTGAGCGTGCGCATATTGTGCAGACGATCCGCCAGCTTGATGAGCACCACGCGGATATCCCGGGACATGGCGATGATCATCTTGCGCAGGGATTCGGCCTGCGCCTCCTCCTTGTCGGTGAAGTCCAGCTTGTCCAGCTTCGTCACGCCGTCCACCAGCGCCGCCACCTCATCGCCGAATTCGGTGCGCAGCGTGTCCAGCGTGATGCTCTCGCAGTCCTCCACCGTGTCGTGCAGCAGCCCGGCGGCAATCGTCGGCGGGTCGATCATCAGCTCCGTCAGGATGCTCGCCACAAAGCAGGGATGAATAAAGTACGGTTCGCCGCTCTTCCGCTTCTGATCCCGGTGGGCTTCCTCGGCAAAGAGATACGCCTTGCGCACCAGCTCCGCGCCGTCACCGGGGGTATATTTCTGTACGCGCGCCAGCATCGTGTCCAGCGGCATCGCTTCATATACAGTATAGGTCATCTTGTGAGCATCCTCCCTTCCACAATCATTCCGGACAGGCATCAAAGGGCCCGAAGGTATCTGACCAGTGCGCTGTCCTCCATCCGGCACCTTTCCGGCGGCAGCAGACGCACGGCATAGGGCTCCAGGCTCATCTCCACCAGATGCACCTGATGGAAGGCCAGTATCCCGGTCAGCGCCTGCGCTGCGGTCAGCCCCGCGTCCGCACCCAGCTGGCTCGCCGCCATCGTGCCGCCCTGACGGACGCGCCGGTACAGCGTCCTGAGCGTCTCGTCATCCATGGCCAGCGATGCCAGCAGCTCGCGGAAAGCCGGATTCGGCTTCATCGCATGGAGCGTCGCCCGGGGACAGCGCCCGGCGATCATCGCCGCCTCGCCCGGCAGCACGTCGCCGTCCAGCAGCACGATGTCCGTCCAGATGTCGCTGAGCTTCCCGATGTCCGGCGCCATCAGCAGCGTGTTGAAGCCCCGCATGTCGCGCACCCGGCCCAGCGCCGTATCCGCCTGGCATTCCGCCATCGCGCGAAGGGCCGCCGACCGCTCGTGACCGATCAGCAGCACCCCCCGGCCGGATTGCATCAGGCGGCGCACCGCAGGAAGCGTCACGCTGTCCACGGCGCGGGGAATTTTGTTATCATTCGCCGCAAGGGCGGCAATTTCCTGCAAAAGACAGCGGAAAAGCACATCCTCCTCCGGGAGCGTCACCGCGCCCTCCGCCTGCGTGATGGCCTCCACCTGCAGCTGCGCCGTCACTCTGCCGCGGAACTCGTTGCGGCCGGGCGTAAAGAGCACGTCCACGCGCTCCAGCCCCTCATCCGCCACGTCGCCCAGCCCGAAGGCGATGCCGTCCCGGATCGTCTGACCGTCCAGCAGCGTCATTTTCAGGTGCGTGCGCGTCTTGCCCACGCGCATCGCCTGCTGCAGGGACGCATCCCTGACCAGGAACACCGGGCTGGGGTTGCCGTAGCCCGTGGGCTGCATCGCGTCCAGACGGTCGATCATCTCCAGATCAACCTCCTGCAGGCGCAGCGCCAGATCGTACTCCTTCGCCGGAATGTAGCAGCGCAGGTCGCAGTTCTCATTGATGGCCAGGTTCAGCCGCCGCCGCAGCTCCGGCACAAGGCTGGATTGCATGGTCAGTCCGGCTGCCTGCTCATGACCGCCGAAGCGGATGAACAGGTCCTTGCACACCGACAGCATCCCGTGGATGTTGACGCCGGGAATCGACCGGCAGGAGCCGACCGCCACGCCGTCCTGCTCGGTCAGGACGATGGTGGGAAAATGATACCTCTCGCAGATGCGCCCGGCGGCAAGGCCAATCACCCCATGATTCCAGCCCTGCCCCATGACGATGATAACCCGGTCGTCGCGGAAGTCCACGCATGTGTCAATCATGGCGATGGCCTTCTGGGTGATGTCCTGCTCGATGGCCTGCCGCTGCTGATTCGCCTGATCCAGATGCATGGCGATGGCCTCGGCCTCCGCGTCCGTCTCCGCCGTCAGCAGCCGCACGCCCTGAGCCGCGTCCTCCAGCCTGCCGCCCGCGTTCAGCCTCGGCGCAAGCCGGAAGCCCACATGCCCGGTGTTCACCGGCGGATGCACATCGCTGACCTGCATCAGCGCACGGATGCCGGGGCGGCTCGAATCCGCCATCAGCCGCAGGCCCTCCCGGACGATCACGCGGTTCTCGTCGATCAGCGGCACGATGTCCGCCACCGTCGCCAGCGCAGCCAGGTCGATGCGGCGCATCACGCCTTCCATGCCCAGCAGCGCCTGCGTGATCTTCAGCGCCACCCCCGCACCGCACAGCCGCCGGAAGGGGTACTCCCCCAGCAGCGGATTGAGCACCGCGTCCGCCGGGCTGGCCGTGTCCGCCAGCTGGTGATGATCGGTGACGATGACCGTCATGCCCAGCATCTGCGCCAGGCGCACCTCCTCATGGTTGGTGATGCCGCAGTCCACGGTGATGAGCACGCAGTACTCCTGCGCCATTTCGCGCACCGCATCGGCATTGAGCCCGTAGCCCTCCCCATGGCGCGAGGGAATGCGGAAGGACACCCGTGCGCCCAGCTCCCGCAGCGTTTCCAGCATGATGGAGGTGGCGGACACGCCGTCCACATCGTAATCACCGTAAACGATGATGGGCGCATCCAGCGTGACCGCGTCTCGGATGATGCGCACAGCCTTGTCCATGTCCTGCATGAGGAAGGGATCATGCAGCTGGGATACATCCGGGTGCAGGAAGCGCTCCGCCTTTTCCGGGGTATCCACGCCCCGGCTGCGCAGGAGGGCAGAAAGCCACAGCGGCAGATCACCGATGGGGCCCGGAGACTCCGCTCCGCGCCGGACAAAGTGCAGCATGGCCTTCCCTCCCTTCCCCGTAAAGCAAACGGGAGAAGCCGCGCAATGGAGCTTCTCCCATGACAGGCATACAGATGATGGTATTATAGCGTTATCGCGCTGATTCGTCAAGCAGAACCGTTTGGGGAGCATTGCAGCCTCCCGCTCCCTCCGCACACGAAAAAAACAAGTCTCCGCCCCATCCGCTGAAAGGAGTTTTCTCCGGGGCTGACGAATATTCCCCCGTTGTTTTCACAGAACAGCAAATCCACAACAGAAGGCGATTGTGATGCAGCAAGACCAACCCTATCTCGTCCCCGATTATTACACCGCGTTCCGCTGCAAGCAGGGCGCTTGCCGAACCCCCTGCTGCGAAGGCTGGCCGATCTCCTTTTCCATGCAGGACTATTTTCATCTGCTGAGCGTCCCCTGCTCGCCCGGGCTGCGGCGGAAGCTGGACGGCGCGATGCACCTGTGCGAGCACCCGATGCCGGAGCACTACGCGCAGATCAGCCCAAGGTATGACGGCAAATGCCCGCTCCACCTGCCCGACGGCCGGTGTCAGATGCACGCGGAGCTGGGCGAGGAAACCCTCAGCGCCGTCTGCCGGCTGTATCCGCGCGGCGTGCGCACGGGCGAATACCGCGAATGCTCCTGCGCCAACAGCTGCGAGGCGGTGGTCGAAACGCTCCTTGCCCACCCGGAGCCGCTGCGCTTTTCGCCCGTTCCGCTCCATCCCGGCGTGCCGGACTCTCACCCGCGCATTCATTATTTCCATACCGCCGGACGGGAGCAGGAGATTCGCCTGTGGCTGATCGCCCGGCTGCAGAATCGCACCGTTCCCCTGCCCCAGCGGATGCTGCTGCTGGGCGAGGGCCTGCGGGCTGTCGACGAGGCGCTGAACGCGCGGGACGACGCGCGTCTGGACGATCTGCTGACCGGCCGGGCGTCCTTTCCCGTCCCGGAGGCCATCGGTGCAGGGCGGGAGCAGCTGATGGCCGGGCTGGACACCGCCGCGCAGATGCTGGACGTGATGGATGAGCGCAGCCGCTCCATCCGGGATTACGGCGAGGCTGCGCTGGCGTATTTCGGTCAGGGCAACGCCGCCTTTGACCGGTATCAGGCCGCCAGCGCGCAGTTCGCCGCCCTTGTGCCCGAATGGGAGTCATGGTTTGAGAACCTGATTGTGAACCACATGTTCTTCGCGCAGTTCCCCTTCCAGGATCGCCCGGTGCCCCTCATGGACGAGTATCTGGCCCTTTGCGCGGTGTATACGCTGCTGCGGTTTCTCTGCGTCGGCTGGACGGCGGAGCATCCGCGACGGGAAGCCGCTGTGGATGTATGCGCTGCAGCCTTCCGCCTGATCGACCACACGGAGTTCGACCGGGTCGCCGCGCCGATTCTCCGCCGCATGGGCTGCGACGACTGGCTGCACCTGCGGCAGCTGCTGTGCCTGTGAAGGAACAAACGTCTGACGATCGCAGGCCCTTGCCCCATGCGAAACACACGGTGTGCAGGATATACAACAGGAAAAGCGAGCAGCCTCTGTCCGTTTCAGATTTCTGCTCGCTTTTCTTTTATGTGCAGCAGCCGTTTTCCTGCCCCGCCTTTACGGCTTGCAGCGTCCGCACGGCTTGTAGCCCTTGCTGATCGCTTCCTCGCGACTGTTCAGCATGACCTTGTTGGACTCCTTGATGTCATTGACCGAGCTGCAGGACGGGTCGTGGAATTTCCCGGTGCCTTTGTTGCCGATATAGGTCTCTGTGTTCGTCGGCGACCCTGCCGGGCCTGTGACCGTCCGGCCCGTTCCGTCACGCACATCTCCCTGTACAAAAAGGCCGTTCCGGTATTCGCCGATCTCCACGCTGCCGTTGTCCCAGTAGGAGCCGCCCTGACCGTTCATCAGGCCGCCCGCCCAGTAGCCCACATAATGCCAGGCTACGCCGTCGTCGTTGACGGCGCAGAAGACCCCGAAGCCCTCCGGCTTCCCGTTTTTCATCTCCCCCGAGTACAGGCCGCTTCGGGTGTATTCGGCAGTGACGAGCGTGTAGGACCGCTGCGAAACCATTTCCGCAGCAGCGGTCGTTCCGGCAAAAAGCGGGAGCGCCAGAAGCAGGAGCGTCCACAGCAATGTCAGTTTCTTTTTCACAGATGTTCCTCCTATCTCTTTCGCGGGTTCTTCTCCGTCTGGAAGGTCAGGCTTTGTCCGTCGCTGCGGCAGATGATCGTTCCGTACAGATCCGTCCGCAGCACCGTGCAGCCCCTCGCCCACAGCTCTGTCAGCGTCCAGTCCGACGGGTGTCCATACGGATTGTCCTTTCCCACGCTGATGACGGCATAGTCCGGATGCACCGCCTCCAGGAATGCCCTGCTGCTGGACGTGTCGGACCCGTGGTGGGCCACCTTCAGTACATCCGCATGGAGATCGGCGCCTCCGGTCAGCAGACGGCCCTCCGCCGCCTGCTCCGCATCACCAGTGAACAGGAAGGAGGTTTCCCCATAATCAACGCGCAGCACGATCGAAAGATCGTTGACACCGGATGTCCCGTCCGAGGACGACAGAAAGGTGACCACCGCGCCCCCCAGCTGAAAGGTGTCCCCGCGCTGCGGCACCGTCAGGGCACACGCCTGTTTCCGGGCATACTTCAGGAGACTCTGGAACGGCCTGCTGTCATAGTCCGTAACCGGTGAGTAAACCGTCTCCACCATGCAGGCATTCAGCGCCGCCGCCAGGCCGCCCGCATGATCCTCATGGGGATGGGTGGATACAACGCATTTCAGGTGGCTCAGGCCCAGCGTGTTGCGCAGGTACGAAAAGATGAACTGGCTGTCCGCGCTGTTGCCGCCGTCAATGAGCATGGCCTCGCCATCGCACAGGAGAACCGCCGCATCGCCCTGACCCACATCGAGGAAATGAACGGTCAGCTCAGCCATGGAGAGGATGGGAAGTGCCAGCAGCGTCAGGCAAAGAATCAGGAACCAACGTATTTTCATAACAATCTTCCAAGGGACATGCATCCCGCCGGGTGATCAGGCAAGATCATTCTTGCAGTACAATTATATACCATAAGTGTTGATTTTGCAATCGCAGAATCCAAGCGCCGTTCCATCTGTCTCAACGTACGGTTTGGCACAAATTTCCCCTTGACGAACGCCGTCGTATATGATAGTATACTCACGCAACTGAATACCTTATCACGAGTGGCAGAGGGATGGGCCCAATGAAGCCACGGCAGCCCGCGCAAGCGAAGGTGCCAATTCCCACAGTACGCACACGCGGTTTCCGCAGTACTGACAGATAAGGACGATCACTGTGATCCACCCGGCTGTTTGTGTGCACACAGCCGGTTTTCTTTTGGGTTTGTTGCCCCTGAACCGGAAAGGAGTCCACCAAAGTCATGCGTAAACTCTTCACCTCTGAATCCGTCACCGAAGGCCATCCCGACAAGCTCTGCGATCAGGTGTCCGACGCGGTGCTGGACGCGATGCTCGCGCAGGATCCCATGTCCCGCGTGGCCTGCGAGACCTGCGCCACCACCGGCATGGTGATGGTCATGGGCGAAATCACCACCACCGCCAGGGTCGATATCCCCGCCATCGTCCGCGAGGTCGTGCTGGATATCGGCTACAACTCCAGCGACATGTGCTTTGACGGCCATACCTGCGCCGTGCTGACCGCCGTACACGCCCAGAGTCCGGACATCGCCATGGGCGTCGACGCCGCGCTGGAAAGCCGAGGCACCGATGAGAACGACACCGGCGCCGGCGATCAGGGCATGATGTTCGGCTATGCCTGCGACGAAACTCCCGAGCTGATGCCCACCGCCATCGCCTATGCCCACCGCCTGACCCGCCGCCTGACCGAGGTGCGCAAGAACGGCACCCTGCCCTGGCTGCGCCCCGACGGCAAGGCCCAGGTGACCATCGCCTACGAGGACGGCAAGCCCGCCAGCGTGGACACCATCGTCATCTCCACCCAGCACGACGAGAAGGTGACGCAGGAGGAGATCCGCGCCGCCCTGATGGAGCACGTGATTGTGCCCGTCATTCCGGCGGAGATGCTGAACGCGCAAACCCGCTATCTCATCAACCCCACCGGCCGTTTCGTCATCGGCGGCCCCGCGGGCGATTCCGGTCTGACCGGCCGCAAGATCATCGTGGACACCTACGGCGGCTATGCCCCCCATGGCGGCGGCGCCTTCTCCGGCAAGGATCCCACGAAGGTTGACCGCAGCGCCGCCTATGCCGCCCGCCATGTGGCGAAGAACATCGTCGCCGCAGGCCTGGCGAAGCAGTGCGAAATTCAGCTGGCCTATGCCATCGGCGTGGCGCAGCCCGTTTCCCTGTGCGTGGACACCAAGGGCACCGGCGCGGTCGCGGACGATGTGCTGTCCGAAGCGGTTCACAAGGTCTTTGACCTGCGCCCCAACGCCATCATCGAGCGGCTGCAGCTGCGCCGCCCCATCTACCGCGCCAACTGCAATTACGGTCATTTCGGCAAGGCGGACATGCCCTGGGAGCAGACCGATTTCGTCGATGCGCTGAAGGCTGCAGTTCACAGATAAGCAACAGGCCGGAACGATTCCTGCGAAAACAGGTCGTTCCGGCCTTTCTGTGCCGCGACAATTCTCCGCGCCCTTCGACATTTCCTGCGTTGCGAATCTTGACAAGATTTGTTCTTTGTATTATTATTGTATCCAAAGTGCAAACAATGTGCACTTTTCCCCACCCGAGTTCAAAGGAGCTTCGATACTTGTGATGAATACGATTTCCTTCCAGCCCATGATGGAGAGCCGCCCGATCCGCGAAATCGCCTACGAAGTGCTCAAGCACGCCATCATCACCGGCGAGATTCCCGCCGGCGAGCGCATCGTCGAGACCGATTATGCCGACCGCCTGCACATCAGCCGCACGCCCCTGCGCGAAGCGCTGCGCAAGCTGGAGCGCGACGGTCTGGTGGAGTATGTGCTGCGCCGCGGCGTGGTGGTGCGTGCCTTCACCATCGCAGACGTGGAGGAGATCTACACCATCCGCAACGCGCTGGAGATGCTGACGCTGCCGGCCATCATCGAAAAGGCGACGGAGGACGACATCGCGTCCCTGAAGGAACAGCTGCACGAAATGGACAGCCTGATCGCAACGAAGGACTTCGACGCCCTCTCCCCCGTCACACGCGCCTTTCACCGCTCGCTGACCGCCATCTGCGGCCAGAGCCGCATCCTGCGCGTCATCGAGGGTCAGGATGAGTTCATCACCCGTTTCTCCGCCATGGCCATCCGACAGGAGGATCGCCTGCTGGAGGCGCACAGGGAGCACTATCAGCTGGTGGAGCTGGTCGAGAAGCGCGACCTGCCCAGCTTCCGGAAGCTGACCCAGAGCCACATCGAGCGCAGCAAGGACAAGTGTCTGGAGGCCCTCGCGCTGCAGCGGCAGAACCAGAATTTCTGATTCCTGCCGACGAATCTGAAAGAAGCTGTGTATCTTGAAGACAAATTTTCATACCCACACGACCCGCTGCAAGCATGCGGTGGGTACGGACGAGCAGTACGTCAAGGCCGCCATTCAGGGAGGCTTTGACGTGCTTGGTTTTGCGGATCATGCCGCGTGGACCTTCGGCACGGACTATGTGAGCCATTGCCGCATGACCCCCGCCCAGTGGCCGGATTACCGTGCCTCCGTGCTGCATCTCAGGGAGAAATACGCCGGACAGATCGACATCCGCCTGGGCATGGAGACGGAATACTATCCGCGCTACATGGATCAGCTGCCCCGGTTCCGGGAGCAGGGCTGCGAGTATTTCATTCTGGCGCCCCATTTCCTCTTCACCGAGGAGGAGTGCCCCTACACCGGCACCAGCTGCAGGGATGACGACGAGCTGCGCCGCTATGCCGAGCAGACCGCCGAGGCCATTCAGACCGGCGAATACTGCTACCTTGCCCATCCCGACCTGTACATGATGAGCCGCCGGGAGTTCGACAAGGCCAGCATGGACGCCGCCGACGTGATCTGCCAGGCCGCCAGGGAAGCGCACATGCCGCTGGAATACAACCTGCTGGGCCTGCGGGACGCGATGCACGGCCGTTTCCGCGGCTATCCGCACACCGATTTCTGGCAGTACATCCGCAAGTGGCACAACGACGTCATCATCGGCGTGGACGCCCACGCCCCGGACTGGCTGACCGATCTGGCCGTCTGGGAGGAAGCGCAGAAGCGGCTTCATGCGCTGGGCATCACCCCCGTGACGGATTGGACAGAATGGAAAGCATGAAGGAGGATAACACCATGAAGAACACGTGGGATCTCTCGTTCCTCTACGAGAGCTTTGAGGACGCGCGTTTCCTCGCCGATCTGGCCAGGTGGCCGGAGCTGATCGACCGGGAGCAGGCGCTGCTGGAGGACAATACGCTTGACACACGGGAGAAGCTGGAGCAGCTCGTCGCGCTGGAGGAGGAAGCCAGTGCCGTGGCTGACCGGCTGTTCAGCTACACCGGTCTGACCCTCGCCACCGATGCCAACAACAGCGCCGCCCAGCAGTACGAGGACAAGCTGTCCCTGATCTCCAACAGGGCGCGCCTGACCGGCAGCGCGCTGACCCGCTATATCGGCTCCATCAGCGATCTGGACAGCGTGATCGCCGAAAGCGAAAAGCTGCAGAGCGTCGCCTTCGCCCTGCGCGAGATGGCCGAGGACGCACACCACACCATCCCGGCGGAGATTGAGCCGTGGATCCTGCAGATGAGCCTTTCCGGCGGCAACGCCTTCTCCCAGCTGCGGGACAAGCTGGATTCCAACCACACCGTTGAAATGAACGGCGAAACCTATCCGCTTTCCGCCGTGCGCGGCATGGCCTATGACAGCGACGCCGCCGTCCGCAAGGCCGCCTATGAGGCAGAGATCGCTTCCTATAAGAAGATGGAGCTGCCCATGTCCTACTGCCTGAACGCCATCAAGATGGAGGCCCGCACGCTGGCCAAGGCCAGGGGCTACGATTCCGTGCTGGACATGACCCTGGCCTCCTCCCGCATGGATCGCCGGACGCTGGACGCGATGATCACCGCCATCAGGGAATACCTGCCGCACTTCCGGCGCTATCTGCGCGCCAAGGCGCAGTATCTGGGTCATCCGGACGGTCTGCCCTTCTATGACCTGTTCGCCCCGGTTGGCAAGGCCAGCAAAGCCTATTCCATCGAGGAAGCCCGCGAGGTGCTCCTGCGCGAAATGGGCAAGTTCACGCCCGAGATGGCAAGGTTCATCGACAACGCCTTCGAGCAGCGCTGGATCGACGTGTTCCCGCACGAGGGCAAGAGCGGCGGCGCGTTCTGCGCCGGGATGCACGAATTTGACCGCAGCCTGGTGCTGACCAACTTCCAGGGCAGCTTCTCCGACATCAGCACCCTCGCCCACGAGCTGGGTCATGCCTGGCACAACCGCTGTCTGGCGGGCCTGCCCTACATGATGACAGACACCCCCATGCCGCTGGCGGAGACCGCCTCCATCTTCAACGAGACGATGCTGAGCCATCAGGTGCTCCAAAACGCCACGGAGGATGAACAGTTCACGCTGCTGGAAGCCAGCCTGATGGAATCGACCCAGACCTGTGTGGACATCCTCAGCCGCTACCTGTTCGAGTCAGAGGTCATCGACACCCGCGCCGACCACGCCATGACCGTGGACGAATTGAAGGACTGCATGCTCCGCGCGCAGGACGCGACCTACGGCGACGGTCTGGACAGGAACGTCCGCCATCCCTACATGTGGGCCTGCAAGAGCCACTATTATTCCTCCGGACTGAACTTCTACAACTTCCCCTATGCCTTCGGCGAGCTGTTCGGCAAGGGCGTGTTCGCCCAGTACCTCAAGGAGGGCGACGCCTTCGTGCCCCGGTACTGCCGGCTGCTGCGCTCCTGCGGCTCCGGCACCATCGCGGACGTGGCGGCCTCCGTGGGCATCGACGTGCGCTCCGTGGATTTCTGGCGCGCCAGCCTCGAGGTCATCAAGAGCGAAATCGACCGCTTCTGCGAGCTGTGCAGCCGCTGCTGATTCCCTGTTGTTGCCAATGATAAGCTAAAGGTCGCGCAAGCGGCCTTTTCTGCTACCGCTGCCGGCAGCGCACAGCATTTCGCTTTCTATGGGAATTTCAGCGTATGCAGCAGGGAAAACGGCATATCGCATCGAATCTTGGAATGCTGGAGGAATGTCATCACATTCTCCGCAAAGGCGTATTGTATGGCACGGACATCGTGCAGAAAGAAGGAGAAACAATGTCAGAAAGCAAGAGCTGTCCCCGCGTGGACATCGGCGGTCAGGCCGTCCTGGAGGGCGTGATGATGAAGGCCCCCGACGCCATCGCCATCACCGTCCGCCGTCCGGACGGCACCATGGTCGTCCAGCGCAAGGAATACACCGCCGCCGCAAAGAAGCACAAGTGGCTGGGCTGGCCGCTGATCCGCGGCGTGGTCAATATGGGCTCGATGCTCTCCATGGGCATGTCCACGCTGGAGGACTCCATGAAGATGCTGGGCGAGGAATACGAGGAGGAGCCCAGCAAATTCGAGAAATGGCTGGCTGCCAGGCTGGGCAAGAACGTCGACAAGGTTGTGATGGCCGTTGCGATGGTGCTGGCGGTGCTGATGGCGGTCGGTCTGTTTATTGCGCTGCCCTCCGGCATCGAGGCGCTGACCGGTTGGCTCATCGGCTTCACCAGGGGCGCGGTGGATGTGCCCGCCTGGAAGGGTATCTTCGTCACCGTCGTCGGCGGTCTGACGAAGATCGCCATCCTGATCGGCTATATGGCGCTGTGCGGCCTTGTGCCGGATGTGCGCCGCACCTTCCAGTATCACGGCGCGGAGCACAAGACTGTCTACTGCAACGAGCACGGCCTGCCCCTGACCCCCGAGAACGCCCGCCGGTTCACCACGCTTCACCCCCGCTGCGGCACGGCGTTCATGCTGATCGTAATGGTCATCAGCCTTGTGCTGTTCCTGTTCGTGGGCCGCGACATCGCCGCGTGGCTGCCGCGCTTCCTGCTGCATCTGGCGCTGCTGCCGGTGGTTGCGGGCGTGAGCTACGAGGTGCTGAAGGGGCTGGCCCACCGTGACAACGCTTTCACTCGCGCCGCCCGCTGGCCCGGTCTGCAGCTGCAGCGTCTGACCACCAGGAATCCCGATGACAAGATGCTGGAGGTCGCCATCGTTTCCATGAACGTGGCGCTGTACGGTCTGCCCGCAAACGCGCCCCTGACCGAGGAGGGCTGGGCCGTCCTGACCGATTACAGGCAGTCCGAAAAGGGGTATGTGTTCCCCGGGAAGGAAACCGCTGCGGAGGCTGCCGCCGAATGACGCCCCGTGAGCTGCTGAAGGCCCTGACGCTGGAATTGCAGTCCGCAGGGGTTCCCGACCCGGAGGTGGACGCCTCCCTGCTGCTGTCCCATGTGACGGGGCAGCCGGCGCTGAACCTGCGTCTGGACAGCTGGTCGCAGCTTTCCCCTGCGGATGAAGCCGCTGTCCGCGCCCTGTGCGAAAGGCGCAAGGCCCGCATTCCCCTGCAGTACCTGACCGGCGAGCAGCCTTTTCTCGGGCGGCCCTTCCATGTGGATGAACGGGTGCTGATCCCGCGCCCGGAAACGGAGCTGCTGGCGGAGCGCGCCATCGCCGCCCTGCAGCGCAGCCCCTCTCCCACCGCGCTTGACCTGTGCTGCGGCAGCGGCTGTCTGGCCGTGTCGATGGCATTGGCGGTGCCGGGCGCTGACGTCCATGCGGCAGACCTGTCCGCGGACGCACTGTCCGTCACGGAAATGAACGCCGGTCGCCTCGGCGCCAGGGTCACGCTGCATCAGGGCGATCTGTTCGCCGCCCTGCCCGATGGGCTGCGGTTCGGCGTGATCGTCTCAAACCCGCCCTATATTCCCGCCGCCGACTGCCTCACATTGCAGGAGGAGGTGCGCCGGGAGCCGCTGATTGCGCTGGACGGCGGCGCGGACGGCTATGATTTCTATCGACGCATCGTCCGGGAGGCGCCCGCCCGGCTGCTTCCCGGCGGCACGCTGCTGATGGAGGTCGGTTTCAATCAGGCCGGGGGCGTGATGACGCTTTGCCGTGCGTCCGGCTTCCCCGCCGTCACCGCCCATGAGGATTATCAGCATATACGCAGAATGGTCGAAGCGAGGCTGGCATGTTAGACAAGTTCGAGTGGATCGTTTCCCGGTACGAGGAGCTCTCTGAAGCCATTGTGCAGCCGGAGATCATCGCCGAAACGGCCCGGTATCAGGCATATTTGAAGGAGCTTTCCCAGCTCGAGCCGCAGGTGCAGGCCTGGCGGAGGTACCAGACGCTGCTGCATCACATCGCGCAGGCGGAGGAGATGCGTTCCGATCCTGATCTTGCCATCATGGCGCAGGAGGAGCTGGCGGCGCTGCTGCCCGAAAGAGCCGCGATGGAGCAGGAGCTGCGCATCCTGCTGCTGCCGCGGGATCCCGACGACAGCCGCTCGGTCATCATCGAGGTGCGCGGCGGCGCGGGCGGTGAGGAAAGCTGCCTGTTCGCGGCGGATCTGGTGCGCATGTACAGCCGCTATGCCGAGCGCTGCGGCTTCCGCGTGGAGCCGCTGTATACGCAGGACACCGAGCTGGGCGGCGTGAAGGAATGCTGCTTCTCCGTTGTCGGAGAGGGTGCCTTTGCACGCTTCAAGTATGAAAGCGGCGTGCACCGCGTCCAGCGCATCCCGGTGACCGATGCCAACGGCAAGCGGCAGACCTCCACCTGCACCGTCGCCGTGCTGCCCGAAGCCGAGGAGGTCGATCTGGACATCGACCCGAAGGATCTCCGCATTGATGTGTACCGCTCCACCGGTCACGGGGGACAGCACATCAACACCACGGACAGCGCGGTTCGCATCACCCATCTGCCCACGGGCATGGCGGTGACCTGCCAGAGCGAGCGCAGCCAGATTCAGAACCGCGCCAGGGCCATGCAGCTGCTTCGGAGCCGCCTGCTGGAGCAGAAGCGCAGCGCGTCCGATGCCGCCTATGCCGAAAACCGGCGGCTGCAGGTGGGCACCGGCGACCGCTCCGAGCGCATCCGCACCTACAACTTTCACGAGGGCCGCGTGACGGATCACCGCATCAACCTGACGCTCTACGCCATCGACGCGATCATGGACGGCTCTCTGGACGAAATCGTCGACGCCTTGACGGCGGAGGAGCAATCCGCCCGGCTGCGCAATCTGGCATCCCCGTGATGCCGACAAAGAAGGTATACGCATGAAAACCCAGCTTCTCCCCGCCACGGAGGCAAGCCTTGCGCTGGCTTCCCGCCTGCTGCAGTCCGGTCAGCTCGTGGCCTTCCCGACCGAGACGGTCTACGGCCTGGGCGCCAACGCGCTGGATGCGCAGGCGGTGCTCGGCATCTTCTCCGCCAAGGGACGGCCCGCCGACAATCCGCTGATCGTCCACATCCACGACCGCAGCCAGCTGGACGGTCTCTGCGAGGTCAGCGACACGGCGCTGCGCCTGATGGACGCCTTCTGGCCCGGTCCGCTGACCCTCATCATGCCGCGCAGGGAGGCCGTGCCCGATGCGGTGACGGCGCACCTGGAAACCGTCGCGGTGCGGATGCCGTCCCATCCGGTCGCAGCGGCGATGCTGAAAAGCTGCGGTCTGCCCATCGCCGCGCCCAGCGCGAACCGTTCCGGCAAGCCCAGCCCGACCAACGCCCGCCATGTGCTGGACGATATGGACGGGCGCATTCCGCTGATTCTGGACGGCGGCGCCTGCGACGTGGGGCTGGAATCCACCGTGGTGTCCGTGGTCGGCGAGCGGCCCTGCATCCTGCGGCCCGGCGGAGTCACGCAGGCCATGCTGGAGGCCGTCATCGGGCCGGTGGATTTGGCGGGCAGCATCCTGCGCCCGCTGGAAAAGGGCGAAAAAGCGCTCTCTCCCGGCATGATGTACAGGCACTACTCCCCGGACGGCCAGGTGACGCTGATCGAAGGCCGCGAGGCCGACGTGGTGGAGGCCCTGCGCCGCCTGTACGCGCACGCCGTCAGCGAAGGACATCGCGCCTGCGTGATGTGCTTTACGGAGCATACCGCCGCCCTGGCGGATTGCAATCCCCACGATATCGGCCACCGGAACGACGCCGCCGAGGTGGGGCATCGCCTGTTCGATTCTCTGCGCCGCCTGGATGATGAAAGGATGGACGTGATCTTCTCCGAGGTTGTTCCCCCCGAGGGCGTGGGGCTGGCGGTCATGAACCGGCTCGGTCGCGCCGCGGCGTTCCGCACCGTTCAGGCAAAGGACGTGCTATAATACAATAGAATAGCCGACCACCTGCGTATTGGCAGGGGCCGGCCATTTTTGTTCAATCAATGATTATTCTCATTCTCGTTAAGAATGTTGCACCGAGCGCAGTGAATTTTTCGTTCTGGCAAAGTTGAGTGAAGCGAGGCGTTACTTACAGTACGGTGAGCAGAACGAAGCAACGCCAGAGCGGAAAAGGCGCTGTGCGAATGCAACATTTTGTTGAAAATGAGTATTACTCATCCGGAAGCCCGTCGCCGTCGTGGTCGCACACATGCGGTTCGGGCGCGTCCATCAGCATTTCGCTGGCGCGGATATTGTTCTTCTTGCGCGCCACCTCGACCAGGCGGACAATCTGCTCCTTGACCTCAATGGGGTTTCTGATCGACTTGAGCACCGTTTCGCCGTTGGACTTGTCCGTCGAAAACACCGTCACCGTTCCCACGCCGACGATCTTCTGTCCAAGATTGCGCGTCACACGCACATCGCGCACACGGTAGAGATTCTCCTCGTCGTAGGTTGTGTTGAGCAGTCCCTTTTCCACAAACAGCCGGTCCTCCGTCAGCATGTACTTCGTAAAGGACAGCGGCAGACCCAGAATGTGCTTCCGATCCTTCCAGACATACTCGATCTTCTGCAAGATACCCCTTCCTTTCATCGCACCTGCGGCTCCTTCAAACGCCGCGTATGACGAAAAGGACTGCTCACGCAAGGAACAGTCCTCATCATGTCATCCGTCCGTACCAGCCGTAAACCGGATTAGCCGAACATCACGAACAGCACACAGGCAACGACGAACACGACCGCCGCGATCTTGGTGCCCAGCGCCAGCTTGGCCTCAACAGTCTTTGCCTGGTTCTTGCTCAGATAGCTGTCAAACTGGCCGGCAATCGCGCCCAGACCCTTCACATTGCTGCTCTGCAGCAGAACGGTGAAGATCATAACCAGAGAAGCGAGGATGATGACCACGCCCAGGAAAATATTCATTGTGCAAAACCTCCTTGGAATGTGAGCAGGATTATTCTATCACAAACTGACACAGAACGCAAGGGGGCTTTTCAGCATAATTTGCATTCCTGTTCGGTTCTGTCCGCCAAATGTAGCCGGAGGGACGATGGCTCAGGGCTGCTTGCCGATGTAGGCCAGGATGCCGCCGTCCACATACAGGATATGACCGTTGACGAAGTTGGAAGCGTCGGAGGCCAGGAACACCGCGGGGCCGCCCAGATCATCCGCCTCGCCCCAGCGCTCGGCGGGCGTCTTGGCAATGATGAACTGATCGAAGGGATGACGGCTACCGTCGGGCTGGATCTCGCGCAGGGGCGCAGTCTGGGGCGTGGCGATGTAGCCCGGGCCGATGCCGTTGCACTGGATGTTCAGGTGGCCGTACTCGGAGCAGATGTTCTTGGTCAGCATCTTCAGGCCACCCTTGGCTGCCGCATAGGCGGACACGGTTTCACGGCCCAGCTCGGACATCATGGAGCAGATGTTGATGATCTTGCCGTGGCCCTTCTTAACCATGGAGGGAATGACCGCCTTGGCGCAGATGAAGGGCGCGTTCAGATCCACGTCGATGACCTGACGGAAGTCCGCCGCGCTCATCTCGCACATGGGGATGCGCTTGATGATGCCCGCGTTATTGACCAGGATGTCGATCACGCCGACCTCCGCCTCGATCTGCCTGACCAGCGCGTTGACGGCATCCTCGTCGCAGACGTTGCAGACATAGCCGTGGGCCTTGATGCCTTCCGCCTCATAGCTGGCCAGGCCCCTGTCGACAAACTCCTGCTTCAGGTCGTTGAAGCAGATGGTCGCGCCGGCCTTTGCCAGCGCCTTGGCAATCGCGAAGCCGATGCCGTAGGATGCGCCGGTCACCAGCGCAATCTTGCCTTCCAGAGAGAACATGTTGTCCATTGGGATATCCTCCTTATTGTCCTGTGGTGTTGTTTACAACAGATCCTTCATGGCGATGCCGTCCATGTCGTCGAAGTCCTGGTTCTCGCCGCACATGCCCCAGATAAAGGTGTAGGCCTGGGTGCCGCAGCCGGAATGGATGGACCAGGAGGGGCTGATGACCGCCTGCTCATTGCGCATGATGATGTGGCGCGTCTCCTGACCCTCGCCCATGAAGTGCATCACGAAGCCATCCTCGGGCAGGTCGAAGTACAGGTAGACCTCCATGCGGCGGTCATGGGTGTGGCAGGGCATGGTGTTCCAGACAGAGCCGGGCTCCAGCTTCGTCATGCCCATCACCAGCTGGCAGGACTGCACCTGACCGGGCAGGATGTACTTGCAGATGGTACGGTGGTTCGCCGTTTCCAGGCTGCCCAGCTCCGCGCGCACGCAGTCCTCCGGACGGATGTACACCGTCGGATAGGCGGTATGCGCCGGGCAGGAGTTCAGGTAGAACTTGGCCGGATTCGCCGGATCGGCGGAGGCGAACACGACCTCCCTGCTGCCGCGGCCCACATACAGGCCGTCGCGGGGACGAAGGGTATACACCGTACCGTCCACCGTCACGGTGCCCTCGCCGCCGATGTTGATCACGCCCAGCTCGCGGCGCTGCAGGAAATACTCCGCGCGCAGCTCATCGCCGGCGGCCAGCTGCAGCGGGCCCTTCACAGGGACGGCGCTGCCGGTGATGATGCGGTCGATGTGGCTGTACACCAGCTTGATATCATCGGCCCTGAAGAGATCGTCGATCAGGAACTCCTCACGCAGACGTTTGGTGTCGTACGTCTTCACGTCGCGGGGAGAGGATGCAGTACGAAGCTCCATGGGAAATCCCTCCTTGGTGGTTGTAAGCCCTTACACGCCGGCGCACAACATATAAGCGGCTGCGATGCGTTGGGGTATTTATATTGTACAACGGATTCGCCGTTTTGAAAAGAGCAAAATCCACAAATGTGTCAAAGAAATTGCAGGTCATTGCAAAAGCCCCGGAAGGCATCGGATGGCTATTGTGACAGGCAGAAAACTGTCTTTCTTCCAGAGAGGCGTCGCCCGGAAGGAAAATAAAAATAAATGCAGGAATTGGACATGTGTGTGAAGAAAATTCCAGCATGAATCGTTGTATGGACGAAGGATCCGAACGCCCGCCGGAATCCGGAGCGGGCAATGCCAAGAAAGGATGCTGATCTTCATGAAGAAGACCCGTCTGCTGCCCCTGCTGATTCTGGCGATGCTCATCCTGTGCGCAACTGCCGCGCTGGCCGAAAGCAGCATTGCCAATCAGGTCTATATTGCTTCCGTCTCCGATCAGAACGGAACCGTCACGGCTCTGACCGACGGCAGCACCGCCACCACCTGGACGCAGCCGTCCGCCGGGTACGGCGCCGACCTGACCATCAGCCTGTACAATGCGACCGTGGGCGAAATCTGGATTCGCAACGGCCACTGCTACAGCCAGAACTACTACAACCATTACGACCGTCCCAGCGTGATCGCCGTAACGGTGTGGTACAACGCCAACCGCTACACCTCCAGCAGCGTCACCTACCGCTACCGGATGACGGACGCCTACCGTCCCGGCACCTACACCGCCGGCTGGAAGGGCGGTTACCAGCGTCTGCTGCTGCCCGAGCCGATCAGCAGCGTAACCCGCATCGAGCTGACGATCGAATCCGCCACACAGGGCTACGGCCGCACCGGCGCCACCATCACGGACATCATCGTAACCAGCGGTTCCCATGCCACCGCCACCCCCTACACCCGGCCTACCGCCACCCCCAAGCCCTACGTGCAGTACATCACGCCCTCCCCCACCCCCTATGTGGTGCTCATCACGCCTACGCCCACCTATCGGATCGAGTATGTCACGCCCACGCCGACGCGCAATGTGATTCTTCTCACGCCGGAACCGACCCGAACCTCCAATGTTGAGGTGACTACACCTCCTCCGTCAATCGTCTGGCCGACGGATGAGTATCCCACCGAGGGCGTCGCTGCCCGGCTGCTTAAGGCCGCTGCCACCCGTTCCGGCCCCAGCAACGACTATGACGAACCCGGTACCTTCTTCAGCGCCGGCACCTACGTCAACGTCATCAGCAAGGCCTGGGACACCGAGAATGAAATGTGGTGGTACCAGATCGAGTTCAACTACCGGGGCGAATGGATGCGCGCCTATACCCCCGATAACCGCGTGGATCTTGATCCCAACCTTGTCCCCACCGAAAACGCTGTCGGCGATGCCCGCGAGGTCTTAACGGATCATCGGGTTTACTTCGGCCCGGGCGAGAACTTCCGCATGTACAAGGTGAGTATGCTCTACGAAGGCAGCCGCGCGGTCATCTACGGCTACGAGGTGGTGGACGGCGTGCTGTGGGCCCAGATTCACTATCATGACTACGCCATTGGCGAGGATCGCCGCGGCTGGGTACCCGCCGAGGTTCTCTCCAGCTGGAACTACCCCTGGTAAGCCGGAGCGCCCAATAGTTTGTTGATAGTCTGCACCCCCGACCACACCGGCCGGGGGATGCTTTTGTTTATCCATGATAGTAGTCGATGTCGAAATGAATGACGCAGACATACCGGCTGTCCAGCTCCCGCGCCGCCGCGCTCAGCGCATCCGCGACCTGCTTCGTCTCCGTGTAGCCCGCCGGAACCACCACGTCAAACACCAGGTTCGTCCGGTTCTCGCCGGGCACCATGCGCAAATCGTGCAGCATCAGCTGGCCGTCGATCCGCTTCAGTGCCGCATTCAGATGAGTGCTGGCTTCATCCGTCCTTGCGTCACCGGTGACAATGGGATCCATGTGGATACAAAGCGGCACCTGCAGCGCTTCGCCAATCTCCTGCTCCGCCTTGTCAATCACCTCGTGCAGCTGCAGAATATTGCCGTCCGCCGGAACCTCCGCGTGGACGGACGCGAAGCACCGCCCGGGGCCGTAGTCATGAATGAGCAGGTCATGGGTACCCAGAATGTGCTCGTAGCTCATCAGGCGCCGGATGATCTCCCGTCCCAGCTCCGGATTCGGCCGTCCGCCAAGCAGATGATCCATCATCTCCCGCACCACGCCAAAGCCCGCCCTGAGCACCAGCAGCGCCACAGCCACGCCCATGATGCCGTCAATGGGGACATCCCAGAGCATCGCCACAACCGTCGAAACCGCTACCGCCGTCGTCGCCAGCATATCGGACAGGGAATCCTTCGCTGCCGCCATGAGCGATGAGAAGTCAATCAGCTTCCCGACGCCGCTGTAAAACAGGTACAGACCGCCCTTGATCAGGATCGACAGCACCAGCAGCACAAAGGAGACGAGGGTGAGCGACAGCGGTTTGGGATGGACGATGCTTTCGATGCCGGTTTTCATCATCTCTACGCCCATCACCAGGATCAGCGCGCCCACCGCCAGCGCGCCCAGATACTCCGCGCGTCCGTGACCGAAAGGATGCTCCCGGTCAACGGGCTTTTGCGCCATGCGCATACTGAACATGGAGACCACGCTGCCCGCCGCGTCGGACAGGTTGTTGACCGCATCCGCCACCACCGCCACAGACCCGGTGAGTGAGCCGACGACCAGCTTCAGCGCCACGAGCAGCGCATTCACGCCCACGCCCACGCCGGAGCCTACCATCCCCAGCCGTTTCCGCACCGCCTGATCCTTGGGGGACTCCCCGTCCCGCAGCAGACGCATTGCCAGCTTTTCCATCATTCCGGTACGCCTCCCGCTGAATTCCTACATTATTATATTATGTGCTGCACATGTCCAGATGTGCGCGGGCAGCGTCCAGCAGCGCTTCCCGCTCATTGGGCAGGCGCTCGTTCATGACCCCGTCCAGCAGCCAGCTGAGCGTTTCGCCCAGCTGCTTTCCCTGCGCGATGCCAGCGCCCATCAGATCGCGTCCGTTGACCGCCAGCTCCTTCAGGGTCACGCAGGGGCGTTCGGCCAGCAGCGCCGTCAGCGCAGCGCGGATCGCCGCAATCTCGGCCTCCACCTGCGCCGGATCACAGGTGCCCTTCGCCAGCGCGTCCGCGCGCTGTACGTCAATCAGCTGCAGGAGCGCCTCCTCGCCCAGCCGGTTCAGCCGGCGCTTGAGCAGCGTCCGCTCCGTGGACAGCGGCCAGTCGTGGTATTCCACCAGCAGCAGCACCCGGTCGCGGGTTGCGTTGTCCACCCGAAGGTACGTCAGGACCTCCTGTGCGATGGCAGCCGACACCTTTTGATGGCCCCTGGCATGTCCGACGCCGTTCTCATCCACCGTGAAGGAAGCCGGCTTCCCGCTGTCGTGCAGCAGCATCGCCAGCCGCAGCGTCTCATCCGCCGGAGCGTTCTCCACCGCCCGCACGGTGTGTTCCCAGACATCATAGGCGTGGAAGGGCGTTTTCTGATCGAAGCCAGCCATCGGCGCCAGCTGCGGCAGAATCGCGAAGAACACCTCGCTGTATTCCCGCAGGATCCGTCCCGCGGCCCTGCCGCACAGGAGCTTCGCCAGCTCCGCGCGGATGCGCTCAGCCGCCACATCCGCCAGCGTGTGCCTCCATTCACGCGCCGCTTGAGCCGTCTTTTCCTCTATCGTGAAGCCGTACACGGACGCAAACCGCAGCGCCCGCATGATGCGCAGCGCATCCTCATGAAAGCGCCTTTCCGCATCGCCCACGCAGCGGATCACGCCGCGCTGCAGATCCCCACGACCGTCAAAGGCGTCCACCAGCCCGGTTTCGGGACTCCAGGCCATCGCGTTGATGGTGAAATCCCGCCGGGACAAATCATCCACCACGTCCGTGACGTACTTCACCTCGTCCGGATGCCGGTGATCCGTGTATTCCCCGTCCACGCGGAAGGTGGTCGTTTCAAAGGGCTCATGGTTGTACATCACCGTCAGCGTCCCGTGCTTCAGGCCCGTTTCGATCACATGCTGATCGCGGAACACGCGCTGCATCTGCTCCGGCAGCGCGTCGGTGCAGATATCCCAGTCCTTCGGCTCGCGTCCCAGCAGGGAATCTCGCACGCAGCCGCCCACAACATAGCCCCGATACCCGTTCGCCCTCAGCCGCTCAAGCACAAAAGCTGCGCCCTCCGGCAGCCTCATCATGTGCTTCCCTCCCATTTCGTTCAATTTCAGGCATTATAGCACAGGACAGCGCAGTTTGGCAATACAAACCGAAACGCGCATGTGCACTCTGCACAATTTTTGCTGCGATTTTTCTCATATTCAAAGTCCCTCCAGCCTCAATATTTTTGAGGGCAACCCTTGCAATTCGGGTAGGTTCATGATAAAATGAATAGGTCTGCAACCGGCCTGCCGGTGGGCGGCTGCATGTCCGGATGACGGATGTGTTCCGCCGGCGGTGCATCACTTCTCTGCAGACAGACGTGTCGGTTCTTCGCAGCCTTCCAACATGCGGATTGCCGGCATCGCTGTGCGCCTGCTTTCACCAGGCGTCGGCACCGAGGGTGCGGACTGGCTCTGCGTCCCTCTGGAGTGGGTTGCTCCAGACGCGCAAACCCGTTCCGCTGCTTCATCATGCGGGAGCAATCCGGCATGAACACACGACGCGGCGCCAAGCCGCAAGGAAGCCCGCACCGGAAACCGGTGAGGCCAAAAATTTGGAGGTGCATTTTACACATGGCACGTATTGCAGGTGTGGACCTGCCCCGTGAAAAGCGAGTGGAGATCGGCCTGACCTACATCTACGGCATCGGTCTGACGACCTCGCAGAAGATGCTGGCCGAGGTTGGCATCAATCCCGACACCCGCGTGAAGGATCTCTCCGAGACCGACATCAGCAAGCTGCGTGATTACATCGAGCACAACCTGAAGGTTGAGGGCGACCTCCGCCGTGAAGTTGCGCTGAACATCAAGCGCCTGATGGAGATCGGCTGCTACCGTGGCGTCCGTCATCGTCGTGGTCTGCCCGTCCGCGGTCAGAACACCAAGCAGAACGCCCGTACTCGCAAGGGTCCCAAGAAGACCATTGCCGGTAAGAAGAAGGCCGGCAAGTAATCCGCCGAGCCTGCAGAATTAACGGAGGGAATGAACAATGGCTCCTAAGTCCAAGAACCTCAAGAAGGTTGTCCGCAAGCGCAAGGAGCGCAAGCTGGTCGAGCGCGGCGCGGCGCACATCTCTTCTTCTTTCAATAACACCATCGTCACCATCACCGATACGCAGGGCAACGCCCTGTCCTGGGCCTCCGCCGGCGGCCTGGGCTTCCGTGGCAGCAAGAAGTCTACCCCCTTCGCTGCGCAGACCGCTGCTGAGACCGCCGCCAAGGCCGCGATGGAATACGGCCTGAAGACGGTTGAAGTGTATGTCAAGGGCCCCGGCTCCGGCCGTGAGGCTGCGATCCGCTCCCTGCAGGCCGCCGGTCTGGACGTGAGCATGATCAAGGACGTGACGCCCATCCCCCATAACGGCTGCCGTCCGCCCAAGCGCCGTCGCGTGTAAGGAAACGAAGGAGGACATTGAAACATGGCTATCAACAAGCAGCCCGTTGCGCGGAAGTGCCGCTCTTTCGACATTTCCCCCGCTACCATGGGCTATGGCAATAAGAAGTCTACCCGCAATCCCGGCGGCAACCGCCGCAAGAAGGTCTCCGAGTACGGCGCTCAGCTGAAGGAGAAGCAGAAGGTCAAGTTTGTGTACGGCATCCTCGAGAAGCAGTTCGAGGGCTACTACACCAAGGCCACCAACATGAAGGGCATCACCGGCGACAACATGCTGCAGCTGCTGGAGCAGCGTCTGGACAACGTTGTGTACCGTCTGGGCCTGGGCAAGACCCGCCGCGCCGCCCGTCAGATCGTCGTGCACGGTCATATCCGTGTCAATGGCCAGAAGGTGGACATCCCCTCCTACTCCGTGAAGGTGGGCGACGTGATCACCCTGCGCCAGAAGAGCACCGAATCCGAGCTGTTCAAGGGCCTGCGCGAGGGCACCTCTGTGGTGACCCCCAAGTGGCTGACCTTTGACGCTCCCAACCTGACCGGCAAGGTCGTTGCGCTCCCCGCCCGCGAGGACATCGACTTCGAGCCGCAGATGAGCATGATCGTCGAGTTCTACTCCCGTTAATGAAGGATGCTGTGGGAGCATGGACCGTCAAGGGCTTGTGCCCCTGCAGCAGCATCCCTTCACTCCGAACCTGAGCAAGGAGGGTAAAAGAAATGGCCGTAGAAATCGAAAAGGCAAAGGTCGAGTGTGTCGAGGTCGGCGACAACGGCAAGTACGGCAAGTTTGTTGTCGAGCCGCTGGAGCGTGGCTTCGGTCATACCCTGGGCAACTCTCTCCGCCGCGTCCTGCTGTCTTCCCTGCCCGGCGCTGCTGTGTCCTCGGTGCATATCGAGGGCGTGCAGCATGAGTTCTCCACCGTCCCCGGCGTCAAGGAGGATGTGACGGAGATCATCCTGAACCTCAAGGGCCTGGCCGTCAAGATGTACACAGACGCGCCCAAATCCGTGATTGTCGACAAGATCGGCCCCTGTGAACTGACCGCCGCCGACATCAAGGTCGATGATGAAATCGAGATCATCAACCCCGACATGCACATCGCCACGCTCAACGAGGACGCGCATCTGCAGATGACGCTGCGCCTGGAGCGCGGCCGCGGCTATGTCAGCGCGGACAAGAACAAGGCTCGCGACATCACGATGCCCATTGGCGTCATTCCCATGGATTCCATCTTCACCCCCATCCACAAGGTGAATTACACCGTGGAGGACAAGCGCGTCGGCCAGTCCAACGACTTCGACCGCCTGACCCTGGAGGTGTGGACGAACGGCACGCTGAAGCCCGAGGAGGCCGTCAGCTGCGCCGCGAAGATCCTCTCCGAGCATCTGACCCAGTTTGTGACGCTCACCGATCAGGTGATGCCCGTCAGCATGGTTCAGCCCGAGGATGACAGCAAGGGCAAGGCGCTGGATATGACCATCGAGGAGCTGGAGCTGTCCGTGCGTGCTTACAACTGCTTGAAGCGCGCCGGCATCAACAGCGTGAACGAGCTGGTTCAGCGCAATCAGGAGGACATGATGAAGGTCCGCAATCTGGGCCGCAAGTCCCTTGAGGAAGTCGAGCAGAAGCTGCAGGAGCTGGGTCTCGCCCTGCGACCGAATGATGAATAAGACGGGGCATACAAGCGCAGAGGCTGCATGATGGCATCCCCTGCCGCCCACCCATGATAGGAGGAAACACCCCATGGCTTACCAGCGCAAACTGGGTCGCACGGCCGATCAGCGCAAGGCGCTGCTTCGTGGCCTGACGACGAATCTGATTAAGTACGGTAAGATCGAGACCACCGAGGCGAAGGCCAAGGAGGTTCGCCGCATTGCCGAGCGCCTGATCACCCTGGCTGCCAAGGAATACGGCAATACCGTCGAAGTGACCAAGGAATTCCACAACGACAAGGATCAGCTTGTGACCGAGACGTTCAAGAACGACGCTCCCTCCAAGCTGCATGCCCGCCGCATGATGCTGGCTTACCTCTACAACATGCCCGAGGCGAAGCTGGCGGACGAGAACAAGAAGGAATACCGCGAGCGTACCAAGGACGTGAAGTATCCTGTTGTTGAGAAGCTCTTCGAGATCGGCGAGCGCAACAAGGATCGCAAGGGCGGTTACACCCGCATGTACAAGATGGGCCCCCGTCGCGGCGACGCTGCCGAGATGGTCATCCTGGAGATCCTGTGATTCCCTGAACCGCACCTGATTCATTGATCGTCCCCGCACGGTCGATCATCCCTCGTTTACACCGCACACATCAAAGCAAAGCATCAAAGCATTTCAGCCGTTCCTCCCGCACAGAGGAACGGCTTTTTTTAATTCTTCATCCATCCGGATCCTTCTGCTCTCCCTGGACGCATCCGTCTCCTTCCATGTATGTCCAATACATACCGCATTCCAGACATGCAGCAGCCTTTTCCCATGCCCGATCCGGTATTCGCACGCAATCCCGCACAAGCCGCACAGCAGATACATCACATCCGCAAAGCCCTGACAATTCGCCTGCCTGTCCAGCAGTGCCCCGGAGGCCCCGACAAGGCGTTCATACCCCTGCCGTCCGGGCGCCATATGCGCATATCGGATATGACGCACAATCCAGTCGAACACATACTGAAACCGCTCCGCTTCATCCTGCCGCAGCAGCGCTTCTGCCGCAATTCCCTGTGCCATCCGTAGGGCTTGCTGTTCCCGCGCATTCAGCGACGTCGTGCTCTCACGCATCGCCTCCAGCATCCGAACACCTTCCCGGTATTTTACGCGAACCGTCAGCCGCATCCCCTGTCCCCGGCTGCGGACGATACGCCGCGCAATGCCCTGCGCCATGGGAAGCCCCAGAAGCAGCGCTTCCTCAACCGCCGCATCGGTGAGACGTGCAGCCAGCGCCCGCTCAAAGGTGAACGCAGCAAATGTCTCGCGCCTTTCCTGCACTGCGGCAAGGGACTCCCGCAGCGCGTCCATCGCGTCAATCATCCTCATTCATTCCAATCTGCATGGCATTCCCCGCCCTGACACCGCATAGGCTGTGACAAAGGTAATGGGGGTGTGGTCATGAGCCTGAGCGAGCTGAAGCAGAAGGAAGTCATCAACACGCGGGATGGCCGCAGCCTGGGCCGGGTGATGGACATCGAGTTCTGCGCCTGCGACGGCCGGGTGACAGCCATCGTTGTGCCGGGTGAATTCTGCATCAGCGCCCTGCTGCGCGGGGAGCGCACGGGGATCGTCATCCCGTGGGAAAAAATCTGCAAGTTCGGCGATGACGTGATTCTGGTAGACGTACCGGAGCTGTGCTGAATCGACAAAGCCGAAGGGGATTGCCCTCCGGCTTCATTTTATTACGGTACTTCTTCAGCATCCATCAGCGTCACGCCCCTTGCGGCGAGCGCGCGCGCCAGCAGGCCCTGCCCGGCAATCTTCCGACAGGTGAAGGTACCGTCATAGATCTGCCTGACGCCGCAGGTGGGGCTGCGGGATTGCAGGATGGCAAGGTCGATCTGTTCCCCCGCAATCCGCGCAAGCGCCTTCTCCACACCGGCATGGAAGGCCTCCGTACAGTCATCGCCGTCCGCCGTCACGGCGCGTCCGTCTCGCAGCTCCACGGGCTTCCTTGGGGCGCCCAGACCAGACAGCATCTCCGGACATACGGGGATGACACGATGGTTTGCAACGTACGCCATGACACGCTCGTTGCGGTTGTTGCCGCCGTTGTATTTGCTATTTTCGCCCAGCAGGCAGGCGCTCACCAAAATGGTCATATCATTTCTCCGATAGGCGTTCTTTTGTCTCGCGGCCCTCGCGGAGCAAGCGGTGCATCTCGTTGCGGTCATTGTCCCGCAGCGCGTCGCGGTATTCCGTCACCCGCTTCACCAGATCCTCCACCACCGGCAGCAGTGCATCCCGATTCTCAAAGAAAAGCTCCGTCCACATGTCCTCGTTCAGCCGGGCCACCCGCGTCATGTCCGCAAAGCTGCCGGCAGAAAAGCCCCTGTGCTTCTCCGCCAGCGGACACTTCACATACGCGCTGGACACCACATGCGCCAGCTGGCTTGTGTACGCAATCATCTCATCATGCGTCTTCGGGTCGGTAAACTGCACCCGCCGGAACCCCAGATCCATGAAGAAATCCCGCGCATATTGCAGCAGCGCCGGGTCATCCTGCCCGTCCGTGCACAGGATCATGCTGGCGTTGTCGAACAGATCGTCCCGGGCATAGCGGAAGCCGCTGAACTCCCGTCCGGCCATCGGATGCCCGCCCAGGAAGTGCCACTCCCCTGCCCTTGCCAGCGGTACCAGCTCCCGGCAGATCGACTGCTTCACGCCGCCGCAGTCGATGACCAGGCAGCCGGGCTTGAAGTCCGCCGCATGGGCCTTCACCCAGTCGATGATCGCGCCGGGATACAGGCTCACCAGCACCAGGTCGCAGGTTCGCAGCGCGTCGTCCGTCAGCTCCGCGTCCATCGCGTTCATCAGGAACGCCTGCTGGATGGTGGCAGGATTCAGGTCACAGCCGTACACCGTATGCGTCGTGCGCAGCTTGATGGTGCGGGCCATGGAGCCGCCGATGAGCCCCAGGCCGATGATGGCAATGTTCATGATGGGATTCCCTCCGTTCTACTGTTCTGCATCCGTGACAATTCGTCATCGCAGCGCATTTCTCCTTTTCTGCGCTGAAATAAGTACACCGGAAGGACAAAACAGGGGCGCATGACGGCTGCTCATCGCCGGATGCGTCCCTGTGGATGGATGCCGCCTGTCAGGCAGAAACCGCATTGCCTGCTGATGCCTTCTCCTGGCCGACCTTGGGCACATGGTATTCGCACTTGGGGTCGAAGCGCACGGACTCCGGCGGAACCTCCAGCTCCTCCGGGTGATTGAGCAGGTAGCTCATCGTGCCGAAGAACCGGGCGTAGTGCGCACCGGAGCAGACGCGCTCATCCGCCGTGATGCCGATGGGCAGGAAGCGCTTCATCCGCGTCGTGCCGTTTTCCACCACCGCGACGCGCTCCAGCGTGCCCATGCCGAAGAACAGGCTGGTGGAGCCGAAGTTGTAGATGTGGTGATTGACGTGGTGCAATCCGATGGACGCGTTGTTGGTGATGTACATGGAGGTGTGGAAGGGCAGCTCGTCCAGCAGCGCGCCGGGGCACAGGCCGTAGCGATCCAGCAAGCGCACCAGCGACACGATCGCCGTAGGCAGGCCGGGCACGGCAAAGAGCAGCCGCACCAGCTTGTCCACGAAGTTCTGGTTTTCCACGCCGCGGCTGGCCTCGATGACCTTCATCATCCGGTCGCGCACGTCGTAGAGGGTATCCGTCAGGTCGAAGCGGATCTTCACAGCCGTTTCGCCCGCGTCCGGGTTGTTCATGTCCTTGAGCATGGTGAAGGACACGGTGCAGTTCTTCCGGGAGAAAAACTGCTTGTTCAGGATGTAGCGGTTGATCTCCGGGTGCTGGGAAACCGTGCGGACAAAGGCGGCGATGATGATCTGCATGAACGTGATCTTCTCGCCCTCCGTGCCCTTTTTCGCAATGTAACGGGCCAGCAGCTCGTAATCCGCCTTGTGCTGCAGGAACACCTGCGCGTCGCAGCGCATCGGCATCAGGTACGGCGTGATGCGGACAATGGGATCAATATCCTTCACGCGCCGTCCATCCGGTCGGAATCCAAACATAAGCATTCTCCTCTTTCGCGTGGTCTGGCGGCAAGACAAATGAATGAATTGAATGAAACTGATTCTCCGCCACTCTTTATTGTACCTGTTTCATCCGTTTTGTCAATCTTGTATTTCCTGAACCATCGCAGGATTTGACACGTCCTTTCCTTCATGATACAATATTCGCAATGAACGCAAGCGAGGTGACCCACATGCGGGACGCGCCCTATTCCTCCCAGCGCAACAGCTTTCACCTGATGCGCCTTGGGCTGGCCGTGACGGTCATCCTGTGCCATGCATACACGCTGAAGAACCTGACGACGCCGCTGCATCTGCTCACAGGAGGACAGCTTAACGAGGGCATGCTGGCGGTGGACGGCTTCCTGGTCATCAGCGGCTTTCTGATCTGCCAGAGCTGCGTCCGTGCCCGGAATGTGCTGGTCTTTCTGCGCAACCGGATCCTTCGCATCTATCCGGCGCTGGTCTGCGCGCTGGCCTTCACCGCACTGATCGTCGGCGGTCTGGCCTATGACGGCACCTATGCGCAATACCTGCATTCGGGCCAGGGCGGTCCCTTTTCCTATATCCTCAACTGGCTGACCCTGAACGTCACCGGCGATCAGTGGGGGATCCGGGGCGTGTTCGAGGGCAGCGTCAAAACGGGCGTGAACGTGAGCCTGTGGACAATCAAACACGAGATCAGCCTGTATCTGGTCATGGCCCTGCTGCGCCTGACAACGCTGCACCGCCGCCGGCCGGCCTACATCGTCGCCAGCCTGTTTTTTCTGACGCTTTACATCCTGTACGAGGGCTTTGACATCGTCCTGTGGGATGTGCCGGATCAGCGCTTTTGGGTGCTGAGTCATTGGAATTACCCGCACTTTGTGGAGACAGGGCTGTTCTTCTTCCTTGGCACGGTTCTGTACGCCTACCGGCAGCAGCTTCCCCGGCGATGGTATCTGGCCGTCATCGCGGTGCTGGCGCTGATGCTGGGCGGCATTCTGGGCGTGATGCGCTGGGTGTATGTCCTTGCGCTCCCCTATCTTGTCTGCTACCTTGCCTGTTCACCGCTCTGTGCAGGCTTTTCGCGCATGGGCGATCTGTCCCTGGGTCTGTATGTGTACAGCTATCCGATTCAGCAGCTGCTCTATCACATCGCGCCGGGGATGCATCCCCTTGCGAATCTGGCGCTGACGCTGGTGCTGGTGCTTCCGCTGGCAGGGCTCAGCTGGAAGTATATCGAAGCGCCTGCGCTGCGCCTGAAAACGCTTGGGCAGAAGCAGACCGGATGATACAGCCCGAAAGGAGGTACCGCAATGGTCAGGGAGATTCGCGAGGATGAATTGGATGAGCTGCTGGCGCTGTATCTGCATCTGCACGAAACCGCCGTCCCGGAAAGAACCGGACAGACAGAGCAGACCTGGCAGACGATCCTGCAGGATCCAGACCACCATATCCTTGTCAGCATCATGGATGGCCGGATCGTGTCCTCCTGCGTCTGCGTCATCATCCCCAATCTCACAAGGAACGTTCGCCCTTACGCTCTGATCGAGAACGTCGTCACCCATACGGATTACCGCGGCAGAGGCTATGCCACCGAATGCCTGAACCGTGCCAGGGAGCTGGCGAAGGCTGCAGGCTGCTACAAAATGATGCTGCTGACCAGCTCAAAACAGGCAGCGACCCACCGCTTCTATGAGAGCGCAGGCTACAGCAGCGGCGATAAGACCGCGTTCATCCAATGGCTTGAATAAGCAAATTGTCCCTCTGACCGTGCAAGTCGGAGGGACAAAGTGTATTTATACTAAGTCTCGATAAAAATGTTGCACCGAGCGCAGCGATTTTTTCGTTCTGGCAAAGCTGAGTGAAGCGAGGCGTTACTTACAGTACGGTGAGCGGAACGAAGCAAAGCCAGAGCGGAAAAGGCGCTGTGCGAATGTAACATTTTTATTGAGAATTAGTATTACTTCCACAGGGGCGTCGGATACAGGCCCTCGTCCGCCATGCGGCGCAGCGCCGCCATGACCATCGGCTTATCCTCGCGGTAGGTCACGCCGTACCAGCGGTCGGCGCAGCGCAGCACCCGGACGCTGGCTACATCCCGGCTCAGCATCGCGTTCACCACGCCGGGCAGGAAATACTCCGCCTTCATCGGGTTGCCCGGCACCGTTTCCTTCAGGAACACCGGGAAGGTGCGTTCCATCTCTGCTATCAGGCTGGGCGTGAAGCCGAACATGTTCATGCTGACCGGCGCATCCTTGGGCAGACGGACGTAGTTCGTGCCATCCTCCGTGTACAGCGGGCCGTCGCAGCTACCGATGATGTGGGTGCGCTCGGTCACGGTGGTCAGGCAGCCTGCTTCATCCACGGTACAGACGCCGCGCGCCACGGAGCCGTTCTCGGTGAGGGTCTTGGAAAGCTCGTAGCCAACCATGAAATAGCGCGCCTTGTCATCGTCCCGCAGCGTGCAGAGGGTCTCGTAGGCCACGCGGAAGGCATCCACGCCGTAGTAATCGTCCGCGTTGATGACCAGGAAGGGCGCGTCGATCAGCTCCCTGCAGCACAGCACCGCATGGCCCGTGCCCCAGGGCTTCACGCGGCCCTCGGGGATCCGGCAGTCCGCAGGAATCATATCCAGCTGCTGATAGCCGTACATCACTTCCATATGCGGCTCAATGTGGCTGCCGATCATCTGCTTGAAGTCCTGTTCGATTTCATGCTTGATGAGGAAGAGCACGCGCTTGAAGCCTGCGCGGCGCGCGTCAAAGATGCTGTAGTCAAGGATTACCTCGCCCGATGGGCCGATGGGATCCATCTGCTTCAGGCCGCCGTAGCGCGAGCCCATGCCCGCGGCGAGAATGACAAGTATCGGTTCCTTCATTGCGGAATTCCTCCTGTGTACCGGCGCGCTTCACGTCGGGATATCATGTGTATCATATCCCATTTTGCCGGGAATTGCAAGAGGAATCACTTCACCCGCAGCGCCCGCATGGCGTTGAGGATGGCCAGCATCGCCACGCCCACATCCGCAAACACGGCCAGCCACATGTTCGCAATGCCGAACACGCCCAGCAGCATCACCAGCGCCTTGACCGCCAGCGCAAAGACGATATTCATCCGCGCGATCCCCATCGTCCGCCGGGCAATGCGCCGCGCCAGCGCCAGCTTGCCGATGCTGTCGTCCATGAGCACCACGTCCGCCGCCTCAATCGCCGCGTCGGAGCCAATGCCGCCCATGGCGATGCCGATATCCGCCCTGCGCAGCACCGGCGCGTCATTGATGCCGTCGCCCACAAAGGCCACGCAATGCTTCTCCCCCAGCAGCGCTTCCAGCTCATTGACCTTGTCCCCCGGCAGCAAGCCCGCGCGATATGCCGTCAGCCCGACCCTTTGGGCCACATCCGCCGCCACGGCTTCATGGTCGCCCGTGAGCATCACCAGCCGCGCCACACCGGCAGCCTTCAAATCAGCCACCGCCTGCGACGCATCCTGCTTGATGACGTCGCTGATGACCACATACCCACGGTATTTGCCGTCCGCCGCCACATGCACCACCGTGCCGGACACGTCTGCCTGAGAGGCGGTCATGCCGTGGGACTGCATCAGCCGCACGTTGCCGCACAGCACCGGGCGACCATCCACCATGGCCTTCACGCCATGGCCCGCGATTTCCTCCGCCTCGCTCACCCGCTCCGGCTGTACGTCCCTTCCCCACGCTTCCCGCAGGGAGCGGCTGATCGGATGATCGCTGAAGCACTCCGCGTGCGCCGCCAGCTCCAGCAGCTCATCCTTCGTCACACCCACGGCTTCCACATCCGTCACCGTGAATACACCCCGGGTCAGCGTACCGGTCTTATCAAAAACGACCGTGTCCATAGCCGCAAGGGTTTCGATATGGTTCGCGCCCTTGACGAGGATGCCGCGCCGGGACGCGCCGCCGATGCCCGAGAAGAACGTCAGCGGAACGGAGATCACCAGCGCGCAGGGGCAGGAGATCACCAGGAAGGTCAGCGCCTGATAGACCCAGTGCGACCACCGGCCGTCAAACAGGCTGGGGACGACCGCCAGCAGGAGCGCTGCCAGACACACCAGAGGCGTATAGACCTTGGAGAAGCGGGTGATGAACCGCTCGGTCGGGGCCTTCGCGTCGCCGGATTCCTCCACAAGGCGCAGAATCTTCGCCACGGTGGATTCCCCGTAAGCCGCCGTCACGCGCACCGTCAGCACGCCGCTCTCATTGACGCAGCCGCTGAGGACGCTGTCCCCCCGCTTCACGTCCCGGGGCAGGGATTCGCCCGTCAGCGCGGCGGTGTTGAGCGCGGATTCGCCCTCCACCACAACGCCGTCCAGCGGCAGCTTCTCGCCGGGCTTGACGAGGATCAGATCGCCCACCGCAACGCTCTCAGGGCTGACCTCCACCGCCTGCCCGTCACGCAGGAGATTCGCGTGGTCCGGGCGGATGTCCATCAGCGCCGTGATGGATGCGCGGCTGTGATCCACCGCCTTATCCTGAAAATACTCGCCGATCTGGTACAGCGCCATAACCGCGGCGCCCTCGGCGAATTCCCCCACCGCCATCGCGCCGATGGAAGCCACCGCCATCAGGAAGTTCTCGTCAAATACCTGACCGCGCAGGATGTTGCGCACCGCGCGATACAGCACATCATACGACACGGACAGATAAGCCGCAAGGAAGCACGCTACGCTCAGGACAGGCAGACGCTCCGTCAGGTAGCCCGCAAGCAGCAGCACAGCCGCAGCACCCACACGGAGCAGCAGCGTGCTGCCCTTGGCGGCGCCATGGGAATGCTCATGGTCATGCTCATGGTCATGCTCATGCCCGTGCTCATGATGATGCTCATACCCGCAGGAACAGCCCTCCTCATGACAGGAGCCATGCCCTTTGGCGCCGTGGTCATGCTTCTTCTCCGCGTCCGCATGGATGACGGCATCCGGCTCAATCTCAGCAGCTTTGGCCAGTACGGCAGCAGTCACGTCCGCAAAGTCCTTTTCCGCAGCCACCAGGGTGATGCGCTTGTGCACATAGTTTACCGTTACCCGCTCCACGCCCGGCAGCTTCTGCAGCGCAGCCTCCAGCTTTGCCGCGCAGTTGGGGCAGTCGATCTCGATGGGCCATGTCCGTTTCATGGGCGCTCCGACCTTTCGCGTGAGAATCAAATGTCATATGAGCATTTGTTCATTTGTGATTATATCCCTGTCAGCTCGCCTTGTCAAGAGGGATTTTCGGTTTTCAACGCAAAAGCGCTCCCGTCAGGAGCATTGCGCAATCTGACAGGAGCGTTTTTTCATATCAGCCAGCCGCGAAGGCGTTCGAGGTGGCCTCGTCCTCATACTGGCGGGTATACAGGCTGTAGTAGTGGCCGCGGGCCTTGAGCAGCTCGTCATGCTTGCCCTGCTCGATGATCTTGCCATCCCGCACGACCAGAATCAGGTCTGCGTTCCGGATGGTGGACAGGCGGTGCGCGATCACCAGCGACGTACGTCCCTTGGTGATGGTTTCGATGGCGGTCTGGATCTTCTGCTCGGTGATGGTGTCCACAGAGGCCGTCGCTTCATCCAGCACGAGGATGCGCGGATCGGCAAGAATCGCCCGGGCAAAGGAAATCAGCTGCTTTTCGCCGGTGGAGAGCATGTCGCCGCCCTCGCCGACGTCGCTGTCCAGCCCCTTTTCCATGCGATCGACAACCTCCGTTGCGGAGACAAGCTCCAGCGCCCTGCGAATCTGCTCCTCCGTGGCGTTGGGATTGCCATAAAGCAGGTTCTCGCGAACCGTGCCGGAGAACAGGTGAGGCGTCTGCAGCACATAGCCGATGGCGGAATGGAGCCAGAGCTGCGAGCGTTCCCGGGCATCGCGGCCATCAATGAGCACCTGCCCCTTTGTCGGCTCAAAGAAGCGGCAGACAAGGTTCACCAGCGTGGACTTACCCGCGCCCGTTTCGCCGACGATGGCGATATTCGAGCCAAAGGGAATCTTCAGGCTGAAGTTCTCCAGCACATACTCATCGCCGTCCGGGTACTTGAAGTCCACATTCCGGAACTCGATATCGCCCTTGATCGGCTCCCAGTTTTCCCGCTTGGGCGCGAAGGCATCGCCATACTTTTCGATCACCTCCGGCGTGTCCACCACATCGGACTTCGTTTCCATCAGGCGGGAAAAGCGCTCGATGTTGACCTGTGTGGTGATCAGGTCGGAAATCGCGTCGATCAGCCAGCGGACGGGCTCCATCATGCCCTGCGCATAGGACATGAACATGGAGAAGGTGCCCACCTCGTTCTCGGCAATGTAGCCGCCCTGCCACAGGACGATCGCCAGCGCGGCGGAGGAAGCCACGTTCAGCGTCGCGGAGAACATGCCGCGCAGATGCGCCACACGCACGGATTTCTTGCGCATCGCTCCGGTGTCCGCCACAAAGTCCTTCGCCATCTTGTCCTCGATGACCAGGGACTTGATGGTCTTAGCGCCGGTGATGCCCTCGTTAAAGTCGCTGGTGATCCTGGAGTTCATTTCGCGCACCTCGCGGTTGACGCGGATCAGCTTCGTCTGGAACACGGAAAACAGCACGATGATGAGCGGCAGGATCGCCATGACCATCAGCGCCAGCTTCGGATTGACCATCAGCATCACGACCACCGCGCCCACCAGATAGGACAGGTGCCAGACGCTGTCCATCAGCGTCCAGGACACCAGAGAGCCAATACGGCTGGTATCGGAGATGACCCGGGCGTGGATGTAGCCGACGCTGTTTCGGTTGAAGTAGGAGAAGGACAGCGTCTGCAGATGGCTGAAGGCCGCATTGCGCAGATCGCGGTTGACGCTGACCTCCGTACGCATCGCATAGGTGCAGGAGATGTAGTTGGTCAGCCCCATGATCAGCACCAGGGCGACGTAGGCGCAAATGAAAACCGGCAATGTATCCAGGGTCTTTTCCTTGATAAAGTGATTCAGCGTATACCGCTGGAACTGAGGCGACAGGAGATCAATGCCGGTGGACAGCAGTCCGCAAAGGACCATTGTCAGCACCCCTCGCCCATAGGGCTTCATATACGGCAGCACCTTGCCGATGCCAAAGAACGGCAGCGATCGTCTCTCGCTCTCCTGCTTGACCTGACTCATGATTCCACCTCCCCTGCGGAAAGAGTCTGTATTTCATAGATGCGCTGGTAGAGCCCGCCGGCCTTCTGCAGCTCCTCGGGCGTGCCCTGCTCCACAATTCTGCCGCGATCCAGCACGATGATCTGATCCGCCTTGGACAGGGTTGATATGCGGTGCGAGATCAGGATGATGCTCGCGCTGCCGAAGCGCTTCTCCAGCGATTTGCGGATCTTCGCGTCCGTTTCCGCATCGACGGCGGACAGGGAATCGTCGAAGATCATGATGGGCGTATGCTGCGTCAGCATCCGTGCGATGGCCGCACGCTGCTTCTGACCGCCGGAAAGCGTCACGCCGCGCTCGCCCACAAAGGTTTCATAGCCCTTGCTGAAGCCCTCGATGGTTTCATCCAGGCAGGCCGCCTTCGCCGCCTCGCGGATGTCCGTCAGAGTCAGCGTATCATCGGTGATGGACAGGTTCTCCCTGAGCGTGCGGGAGAACAGGAAGGGCTCCTGCAGGACGATGCCGATGTTCCGGCGCAGGTGCTCGCGCTTGATGTCCGCGATGTCCACGCCGCCGATGGTGATGCGTCCGCCGTCCTCGCCGCTGTCGGTTTTCTCCGGCAGATCGTACATGCGGTCCAGCAGGAGCATCAGCGTGGATTTGCCGCTGCCCGTGCCGCCCAGGATGCCCAGCGTCGTACCCGCCTTCATGGTAAAGCTGATGTCGTGCAGCATCTGCGGGCAGCCCTCATAGCCGAAGCTGACATGCTCGAAGCAGATATCGCCGTTCATGTCCGGCTCGACGGCGTTCTCGCGGTCCTTCTCCTCCTCGGAGTTGATGATATAGCCGATACGGTCGATCGCCACGCCCGCCTTGGACATCTCGCTGATCATGCGCCCCAGCTGGCGGATCGGCCAGACCAGCATCGAATTATAGGCGATGAACGCAATAAACTCGCCCTCATTCATGCTGCCATCGATGCATAACACTGCGCCAAAGACAACGATCAGCATAATCTGAATACCGCTGAGAACGTCGGAGGTGCTCCAGAATCGGCTCATCACCTTCGCCAGCCGCACCCAGAGCGCGGTATAGCGCGCGTTGTGCTGCTCGAAGCGGTCGCGCTCATACTTCTCCCGGCCAAAGGCGCGCACCACGCGCACCCCCGTCAGGTTTTCCTGCGCCATCGCTGACAGACGGCCCTCCGCCTCGTCGCATTCCTTGAAGCCCGCACCGATCCTGTTGTGGAACCACAGCGAGTACAGCACGATGAACGGAATCGGGAGGAAGGCGATCAGCGTCAGCAGCGGGTTCATCCCGAGCATGAAGACCATGGACATGACGACAAGAATCGCGATGCGCAGCAGGCCCGTCAGCTGACCGGCAACGAAATTGCGCGTCGTTTCAATATCGGACGTGCAGCGCTGAATGATGTCGCCGGTATGGTTTTTCATATGCCAGCTGAAGGGCAGGCGGCCGATATGCGTATACAGCATGTCGCGCATGGTCTTTGTCAGCGTTTCGGATGCCCGCGTATTTGCCAGCATGAACCCATACTGCGACACCACCTTGACCACCGCCACCAGCACCACCGCCAGCGCGATGATCCACAGGCTTCCCTTTAATCGTGCCAGACCGCCCGCCATTTCCACGATGTCCGCCGCAATCCCCGGTTCCACTGCCTTTCCCGGAATCACATTGTCCACCGTCACACGGATGATCTGCGGCGTAATCATATCCGCCAGCGACGTCACGCCGGTCAGCAGCATGCTCAGCACAAACATCCCCTTGCTTCCCTGCAGGAAGCGCCAGATGAGCGCGGATTTGCCGCCCTTTGGTTTCTTCTGCATTCATATCCCTCCCCTTGTTCAGCCATTTTGGCTTCTTTTGAAAAAAGCCGGATAAGCATCAGGTCTTACCCTGACATCTCATCCAGCCAATGCCCATCCCCACAGTATCAGCCCTCCGATGTACCGTTTCCTATTATAGCGTACAGGAAAATGGCTGTCAATCGCAAGGTTGGAATATTTGTTCGCGAAAAACTACACTTCTGAGATAGTTGCGCGGCAGGCAGAGCGGCCGCAGCGGGAAAAACAGGCATATTTCTCATCCTTCAACCTCATTTCAACCATTGGTTGATTTTTGCAGAGAGAGAAGGGGCTTGCCATGCCAGCATGAGAGCGTGCTTCCGCTCAGCCATGCCAGAGAGAGGATTCGCCGCGCATTCAGGCACATGTGCATCGAGCATCAGTCTGACACACTTGACACACTGACACACCGTCCTTCTATCTTTTTTTATCGTATCTACATATCATTACTTATACATATTAGGTGTGTCATGTGTGTCAAAGCCCGCAACCCTTTGCAATCACCGGGCTTGCGCAGACACAAAGCCGACACAACGGTTAACACAGTGTGTCAAGCTGTACGGTGTCTTGACCGCCCGGTCTGCGCTTCATTGCTGCCTTGCTTCACTCAGCTTTGCCGGAGCAGAGGAGCAGCGTGCGCGGGAAGGTATTCAGCAGGCTTGAAACAACGGCAGACAAAGGATCACAGGCTCTCTCCCCAGTGCCGGAAAGCGCAAAAAGCAGGCTGCTGCAGAATTCTCTCCTCCGCAGCAGCCATTGTTATGATGTTCATCGTCAGTTGGTCAGGGCATCCTCGCGCTCATGCACGCCGACCCAGAGCTTCTGCGCCTTGGCTTTGTAGGTGTCACGCGCCATATAGGTGCGTTCCACCTCCACCTTGTTGACATATTTGACCTTGTAGGTCTCCACGATGATGCCATCCCGTGCCTTTTCCTTTTGCACAGGCGGATCGTCGATGTACATGACATGTTCGCCGGTCTCATCGTTCACGTACTCAGGGTCAACCGGCGCGGGCAGAATCTCCACGGTTTCCGCAACCAGATCGTAGGTCACGCCCTCCTCAAAGGGCGCACCGTAGATATCCACCTTGCAGTTCCAACGCCCGTTTGCGCGCACCAGATAGCTCAGAATGTAGATGTCGCTGCCGGAATCGTTCTTGAACACCAGGTCGATCTTCTTGCCGTCGTAATTGACCGTCGCGTCCAGACCGTAGTCGGTGTAATTGACCTTGTCAGAATGCGGTTCGCGCTTGACGATCTGCAGATTGGCGCGAACAGCTGCCAGATAGATCGTCGTGCTGGCCTGACATACGCCGCCGCCATAGCCCTCGCGTTCCTGACCGTAGGCATACTCAATTGCCTTGTAGAAACCGTTCTTGGCCGTTCGGGCGCCCACGATGGTATTGAAGGAAAAGCTCTCGCCCGGTTTCAGCGTCGTACCGTTGATGAGCGAAAAGGCACGCTCGATGTTCGCGTTACGCTCCGCCGTGGAGGTCGTTGAAATCTCCGTCAGCGCAGAGCCCCGCAGCGTCCGCTCCTTGCGAAGATCCGCTTCGGTCACATTGGGCATGATCGTCCGCAGCTTCAATTCGATGCTGCCGTTCTCCATGTTCTCCACCATGGCGTAGATCTCCTCCTTCGCGGATTCCACGTCAAGGTATCGTCCCATCTGTTCCGGCTCGATCACAAAGGGATAGGAATGCGCCTCAGGATTGAACGCGCTCACATACGCATCCCGCGGCTCACTGTAAACGACTGCCGCCAGATCGTTGAGAATCTTGTCGATGGCTGAGGTATCGCCGCTGGGGAGCGCCGTATACCCTTCGTAGGGCTCCGTCAACAGGGCGTTCATTGCTGCCAGCCGCGCTTCCACATTGCTGCTCTCGTGCCCCTGCTGCCATGCCTCCTCCAGCGCCTCCTCCACATTGACCGTCATGCCCAGATCGCCGGCGGTGATCGTGCGGATCAGGCCGCCTTCATAGGTGAGGCGGACATTCCAGGACTGCAGGCGCTGCTGCGCACTCCCCATAACGGCGCTGACCGCCTCCTGCTGGGTCATACCGCCCAGATGGATGCCGTCCACATAGACGCCCTCGCAGAATCGGTCGTTGTAGGCTTCCACAGCCTGACGCCGGGCGTTGTTCTGATTGATCGAGGTGATTCCCAGCACCAGCGCAGCAACCGCGCCAATCACGGCAACGAGCAGCGCCGCCAGCTTGATGACGCCCGGCATCCGGCCCCTTCCTCCGCCGGAACCGCCATGCGCTTTCCCGGTATCGGGCATTTGCGGCACACGGTTGTTCTGACCTGCCGCAGGAGCATAGGGATTCGCATTCTGCCAGCCGTTCTGCGGCTGCTGTGACTGCGGCCACCCCTGCTGCGGTGACCCGTAGGGCTGCGACCAGCCTGCCTGCGTCTGAGCCGGATACGGCTGTGACCAGCCTGTCTGCGGCTGCATCGGATAAGGCTGCGGCCAGCCGCCCTGCTGGGGCTGCGCCGCATAAGGCTGCGACCATCCCTGTTGCGGCTGGGCTGCGTAGGGCTGTGACCAGCCCGGCTGTGCTCCATGGGGCTGTGAAGGCTCCGCCTGCCCGGTATACACCGGGGCGTTCCCTTCGGAATACCAGCTCGGTGGACAGGGTACTTCCGGTTCGTTCATTCCATACGGTGCGGGAGCAGCCACCTGCTCCGGTTTTTTCGGTACGTTTGCCCCACCGCCTCGCCCGGGCATCGGCTGGGGCGCGCTCATGGAGGGCTGCTCGGCTATTTCCGCAATATATCGTTCGCTCCGGCGATGGCGTGTGGATTGCTGGCGATCGTCATCGGGCATCACAAGCCCTCCTTTCTCTTTCATGCAGTCGTTCCCGCTGCATCGTTCATGGCGCGCAGAAGCCGGTTCACGTCCTCCTCCGCGCTTCTCCAGACGGACGCGGTGCTGCCCGGACTGCCGTGCCTGCCGTCATCCTCACTGTGGAAGTCGCTTCCGCCCGTGACCAGAAAGCCCATCCTTCTGGCCATCGCGTCCAGTTTGGCATAGCCCCGGTGCTTCTGCGAGGGATGGTACACCTCCACGCCCATCAGGCCCTGCGCCCTCCACGCTTCCAGCAGCGCACAGAGCGTTACATCGTCCTTTTCCAGCTCCGCAGGATGCGCCAGCACGGGCACAAAGCCGCTGCGCCGCATCAGCGGCAGCGCTTCCGCCATGGAAAGCCGTTCACCGGCCACATAAGCCGGGCCGTCATGCCCGATCCAGCGGCTGAAGGCCTCCTTCAGGCTCCCGACATAGCCCTTTTCCACCATCGCCCGCGCGACGTGCGGACGGCCCACGGACCCCTGACAGGCCGCGCAGATCGCCTCATAATCCAGCGGCATCCCGAGCTCCGTCAGCTTATCGACCATGCGTCTGGCGCGGGTGAGCCGTTTAGCCGCCAGCTCACGGACGACACGGTGCATTTCCGTATTTACGGTCACGCCATAGCCCAGCAGATGCAGCCCCTTCATGTCCCGCAGGGAAAGCTCCGTTCCCGGCAGGACGGGAATTGCCGTCTGCCTGCCGCTCAGCTGCGCCACACCGTCCAGCGAGTCGTGATCCGTGATCGCCATGAGCGTCACGCCGCACGCCGCCGCATGGGACACCAGCTCCTCCGGCGAAAGCGTCCCATCGGAGCTGGTTGTGTGCATGTGCAGATCAGGCTTCATCTTGCTTCTCATCCGGCAGCTTGCCGCCGGCAGGCGCATCGCTGTCCCTTGCGGCTTCGTCGGCAATGATTTCCTTCAGGTCGCGCGGCTTGCCCTCGCCGGTGATTTCGGGCATCACGCCCGTGTCCATCAGGGCGACAAATTCCTTGCGGCTCAGCGTCTCGTACCGGAGGAGCGCCTCGGTCAGCAGCTCGAGCTTCCCGCGGTTTTCCTTCAGCACGTTCACAGCCTTTTCGTAGCACTCCTCCGCGATGCGCTTGACCTCCTCGTCAATGATCGCGGCGGTCTTGCCGGAGTAGCTGCTGCTGCGGCCATAGCTGTTGCCCACAAAGACCTCCTGCTGCTCGTCCAGGCAGACCGGGCCGATCCTGTCACTCATGCCGAACTGCGTCACCATCCGGCGGCACAGCTCCGTTGCGCGCTGCAAATCGTTCATCGCACCGGTCTCAAACTCGCCGATGCCGACCTCCTCCGCCGCGCGGCCGCCCAGCATCATCGCGATGCGGGCCATCAGCTGGGACTGGGTCAGATTGTCGTACTCCTGCTCGGGCAATGTCAGGGTGTGACCGGCCGCCTGTCCGCGAGGCACGATGGTGACCAGATGCACCTCCTCGCAATCGGGCAGCAGATGCGCCACCATGGCGTGGCCCACTTCGTGAATCGCCGTGTTGCGGCGGTCGCGCTCGGTGACCTTGTGGCTGCGCTTCTCCGGGCCCATCTGCACGCGGGCAATCGCATCCACCATCAGCTGCTGGTCGATTTCCTTCTTGCGCGCACGGGCCGCGAGGATCGCCGCCTCGTTCATCATGTTTTCCAGCTCGGCGCCGGTGGCAAAGGGCGTACGCTTGGCGATGTTGACCAGATCGACGTCCGCCGCCAGGGGCTTGCCCTTGGTATGCACCTTGAGGATCGCGACGCGGCCCTCCAGGTCGGGATAATTGACGGTGATCGTGCGGTCGAAGCGGCCGGGGCGCAGCAGCGCCGGATCCAGAATATCCCGGCGGTTGGTGGCGGCCATGACGATCACGCCCTCGTTGACGGCAAAGCCATCCATCTCCACCAGCAGCTGGTTCAGGGTCTGCTCACGCTCGTCATGACCGCCGCCCAGCCCTGCGCCGCGATGGCGGCCCACCGCGTCGATCTCATCAATAAAGACGATGGAGGGCGCAGCGCGCTTGGCCTGGTCAAAGAGGTCGCGCACGCGGCTCGCGCCGACGCCCACGAACATCTCCACAAAGTCCGAGCCGGAAATGGAGAAGAAGGGCACGCCCGCCTCACCGGCCACGGCCTTTGCCAGCAGCGTCTTGCCCGTGCCGGGAGGGCCCACCAGCAGCACGCCCTTGGGGATGCGCGCGCCCATGTCGATGTACGTCCGGGGATTGCGCAGGAAATCGACCATCTCCTGCAGCTCTTCCTTCTCCTCGTCCGCGCCGGCCACATCCGCAAAGGTGATCTTGTTCTTGTCCGGATCCGCCACGCGGGCCTTGGACTTGCCGAAGTTCATCACCTTGCCGTTGCCGCCGCCCTGGGCGCGCAGCATAAAGAACCAGAACGCCCCCAGCAGCACCAGCATGATGATAAAGGGAATCAGATCGTACCACCACGGAATCGTCAGCGGCGCGAGGGAATCCACCGAATACGGCAGATCGCTCTTGCTGATGCGATCCACGGAGACGCCTTCGTACTTCTCCTTCCTCGCCTCATGCTTGATGGCTTCCTCCAGAAACTCCTCATAGCTGTAGACGGTGGCGGTGAAGTCATAATCCTCCGCCGGGAACTTCGACTCAGAGACCTTGGAATCGGTGTACATGCCCCACAGGCTTGTGCCGCGGATGGCGATGCGCTTGACCTGGCCCGCGTCAATTTTGCCCCACAGCTCCTCGCTCGTCAGCGCGGGCTTGGGCTGCGACAGGCTGCCGTTGAGCACGATGGCGATGATCAGGAAGGTGGCAAGCACCAACACATAGCCCATCCAACCTCTGTTTTTCTTCAAGTGACTGGTCCTCCTTCATGATTTGAAAAGCCTTGCGCCCACGGCCCGATCCTCGGGCGATAACGGGACGCGCAGCTGTAAACCCGGGTGCTGCCTATGCCGTCACAGGCTTCCTGCATGATACACGCATCCGCCCGCAAATGCAAATCCTCTGCCGCAGCAGGCTGCGTCCCTTTGCTTCAACGGAACCGGTGCAGAGGTTTTCAGCCCGGCGGCATGAAATCACTTCTCACTGTAAACGCGGGGATCGAGCACGCCGATATCCGGCAGATTGCGGTACTTTTCCGCATAATCCAGCCCGTAGCCGACCACGAACTCGTCCGGGATGGTGAAGCAGAAGTAATCCGCCTTCAGATCCACGCGGCGGCGCTCCGGCTTATCCAGCAGCGTCGCGATTTTGATGGATGCCGCGCCGCGGGTGGACAGATACTTGCTCAGGTAGCTCAGCGTCATGCCGGAATCCACGATGTCCTCCACAATCAGCACATGCATCCCGGTGATATCCGCCGTCAGGTCCTTGACGAGGCTGACCACGCCGCTGGTTCTGGTCGCCGCGCCGTAGCTGGACACCGCCATGAATTCCGTTTTCAGCGGCAGATCAATGGCGCGGATCAGATCGGCAAAGAACACCACCGAGCCCTTCAAAATGCCCACCAGCAGCAGCTCCTTGCCCCGATAGTCCTCCGTGATCCGCTTGCCCAGCGCCGCGACGGCTTCCGCGATCTCCTCACGGCTCACCAGAATTTTCGTCAGATCCCTGTACAGAACCGCATTGGTATCCATCATTCCGGTTTCCTCCTCGTCGTTATGAACCCTCGTCCCACGCAAAGGCCGTATTCCAGGACAGCAGCACGCTGTCCTCCGTCCCATCGGCCCGGGGGACATTTCCCGCGCCCACGCCGCCTGCCAGCAGCACCTCGCTGCCCCGGCATACCAACGGCACCTGATCGCGGAACGGCGCGTCCACATGCCGGTTGACCAGATAATCCTGCAGCGACTGTCTGCCGCTGCTCCCGAAGGGGCGAATCCAGTCTCCTGCGCGGCGGGTGCGCACCGTCAGCGTTTCCAGGCCGCCGCGCGGGAATGCCTGCGTCCGCCTGCCATCCCCCGTCCGTTCGTCGCCGGGGCGAATGCTGATCAGATTGCTCTGCGTCAGCTTGTGCTCCGTCAGGGGTTCCGTCTGGCAGGGGCTGAGCAGATGCAGGTGCGTCCAGCCCGTCTGCCCGTGCCAGCCGCCCGGCAGGTTGCACCGGGCGCCTGCACGCGCGTCGATCAGCGTGCAGAGCGCTTCCGTCTGCGCTGCGGACAGGCAGCGTTCCTTCATTTGATTTTGATTCCCCGCCGTCTGCTGCCACCACGCCCGGACAATCCTGCGGCGCAGGGCTTCCGGCTGCTCCCGGAGCTGCGGCAGCGGCAGGTACGTTTTCCCCCTGTATGGCCGGAGGAACGCATGCGTCATGCCCTCCAGCAGCGCCTCCTCGTCCTGCAGCAGCCGGGCTGTCTGTGCCAGCCTGGCCGATGCGCCGGGAATCAGCGCCTCCAGCCGGGGGATGATCTCGCCGCGCAGGGCATTGCGCAGATAGCGGCTGTCCGCATTGGAGGCGTCCTCCCGCCAGTCCTGCCCGCGCTGCCGGAGATACCCCCGCAGCTCCTCGCGGGAATAGCCGATCACCGGGCGCAGGATCCGCAGGCCCTCCGCGTCGGTTTCCTGCGCCATGGCGGTCAGACCTGTCAGGCCCGAGCCGCGCAGCAGGTGCAGCAGCAGCGTTTCCGCCTGGTCGTCCCGGTGATGCGCCAGCGCGATGACACGCATCCCCGTTTTCTCCGCGGCCTCCCGGAAGAAGCCGTAGCGCACCCTGCGCGCCCAGTCCTCCCCCGGATGCTCCGGCGGGTCAGCCCGGTACACCAGCAGCGGGACGCGCCAGAGCGCACACAGCGCCCGGACGAACGCCTCGTCCCCATCGGAGTCCGCGCCGCGCAGGCCGTGGTTGACATGCACCGCCGTGACCTGCACACCGCGCTCCAGCAGCATCCCCAGCATCGCCACCGAATCCGCGCCGCCCGATACGCCTGCCAGCAATCGCTCCGGCAGGGGCGGCAGTCGATCCTGCCGCATCATTCACGCGCCGGTGCGCTGCAATAGGGGCACGGGTCAAGGGCGCTGTAGGGGGACTGGTTCACCTGCGAATACAGGAACGACACCATCGGCTTGTAGGTCGCATTCACCCTGTCACAGTCACCGTCAATGTGATAATACGAACCGCCCCTGGGATTGTAGTACAGGGTCAGATTGGGCGCACCGGTATTGCGCACCGGCTGGGTCGCCGTGGGATTGGTCTTGGGCGTGGTAGCGGATTCCGTCTCGTTGCTCTCCAGCGAGCGCGGGTCGATGTACCACACGCCGTCCTCCTTCAGCAGGATGACGTTGAAGGCATACCGCTGCGGCGTACGGTTGTTGTGCTTGTCGATGGTCACCTTGACCTTCGCCGTGCGCATGGTATCCGCCTCGGAGCCGCTCAGGGTGATCTCGCAGTCATCCTCCGGGGTCCGGGTCAGGCGGATGGCAAAGAGCGCTTCCAGCGGATTGCTCTGCGCGCTCCGCCATGACGGCGCGCACAGCTCCAGCATCGCTTCGTCATTGTTGACATGCCAGTAATAGAAGAAGGATTGCAGCACCTCCAGGGCGGCGCCCGTTTCCGCATAGGGATCCGGCGTCAGCGTTGGGGTCAGGGTCGGCGTCGCCGTCTCCTCCAGCACCATTCCTGTGCCGCTGCCGCCTGAAACGCTTCCGCCGGACACCGTGCCCTGGGACTGCTGCGTCACCGGATCAGCCGGCGCGCCGATCAGCGCGGTGACCAGCGCCACCGCTGCCAGCACGCCGCCCACCACCGTGGCGATCAGACGCAGACGATCCCCCACGATGTCCCTCAGCCACATGAGGGCGATGGAAACCGCCGCTCCGGCAATATACAGCCAGCACAGCACCGGGGCCTTGAGCAGCACGCCCAGGATGAACAGCACCGGCAATACGCCAAAGAGCGCGACCTTCATCAGCACCTCGCCCACCGCAGGCCCGGACGGGCCCGCTTCCTGGGACGAGCTGACATAGCCGCTGTATCCCTGCGCGGGGTAGTACATCCCCGGAACCGGCTGCTGCGGCTGCTGATAATACCCCTGCTGCAGCGGCTGCCCGTTCTGCTGCGCCTGCTGATACATGGGATTGTCTGCCTGGCCATACGCCTGCTGACCATAGGGCTGCCAGGACTGCTGCGCATAGCTTTCAGGCGCCTGATGCGTCTGGGGCTGATACATCTGCGGCTGCTCATACGGCCCCTGCGGATAGGGATTCTGCGCTCCATCCTGCGGATAGGGCTGCTGCCCGTAGGGAGCCTGTCCATAGGGCGCCTGCCCGTAGGGCTGCTGATAGCTCCCCTGCGCAGGCATCTGACCGGGCGTGTACTGTCCCTGTACCCCCTGACCCGCAGACGGCTGCTGTCCCCATTGTGATGGATCTCCATAGGGAGGACGACCTTGGTTCATCCGTATTCCTGTCCTTTCTGCCGCCGGTGCGGCATCCTGCAAGATCGGGCGGAAAACTGCCGGCCCGAATTTCTCCACGACAAAGAAAGCGTGTTCTGAGCCACAGAATACAGTATATCACAAAATGTCCCAAAGTAAACAGTCTGATGTAAAAAATCGCGTATTTCCATGGATTGTCACAGTATGTTTACAACTCCCGGCGCGTCATATCCGCCCGCGGCCATGCATATTCCTTGACCGACCCCACAACGGAAAGGAGCTGCCCTCATGAGTCATCAGCAATGCCACAAGCCGCCGCAGGAGAAGGTGTGCGGGTATGAATATACCGTCCGGCGCGGCGACAGCTTCTACCTGATCGCCAACCGGCTGGGCGTCCCGCTGCGCGATCTGCTGGAAGCCAACAGCAACATCAACCCCGCCCGCCTGATGGTCGGCGATGTGCTGTGCATCCCGGTGGAGGAGGATGACCGCCCGCCGGCCGTACAGCCGCCCGCTGCCCAGCCGCCCGCGGAAGCCCCCGAGGAGCTCCCCGAAGAAGCGCTCCCGGATACGGACGATCTCGACACGCCTGCCATGCCGGAGGAAACCCTCCCGGACGAGGGCATCTACGTCTGCCCGCAGGCCAACCGCCATGTGGTGACCCAGGGCGAAACCGCCGCGGATATCCAGCTGCGCACCAACATCAACCTGAAAACGCTGCAGGACGCGAACCCTTCCGTGGATCTGACCCGGCTGCAGGCCGGACAGACGCTGTGCGTCCCGGATGAAAACGTCCCCTGCGGCGTCCCGCCCACCTATACCCTCATGACCGACGATACCCTCGAAAGCGTCGCGCTCCGGCTCAACGCGTCCCTCAGCGCGCTGCTGCGCGCCAATCCCTGTCTCGCGCCCGGTGATTTCCGGGCAGGCGCGTGCATCATCGTCCCGGAGGACTGAAGGTTCTCCTGACAGACTGAGGCCGCCGGTGCATTTCCGGCGGCCCGTTTGCTATTCTCTTTCCTATCGGCGGCCCATTCGCCAGCCGCTCCGATGATGCCGTCCGTGCTTTTCGACATACATCAGGTTGTCCGCATAGCGGATGAAATCCTCCAGATGCTCTTCCTCGCCGGGCACAGCCACATAAGCCCCCATGCTCACCGAGATGTCGCACAGCCAGGGGTCGCTCCGGTTCAGGCGATCGACACTCGCGCGAAGGATATCCCGCAGCGTCTCCGCCGACGCATTCTGATTTGGAATCCCTACCACGAAGAACTCATCCCCGCTGATATGGATGCAGGTCAGCCCCTGCTCCTCCAGCACGCGAATGGCGCGGCTGAGGCGGCAGATCGCCTGATCACCCGCCTGATGACCGTAGCGGTCGTTGACCGACTTCAGGTCGTCCATATCGCAGCAGATCACCGCGAAGGGCCGCCGCTCCCGCTGAGCCTGTTCAAAGACCGGCGGCAGCTGCTGATTCATTCCGCGGCGATTGTACAGGCCCGTCAGCGCATCGTGAATGGACATCAGCTCCAGCGTGGCCATGTAGTTCTGCACCGTGGAGCGCAGATACAGGCTCAGGAACGACGAGGACATCATCATCATGAGCGTGGGCAGGATGCCATTGACCACATGCTCCACGTCAAAGGCGGTGTATCCGATGTTGTTGTCCATGTAGTGCAGCGGTGCAAATACCAGCGCCAGGGGCTCATCATGCGGCTGCTCCAGCCGTGGCAGAAGCTGCCTGGTGGGAAAGCGCTGCTGCATGCATTCCCCATCCAGGCTCCAGCCGGAAAGGAGCAGCATCTCCTGCGGATATGTCTCCGGAAACGGCTGTGTTTCGCCGCTCATATAGGTCGGCACAACGCATACATGCACGCTCCGGGCCTTCCGCTCCTTCGAGAACTCCGTCAGGCGCTCGCCCACCTCACGGGCGGTTGTCACAGCTGACAGGGAGGAGGTCAGCTCCGTCGTCAGGCGAAGGCGCTTCTCCATCAGGCGGCGCTCATCGCTCAGCAGCTGCACGCAGGCGGCAGCCCGCGCCGTATCCGGGGGGCAGCCGCAGCTGTCGCCGTAAATCAGCTGGGTCGGCAGCATAATCTCGTTCACCTGCGGTCTGCCGTTGCGCATCCAGTCCAGCAGGGTTTCCACCGCCAGCTCTCCCGCCTTCTGAACCGGGCGGCGGATGGTCGTAATCCCGCGGCCAACCGCCTCCTGCCGCGCGTCAAAGCCCGTGACAAGGATGTCGTGGGGAACCCGCAGCCCTGCCTCACGGACCCCCTCGATCACGCCGAAGGCCATATCGTCATTGGCGCACAGTATGGCGTCGGGCAAGGGATTCATCGTCCTCAGGAAATGCTCCGCCGCTGCCCGGCCACCCTCGCGCTCCCAGCGGCCCTCGTAGACCGCGTCCTCGGACAGGGAAATGCCGCGCTCGCGCAGCACCTCCAGGCAGGCGTTGTGGCGCACTGCGGTCACCTGCGATTCCCTCGGGCCGGTCACGAGTGCCACATGCTTCACGCCATGGGTATCCAGCATATGCCGGACCAGCTCCTTGACGCTGACCGCGTCGTCAAAGCCGACCTGTATGCTGTGTCCGTGGCGGACGTCGATGGTCACCAGCGGAAGCTCCGGGCATTGATCGAGCATCGTGCGAATCTGATCGCGGCAGATTTTCGTCGGGATGGTCGCCAGCAGCACCACCGCGCCATCAAATGTCCGCAGGTCCGGCAGATGGAAGATCGCCCGCTCCCCCCGGTCATTGCGGACAAAGCCATCCGCCCGTCCCTGACAGTTGAAAATACAGAGATCCGCTCCCGCTGCACGGGTTGCGCGCGCCATGCCCTGCGTCAGGGCATGCTGGTATTCCTGATCCACACCGGCCATCAGCGCAGCGATGCGTTTTCTTTTCTCCATTCCTTCCTGTCCTTTCATGATCAATATGGCGCCAGAGAGAAGTCCCGTCCATCCGGAAAAACGGTCACAGGTTACACGCGTTACGTCTCGTTCCCTATTTGTATGACTATTATAACACCGAATATGACAATTTGCAATCTGAATTTACTCAAATGAATCATTTTCCTGCTTTGGAAATCATTCTCCCGAGAAAAGCAGATTTTTCGGGAACAATTCCGCGTTTCATTCGTCTGATAAGGTGTAACCCGCAAGCGGGACGAGCAATCCCGCAGACGGGATACCCACAGCCCGCCTCCCCCGGCGGTATATGAACAAGGAGGATTCCCCCGAATGAAGAAGTTTCTTGCAACCCTGATGGCGCTGCTGCTGGCGCTGCTGACCCTGGCTGTCTATGCCGAGGATGAAAGCACCGTCCCCTCTCCCGAAGCGACTGAGCTGCCCGATCCCGTGATCTTCTCCGGCTTCGTGATGGACGTACAGGACGAGTTCCTGCTGATCAAGGACGCCGACGGCCTGTATGTGGAGGCGCACCTGACCCCCGATACCCTTTTTGACGGCAAGTCTCCCGTGACCGGCGACTATGTGCACGTTGTCTACAACGGCATCATGACCCGCAGCCTTCCCGCGCAGATCACCGCGCAGAGCATTGGCTGCTACGTGCTGCAGGGCGTGGTCAGCGAGCTGACCGAGACCAGCTTCCTGCTGACCGCCGGTGAGGAGTGCTGGCAGATCAACGCGGACGCCGCGAAGCTCTCCGGCATTCAGGACGGCATGTTCGTCACCGTCTACCACAGCGGCATCATGACCCGCAGCCTTCCCGCGCAGGTACCCGCCGATCACATCCGCGGTCAGGAGCTTGTGGGCGTGGTGACCGAGATGATGGAGAACGGCTTCACCATGACCGTGGACGGCGAGGAGATCCCCTATGCCGTGCTGCCCCGGGAGGACGCGCTGATCTTCGTGCAGGCTGAGCCCGGCATGGAGCTGATCGTGGTCACCGACGGCCTGATGACCTCCGGTCTGGACGCCATCACCGTGAACGCCGTCGAGATTCTCCCGCTGCCCGTCGCGCAGGAGCTGTTCGACTGCTCCGGCGTTGTGACCGAGATCACGGACACCTGCGTCCTCATCGAGATTGCCAACGGGATGCTGGTGCAGGCCAACCGCTTTGACGAGACCCTGATGGAGGGCAAGGAGATCGAGGTCGGCGACTTCGTGCATGTGACCTACAACGGCATCATGACCATGTCCCTGCCCGGCCAGATCGCCGCGCTGAAGATCGGCTGTTACACCCACACGGGCGAAATCAGCGATCTGGGCGAAACGAGCTTCGTGCTGAACACCGCTCTGGAGCCCGTCATCGTCAACGCGTCCGCCGAGCTGCTTGCCGGTCTGGAGAACGGCATGACCGTCACCGTGTACTCCAACGGCGCCATGGCCATGAGCCTGCCCGCTCAGATCGGCGCGGAGATGATCGTTGCCGTCGAGGCTATCGCGGACTGATCCAAAAAACTGAACATGTAAGCGGAGACTGCCGACAGGTTATGGCAGTCTCCGCTGTTTATTCGCGCAATATCTTTTGCCCTTAACGGAACATGCCGTTGAGACTCATACTCAACAGAAAGCCGCATACCAGACTGATCACAGCCAGCACCGTGAAAAACACAACGCAGTTCTTGATCGTACGAAGCATGTCCAGCTTCTTGTATGTCAGATACTCCATGACCTGCTTATCGTCCATTTCGGCTGCGTAAACGGTAAAGAACTCATCCAGCTCGTCACCGACTTCGTCCTTGTACCGATACACCCCTTCCGGCAGCGGCTGACCTGCCTTGAGAAGCGCCATAAGCTTCTTGTTTTCTTCCTTTGAAAATGGAATTTTCTGCAGAAGATCGTATTCATATCGGTATTCTGTCAGTTTCTCATTCAGGTCAACAGTCTTGCTCATTTGTATCTCCTATCTGCATTACCTGAATACAGGCAAGTCATTCCTTGGGCAGCTCCGAGGTGCAATGCGCGCACTTCGTCGCGGCAATCGGGATCTCGCTCAGGCAGTACGGGCACTTCTTGGTCGTGGGCGCCTTGGGAGCCTCGGGCTTCTTGCCCAGGGTCGAAAGCCGGTTGAACACCTTGATGATGGCAAACAGCACCAGCGCGGTGATGAGGAAATTGACGATGGTCGTGCCGAAATCCGCACAGGCCGCGCCCAGGGTCCAGGCGGTATCATCCGCCAGATTGCCCGGGTTGCCGCCGTTCATGATGAAGGACAGCAGCGGCTTGATGAAGTCGTTGGAGACGGCGTTGACAATGCTGGTGAACGCGCCGCCGATGATCACGCCGACAGCCAGGTCGATCACATTGCCGCGCAGGGCAAACTTTTTGAATTCCTCAATGAACTTTTTCATGCGAATCATCCTCCCTGTTGAGTTGCAAAGTTTTTGGCATCCACAGTATAGCACAGCCCACCGCTCCATGCAAGGCATTTTCTGCGATTCCTTCGCCAGCCGTTGACCTGACGCCCACTTTGCCTTATAATATGGATGGTGTTTATCACATGATGTAAAGGAAGATGCCTATGGATTGGGTCGAGCTGACCATACACACCACCACCGCGGGCGCGGACATCGTCTCCGAAGCCCTGATCAGCGAGGGCGCCACCGGCACCATGGTGGAGGATCGCGCCGATATTCCCGACCCCGACAAGCCCAACGGCTACTGGGAGATCATTGATCCGAACCTTGTCAACACCCTGCCCGAGGACGTGGTTGTCCATGCGTGGTTTGAACCGGACGAGCGGTTTGCCGACCGGATGGGCGCGCTGAGGAGCCGCATGGCGGAGCTGAAGGCCGCCGAGCTGGGTATCGACCTGGGCAGTCTGGACATCGGCACCGCCAACGTGCGCGACGAGGACTGGTCGGAGGTCTGGAAGAAGTTCTACAAGCCCTTCCGCGCCGGCAGGCATCTGGTGGTCAAGCCCACCTGGGAGCGCTATGACGCGCAGGAGAACGATCTGGTCATGGAGATCGACCCCGGCATGGCCTTCGGCAGCGGTACCCACGAGACCACCGGCATGTGCCTGGAGCTGCTGGAGGACGTGCTGCTGGAGCATCCGGTGAAGTCCGTGATCGACGTGGGCACCGGCTCGGGCATCCTCGCCATCGGCGCGGCGATGCTGGGCGCACAGGATGTGCTGGCCATCGACATCGACCCCACCGCCGTCAGGGTCGCGAAGGAGAACATCGCGCACAACCATCTGCAGCACAGGGTCCGTGCCGTGGAGGGCAATCTGCTGGATTCCACCGACGGCGTGTGCGAGGTCTGCGTCGCCAACATCATCGCGGACGTGATCTGCATGTTCGCAGAGCCCCTCATCCCCCACATCGTCCCCGGCGGCCTGTTCATCTGCTCCGGCATCATCAGGGAACGCGAGCAGGACGTCGTCAAGGCGCTGAACGAAGCGCACTACACCATCCTCGACATCCGCCGCAAGGGCGAATGGGTCGCCATGCTCAGCAGGAGGCCGGACTGATGCACCGCTTTTATGCCGACGCGCGCGGCCTGCAGGGGCAGACGGCGTATCTTGGCGAGGAGGATGCGCGCCATGCCGCCCGCGTGCTGCGCATGAAGGCCGGCGAGGCCTGCGAGCTGTTTGCGGACGGACGGCGCTATGCCGGCGAGATCGCGTCCATGGAGGACGGCGAGGTCAGCGTGCGTATCTCCGGCGAGCTGCCCTCCACCGAGGCAAGGCTGCGCATCACGCTCTATCAGGGGCTTCCCAAGGCGGACAAGATGGAGCTGATCGTGCAAAAAGCCGTCGAGCTGGGCGCAGCCAGCGTTGTTCCGGTGGCGATGAGCCGCTGCGTGGTGCAGCTGGACGCGAAGGACGGGCGCAGGAAGCAGGAGCGCTGGCAGAAGATCGCCCGGGAAGCCTGCAAGCAGTCCGGCCGCTGCGATATGCTGACGGTCACGGAGCCGATTGCCTTCCGGCAGCTGCTCGATATTCTGCCATCCCACGGCGCAGCCATCGTGCCGTGGGAGGACGCGCGGGGCTATTCCCTCGCCCGCTTCCACGCAGAGCACCCGGACGTGACCGATCTGGCCATCGTCATCGGCCCGGAAGGCGGCATGTCGGAGGATGAGATCGCCCGGATGCAGGCGGCCTCCTGCCTGTCCGTCACCCTCGGGCCGCGCATCCTGCGCACCGAAACCGCCGGGCTCTGCGCCATGAGCGCCCTATTCTGCCTCTATGGCGATATGGAGTGACACCATGAAAACCGTTGCCTTTCACACCCTCGGCTGCAAGGTAAACCAGTACGATACCCAGGCGATGCTGGAGAAGTTCCGCGAAGCCGGATACGAGGTCGTTCCCTTTGACAGCCGGGCCGATGTCTATGTCATCAACACCTGCACCGTCACAGGCACGGGCGACAAGAAGTCCATGCAGCTGACGCGCCGACTCCGCCGCGAGCACCCGGGCAGCCAGATCGTGCTGGCCGGCTGCCTTGCCCAGCGCAAGGGTGAGGAGCTTCTGTCGACCGGCGCGCGCCTTATCATCGGCACGCAGCGTCGCAGCGAGGTCGTCGCCCTGCTGGAAAAGGCCGTCGCGGACGGCACCGCCATCAGCGCCGTCAACGAGCTGAACGAGACCACGCCCTTTGAGGCGCTGGCCATCACCAGTCAGGACGAGCACACCCGCGCCACCCTGAAAATTCAGGAGGGCTGCAGCAATCACTGCACCTACTGCATCATCCCCAGCGTGCGCGGCCCGATCCGCTCCCGGCCGCTGGAGAATATCCGCGCGGAGACGGAACGCCTGGCAGCGGCAGGCTTCACGGAAATCGTGCTGACGGGCATCCACCTGTCCAGCTACGGCAGGGACTGGCAGGACGGCACAACCCTGCTGGACGCCATCCGCACGGTGCACGAGGTCGGGGGCGTGCAGCGCATCCGTCTGGGCTCCCTGGAGCCGACCATCGCCACCGCCTCCTTCGCGCAGGCCCTTGCGGCGATGCCCAAGGTCTGCCCGCAATTCCATCTCGCGCTGCAATCCGGCAGCGATACCGTGCTGGCCCGCATGGCCCGGCGCTACAACATGCGCATGTACCGGGAGGCCGTCGCCAACTTGCGCGCCGCCTTCCCCCTGGCGGCCTTCACCACGGACGTGCTGACCGGCTTCCCCGGCGAAACGGAAGCGGAGCTGCAGGAGACCGCCGCCGTCATCCGGGAGATCGGCTTTGCGAAGATTCACGTCTTCCCCTATTCCCAGCGCGAGGGCACCAAGGCCGCCGTCATGCCCGGTCAGCTGACGAAGACGGAAAAGGAGCGCCGCGCCCGGCTGCTGATCGCCATCGGCGAGGAAACCGCCGCCGCTTACCGGCAGCAATGGCTGGGACAGACCTCCGCCGTGCTGCTGGAGGAAAAGCTGGACGATCGCTGGTTCGGCTACACGCCCGAGTACATCCCCGTGACCCTCCCGGACTGCGCCGCCTGTGCGCAGGGCCGCATCCTGCCGGTCAGGCTCACCGCCATCACCGGCGAAGGCATGACCGCCGAGCTGATCTGAAGGACTTTATAATAAAAGGAAGGGATTGATTCATCATGGAGAATTGCCTGTTCTGCAAGATCATCGCCGGGGAGATTCCCTCCACCTGCGTGTATCAGGACGAAAACACCTACGCCTTCCGCGACATTGCGCCGATGGCGCCCACCCATGTGCTGGTGGTGCCCCGGCAGCATGTAAGCGGCATGGACGGTCTGGACGAGATCGACGACGCGACCCTCGCCGCCTGTCTGCGCACCTGCAAGCGCGTGGCGGAGATGGAGAAGCTGAACAGCGGCTTCCGCACCGTCAGCAACTGCGGCCCGGACGCCTGTCAGAGCGTCCGCCATCTGCATTTCCATGTGCTGGGCGGCAAGCAGCTGTCCGAAAAGATGGACTGACGCGGGCCTTGTCAGCGCCTGCCGGAGGCCGGCGGGCACGAATTTACAAATTTATCGCAAAAAACTGAAAAATAGGCATTGACGTTCACAAACCTTTTTGCTATAATAGCAATACGGTTTTCGCCATCCGTCTGTCTATTTGGCTGATGTCAAGGCGAGATGAGCGAAAGGAGGGATAACAGTGTCCGAGGTACGCGTCCGTGAGAACGAATCCCTGGAGAGCGCCCTGAAGCGCTTCAAGCGTCAGTGCGCCCGCGCAGGCGTCATTCAGGAGGTTCGCAAGCGTGAGCATTACGAGAAGCCCAGCGTGAAGCGCAAGAAGAAGGCTGAGGCTGCCCGCAAGCGCAAGTATTGATGATCTGATTCCCAGTGTACCGGCGCTTCGCCTTGATCCGGCGGCAGTCCCGGCCGGGATCATCACAGCGAGTTTTACGCATGAAAAATGCCCCTTCCCCAAGGGGAGGCCTTCATAAGGCAGTTAACAGTCACAGCAGCTCGCTCTGCTGTGGCTGTTCTTCTATGCCGGCAATTCCTGTGATCGCTGAATTGTTCCATGCCCCCGGTAACACACAAATCAGAACGAAGGTGATTCATGAATGATCTTTATGGAGACAGACCGGCTTCGGTTGCGAAACATCATGATGAAAGACGTCGGCGAGATGTTTGACTATCGGAATAACGAAATCTGCTCGAAATACCAAAGAGGTCAAACGAAGGATTACGACGGGATCGCAGCTCTGGCAGAAAGAAGAAGGGACGACGCATTGACCGTGGAAGCGCCCTCCATGCTGAGCGTTGCACTCAAAGAAACGGATGTCATGATTGGCGAAATCGTCGTGATGCCCAACGCGGGCACGATATCCTTGGGCTACACGTTCTCCTACAAGATTCATCGAAAAGGGTATGCGTACGAGGCGTTGTCCGCTCTGATTGCGTATTTGCATGAGCGCTATCCGGCATGGGATTTTGTCTGCTTTACCGAAACAGAGAATGTGCCGAGCCGGGAGCTTTTGAAGAAGCTGGGCTTTGCGGATTTCGGTTACCTGCCCCGAAAAGGCTCGCAGGTATTCGGGAAGTGGCTCCGTCAGGATACGGCAGAGGAAATCGCGCAGGCAGCACAGTGACCTTCAGGCAGTCGGGCCGAGCCGGAAGCGCGCTTCCGAAGGGGCGTGACGCCCCTCCATGCACGCTGTGAAGCAGGTTATTTCAGGTTTCCGAATGCCTGCGGCACCCCGCATCGCAGCGTTCCTGCAAAGCAGAAGGCGTGACCACATGCGTCGCGCCTTTTGCCGTTATCAGCCTTAGCGAGGATCAAATTTTCCCCCCGGCGCTTTCTTCAGCGCAGCGACAGCCTTGTCCACGGTTGCACGGTTCAGGTGCTGACCACACGCCAGCTCTCGTCCCAGAAGCTCCCAGAAGCTGTCCGTATCCGTCATCACGCAGCTCGTAACGCGTACCCGACGTTCGCTGATTACCGCCTCCTCCGGCGCCGTGACATACACGCTGGCCTCCGGGTTGACAAACAGTACACAGGGCACGATTCCCGCGTTCACCTGCGCCGATTTCAGAAAAGCGCTCAGCCGCATCACGTCCCCCACCACCTTGCGCGCGGGATTCCGGAGCTTGTCCACCGTCCCGTCCTTGCGTCTGCGGTACAGCATGGTCTCCGTCACATTGCCTTCAATCAGTCCCGACCAGTTCTTTACATCAGCCGCCGCCACGCCGCCCGGCCCAACGATGAGCGCATCGATCTCCATCGCCGCGCCATCGAATGCAATTCGCTTGTTCAGAAAGACATGGCACGCATCCGGCAGCTGCTTCAGAAGCGCTCGTGCCGATTTCTCGCCCTTCACCCGCATCCTGTACATGCCGTGGCGTCTGACGCACGGTCTGTACAGGCAGATCATCAGCACCGCCGTCGCCAGCCCGATCAGGCCCGGCGCCGCGACCACAAGCGCGAAAGCGAGCCAGCCCACCCCCTGCAGGATCATCGCCCAGAGCGCTGAAAGCTGATCCATCCAGGTCTGGACCTCCGCCGGCGCTGTCACACTTCCTGCAACCTTCTCCCGTGCCACGTCTGCCAGCTCCGCCAGCATAGCCCCGCATTCCAGATAAAAGGCAACCGTCAGCAATGCCGCCGCGATGGCGCACGGCCAGCACAGAATCATCAGCATTCTGGCCTGCCGGAGTTTCCTGCCCGCCCCATTTCCGCTTTTGTGAAAGACTGCCATGCTCCTGCCCCTTCCATTGGCTTTCATCCTGTCCATATAACGCATCAGCCCCATGAAAGCCTGCTTGGATTGGCAGGATTTTCTTCTCGCATTTTTCATCAGATCGCGGCGAAACCGGTCGTTTCAGACAAATTTCACTTGCACAGACATTCTTTTTTTGCTATACTGGTACTATCCATGATATGATCAACGCATCACCACGCATAAAGAGAGGCATTTCATGTATTTTTGCTTTCAATTATCGCCACACGCCAACATCCGCTACCGGGAAGCGCAGCTCAAGCTGGGACAGGCCGAGCTTCAGTGCCTTCTTCAGGGGCTTGGTTTATCATGCCCTGTCACGTCCATGGTCATTGGCGGCGTGTCCTTCCTGACCTTCGAGGCGGATGAGCTCTCCCCCGCGCAGCTCTCAGCCCTGTCCCGGCACAGCGCCGCGCTGATGATCTGCGAGAAGCCTCGCGTCCCGGAAGGCTCGCCCGTCCTGCTGCGCCCGCTGGAAAAGGTCAGCCATGACTACCTGACCGCCGATCTGCCGGAGGTGCTCAAATACAAGGGCAAGACCAGCGCGGTTTTCACCCGCATGATGCTCAACTGCGCCCACGCAGCCAGCGATTTTTTTGACGCGCCCCAGCCGCTCACCGTCCTGGACCCCATGTGCGGCAAGGGTACCACCTGCTTCGTTGCCCTGCAGCAGGGCATGAACGCCGTGGGCGTGGACATCGACCGGCGCGACCTGAAGGAAGCAGCGGATTACTTTGAGCGCCATCTGCAGTTCCACCGGCTCAAGCACAGGCTCGACCAGAGCAGCCGCACCGTCCGCAATCAGGCGATTCCCGCAGCGGTCTATACCGTCGCCGACACGAAGGAGCACTTCCGGGAGGGCGACACGCGCACGCTGTCCCTGTACCTGGGCGACACCGGATTGACCGGCGAGCTGCTGAAAAAGCAGCCTGCCCACCTCCTCGTCAGCGACCTGCCCTACGGCGTGCAGCACGCCCCGCAGGAAGGCCGCCGGGCCGGTTCCTTCGCCCAGATGATGCAGCGCGTCCTGCCCGCATGGCATGCGGCTCTGCTGCCCGGCGGCGCGATCGCCCTCTCCTTCAACGTGCTGACCCTGCGCAGGGAAGTGCTCGCGCAGCTGCTGACCGAGGCAGGCTTCATCCCGCTGACGGAATCGCCCTACAATGACTTTGAACACTTTGTCGAAACCGCCGTCACCCGCGACTTTATCGTGGCTCGCCGCGGCTGACGCTTTCCCGCATAAGGAGGACATATTCCATGGCTGAACAAAACCTTTCTGCAATGACCGTGATTGAGCTGCGCAAACTGGCCAAAGAGCTGCATGTCCCGCTGAGCGCGGGCATCTCCAAGCAGGGCATCGTCGATCGCCTGACGCAGGCCATCGGCAGCGCTTCCGAGGAAGCCCCTGCCCCCGCACCGGTCGAGGCCAGGCTCGAAGCCCCCGCACAGGAGGCACAGCCTGCCGATGAGGAAAAGCCCGTTGACGGCGGAAAGCCCGACGAGCCTGTGAAGTCCGCCGAGCCCGCAAAGCCCGCCGACAGTACGCCCGCTTCCGGCTTCCGTCAGGCTTATTCCGCCCCGCGCTTCAACGCGAAGCCCGCTTATCAGGCGCCCGCGTACAGCAGTCGCCCGGGTTCCCGTCCGCCTGCTCCGATCGACAATCCGCGTCCGACCGCGACGCGTCCCACGGGCTTCACGCCGCGTTTTGGTCCGGCAGCCCAGGAGAGCGCGCCTGCCTCCCGCGAGGAGGAGCGCCCGTACCGTGCAGAACCGCAGCGCCCGGCCTATTCCGCGGAGCGCCGTCCGGCCTATGGCGAGAATCCCCGCTATCAGCTCCGTCCGCCCTACGAGCAGCGCCCCGCCGCAGAGCAGCCCGCCAGGCCGGCCTACGAATCCCGCCCGGCCGCCGAGCCGTCCGCGCGTCCTGCCTATGAGCAGCGGTCAGCCGCTCCCGGCGCCAACCCGGCTGTCAGCGAAATGCTCAGCGCAGGCGAATGCCTGGACGGTTCCGGCGTGCTGGAGCTGCATCCCGATGGCTATGGCTTCCTCCGTTCCCCAAGCCTGCTGCCCTCTGTCAGGGATATCTACGTTTCCGCTGCGCAGGTGCGGCGCTTCGGGCTCCGCACGGGGGATCGCATCACCGGCAAAAACCGTCCGCTGCGCGATGGCGACAAGTACAGCGCGATGCTCTACATTAACACGGTGAACGATGCGCCCGTCAACGGTCTGATCTCCCGTCCGGCCTTCGAGGATCTGACCGCCGAGTACCCCACGCGCCGCATCCGCCTGGAAACCGAGGGTGGCGATCTGCGCCTGATGGATTTGCTCACCCCCATCGGCTTTGGTCAGCGGGCGTTGCTCCACTGTCCCTCCGAAAACGGCAAGCGCCGGTTGCTCGTTCAGCTCGCCAATGCCATCACCCGGAATCATCCCGACGCCGCCGTCATGCTCGTGCTGTTCAGCGAAACGCCCGAGGACGTCACCCTCCTCCGCGATCAGGTGAAGTGTCCCGTGCTGGCCACCACCTTCGACATGCCGCCGGAGAACCACATCCGGCTTGCCGACATGATCGTCGAATATGCCCAGCGTATGGTGGAGAGCAAGCGTGACGTCGTCCTCCTTGCCGACAGCCTGACCACCCTGTCGAAGGTCTGCACCACCGCCGCGCTCCAGCAGGGCCGCCAGACGCTCGGTTCCGTCAGCCCCACCAGCCTGCAAAAGGCCAAGCGGCTCTTTGGCGCGGCCCGCAGCCTGCGTGAAGGCGGCTCCCTGACCGTCATCGCCGCCATGAACACCGAAACCGGCAGCAAGGTGGACGAAGCCATCGCCAGCGAATTCCGCGGCACAGCCAACATGGAGCTGGCAATGAGCAGCATGGTTCGGGCGGAGAATGTCTTCCCCCCCATTGACCTGCTCCGTTCCGGCACCAAGCGCACCTCCGCGCTCATCTCTCCCGAACACGCGGAATGCCTGAACGTCCTCCGCAGTCTGCTCAATGACCTGACGCCGGATGCAGCCCTTGGCGAGATTGCCTCCATGCTGGACAAAACAGCGGATAACGCCGAGCTCTTTTCACGCATCAAGGACTGGGCCGCAGCCATGCGCAAGTGATCGCGCTGCGCAGATGAAAAAAACTGTCCAGACCTCTTGCATTCCCCTGTTGAATGTGGTACAATAGGATTCGCGGCTATTGAGTCGATCATTGCATACGCGAAAGAGGTGAAATCGCAATGAAGGAAAAGATCC
>JBJEUF010000009.1:0-1614 GCA_051883695.1 Aristaeellaceae bacterium
TGGGAAGCTCGTGATTCTCATGCTGACCGTTGGACATCGAAGCGAGGTCTACCAATAAGCAGCCCTTTCATGATGAGCCTTGAGACAAAGGTCAATACACCCCTGACAGAAGTGGTCTGTGCCTGCAATCTGGGCACAGACCACTTTACTTTTCCCTTTGCTGACTCCTTGACGCTACATCCTTACCCTATCCTGCTTATGTAGAGCTCTACATAATGATTTTCACCGCATAATCCTGTCCATAGATCACGTTCAATGTTGATCCGTTGTCCCACTCCACGCACAGGGATGCGGTATCATCCACCCACCTGACGGTTCCCCGCGTGCCAATGGGCGGGGCCTGCGGATCGTCCATCTCAAGCAGCTGTACGCGGGTTCCCGGCGGGAACTGGGCGCGGACGCGGGCTACGGTCTCCTTATTGGGAAACTGCATCCGGATCACCTCCGCCGGCTGATTCGTTTTCATCCTCCGAAGCATCAGAAGCCGGGATAGGCAGAACAGCGTATCCTGCGTTTGTCTGGATCAGCATCTGGGGATCGTACAGCAGACGCATGTATTTGTCCACGAGTTCCTCCGGCAGGTCGGTCAGATCTTCTTCGCCGATGCCGCAGAGAAAGAAGGTGCCGAAAATCGCGCTCTGCGGCGCGACAAGCCGGTTGAACGGCAGCTGCTTCAGCATCCCTTCCTCATCGCAGACAAGGGCAATGGGGTCTCTCCACGGGTACGTGATCTCGATGTAACCGCCTACAGTCTGCTGCATGACTTCCAGCGTGTGCGGAATCTCCGCGATTCTTGGATGCTGTTCGGGTTCTACGATCAGGATTTTCATCTTGCGCCTCCTCGAATACTTATTGTCTCCCCGCGTCATTCCGGGGTGAGGTATTACTCACTCCGATCGCCGGATAAGTCAAGTTATTTCTGCATAGATGGGGCTATCGATGGAGCTATCGTCGCCAATCTTCCGCTGCATCACTTTCTGTAATACGGCAGCTCATCGCCGTCCGCCCGCAGCGGAAGATCCGTTGCCCAATCCGGTGGGATTGCCATGATGCGGCAGGCTTCCTCAAGGCTGCCTTGTCCCTTGGGCACTTCTATGACGGCTTCGTCATGTACATGAAACACGATGGGGTATCCGGCAGCTTCGAGGCTCCGCATGGCGTGCGCCAGGATGTCCCGTGCGATGGCCTGCGTCACGTTCTCCGTGAGCTTGCCGCCGAATGTTTCCTGCTCCACCATCTGCCCGGCAGCGTTGGGCGCATAATAGCCGATGGCGTCACTGCCGAAGCGGTTTTCGGTGAAATGCGGCGACAGGTAGCAGAGGCTTCTGCCCGAGGGCAGACGGATGAGCATCTTGTCATCCTGCCAGTACAGCGTTACCTTTCCGGCCCGGGCGGTTTCCTTCCTGCGGATCACCGTTCGGGCGGCGCGATCCAGGGCACCCCAGAATGCTACAATGTTGGGGTTGGCTGCACGCCAGGCATCCACCAGCGGCTGCATCTCCTCCTCGGGCATCTTCGCGCCCATAGCTTTCAGCGCTCCGACCCCGCCACCGTAACCGCAGTTGTGGACGAGGTGTCCCGATACGGTAAAACGGTGATATGGGCCGGCATTTC
>JBJEUF010000010.1:0-6114 GCA_051883695.1 Aristaeellaceae bacterium
TCTGTTCTCTTGAACATGGGTACAGCTGTCATTATAATACCTCCTAAGGAGGTGCATAGCATGACTTTAGGTGATTGGCTCGAAACCTGGCTTGAACTCTACGTGGATCCATCGGCGCTTGCAGAGAATACAAAAAAGTGCTATCATAGAGCTGTGAGGGCCGCATTATCCATATATCCTCCATCGGAATCATGTAGGAAGATCACGGATGAGCCATTAGAGGAGCTGTCGCCATTGGTCCTCCGGCGATGGCTCCTCGCTGTTGCGAAGGAGACACCCAGAGCGGCACAGCTCGACAGGGTGATGCTCTCACGGGCGTTGACGGTTGCCGCTAAGCTCGGCCTGTGCAGGCCCGGCCTGATCGACGAGGACGTTTGCCCACAGATAGTACACCAGCCGCGCAAGGCGCTTGTGCTCGATGCCGACCAGATGCGGCGCTACATGGCAGCAGCTGCTCAGACGGATGTTGCGCCGGTGCTGCTCCTGTGCTGCTGCGGCCTTCGCCGCGGCGAGGCCATGGGCGCCCGGTGGCAGGATATCGATCTGGCTGCGGGTGTGCTCCGTGTGGAGGTGCAGCGGCAGGAACATGTCGCGGTACCGCTCAAGACGCGAGCATCACACCGGGCAATTGCGTTACCGGCGACGGTGCTGACGGTGCTTCGGCGTTGGCCACGTTCGGATTGCTGGATTTGCGACTGTACGCAACAGCATATGTACAAGGTACACCGGCGGATATTGTCCGCGCTGGGTCTGCCGGCTGTCACGCCACACGGGCTTCGACACAGCATGGCCACGATCGCCGCCATGCACGGCGAGCCGATCAAGTGCATTCAGGCCGCGCTGGGTCACGCGCATTATGGTTTGACGGCTGATTTATACGCTGATCACCTCCCCGATGTAGCCGCCGTTACTGCGCATTTTCTCTCTGCTTGACGCACGGTGCGCACGACTGGTAATCGTGTGAAGGCTGAAACCTTCCCAGGGTTCAAATCCCTGATTCTGCGCCAATGGAGCCTGTGAAGGTGCAATTGCCTTCACAGGCTTTTCTCATACCATTTCAGGCTGTCCCTATCCTTGATGCTGCCGTCTGCAAGGAGATACGATCACACAGCGTTCACATGCCTGTGTGCATTTTCCGCTCTGCAATCATGCAAATCTCCTGCTGCGCTGCGGCGGTCCGCCACCCGCATGATCCTATTACAAGGGCCCTCCATATGTACTTTATTTGTACTAAATCCGGACTGCGCATGGGATACGGCTTTCAATTTGTTGACATCCCGGGGAATCAATGTTATATTGTATACAACGCTGTATACAGATGCGGCGTTGCAAAATGAAGCCGCACGCAGCAGCACAGGGTTGGCTTCACCTTTTCCGCTCAGCGCTTTGTGCCATTGTGCAGGATTCCAACAGATGTCCTGCATTTATGAAAGAACGTCCGGGCTGCTGCCACGCTTTGTGCGCTGCGAAACGCATTTGCCGGGCGGCATGGTTTTCCATATGGGAGGGAGGAGCGCAGCATGCACTTTCGCGACATGCCCTATCAGCGGGTGCCCTACGAGGAGATCGAGGCGGATTATCAGGCGCTGTTCCGGGATGTGCAGGCGGCGCGATGTGAGGCGGACTGTCTGGCGGTGCTGCGGAAGCATAACCGCCTGTGTGACAGGATGACGCCGATGGATTTGTGCTACGTTCGTCATGGCATGGACGTGAACGACCCCTTCTATGCCGGGGAGCAGGCGTATTACGATGAGGTCGGCCCGCGGATTTCCGCGCTGCAGCAGCAGTTCCACCGGCTGCTGGTGACATCCCCCTTCGCCGCCTTCTTTGAGGAAACGCTCGGCTCCTTTGCCTTCTCCATCCTCCGTGCGAGCCTGAAGAGCAGCGACAGCCGTCTGATTCCCCTTGAGCAGGAGGAAAACGCGCTGCTGAGCCGCTACAATCACCTGACAGCCAACGCCAAAGCGGATTACAACGGCGCGCAGGTCAGCCGCGCCAGCCTGACCCGGGACCAGCAGTCGCCGGACCGGGCGGTTCGCCGCAGGGCCTATGAGGCGGCCGTCGCCTCCTGGGAAGCGCAGCGGGATGATCTGGAGGAGATATTTGACGCACTGGTGGATAACCGCGACCGGCAGGCGCGGATGCTGGGTTACCCGGGCTTCGTGCCTATGAGCTACATGCGCATGAACCGGATTGGCTACACGCCGGAGGACGTCCGGTGCTTCCGGGAGCAGGTGAAAGCCTGTCTGGTTCCCCTGGCGGCGGAGCTGAACGAACGCCGCAGAAAACGCCTCGGACTGGAGCGGCTCTATCCCTATGATCAAGGTGTGTTCTTTCCGGAAGGAAATCCCGCGCCGCTGGGCGATGACAGCTTCTGTCTGGAAATGACCCGGCAGATGTACGGCAGCCTCTCTCCCCGGACGAAAGAGTACATCGACTTTGTGCTGGACAACGGCCTGTACGATGTGACCATGCGGGAGGGCAAGCAGCCGGGCGGCTATTGCATGGAGCTCGGCGCCTACCGCGCGCCGTTCATCTTCGCCAATTTCGACGGCACCAGCGAAAACGCCTACATCATGACCCACGAGGGCGGCCACGGCTTCTACTGCTTCCTGAAGCGGAACGGGGAGATCCGGGAGCGGGGCTGGTACACGCCGGAAATGGCGGAAACCCACGCCATGTCCATGGAATGCTTCACCCTGCCCTATATGGAGCTGTTCTTCGGCAGCCGGGCCGGGGACTACCGCGCCATGTATCTGGAAAAGGCGGTTTCCCTCATCCTCTATCAGTGCCAGCAGGACGAGTTCCAGCAGATCATCTATGACCGGCCCCGCCTGACCAGGCCGCAGCGCAACGAGGCCTGGGCCCGGCTGGAACGGGACTACTTCCCTTTCCGGGAATATCCCGGGGATGAGGCGGGGCGCGCCGGCACCCGCTGGCAGCGGATTCCCCACGTGTTCCTCTGGCCCTTCTACGCCATTGACTATGCGCTGGCACAGGTCTGCGCCCTGCAGTACCTGCGGCTCATGCACGAGCAGCCTGCGGAGGCCTGGAACAGCTATATGACCTTCCTGGACGCTTCCGGGAACCAGAGCTTTCCGGAGGCCCTGCGGACAGCCGGGCTGGAGAGCCCCTTCGCCCCCGGCAGTCTGGACAAGCTGATGAACTGGCTGCGGACGCAGCTTTGATTCATAAATTCCGATACGAATACAAGGAGGCATAGGTATGACCAGAAAGATGATCTCGATGCTGCTTGCGCTGATCCTGTCGATGACGATGCTCATGGGCTGGGGTCAGAGCGCCCTTGCCGAGGGCGCATCCTACACCTATCACGGAACCTATTCCAGCGTCTCCACCTGGTCCCCCACGGACTGGAAAATCTCCTCGGTGTATGACATGCTGGGCTACACCGTGACGCCCTTCTACGGCTTCTGGATGAATGAAACCAGGGACGGCTACGATATCGTGCCCGAGCTGGCGGCTGACTTCCCCGTGGACGTGACCGCCGCCTACGCGGGCAACGCGGTCTACGGCGTGCCTGCGGACGCGACCGAGGGCTATGCCTGGCAGATCACGCTGAATCAGAACGCCGTATGGGATGATGGCACGCCCATCACCGCGCGGGATGTGGAATACACCCTGCAGCAGTTCCTGAACCCCAGCATGAAGAACTACCGCGCCTCCCTGTTCTATCAGGGCGGCACGGCGCTGGCAAATGCGGAGGGCTATTACAACAGCGACAAGGCCGGCACGCCTGCCCTGTATCCGGCCACCACCCTGGGCGGCAAGGCCATGTCCGACTTCGCCGCCGGTGAGGACGGCCAGTATGCGGATGCCGACGGCAACCCGGTCTATTTCGCCTGGGGCGCGCCGCTGGAGTACCTGGGCGGCTACACCCTGCGCGATTACTGGTCCTACATGGATCTGAACACCTTCTATGCCGTGGACGCGCTGATGGACGCGGACGGCCTGGTGCCCATGACGGACGATACCATTGAGGGCATCCACTCCCTGACGGGCAGCGACGCCTTCTACAACGAGACCGTGGAGGACCTGATTAACTATGTGTACTGCTACGGTGTGATGGCGCCCGTCTCCTGGGAGCAGGTCGGCTTTGTCATGGACGATGCCTACACCTTCACCCTGGTGCTGAAGAACCCCAGCACGCTGTTTGACTTTGAGATGAATGTGGACAACCTCCTGCTGGTGAAGGAGGACCTGTACGAGGCCAACAAGAAGGAAGCCGGCGGCATCATCAAGTCCGCATACGGCACCGGCGTTGACAGGTTCAGCTCCTACGGCCCCTACCGCATGACCAGCTATCAGGAGTCCAAGGAGATCGTCTTTGAACGGAACGAAAGCTGGTTCGGCTACAGCGACGCCCGCTATGAGGGCATGTATCAGACCACGGGCCTTGTGCTGCAGCAGATTGATGAGCACACCACCCAGCTCCTGCTGTTCCTGCAGGGCAATCTGGACGCGGTGGGTCTGGCGGCGGATGACATGGAGAAGTACGGCACCAGCGACTTTGTGTACTACACCCCCACCAGCAACACCTACTATCTGGCGCTGAACACCGACTTCGACATTCTGAAGAGCCGTGAGGCGGCGGGCGTCAACAAGACCATCCTGACCTACATCGACTTCCGCAAGGCCATGTCCCTCTCCTTTGACCGCACTGATTACGTCATGAGCTGCAATCCCTATTCCGATCCGGCCTTCGGTCTGCTCAACAGCATGTACGTCTGCGACCCCGTGTCCGGCCTGGCCTACCGCGACTGCGATTACGCCCAGCAGACCCTGTGCGAGGTTTACGGCGTGAACAGCGTGGATGACCTGACCGGCTACAACCGGGACGAGGCTACCCGGCTGCTGCAGTCCGCCTACGACCAGTGCCTGGCTGACGGCAACATCTCCGATACCGACATGGTGGAAATCGAGTACCATGTGTACAGCACCAGCGCCTCCGACCAGAAGATGGTCGACTACATCGAGGAAGCCATGCTCGCGGCTGCGGAGGGCACCTCGCTGGAGGGCCGGATCAGGTTCCTGCTGGTGGAGGATCAGGATTACTACAACACCATGCAGAGCGGTCAGGACGACATGATCAACGGCGCCTGGGGCGGCGCGGAGATGGATCCCTACAGCATGATGATCTGCTGGACGGATCCCGCCTACATCATGGAATACGGCTTCGACCCCTATCAGGACCTGACCATCTCCGTTCAGGGCACGGACATCACCATGAGCTACTACGACTGGTACAACGAGCTGTACAACGGCGCCTATGCCATTGCGGAGCTGGATGTGCGCAACGAGATTCTCGCCGGCATGGAGAAGGGCCTGCTGCTGAACTACCACATGATTCCCATCTTCTCCTCCTGCGGCGCGGCGCTGGCTTCCCAGCGGATTGTGTATGGCAGCGAGGAATACATCAACTCCATCGTCGGCCGGGGCGGCATTCAGTTCATGACCTACACCATGGACGACGCCGAGTGGGCGACCTACTGCGCGGAGCAGGGCCATCAGCTGAGCTACTGACGCAGACCTTATCCGGCAATAATTGGATATTGACGCAGCACACAAGCGTGTGTTTCGAAAAGGAGACAGGTGCGGTTCCGAGCAGCTTTTCTTGCCATTCAAGGATGAAAGCCAAAGGTTTGGCTTCCGGTGAATCGTGGTTTGCAGACGCCGGAATGCAGGAAAAGATGCCGTAATTGCCGCCTGGCGAATGCAGGAACACACTCGGGCAGGAGGGATGGCCGAAAGGCTGTCCTTCCTCTCCGTGTGTCTGCGGGCAAGGAGCAAAACAGATGCTGAAGTATGTATGCAAACGTATCGCTCTGTTCATCGTGAGTCTGTTCATCATCATGACGATGCTGTTTGTGCTGATTCGCATGCTGCCCAACCCGGTTGTGGCAGTGACCGGCGGATACGCGAAGCAGCTGGAGGATATGCGCACGGCATGGGGCTACTACGATCCGATCATCGTACAGTACGGGATTTTCCTCAAGAACCTGTTCACGGAATTCAACTGGGGCTTCTGTACCACGGTGGGTACCTTCCTGCAGCCGGTGGAGGAGTATCTTGCCAGCAAGATTCCCGCGACGCTGT
>JBJEUF010000011.1:0-6060 GCA_051883695.1 Aristaeellaceae bacterium
TTCACGGCGAAAAGCCAGGTGTTTCTTGGGGTGCGGGGTTGCGGAGGGGACCCTACATACGGATTTCCCGGAAGCGTGGCAGACCATTCACCGGTACGTCATGGCATACCCCCGGCCTGTCGAGTGCGAGGGCTGCCGCTTGCGGAGCGTATGCCATAGCTGCGTTGCCCATCATGCCATGGGAGCCGAAAAGGGCCACGCAAGCCCTGCGGTATGCCAATGGGGAAAGGCCATGCTGAAGGCTGGTCTGATTCCCAAAGTGAAATCGCCATCCGCGACAGTCGATCAGGTCGCTGCGGATAGATAAATGACAAACAATCAGGAGGGATAGAAGATGAAGGAGATTTACGAGAAGCCTGTTGCTGAGAAGATCACGTTCTCCTATCGGGAGCAGGTGGTTGCGGCGTCGGGACAGTGCACAAACCAGTGGACGAATATCGGCGATGATACGTGCCAGGATTTCGAACTTGTGAAGAATTTTGATGAACGTTGATCCCCTTTGAAACAAATATGAAAGCTGTCCCCCTCCCGGGCGACAGCTTTTTGTTATCTCTGTGCAGCAAGAAGCAGGAAAAGGGCAATCCCCCACCAGCGAGTCCGCCATGCAGGGCGCTGCGCCTCCCGCGATCCGGGAATCCGCAGCGCCCTGTCCGTATTTTACTTCACCAGAGCGCGCACCTCCGCGACGGTCAATTCCTGCTCCGGCAGGGGAGACGCCCCCGCAAGGTAGGCGTAGACGGCCTGCTGCAGCGCCCGGGCCTCGGGATACTGCTGCAGCTGATGCAGCCCCAGAGAGGATAGCATCAGCCGGCCGCCGGCACAGCGGCATTCCAGCAGCTGCGCCATGGGCCGCAGGTAGGCGTAGCTGTCCATCTCCGCGACGATCGCTTGCATCCGCCGGGGCAGGATGATCGCCCGCTGGATCGCCATGGGCCACCACTGCCAGTTGGTATGGCGCTCGGTCGGGAAGGCGGCGAAGAGGGGATGCGCCCTGTCGATCAGCTGCCCCATGCCCCCGGCCTGGGCAGGGAAGGTTCCCACCGACCAGAAATCCGGGGTAAACTGCGCCTGAATGGACTGGGGCAGCGCGTCCTCCGTGCTGTCCGGGGACAGGTAGACCGTACCGCCGGCACGCAGCGCAGCAAGGGCCGCATCGTCCAGACGCCGGCATTCGTGGACATTTTCGGGGCATACGGGTCTGATGGGCGGATACACCCACACGGGATAGGTGTTCACCGCTTCACCAAAGCGCAGCGTCAGCGTCAGCTGCTCCGGCCGGTCGAAGGCGTTCAGCGGGATGGCGACGCGGCCCAGCACCGTCAGCCTGCCCGCGGGAGCTTCCGTTTCGTCCAGCCATCCTGAGAGGGTTCGGCTTGCGCCGGTCAGCGTCCATTGGGCGCGTCCGCGCAGCGGGGCCTTGCCGTAGTTGGCAATCTTCACGCAGGCGGCGAGGGTCTCGGTGCATTCGTAGGTGTAGCGATCCAGCAGCACAAGGGGCAGCACGCTGCGGAAGAAGGCGGAAAACCGTTCCGGCTGGGCGAAGGGGTAGGGCTTGGGCTGCAGGTGCGCGTTGAGCATCCCCACCAGCGCGGTGCCCTGACCGGGGAAATCCTGAATGCCCAGCAGGCAGATGCCGCTGTAGCTTTCGGTGCGGAGGGTGGCTTCCACCTCCTCCCGGTAGCAGAGTCTGGCAAGCTCGCCGGTGGCTTCCACCTGAGCCTTCCAGGTTTCCATCGCGCCGCTGCTTTGCACCTGCCGGCGGATCAGCTCGTAGTTCACCGCCCGGGTCACACCCCGGAAATCGGCGATCTCGTCAAAGTCCGGCAGCACCTCGAACTGCCCCACCTCAAAGGAGAAAACAGGCTTTGCGCACTCCCGGCGCAGCTTCTCCATGGCGCCCTCGTAATCGCTCTTCGCGCTGGGATAACGGTGGTTCAGCGCGCCCAGCATCCGGGCGTAGGTGGCGCGCAGCTCGGATTGCCGGAGGTTGGTGGCGGTGTAGAAATCGCTGCTGTCCATGCTGCCGTACCAGCCGTAGTGGGGGTTGGAGGCGCAGGCGTACAATCGGGTATCGTCCATGCCGTGGGCCATGGCCAGCATGTCCTCCATGCGCCGGTGCCCCAGACTGCCGCAGGCCAGCTCGTTGCCGAAGGTCAGCATGACGAAGGAGGGATGATTCGCCAGCTGCCGCAGCACCTGCCGCAGCTCGGCGCCATAGTAGGCGTGGCTTTCCTCCGACTCAAAGGCCGTCTCGGGATTCCAGTGGCTCAGCTCGGGCTGCATGAGCATCCCCATCTCGTCCGCCGCGATGAAGGCTGCTTCCGGCGGGGTGTGGCTATGGAAGCGCATGCAGTTCACGCCGTAGCTGCGGTAGACGGACAGCACCTCCCGCCACCTTTCCACCGTCATGGGCGGATGCCCCTCCTCCGGGAATACCGCGCAGTTGGCTTCGCCGCGCAGGAAGATGCGCCGTCCGTTGAGGGTCAGGAAGCCTTCCTCGGCCCGGAAATCCCGCACGCCAAAGCGCACGGTGCAGTCTTCCTGCCCCATGGTCACGGTCAGGCGGTAAAGATTGCCCTCCTCCTCGTCCCAGCGGTGGATGTCCCTGCGCAGGGGCAGATTCCGCAGCCAGACATCCTGCGGGCCCCTGTACAGGAAGGCAGGGGCGTGAACCGGAGCTTCCAGGGCGTCGCTGGTCAGGGTCAGGGACGTTTCACCCTGCTGGATGGCATCAATCTCCACGCACACATCCGCCCTGTCCCCATGGGGATACACCCGCACGCCCATCAGGCAGTCGGGCGCCTCCACGCGCAACCGGACATAGCCCAGCAGACCGTTCCAGTTGGTCTGGGTTTCATCCGTGGCGGCGGAGGAACAGACAATCGCGTCGTGGGGCCAGCCGGGGTAGCTGTTGTCCGCGATGAACACGATTTCGTCCCGGCCTGTCATCCGCCCTGTGACCTCGAACACGCTGGGCGTGCTGATGGTGCGTTCCCGGGCAGGCGGCACCTCGCAGCCGTTCACGCGCAGGGACAGATGGCGGCTGCGCTCCACCTCCAGGAACAGCCGCCTGCCCGCCGGAACCTCCCAGTCCAGACGGCGGGAAATCTGCGCCGGGCCCTCGTAGGTGACCACCCGGGTCAGCCGGGTGCGGATGCCCTCATCCGTCTGGTAGATGGCCCGGCTGGTGTCCGTGTCCGGGTGCCATTTCTTGCCGCCCACGTCCCGCTGGCCGATGCCGCTCTCATCCAGTGTGCCGGGGATGGTGATGGGACGGGTCTGACCGGGGATCGTGCACTGCCACACGCCGCTCAGGTCGATGATCCGCATGCAAACGTCTCCTTTCTGTAAAGGTTCATAGCAGCTGCCGGTGCAGCCTTGCGCCCTGATGGCTGCGGTCGATGGCCAGCACCGCGTCGAAGCACCCTTCCGCCCGGGCCTTGTCGCCCAGACCCAGGCTGCCCAGCGCGATCAGGTACTCGCAGTGGGCACGGCTGCGCAGCGTCAGATCCTCGTCAAACAGCTGCAGATCCGGCAGGGACACGGCGAAGTAGTCCATCCGCACCTGATCGTGATAGTGCTTTTCCCCGTAGGCGATGAGCTTGTGGAAGCGGCTCAGCGCACGTTCCTCCCGGCCAAGGGCGCGGTTGGCCAGCCCCTGATAGAGAATCAGGTCGGCGGGCTGATCGTTGTAGTACATGGCGGAGGCGGGCTCCTCGTCTCCGGCGGCGGCCAGGGTCAGGTGATGCAGCGCCTCGTCCTCCAGTCCCAGCGCGCGATTCGCCAGTCCCAGATAGTAGTGGATGTTGTTGTCCCTTGCGCCCTCCAGCTTGCCCTCGCCGAGGTTGTGCGGGAAGGTGAGGGCCTGCTCCAGCAGGGACCTGGCCCGGGTGGGATCGCCCTGCTCCAGCGCGCGTCTGCCCAGCTGCGTCAGCGCCACGGCATATTGCCCCGTCACCTTGCCCTCGCCGCCCTCCCAGGGGTGGAACTTCCGCGCCATGATGAGGCTGAGGGCTTCCTCGAAGCGGCCCAGGTCGTTGAGCAGCGTGCAGTATTCCACATACAGGTCGTCCCGCTGGGCGACGATCTCCTTCCGCTTTTCAAGGAAGTTGAAGCGCTCTGCCACGCTTGCGCCCAGCTTGCGGTCCAGCTGATCCTTTTCCAGCAGGATGCGGGCGTCGCTTTCGTCCAGCGCGTAGGCCCGCTCCATGGCCTGACGGGCTGCGGCCCGGTCGCCCCGCTTGTTGAAATACGCCAGGGACAGGTTCCGCCATACCGTGGGGAAGCGGCTGTCCGTCCGGGCGCTGCGTTCCCAGCAGGCGATGGCTTCCTCGTACTGCCGTTTGTCGTACCACAGGCAGCCCAGATAGTAGGGAGCTTTGGCGTCGCCGGGGTTGTTGTCCATGGCATGGCGCAGCGCGGCGATATCCTCCAGCCGGTTGGGGAAGCAGTACAGGCTGGAGCAGGCGGAGGCCCTGTCAAGCTCCGTCCTGTCGCCGGTGTACAGGGCGAGGTAGTAGTGCAGCATGGGATGCTCCGTGGGACAGCGGCGAAGGATATCCGCCGCATCCGCCAGATACCCCGCCTCGGCACAGTCGATGGCGCACTCGATGAAGCTGCTGACCCGTCCGTTCATCATGGCAAGCGCCGAATCGACGTCCCCGGACGCAATCCGGGACACATAGTCGAAGGCGTCCAGCCGGAGGTTTTCCGCATACCAGGCAGCGGCTTCCTCCGTCCGGCCCAGGCTGTCCAGAATCATGCCGCGCAGGGCTCGGGCCTTCAGGCTGTGGTTATTCTTCACCAGGCTCCGGTCAATGTGCTCCAGCGCCAGCTCGTAGTCCCCCCGCTTGCAGTCGATGCAGGCAATGTGATAGTAGCTGCTCTCCTGCTCCGCCGCCGTCCACGCAGCCTTGAAGAACGCGTCGTAGGCTTCATCCTCCCGGCCCTGATAGCGCAGGCACAGCCCCAGATTCGTGTACGCCTCGGAGCAGTAGGGGTTCGGGTTGCGGGAGGTGATCCGCGCGATGGCCGCCCGGAAGAACGCTTCCGCCTGCTCAAAGCGTCCCCTGCGCAAAAGCAGCAGCCCGTAGGCGTTGTTGGCGCGGCTGTCGCCGGGGTCGCGCCTGAGGGCTTCCAGATAGTAGGGATCGGGGAGGTAGGTGGCGTGGCGGTACTGCTCCAGGTGCAGCCCCGTGAGGTACAGCTCCTCGTTGGTCATGATCTCGTGGGGGAGCTTCGCCGGGGGCATGGGGTCGGGGATGGATTCGATCTTCCTTGGCTGCGGGGTGTAGGAGAGCAGCTTTCTGCCGGAGGCGGCGTACACGGTCAGGGTCAGAGCCGTCTCGGGAGCGGCCGTCTCCGCCTGAGCCTGAAGCACCTGTGCCGGGCTGATGTCGCAGACGCGGTCATAGACCGGCACGCCCGCTGCTGTCAGCGTCACCCGCGCGGATTGGAAGGGCTGGGTGGTGTACACGGCGAAGCGGGCCTTGCCCTCCTTCACCTCCAGATTCAGCGCGCACTCCCGGCTGGCGTTCTTCACATAGCCAATTTTCCTGTAGGGCATGAAGTACTGGGTGAATGTCTTTTCCTCATAGGGCATGAGCCAGGTGAAATCCGGCTGGTTGTCGCAGTACATGCCGGTCATCAGCTCGATGTAGGGCCCGTTTGCGTCGGTGAGATTGCGGTCCCAGGCCTGGCCGAAATCCCCGCAGCCCCAGGTCCACTGCTTTTTGCCGGGGGAGACGTGATGATCGGCAACATGCAGGATGCCGGCCTGCACGCCGTTGTCGTACCCGCCGACGAAGTCGTACTCGCTGCCGGCGCACATGTAGGAGGTCGGCACGGGGATATTCCTGTACCGGCTGATGTCCACGCCTGCGGAATAATCGTGCTTGTAGTACACCCCTGTGGCGATGGGGAAGGCGCTCACGTCCCGCTTGCCATGGTCGTAGACGGCGGTCACGTCCGGGGGAAAGACGGATTGCGTGTTGTCGTTGACGGCTACGGCGGGGTTGGCCCACCACAGGAAGGTCTGGGGCAGGCTGGTGCGGTTGTACA
>JBJEUF010000012.1:0-1569 GCA_051883695.1 Aristaeellaceae bacterium
GTCCAGACGGCTATGCTTTTATAATAACCCCATAACTCAAAAAGTATGGTTGCCCGGCAGACAGAAAAGCGGCTGAACCGATTGCAGGTCAGCCGCTTGCATCTATGCTTTTCTCTGATATGATTTACATTCACTTAAGGATGCGAAAGACCTCATCCGTCTTGCCTGCGGCAAGCCACCTTCCCCATAGGGGAAGGCTGACTTTGCCCTCCCCTATGGGGAGGGTGCCCCGAAGGGGCGGGTGAGGTCCCCGCCGCAGCGGATGATGTCCTCGTTCGCTTTAGCTCCCTTAAGCTAACCATCGCTCCCCTATTCCACTTTCATCATCCGGTATCCCACGCCGATATGGGTCTGGATCACCTGCGGGGAATCCGGCGTGGGCTCCAGCTTTTTCCTCAGCGTCGCCATGAACACCCGCAGGGAGGCCACGTCGTTGTCCCAGCTGCGCCCCCAGATATTCTGGGTGATGAAGGTGTGGGTCAGCACCTTGCCCACGTTCCTGGCCAGCAGGCACAGCAGCTTGTACTCGATGGGCGTCAGGTGCAGCTCCTGCCCGTCCAGATACGCGCAGCCGCCGGCATAGTCCACCTTGAGCTTGCCGTTGACAAAGACCGAGCTGGCCGAGAGCATCTCCGCCGTCATGTACGACAGCCTGCGCTGCGTGACCCGCAGCCGGGCCAGCAGCTCCTCCACGGAGAAGGGCTTGGTCAGGTAATCGTCGGCGCCCGCATCCAGCGCCTCGATCTTGTCGCCGTCCTCGCTGCGCGCGCTGATGACGATGATGGGCAGATTGGACCAGGAGCGGATGCTGCGGATCACCTGCACGCCGTCCATGTCCGGCAGGCCCAGATCCAGCAGCACGATGTCCGGGTTGTGGGAGGACGCCTCCAGGATCGCCGTCTCGCCGCCCGCCGCGGTCAGATACCGGTAGTCGTTCATCTTCAGGGTGGTCGTGATCAGGTTGCGGACGGGCGGGTCATCCTCCACGACCAGGATCAGCGGTTTATTCATGCAGCTCAACCTCCCCGGCAGGCAGTGTAAAGGTGAAGACCGTTCCCTTCGGCACGTTGTCCGATACGGTGATGGTTCCGCCATGGGCCGTAACGATGGATCTGCACAGGGACAGGCCCAGCCCCAGGCTCCTGCGGCTGTCCGCAATCCGATTGGCGCCGCTGTAGAACATGTCGAAGATGCGCTCCTTGCGCGCGTCCTCGATGCCCGGTCCGTCGTCGGCCACGGAAACCTCCACGAAGGCGCCGAGACGCCTGATGCGGATGTCGATATGCGAACCGACAGGGGTGAACTTGATGGCATTGTCCACCAGGTTGATGATCACCTGCACGATCAGCTTCGCGTCGATCCGCGCCAGGATCAGCTCCTCCTCGCTGCTCACACAGATCGTGTGCTCCCTGCTCTTGCGGTTGATGTGGCGCAGCGCCTCGGCGACCACGTCGTCCATGAGCTCCACGGTGGGACGCAGCTTCACCTGTCCGTCCTCAATCCGGGTGATGGCCAGCAGGTTTTCCACCAGGTTGATCAGCCACATGGAGTCGTCATAGATGTCGGTGA
>JBJEUF010000013.1:0-5865 GCA_051883695.1 Aristaeellaceae bacterium
ATATGCTGGTGATCGATGAGCTGTCCTCGTTCAAGAACAGCAAGGCAAAACGCTTTCTGGCTCTCAAAAAGGTGCTGCCCCAATTCTCGCGTGTGGTCGGGCTGACCGGCACACCCGCGCCCAACGGGCTGGAGGATCTGTGGCCGCAGATGTTCCTGCTGGATCGCGGCATGCGGCTGGGGCGAACGATGAAGAGCTACCTCGACATGTTTTTCGACACCCCCAACAGCTGGCTGCCCTACAAGCACGAGCTGAAGCCCGGCGCGGAGGAGGAAATCTACCGGCGGCTGGGCGACATCTGTGTGTCCATGCGGGCAGCGGATCATCTGCAGATGCCGGAGCGCATCGACAATGTGGTGGAACTGACGCTCTCGCCCCGGGAAGAAAAGCTGTACCGACAGATGGAACGGGACATGCTCCTCCCTTACGTGGACGGCGATGTGCTGGCCCTCAACGCGGCCTCCCTGGCGGGCAAGCTCCTGCAGCTGTCCAACGGCGCGGTGTACGATGAGTTCCACAACATCCGCGTCATCCACGACCGAAAGCTGGATGCGCTGGAGGATCTGATCGAAGCCGCCAACGGCAAGCCCGTGCTGGTCATGTACGCCTACCAGCACGACCTGACGCGGATTCAGCAGCGGTTCGGTAAATACAGCCCGGACAATCCCGGCGGCGTGCGGGAGCTGAAAACCGCCGATGACATGGCGGACTGGAACGCCGGACGCATCGCCGTGGCGGTGACACAGCCGGCTTCCACCGGGCATGGGCTCAATCTCCAGCACGGCGGCAGCACCATCGTGTGGTTCGGCCTGAACTGGTCGCTGGAGCTGTACGAGCAGGCCAACGCCCGACTCTGGCGGCAAGGGCAGAAGAACACGGTGGTCGTGCATCATCTGGTGGTCAAGGGCACCATGGACGAGCAGGTCATGCAGGCCCTGCATGATAAGGCCGCCGACCAGAATGCCCTGCTGGCGGCGGTGAAGGCCAGGATTCAGAACACAGCGGCACACAGCAGCGAAAGAAAGTGAGGAGCAGCAATGGCAAACAAGAAGACGCGCGCCCTTCGCCGGGCGGAATATCTGCGGCAGAGGGAAGCAATGGACGCACAGGCACGGGAAGCGGTGGCGATGCAGACTGTACAGTCGCATGAACAGGCAGAGAAGCACAGCGACACCTCCGGCGGCGAGGTGTGCCAGCAGATTCAGCAGATCCCGCTGGCAAGCATCGTGACGGAGGAATACCAGCGCGTGATGAACATGCGCAATGTGGCGGGCATCGTGAAGCATTTTGACCCGGCCAGGCTGGGCGTGCTGGTGGTCAGCTATCGGAAGGACGGCACCTATGCCGTGCTGGACGGACAGCACCGGCTCACCGCGCTCCGCCAGCTGGGGTACGTCTCGACCAACTGCATCGTGCTGGAGGGCATGAGCATCCGCGAGGAGGCGGACTACTTCCGCCGCCAGAACGAAAACAAGCAGTCGCTTCGCATCGCGGACACCTTCAACGCCTCGGTGTGGGCGGAGGATGAGGAGAGCCTGCAGATCAAGCGGCTCATGGACAAGTACAGCTTCCGCCACGGCAAGTCGGGCCAGCCCATGTGCATCTGCGCCATCGGTGCGCTGCAGCAGATCATCCGCCAGTTTGGCGTGGAGGCACTGGACAGGACGCTGGCCTGCATCGCGGCCACATGGCCGAGGGACACGACGATTCTCCGCCGGGAGATGCTGGCGGGGCTGGGCGAATTCTGGAAGCGGTATGCCCCGGTACTGACGGTGGCGCAGTTCGAGGCGCGCATGCGGCTGAGGATGCCGATGGATCTGTATCAGGAGGTGCGCCGCCGGACGCAGGGCAAGTCTACGCCGGTCACGGCCTTCAGCAAGAGCATCCGGTTTGTGACCTGCGCCGTGCTGGTGGACGCCTACAACAAGGGCCTGCGTACAGGGTCGAAGAACCGGCTGACGCTGGAATGGGATATGGCAGAGGATTGATCCACACGAAGGGAGCGGAGAACATGGAAAAGAACGTGGGACAGGTCAGGCAGATCGCAATGGGCAGCATCCGTGTGGCGGAGCGCATCCGCAAGGAGAACGGCAGCCTGGATGAGCTGGCGCAGGATATTCAGAAGCACGGGCTGCTCAACCCGATTACCGTCATGGAGCAGGCGGACGGCGGCTATGTGCTGATCGCCGGTCTGCGCCGGATGAAGGCCATGGAGCAGCTGAACGCCGTAGAAATCCGTGCGACCGTGATGAGTCCGATGGAAGCGGACGAGATGCTGATGCTGGAAATCGCGGAGAACGAGCAGCGCAAGGAGTTCACAGTGTCGGAGAAGCTGGCGTTTGCGGAGCGTATCCGGATGGTGGAGGTCGAAAAGGGAAAGCAGCGTCGGATGAGAAAACCTGCAAACGCTCAAATGGATTCTGAGGTGGGCAATTGCCCACCTCAACCGGATGAGCAGAACGAAGCAGGAAAGGTGCGCGAGATCGTTGCAAAGAAGGTTGGATTCAGCAGCGACCGCCAGATGCGCCGTGCGAAGGAAGTGGCGGAGAAGCGTCCCGACCTGATGGACCGGGTGGACAAGGGAGAACAAACCATCTCGGGAGCCTATCGGGACATGCAGCAGGCAGAGAAGCCCAAGGCGGATGGCAGCCACAGCAGCAATGCTCCTTTGGGCTGCTTCATCGAGGAAGAACCCGTGGACATCCCGGAGTATGAGGTGTACAAGCCCGCCCAGCAAGAAGCCCCGGGCAATGTACGCACGGTGAAGGGCGCGGATCACGAACACCTGCTGGAGAACCCCATCTACCGCCGGCTGTATGAAAGCTACAACGATGTGGTTCAGCAGATCAATCTGGTGCGCGGGGACATGCGCACCCGCTGCGAGGGTTATGAGCGGCGCATCCGGGGCTACAGGGAGAACATCCAGACGCTCCAGCGGGAGGTCGAACGGTTGAAGGAGGCGCTGCATGCCGGAGCGTGATGTGGTTGCCGCGATCAAACACTTTCTCGCTTCTTATGGAAGTGAAATATTCTTTTGGAAGGAACATGGAGGACCCTATGGCACGAGCGGTGTGCCGGACATCATCTGCTGCTACAAGGGTCGTTTCCTGGGGTTGGAGGTCAAGTTGCCCACGGGGCGGCTGACGGAGCTGCAGAAGCGGGCGATCCGCAAGATCAATCAGGCGGGTGGGATTGCCTGCCGGGTGGAGAGCGTCGAGGATGTCAAGCGTGTAATTGAACAAGTGGATGCAGAGAGGAATGGGTGATCACGAATGAATGACCGGTGCTTTGCCATGCATAGGGGCAGGTGCAGTGCCCTGAAGGTGAATTGTCCGGGTTATCAAGCCTGCAGGTTCTACAAGCCGCGCTGGGCACTGGAAAAGGAACAGCGCAGGATTGATCAGCGGCTGATCCGACTTCCGATGGAGCAGCAGGAGCGAATCGCGGAGAAGTATTTCGAAGGCAGGATGCCGTGGCGGGAGAACGAGCATGTGTATGGAGCGTAAGAAGCGTTCTTCCTCTGCAAAGGACACAGCAGGAGGTGTGAATATGACCGCGAAGGAATATCTGAACCAGGCAAGAACCCTCGATCAGCGCATCAATGTGAAGCTGGATCGTGTATCCCGGCTTCGCGCCATGACCCGGAAGGTCACCGCATCGTTGGACGGTGAGCAGGTGTCGCACACGAGGAACGTGACCTCCCTGGAGGATGCCATCGTCCGCCTGATGGAGGAAGAGGAGTCCCTGAACGCCGCCATTGATCGGCTGGTCGATTTGAAACGCGAGGTCAATGGAGTGCTGAAACAGATTGATGATACCGACTGCCAGCTGCTGCTGGAGCTGCGGTATCTGTGCTATCGGAGCTGGGAGGAGATTGCAGAGATCATGCACATGCATATCCGCACAGTGTACAAGGTGCATGGGCGGGCACTGATCAAAGTGGATGCTGTACTGAAAAGCGAATATTTCAAAGAAAATCTCAAAAAGGGCAGTTGAGGGCAGTAAAGGGCAGTTGAAGCCATGTTTCCCGTTATGGTATAGTATCATCAGCACAACTGGATGAACACGGCCCTTGCGGACACAAACCGCAGGGGCTTTTCCTGTTGAGCGCGACACACGATGAAAAGAATCTGCATCAGGATGCTTGACTTTTCTGCGAATCAGAGCGTATATGTCACTACCCTGAACCGAAGGAGGTCAAGCCATGATAACCATTGCAACCGAGTGCTATGTTCGCAAGGAGATGGTGAGAAAGCTCTCCGGGCTTCTGAACCGCCCCGCGATCTACCTGCGTGCCCCCACCTACGCATTCCGGATAGGAGGAATCACCGTGAACCGAGACGCATCCGTGAGCGGCGAGCGGGACGAGATGATGCCCGTCGCCCGCTTCCTGATGGAGAACGGCTACATCAGCGAAATGCCCGCCGGGCTGGACGAGCCCCAGGCAAATTCAGGAGCTGTGACCGAAGTTGAGAACGAGCCGACCGAAGCAACAGAAACCGTGGCCGAGGAAGAACAGCCCACAGAAGCAGAAGCACAGACCGATGCCGAGCCGGACACGGCTACGGCGGATGAGCAGCCTGCTGATTCAGAAGCCGTAGCCACCCCTGAAGCAGATACAGCTCCCGCCACCGCGACGGCAGACATCACTGAGCAGATTGACCGCATCGCCGTCAGCATTCCGCTGACCAACTGCACACCGCAGGGACTCATCAACATCCTGCGGACACTCTATGCCAGGCAGAGCCTGATTGCCGCCATGACCCAATGCGATTTCCTCCGCATGGATGAGGAGGTCATCGAGCTGCTGGATGACCCCAGGCCCGAAAGCCTTGAGCAGATTGCGGAGCTTCTGCGACAAGAAGCCGAGATCGGCATGGTCACGGGCATTGCCGTCGAGGAGGACAAGCTGAAGCTGGATACCACCTGGGACCGGGAGAATCCCACCGGCTGGAACAGCTTTGCGGAGCTGCTGAGCACTGTGGCCGCCAGAGCCATGAAGGCGCATCACGTCAGCAGCAAGCGCATGGAACCCCTGGACAGCGAAATGAAGTATTTCTGCCGGAGCTGGCTGATGCAGCTGGGCATGGGCGGCGCAGAGTACAAAGCCACTCGCGCCGCGCTGCTGAAGCATCTGCACGGCTATGCTGCCTTCCGCACCGCCGACAAGATGGATGCGCACCGGGCGCGGTATGCCGAGCTGAGGAAGGCCCTGAAGGAAAGCGAGGAGAACAGCCATGAAGAGAATTGAGCAGCGGCTGGCGGATTTGAAAGCCGCACAGGAAGCCGGGAAGTACACCCTCTGCCCGCGCTGCGGGATGGATACCATGAAGCCTGATTTGTTCACCAACGCCCTGAGCCGCTCGGCGGACATCATGATTTGCGATACCTGCGGTGTGGATGAAGCAAAGCTGGCATTCATGAACGCGCCCATGTCGCTGTACCAGTGGGCTGGGCTTCGGCCCCGCAGGCCCGATTCGGATTTCAAAGACTTGCCCGCCGCCCAGGTGTGGGAGCGCGTGAAGAAGGAGCAGCTGCCGACGCTGCGAGAGCTGTTCGGCCGATTTGAAAACGGTGAGGATGCCGCAGAGCTTCGGCTGGAAGCATTGGAAAGCTGTCCGGGGCTGACCCAGCTGTGGACGGAACCCTTTCAGGCCAAGTACACCTGCAAGGATGTGTCCCTGATGATTCGCTTCCGCAGAACGGAAAACGAAATTGAAACGAGCATGAGCCTTCTGACCGGGAAATGATTTCATCGCCACGGTCATTTGCAAGCCGTCCTTCGGGGCGGCTTTTGCTTTGCCCACAGGGCGGCCACGTTCGCGCACGTCGGGCTTTACCGCCGCCGCTGGGATTGTTTCCCCG
>JBJEUF010000014.1:0-24607 GCA_051883695.1 Aristaeellaceae bacterium
CCAACAGGTGCGTCGGCGTATCATGGGGCGTGGACATCTTCATAGACCTAAACTTGCAGAGCTTGAAATAGGTGATCTTCCCATCCTTTTTACGTCCCACACGCTTTTGCGTAAAGAACACGGGCCCCGGATCGTCGATCACAATCGCAATCGCCAGAATCAAAAAACACCGGCGACAGCACGATCAAAGCGCATGCTGCCAGCACAACATCCATGCAGCGTTTTCCAAACGCTTTGTACATAGTCAGTCCTCCCTGCCGTCTTTTGTTACTCAGCATTACTCATGCAGCTTGATCGGAAGCCCATCCGGATCCTTGATGAATGTGAAGCGCTTTCCGCCGACTTCCCGGATCGGTTCGACCTCAATGCCGTCCAGCTTCGCAATCGTCTGTTCCAGATTGTCAACCTGAAGGGCCAGGTGCCGCAGACCCATTGCCTCAGGCCGGTTGACCCTTGGCGGATGTGTCGGGTCAATGTAGAATTCCAGCAGGCACGGGCCCTCCATCATCACGATGATGTCATAGCCGCGATCCATGCGGTCAATCTCGCGGAAGCCCAATTTGCCATAGAACCCGATGGATTCCTCTGAGGATACGATGATGGCGATGTGATGCAGCTCCTTGATATCCGCGCCGTCACCCTGCGCGCTCTTCGTTCCGCGCCTGTCACCGCCAAAGAAGGAGGCGTTGAAGTTCTGGACCTCCAAACCGTTCTCCCTGGCAATCTCATTGATCTCGTTCCGATTCTCCGGCGAAAGCATCGGGTCAGCAAACAGGATCTCCTTGATGTCATACTTGGCGATTGCTTCCCGTACCGCCGCCACGCCGCCAATGATTGGAATTCCTTCCATGACACGGCCCGCATCGTTCTCCCAGGTATCCACGATACATGCCGGACGGTGGCTCATGGTTTCGTCCAGCTGAAGGTACTTGACGGCCCGTCGGCCCGTCTCGCTGGCACCGATTATCATCACATTGCGCGATGCCTGCTTTCTTGCGGCAAGCAGATTTTTCTCATCCCTCCAAATCCGGTATCCGAAACGGCTGCCCACAATGAGAACAAACTGGACAATACCGCCGATCAGGTAATAGGATGGAGACATGGGCTCAAAGAACACGACGGTCCCTGTAACATAGGCAACACTGGTGATGGCGCAGGCCATCATGATGCGGTTCAGTTCGCTCAAGCCCGCATACTTCCACACGCCGTGGTACAATTTGAACAGATAGAACACAATCAAACATATAAAAGTATAAAACGGAGCAAACTCACAGAACAGCGGGATATATTTCATCGCCGATGCCTTGAACTCAAAATGCACATAATAGCGCACCATTAAGGCAATAAAATAGGAGATGTTCACAGCAAAAGCATCAAACAGGATCATGGCCAGGTGTCCCCGCAATCGTTTGATCCTTGCGTTCTGCAATGTTTCACCCCCTTAACGCCCTGATTCCGGGAAGGCGTCCTCGTTTCCATCCTGGCATTGACATGCAGCCATAGGAAGGAACCACCCTCCGCGTCCGTCTCATCCCGCCTTGTTGGCTGCTTTATGCCATCGGGCCGCAGGCAACAGACAGGTCGGATTCCCATCAGGCAACTGTAGCTCTATTCTATTATATACAGTATCATCCATCAGGTCAATCGCATTTCATAAAATTCTTCCTTTGCTATCCCCTCATTTTTCCCCGATCGAGGCTCTGCGTCCCCATCGTGCAATCATTCAAAATAAACCAGCCTGTTCAGGTACCCGTTGGGTGTCTCCGCCAGTTCCCTGAGCGGGCCGTTTTCCGTGATCACACCGTTCTCCAGCACCATCGCCTGCGATGCCGTTCGCACGGTCGCCAGCCTGTGCGCGATGATCAGAACCGTCACCTGCTCGTCCAGCTGACCGATGGCTTCCCGGACAGCCGCTTCGCTGTCGTAGTCCATGGCGCTGGTAGCCTCGTCCATCACAATGAACCGGGGTTTCCCCAGCAGCACGCGGGCCAGCACGATCCGCTGCCTTTCACCGCCTGAAAGCCGCACGCCTTCATCGCCCAGCGACGTGTCGAGCCCCTGCGGCAACGCTTCCACAAGCGTCCACGCCTGTGCCTTTTTCAGCGCATCGACCATCTCCGCTTCCGTTGCCCGCGGATGAAAGCGCTGCAGGTTCTCGCGGACGGAGGCGTTGAGGATCAGCGGCTCCTGCGGCACATAGGCCATGCTCTGCCGCCAGCGCGGCAGCGTCTGGGCTGTCAGCGGCACACCGTCGATCAGAATCTCGCCGCCGGTAGGAGACAGAAAGCCCAGCAGCAGATCCGCAATCGTCGTTTTGCCTGCTCCGCTTCGGCCGATCAGCGCCGTCACCGAGCCCTTGCGCAAACGGAAGGACACACCGCACAGCACCCTTTCCTCACTGCCCTGATAGGCAAAGGACACGTCACGGAACTCAATCTCCCTTTCAAAGGGCAGCAAATCAGCGCATTCGCATGTCATCTCCTCCGCATGGAGGGATGAAAGCGCCGCGCTCAGCTTCTCATAGGCGGGCACCGAGGTCTGAATCCCGTTCAGGCGGCTGATGAACCCGCTGAAAACAGGCCACAGACGCATGAACACATACACCAGCACCATCAGCCGCGCGGTATCCATCCGGAACACCAGCACGCTCACCAGGAAAATCACCGCGATCATACCGGCGGCCGCTATGGAGTACATCATATTGGGGACAGCCATCAGGTGCACATACCTGAGCCGGGCATCGCGGAAGGAACGGCTGATATCGCTGAACAGCGCTTCATGCTCCTTCTGAACGCCGTAGGTACGAACCTCCTTGACGCTCCGCAGCTGGCTGAACAGCTCCGAGTATAGCGACCGGTTGAGCCGGATCATCTCATCGCCATAGGACTTGGAGGCTTTCATGAGCCGGCGGAAAACCAGCGCAAACATGGCGCCGCAGATCAGCACAAAGACCGTCACCGGAAGGCTGAGCCATACGGCGATGCACAGCTGGATCACCGAGGATACCGTTGCTGACAGAAGGTGAATGATCTGCGTCACACCGCTGCTGACCTGGGAGCACTGCGATGTGAACAGGTTGATCGTATCGGTCTGCCTGCTTGCCGCCAGCTCCTCCCAGCGCGCACCGGATACCTTCCGGTACAGCTCCTCGCGCAGGTCGTAGGAATAATCCTCCAGAAAGCGGTTCTCCTGAATCGAAAGCGTCCGCGACAGCAGCGCCTTGAGCACAATCAGGAGAAAGTATCCCGCAACGAGGACGATCACCTGTCCCTCATAGGGCATCGCCAGCAGCGGCGCAGCGAGCCGTCCCAGAGCCGACGCCGCGCCCTCCGAGACATTCAGCAAGCCCAGCATGGGCACCAGCATCACAATGGAAATGCCGCCGGTCAGCGACACAAGGATGTTCAGACACAGGATGGTCAGGAACCCCCGCCTGTCACGCATCCAGATGTCCCGCAGCATGTTGATCATCGTTTCTTACTTCTCCTGTGTCGCAAGCCTTCCGTTTCCGGGTTGCGCCGAAGGGCGCCATCCACACGCCCTGCATTCGGATTCGTGCGTGTCGCTACCTTCCTCCGGCAATGCTTTCAAGCACCCTTTTGCACCCGTGCTTCACGCGCGCTCCGTTCACTCTGACGGCCCGGCGGACGCGATGCGTGGCCATCCAGCATCGTCCCCAGAAGCGGGCCATGGCGGTATCCAGCGGAAACGCCTTCCCGCATCTCCTGAACTGGATCACCTGACCCAGCACCTGCTCTGTGGGGAACCAGGGCTCCGGATTCAGGCAGTGATCCCCCAGCGTCCGTACCCAGCCATCCGCCGTTTTCCATACGCGGTGCACAACGTACCGTCCATCCCCCAGCGTGAAGAGAACGACATCGCCAACCCTGGGGGGACGCTGCATCGGGACGATCGTCACGGGATCCCTTCCCTTTCGGATCAGCGGACGCATACTCTCCCCTTCCAGGCAGATGGTCACCGGCGGAGCCGCGCCGTCACGGGCCATTTCACACCACTGTGTAATCGAAATTGTACGTGTTGCCATCCGTTCCACCTCAGGAGGATGCTCTGCGACCCCTGTACTTGCTGTAGCGCCCATAATACCTTTCAGAGTGGTAGTAATAGTACTTGTTGCTCAGGTTCTTGAGTTTCACGTTGTTGAGCACAGCGCCAAGCATCCTGCTGCCGGTCTGCCGGATCTGCTTGACCGCAGTCCCGATTTCGTCCTTCTTGCCCTTGCGATACCCCACCACAAGCAGCGAGCCATCACAGAACTTGGCCAGTGCCACGCCATCGGACACAATGCAGACCGGCGGTGTATCCATCAGGACGACATCGAACTGCGTCCCGAGCCAGTCCATCAGCTCCATCATCATCTTTGTGTCCAGCAGGGCCAGCGGATTGGGCGCCTCATGCCCGGCCGGGATCAGATAGGCGTTCGGAATATCCGTCTGATACACAATGTCATTCAGTGCGCATTGGCAGGAAAGATACTCGGTCAAGCCGTAGTACTTGCCGTCATGGCTGCGCAGATGGTAACGCTCCTGAATACCGGAGGCACGCAGATCCGTATCCACCAGCACCACGGTCTTGCCAAGCCGGGCCATCATCCGCATCAGGTTCATGGAGATATACGATTTTCCTTCGCTGGCATACCGGCTGGTAACCATGATCTTGCGGATATCCTTCCCGCAGTAGGAAAGATTCGTACACAGGGAATTCATTGCCTCAAGACTGACAACATCCAGTTCCGGGAAGGAGTCAATGCTCATCAGCGGACCGTTCCAGCCAAACTGCGGCTCCTGATCCGCAGGAGCCTCCGCTTTCTGCCTTCTCCTGACCGCAGGAAACACGGCAAGGGTCGGCAGACCCCCAAAGTCTTCAATGTCCTTTTCCGTACGCGGCCGGTTATCCAGCAGGAAGAGCAGCGTAATCAGTGCCAGAGCGCATGCGCTTCCCAGCATGAAGCCCTTGATCATCTCCGTTGTCCTGCTGACCCGTCTGGCGACGCTGGGCGTCAGTGCGATGGAGAAGCTGCTGGGCTCCTCGACGCCCATGGTCTGGGTGATGAACCACTTGGCTGCCCGCGCGTAGGCATTGGCAATCTCCGCCGCCATCTCCGCGTCCGGGTAGGTTGCGGTGATGTAGAGGATCCGGGTATCGTCCGGATTGGTGACGTTGATCAGGGACTGCATCTGACTGTAGGTATAGGGCAGGTCAAGCTCCTCGATCACTCTCTGATGTACTTCCCAGGTTTTGAAAACCTCCTGGTAGTCCATCGTCATGACCGCGCCCAGCTGCAGATTGCTGATGCTGATACCGCTATCCAGATTGATGAGATACAGCTTGGAGGTTGCCGTGTAGGTCGGGATACTCTTGGAAGCCCGCCATCCCATAAAGGCAGTGCCCGCCACCGCAAGGATGATCACCAGCCAGAATTTCTCAAGGATCCTGAAGAAGAGCGCGATCAGGTCGATCGTCTGCGCCTGCTGCTGCGCGTTCGCTTTCTGCTGCCGGGATGTCTGTGGCATTCCGTTTGTCTCACGCAGCGTCTGCAGGACTGTCTGGGTAATTGTGTGGATCATCTGAGGATCCGCCTGCGCATTTTCTTCCGGAAGCCCTTTCAGGTTTGGATTCTCGTCCATTGATTCAACACTCCACATTCGTTCATTGGGTCATCCGACGATGCGGGGTCAGTCCACCGGTTCGCTGAGCACAATCAGCATCATGGGCTCCTGCTCCATGCGTGTGAGGGTCAGCTGCTTCAGGCCGATGATGACGCCGCGCTGCCCGCCCAGCGCCTCCGCCTGGAGCACATACCACTCAAAGGCGGTCGCATCCGCCTTATCCTCGCTTGGGAATCCTGCCAGGACGATCATGCGCTTGTCGACGGAATAGCTCGTGCTGAACCTGATTTCCGTATTCACATCGCCGTAGGGCTCCTTGTAGCCCTCGCACCGGAGCGCAACGATATCGTAGGCAATCAGTTCGTCGGACACCACGTCAGCGGGCAGCATGAGCTTCGCCTCTGCGACGCGCTCCGCCGGGAACCAGTCAAGGATTGCGCCCTTCGCGGCGATGTGCTCGGACATGCGCGCAACCTCATCCTGCATGGTCTGCGTCAGCGGCTCAAGCCACACGCGGAAATCCTCCCCGATCGGCTCGCCGCTGGCGGTGTCCCATTCCGTGATGACAATGACGTCGTAGGAATCCTTGCTGAAAACAGGCTCGCTAATCAGCCTGATTTCGCTGTAGTAGACGATATCCCCGCGTCCGCAGAAGCGATCCGACAGCACATGGAAAATGACCGGCTGTTCGCAGAGCCTCTGCCAGTCCTCTGCCGGAACACCCCATTCGATCTGTCCCAGCGTCTGCACCTCAGCCCGGTAGGGATACCATGCATACGTGCCGTCCGCCTGCGGAATCCCCAGCACTGCGATCACCGTCTGTCCCGGCTGATAATCCACGTCCAGCAGCATCTGCGCATGCACCGCGCCCTCCGGCGCACCTGCAAGCTGCAGCCGCATCGCTTCGGTCATGATCAGCGCGTCGATGTCCACGCCCTCCGCCAGGCGCTCGATCTCCTGCTGCGTCAGCGCGTCATAGTACCGGACAGGCCGGTTTCCGTCCCGCCAGACAAAATCATAGACGGACTGCAGCAGCGCGACAGAAGCGTCGTCCGGCTCCAGCGGCGTCAGGCTGCAGCCTTCATCCGCCTCGGTGTCCAGCACGGAATCCTGCGTCATCGCCGTCGGCACGTCCGTAAAGGCACCGCCAAGCAGCGCATCCGCGTTCGCCGCCGTCATCAGGAATGCCAGCGCCACTGCAAGCAAGATCGTGATTTTCCGAATCATTGTCATCCCCGCTCCTTTCATTCAAACCAGATTCCGGCTACCATCTCTGTCAGATACGTTTCATCCGCCCAGAACTCCGCGAATCCGTATTCATCAATGCTGTGCGTTCCCTGCAAAGCCACAAGGGGCTGCCACGTGTATGCGCTGTAGCTGTTCGCATCGGAAATCAGCCGTTCCTCCGAGGCATCGGTGCTCATGTGATCGGCCAGTTTCAGGAGCAGGTCGCTGAGCAGCGCCGGCTCCTTCCCGATCGTCTGTCTGAACTGCTGCAGGAACGCGGTGATATACTGCTGCTGACGCTCCATTCGGGAAGCGTTCGTGCCATCCGCCACCGTCATACGGCCCCGGACAAAGAACTCTGCCTGTTCCCCCATCAGCCGCAGCGTCGCTCCCCTGACCATCGCCGGATCGAAGCTGGTGAAATCATCCTCCAGCGTCACCTCCACGCCGCCGATGGCGTCGTTGACGATTGGAATCGCTGCCATATCCAGCACAACGTAATGATCGATCCTGACGCCATGCAGGAGCTTCTCCACGGTCTTAACCGTATTGATGCAGCCGGGGATGTTCACGCCGCTGTAGGCCTGCGCCAGACACAGCTGCATCACGCGCGTTCCGGACGGATGTCCGAAGACGCCGTAGGTCTGCATTTCCACCATCGTATCACGATCCAGCATCACCGGCGTCACCGTTTTTCGGACCCGGTCGATGCTCAGGATGACCAGGAAGTCCGCCTGACCTCCATGCTGATGTCCGTTCGTCGCCGTGACGTCATCCTGATCGACACCGATGAACAGGTAATTGGTGATTTCGTTCTCCCGATAATACAGCGTCCGGCCATCCCATTCCATCTGAATGTCCGACACAAACCGGTTCTCCAGCGATCCGAAAACCGGCTTTTCCTCCTGCGCCTCCGGTTCAAACGAAATGACAATCAGCACCGCCAGCACAGCAAACCACACAAGGACGCTGCCAGCGATTTTGATGATCTTTCCGGACGGTACTGCACGATCCTTGCGGTTCACTGTCTGCCTCCCATCAGCAACCTCATCATCCGGCCGCTGCGAATGCCGTGCCGGACAATTCTGCCTATTATACAATCATTTCCTGTTATCTGTAATCATCGGAATCCGAATGGACGAATATCCGTTTGAATGGACGTTACATCCCTTTGACATACGCCTCCGTCTCATGTTATCATATTGTAAATCGCGAGACATGAAACAGAAAATCTCTTTTGCTGCGCCGAAACCCTCTTCATGTCCGACGATAGGCAAACAGCCCTTCCCGCACCGCGTTCAATCTGTATTTGCTCACGGGCAGAATCCCGCCCGTTTTCAGCTCCAGCTCACAGTAGCGGACATACAGGACGTAGTCGAGATTGACCAGTATGGTTCTGTGGCACAGGATGAAGCGCTGTTGCGAAAGCATGGCCTGCAGATCAGAGATGCGCAGCGGCAGCAGCTCCTGCTGACCGTCCGACAGCCAGGCCCGCAGCTCCCGGCCCCAGGTTTCCGCATAGACGATGTCACTGAGCCGGAATGGCCGCATCCCGTGCGCTGTGGGGAGCATCACCTCCTGCCGGCCCTTCCGCTGCCGGCAGCAGAGCATCAGCGCCTCCCTGAGCTTGTCCTTCACCAGCGGTTTGAGCAGATACCGCACAGCACCGACTTCATATCCGCACGGTGCCAGCTCGGTACAATCGGAAACGAGCACAAGCGGTTCCTCGCACCTCTTGCGCAGCGCCGCTGCCAGCTCGATCCCCTCCCGTCCCGGATCCAGGAAATACGCATCATGGGCTGTACCGGTTTCGATCGCAGCCAGCAGCCCGTCACCGCCGGGATAGCAGATCGTCTCACACGGGATTTCTTCCTCCGCGGCAATCGCCGTGATCAGCTCCGCCAGCTCACGCAGACTGTCGGCATTCTCATCGCAGAGGGCGATCCTCATGCGGGCATCATGCATCCGGACACCCCCGTTCATCCTGCATTCCCGAGAGCTGGTAATCCATATACAATAATACCTCATCCAGCCGGATACGTCAAGAAACTTCTTATTATAAATTATCTGAACGCCAATCCGTTGTACCATTATTTTGCATTGAAGTCATGATGAATGCCGTGGCGGGCCGCGTTGCGCCCGATTGCGACCGCAACCTCATTGATCTGCGTGAAGGGATGTGCAAGTCAGCTGTGAAGTACCATATCGACACCATTCCCGTCTGGGACGCGATGAAGCTGGACGGCGAGTGCTTTCTGTGCGCGCTGCGCCGCAAGACGGAGCTTGGCGAGGTGGAGCGGTATCTCGGCGCCTCCGTCATGGAACCGGATGTCCGCATTCAGGTCAACCGGAAGGGCTTCTGCCGCGACCATCAGCGGATGCTCTACGCCATGGACAACCGCCTTGGTCATGCGCTGATGCTGGAAAGCCATGTGAGCGAGACCCGCGAACGGCTGGACAAGCTGTGCAAACAGATTCGCCATGCCGCCAGGGGAGCCTCCGGCAGCTCCATCCTTGACCGGATCACCGGCAAAACGCCCAGCCCCGCCAGGGCGATGGAGGATGCGGTCGCCGGCCTTGAAGCGCTGACGGAAACCTGCATCGTCTGCGACTCGATCGCCGACAACATGGGACGCTACCTCCACACCTTCTTCCACCTCTACCAGAACGACACCGATTTCCGCAAGCGCTTTGAGGCCAGCAAGGGCATGTGCATCCCCCACGCAGCCGAGCTGCTGAAATCCGCACCTCAGGAGCTTGGCAGCCATCAGCTCGCCGCCTTCGCGGACACCGTCTGCCGCCTGACCACCGAGAATTTCGACCGGATGCAGGAGGACATCAGCTGGTTCTGCCGCAAGTTCGACTATCGCTATTTCGACGAGCCCTGGAAAAACAGCCGCGATGCGGTGGAGCGCACGGTCAACAAGCTGCGCGGCTGGTGCGTCGGCACGGAGCCGAACCCGAAAAAGTAATACAAAGACCCGTACACCGGTGGATGACACCCCCTTGTGTACGGGTCAGTTTTTACTTTGTATGCTGCTCAGCCCCGCGAAACAGCCGCGTGACGGCTTCCGCGATTCGCCCGGACTCCGCGGAAATCGTGCAGACATGCGGGACATTTTCCAGCCAGAGCACGCCCGCCCTGTCACTGCTCACGCCATTCACGATCACCTCCGCGCTGTCGCGGGAAACGGTGTCGTCCTGTCGGCTCTGGATGGCCAGAACCGGGCATTGCACTGCATGGAGATCCCTGCGGGCCATCCTGATCAGGCGGTTCAGATCGCTTCCGCACCTGGTCGGAAAGCCGGTATATCCATAATCGTAGCGGTCGTCCACCGGATAGGGCGTGCCTTCCCGGCTGCGCCACAGGATCCGCGGTATGAACGGCGCGGCAATGCCCGCAAGGGGCAGCAGCGGATTGAGCACCGCCATGGGGGCGCTGATGGTCGCAATCGCCGTGGGCTGGAGCGTTTCGGCAATCAGCAGCGCGATGCAGCCGCCCATGCTCAGCCCGGCCACGCTGACGTAATCGCAGTCCTTCTTCAGGCGCAGGAACGCCTCCTTGCCCGCGTCCAGCCAGTCCTGCCAGCCGGTTTTGCCCATGGCCTCCATGCTTTGCCCATGGCCGGGCAGATTGATCCCCTCCACCGTGAACCCTGAGCCGTGCAGCGCCTCGCCCAGGGGCCGCATGTGCGCCGCACTGCCCGTGAAGCCATGCAGCAGCAGCACGCCGTGCCGGTCACCGGGCATGCGAAAGGGCTGACAGACCGGATCGGAGAAATCCCGTTCAGGACGCTGTTTCATGCAAATCATCTCCCTTGCGCGCAGGATACAGGGGGGTATGTTTCGGGATATTCATTGCTCCCAAAATGGTATGTTTCGGGAGAATCAGCCGATGGCTTCAATATCCTTGGACTGACCGAGCATCAGCAGGACATCGCCCTCCAGCAGCACCGTCTCCGCCCCGGGGGAACCCAGGAACTTCTCTCCCCGGCGGATCCCGATGACGGAAAGGCCGAAATTCCTCCGGACGTTGATATCCAGCAGCGTCCGTCCGCACCACTTCGCAGGCGTGAGCACCTCCGCGATCCGGTGGTCGTTGCTCAGCTCGATCAGCTCAATGATGTTGGGGGTATCCAGACTGCGGGCCACGCGCATCCCCATGTCGCGCTCCGGGAAGACCACGCGGTCCGCGCCAACCTTCAGCAGCACCTTCGCGTGCAAATCGTCCTCCGCCTTGGCAATCACCAGCGGAACGCCCGCTTCCTTGCACAGCACCGTCACCAGAATGCTGTCCCGGGAGTTGGAGCCGATCGCGACCACAGCGGCGTCGAAGTTCCGCAGCCCCAGCGCCGCAAGGGCCGTCTCATCCGTTGCGTCCGCCTGCACGGCGGACATCACGTAGGGCGCCAGCGCATTGACCAGCTCCTCGTCGTTGTCCACCGCCAGCACCTCATGCCCCATCTGCGTCAGATGCTTCGCCACGCTGGCGCCAAAGCGGCCCAGTCCCAGCACGACGAATTGCTTCTTCCTGTTCTTCATCACAGTAACTCCTTATCCAATCGTAACGGTTTCCTCCGGGAACCGCACATGGCTGCCGCGGGCATCCTGCCGGTTCGCCAGGGCCATCGCAAGCGTCAGCGGCCCGACGCGTCCCAGATACATCAGCGGAATCAGCGCTATCTTGCTGCCCAGCGACAGCGCCGGCGTCCCGGCGCTTGACACGCCGACCGTCGCCATGGCCGAGGCCGTTTCAAACATCAGGTCGATAAACGGGACACGGCCATCCTCTGCGACCGCCAGCACCAGTGTAGCCAGCAGGAACGCAAGCATCGTCACCGTGACGACCGCCAGCGCCCGATGCACAAGGCTGCGCGGAAGCCGCCTGCCCAGCACGGTCATATCCTCCCGGCCGCGGATCACGGACCAGACCGCCATCATCAGCACGGCGATCGTCGTCGTCTTGACGCCGCCGCCGGTGGAAGCGGAATTCGCGCCCACGAACATCAGCAGGATGCTCACCAGCTTCGTCCCGTCCTTCATCGCCGCCATGTCGATGGAGTTGAATCCGGCTGTCCGCAGCGTGACGGACTGGAAGAACGCGTTGCCGATCCTGTGGCCCGCGCCGTCCACCGCGCCTAAGGTCGCGGGGTTGCTCCACTCCGCCACCGCGATGTAGACCGTACCGAGCAGCAGCAGCAGACCGGTCATCAGCAGGACGAGCTTTGCGTGGAGGGAGAAATTCCGCCAGCGGAAGTTGCCGCTGATGACCTCGCTGATCACCGCAAAGCCCGTGCCTCCCAGCACGATCAGCACGGAGACGGTCATCAGAACCAGCGGCTCCCGGGTGAAGGACGTGAGGCTGGAATAATTGCCGAACAGATCAAAGCCGGCGTTGCAAAACGCGCTGACCGAATGCCAGACGCTGTAGTAGAAGCCCCTGACCGGCCCCAGCAGGGGCACAAAGCGGATCGCCAGCAGCAGCGCGCCGCCGCCCTCGATCACCAGTGCCAGCAGACCGTACCAGCGGGTCAGGCGGATGAGCCCCGAATAGGTGGTCGTGTTCATGGACTCCCGGATCAGCAGCCGATCATGGAGCGTGATGCGTTTGCCCAGCACCACCATCGTCAGCGTCGCAAAGATCATGAAGCCCAGGCCGCCCAGCTGAATCAGCGTCAGCAGCACCAGCTGGCCGAACAGGTTGAAGGTCGTGCCCGTATCCACCACGACCAGTCCGGTCACACACACGGCGCTGGTCGCGGTGAAGAGCCCCCGTCCAAGACCGATGGATTCTCCCGATTGGGTTGCAAATGGCAGTGACAGCAGGATGCTGCCCACCAGAATGATGGCAAGGAAACCGATGCACAGCGTTCTTTCCGGCTTGATGCTCCGCTGCAAAAAGGGCTGAGCATCCTTGCGCCGACCGTGAAGCACCTCTCTCACTCCTCTGCGTTACAGATCCTTCGCATTATACACCGATTTCCTCTCTTTGTAAAGCGCCGCTGCTCCTGAGCCGGATCACCGCCACCGTCTGATCGTCCCTGCGGCACCCACCCTCCGCATTCAGTGCCGCCTGCATGAGGGTATGCGCGGCTGCCTCCGGCAATGCTTCGTTCAGCGACAGGCGGACGGCGTTCTCCAGCTCCGAGCGGTTTGCAAACGCCTCCTCCACCCCATCGGACAGAAGGATCACCGCGTCCCCGTCCATCAGGCGCAGGCCGCATTCCCGGCATTCCACATGCTCAATGATGCCAATGGGCAGCGCATCGCCCGTAAACTGCCGCAGCGTCCCCCGCTGGTACAGCCAGCTGCCAGCCGCGCCCAGCTTGTCCAGCGCCGCCTGCCCGCTCCACAGATCCACCGTCAGCAGATCCACCGTCGAGAACCGCTCCCCCTGTCCGCTCAGGAGCATCATGCCGTTGACCGCCGTCAGCGTCTGGGCACGGGTATACCCGGCGTCCAGGCACAGCCGCAGCAGCTCTACGGTCTGCTGCGAGGCCAGCGCAGCCCGTTCCCCATGACCCATACCATCTGATAGCGCCGCCATGTACCGCCCGTCCTGCAGTCTGCCAAACCACACCGTATCCCCGCAGGGGGCGCAATTCTCCTCGCTCTCCACGCCGATGCAGGCCGATGCGCAGCCGCATTCAGCCGTCAGCAGCGGCATTTCCGCAATCTGCACGCGATCCCCGTCGACCCGGGAGACCTCCATGGGCGCACCCACCACGTTTCCTGCAAGCACGCACAGGGTCTCCGCCTGCTTCCGTGCGCCCGTGATGAACCGCAGCTCAAAGGCCGCCTGCACATGCCCCTGAACCCGCCGGACCCAGGAAAGCTGCACCGGCAGCGCCGCGTCGGACAGCTCACGGCGGATTCGCCGCGCCGTCACGTCGTCCCACCAGCTTTCGCCGCCCGAGAGCATCGCAAAGCGCCGCGCTGCGCCCGCCATCGCCGTCAGATGCGTCACCAGCATGTCCCGCTGGTCCATTGCCCGCCGGATGCTGCGCCGCTCCTGCGTATCCTCCTGCCGCAGGTATTCCATGCTCTGGCGCAGGTAATAGAGCCGCTGGCAGCCAAGGCCGCGCAGCTCCTCCAGCGCGCTTTGCCAGATGGGCTCGTCCGCCTCCCGGCAATCCCAGACGGTTTCGGCCTTCCCTGCTGCCAGCTCCGTATGCATACAGCCGCAGCGGGTGATCTCCGGGCAGCCTTCGCACAGCTTGCTCTCCCACCATGCCGGGTCATGCGGCGCCTCCCTGCCGCCCGGCAGGGGGACCGACAGCGCCATGGCATCCACCGTTTTTTCCCATGCGGAAAGCATACTGGCAGCATATGCATCCCCCGGTGCCGCCCGGGAGGTCAGGAAGAGCCGGAAGAACCGCTGTCCGCGCTCATACAGCCCACGCGGCGCAAGAACGCCGGCGACAGCCCCGGCTGCAGCCGCCATGCCGCAGCCAACCCCGGCCGTATGGGAAAGGAGCATCGGCAGCAGGCTGCCCAGCAGAAAGGCCGCGCAGGTCAGGGGCCGCCGCCCAAGGGTGTGGAGGATGCCCGCCAGGAACCCGCCCAGGGCGAACGCCACCGCCAGCAGCACCGGCAATCCCTGCAAAGCCAGCGTCACGCCCGCAAGCATCCCTGCCACGCAACCCGCGCCAACCCCCAGATACAGGGCTGCACAGAGCACAATCAGCGATGCGGCAAGGGCGCCGAGGTTGATCCCCAGCAGCATCAGCCGTGCGCCGCCGCAGACGAGCATCGCCGCCACGAAGCCCACGCAGACGCGCTCCTCCATGCTCTCCATCCGCCGGGAGGCATCTGCCGCAGATTCCGTCAGCGCCTTGATCCCCCGGTAGAAAAGCGGCGCGGACAGTGCGCTGACCGGAACCGCCGCCGCGGATGTGACCATCACCAGCGCGGTGCTGCCCATGAAGCCCGCCACCGCCGTTGGCAGCACCGCAAGCGCGGTGAAGCCCATCAGCACGGGGTTCGTTCTGCGATGCACCGCGAAGGGCGCAGCCAGCAATACCGTCAGGGTGATGAGGCATTCCCATCGGGGCGGCATCCCGCACAGCCACCGCAGCGCCATGGCCGCGACCGCGCCCGCCATCGCCTTGCCATAGGGTCTGCCCAAGGCAGCCATCGCCGTGCAATAGGATGCGTACAGTCCGGAGGGAATCCCCAGCAGATCCGCCATCGACAGCAGAAAGCCCGGCGCTCCTTCGACCAGCAGACGCAGCACACGCCCGACCTGCTCCCTTGTCGGCAGCAGCCGCCGGCGCGGTGCATCCAGCATCCGTACCTTTTTCCTTCTGTGCGGTCTGAGCACCATCTCGGCCATAAACGTCCCTCCCGATGCTTTGTGAGGGAAAGCATACGGCAGATGGCTGTCTGTATCCGTCGTTTTTGGGTGCGAGCGCTGTCGATGTAGCGGCAAAACGCCCGGAAGCATCACGCCTCCGGGCCTGCAAACCGCCGTCATTCAATGGACAGCACCGTGTAATCCTCATCCTCCACCGCTTTTTTCAGCAGCGCGTCCTCCACAGGAGCCGAGAGCGTCAGGATCGCCGTCCCCTCCGTGTGGCTGGGCAGGGCCTGCTCCACGCCGTCGATGGCCTCCAGCACGCGCTTGACCGTCGCTTCACAGTGGCCGCACATCATGCCCTCGATCCGCATCACGCGCTTCATGCCCTGCGCATTCCCCTGCGGACGCTCGATCTCCGGCAGCTGCACGGGCTGCGGCGCGCGATCCCGCGACGCATCATGCATCCGGAACAGGTTCAGACGCAACGCGTTGGACACCACGCAGAAGCTGGACAGGGACATCGCCGCCGCGCCGAACATCGGGCTCAGTTCCCAGCCGAGGACCCCCGCAAATACGCCCGCCGCCAGCGGAATGCCCAGCACATTGTAGCAGAAGGCCCAGAACAGGTTCTGATGGATGGTTTTCAGCGTCGCGCGGCTGAGCCGGATCGCCGCCGGAACATCCGTCAGGCGGCTGTGCATGAGCACCACGTCCGCCGCGTCGATGGCCACGTCCGTTCCCGCGCCGATGGCGATGCCCACATCCGCCCGGGTCAGCGCGGGCGCATCGTTGATGCCGTCGCCAACCATGGCGACCTTGCCCGTTTCGGACAGGCGGCGGATGACCTGCTCCTTGCCATCCGGCTTCACGCCGGCGATCACCTGATCCACCCCCGCCTGACGGCCCACCGCCTGCGCCGTACGCTCGTTGTCGCCCGTCAGCATCACCACGCGGATGCCCATATTCTGCAGCTCCCGCACGGCCCGGGGGCTTTCCTCCTTGATGGTATCCGCCACAGCAATCACGCCCAGCAGCGCATTGCCCCGGGAAAAGAACAGGGGCGTCCTGCCCTGCGCCGCGAGGGCCTCCGCCTGCCGGCGCACATCCTCCGCGACCTGTGCGCAGCCCGAAATGAATGCCTGATTGCCGCCGGAAACGGTTTCTCCGGCGATTGTCGCTGACAGGCCATTGCCGGGGAGCGCGCGGAAATCCGTTGTCTCCGGCAGCTCGCGCCCTTCCGCGCGGGCCATGATCGCCCTTGCCAGCGGATGCTCCGACTTCTTTTCCAGCGCCGCCGCAAGGGTCATCAGCTCATCCTCCGTGACGCCCTGCGCAGGCAGCACATCCGTCACGCGGGGCTCGCCGCTGGTGATGGTGCCGGTTTTGTCCAGCGCGACGATCTGCACCCGTCCGGCTGCCTCCAGCGAAGCCGCCGTCTTGAACAGCACGCCGTGCTTCGCGCCCATGCCGTTGCCGACCATGATCGCCACCGGCGTCGCCAGCCCCAGCGCACACGGGCAGCTGATCACCAGCACGGAGATGGCGCGTCCCAGCGCGTGGCCCACATCCGGCTCAATCAGCATCCACACAAGGAAGGTCACCGCGGCGATGGCGATCACCACCGGTACGAATACGCCGCTGACGCGATCCGCCACCTTGGCAATCGGCGCCTTGGTCGCCGCCGCGTCGGAGACCATGCGGATGATCTGGCTGAGGGTCGTATCCTCTCCCACGCGGGTCGCCTCGCACCGCAGGAAGCCGCCGGCATTCACCGTCGCGGCAGAGACGCGATCCCCCACAGCCTTGTCCACCGGAAGGCTCTCGCCCGTCAGCGCCGCCTCATTCACGGAGGAAAAGCCCTCAACGACCACGCCGTCCACCGGAATGCTCTCCCCCGGACGCACAAGGAACACATCGCCCTTCTTCACCTGCGCGATGGGCACGGTTTGCTCCTGACCGCCGACCAGGATCGTAGCCGTCTGGGGCGCGAGCTTCATCAGCGAGCGCAGCGCATCGGTCGTCCTGCCCTTGCTGCGGGCCTCCAGCATCTTCCCCACGGTAATGAGCGTGAGAATCATCGCGGCGGATTCATAGTAGAACCCGTGCAGGAAATGATGCGCCATCTCCGGCGCATGGAGCTGGGTATGGGTCATGGCGAAGGTCATCCACAGGCTGTAGCCGAAGGAAGCCATCGCCCCCAGCGCAACCAGCGTGTCCATGTTCGGCGAGCGCTTCCACAGCGCCCGGAAGCCGCTGATGAAGAATTTCTGGTTGATGACCATGACGATGGCCGTGAGCACCATTTCCAGCAGGGCGATGGCCAGCGCGTTCTCCGCCAGAATTTCGGGCAGCGGCCAGCCCCACATCACATGTCCCATCGAAACATACATCAGCACCAGCAGAAAGCCCAGCGACCAGATCAGCCGCTGCTTCAATACCGGCGTTTCCCGGTCAGACAGCGCATCCGCACCGGACGCAGGGGCAACCGTGCCCTCCTGCCCCTTCAGGGACGCGCCGTAGCCCGCCTCCGTCACCGCCCGGATGATCGCCGCCGCGTCCGCGCTGCCCTCCACGCCCATGGCATTGGTCAGGAGCGATACGGACACCTCCGTCACCCCCGGCACCTTGCGCACCGCCTTCTCCACCCGGGCGGAGCAGGCCGCGCAGGTCATGCCGCTTACGCTGAATTGCTTCATTCTGATTCCTCCCTATCGCATGAGCTTCTGCAGCATCGTCAGCAGCTCCTCAATCGCCTCATCATGGCCCTGCCGAACCTCCTCCTTCACGCAGGTGCGGATATGCTCGGACAGCAGCATACGCGAGAAGCTGTTCAGCGCCGCCGTTGCTGCTGCCGCCTGGGTGAGGATATCCGGGCAGTAGGCGTTCTTTTCTACCATCCCGCGGATCCCGCGAATCTGCCCTTCGATGCGGCTGAGCCGGTTGATCAGCACTGTGCGCTCTTCCTCGGTCCGTATTTTCTGCCGTTCGCAGTGCGGACATGCATTCTCGTGGTTCATGGCTTCACCTCCTTGCAGACTGATACCCCTGGAGGGTATGCTCATTGTATACCCTACGGGGGTATTTGTCAAGCACAAAATACCTCCGCAGCATCACAGGACGCTGCGGAGGTCGCAGATGCAATGACCGGCTCATGAACCGGATGGCGCAAGGCCCAGCTTACGGATCAATCGGTACACCGTTCACCGTGCCGGAGGAGTTGCCGTCCACCGTCACAAGGCCGGAGGAAATCCAGCATTCCTGCCCGTCGATGTATACCTTGTACCAGTCCTTGCCCGTGTTGCCCAGCTGCCTGTCCAGAACACGCAGCCTGTCGCCGTAGCAGATGTAGGCAACCTGTTCGTACTGTGTACCGGGCCCGCTCCGGGCATGACCGCTGTTCACCCAAACCACGCACGTTCTTCCGACAGGATATCCCGAGCACATGCCGCCGTCGTCCCAGCTGCTGCCGCCCGACGTCCAGGAGTCGGAATCCTCCGGATAAGTGTTCTCGCCATCATACACATACCCATCGGCAATCAGGGAGAGCGGCACCCAGCAGCGGGTCCAGCCCTTGCTTGAACTGGAGGTTTCAATCAGTGCGAAGCCGTTCTCCACCTCCATGATGAGGCAATCGCAATAGGCATACAGCAGATTATCGCCGTACCAGTGGTAATCATAGCCCGGGCCGGCGTACCCGCGGGTGCTCTCCGTGAGCCAGGAGCTGCCCAGAATCATCTCCGACGGCACCGCGTTCAGATTGACGTTCAGCCGCCAGTCGCCCGTGTAGACGCGATAGCGCTCGTTGCCGCTGGTGAACTCGATCTGTACCCAGTATATCTCGTTCACATTGTCCCAGACCTTCGTGTGCACCTTCACAGGCGCGCCCTTGTACAGGAAGCCACCCGGCTCCGTGTACTTGGTCCCCGGCCCTGTCCGGGTTGCAACAGCCTGCACCTTCACCGTCGCGTTCGTGGCCGCATAGGCTATGCTACCCATCAGCATGGTGCAGACAAGCAGCAGGAATGCCATGGTTTTCTTCATATCATCACCCTCCCTGTGAAGCATTTCCATCCATACAACGAATTGGTAACCGGTACTTATCCACCAAAGTGCAAAATAATTGAAAAAATGCAGCGCATTCCCCGAGGAGCATACGCTGCATGGAAAGACAGGGTTACCAGGTCGCCTTGAGGGCCTCGGCCTCGCACGCCTGATGATCCGGGTCCACCACGTTCGTGCCGTGGGTCTTGGAGCCATAGAAGTGCAGGCAGAACTGACCGTCGAAGTTGTTGTTTGCAATGGTATCGCTGCCATGGGGCTCCGAGTAGATGGAGCAGGCATACACGCGGCCATTGTAGAGCACCAGCATCGGACGGCGCTTCCAGGTGAAATCGCCGCCGTTGATCTTCTTGAGGATGGCAGTGTCCGCCGCCGTCAGCGGCTCCGCGTCCAGATGGCTGCCGCCCGCCTGACGCTTGGCCGTGAACACCAGACCGGTCCTGACGTCCTTGACCTGGAAGATTGCGCCGCGCGGGATGCGGGATGCGCCGCCGTTGAACCAGTCAAGGCGCTCGGTGACGTAGGTGCCGGACTTCACGTCGTCCTTGCCAACGGCGCTGGAGGAAACCATCTTCTTCAGCGTGGCTTCACCGGCGACGCCGTCCTGCGTCAGGCCGTTGTTCTTCTGGAAGGCCAGCACCGCCTGACGGGTGCTGTAGCCATACTGCCCGTCCACGGTGTTGCTGTAGTAGCCCAGCTCCTTCAGGCGATTCTGCAACGCCCTGACCTGGGAGCCGCTCTCGCCGGGCTTGAGGGTCTGGTTGGTTTTGAGGGTCTCGGAGCTACCGGAGGAACCGCTGCCGGAACCGCTGCCGGAGCCGGAGCCGGACGTGCTGTCGCCCGCCTTCACCGCGGAGGAGGAATACAGCTTCTTCAGCGTTGCGGAACCGGCGATGCCGTCCGCCGTCAATCCGTTGCGCTTCTGGAAGGCCATGACCGCCGTGCGGGTCTGCGTGCCGTACACGCCGTCGCGGGAAGCGGAGTAATACCCCAGCTCCTTCAGGCGGTACTGCAGCTCCTTGACCGCCGTGCCCGAATCACCCGGGCGCAGCACGCCGTCGTCAGAGGCACTGTTTCCGGAATCGCCCGAATCCGTCGCTGCCTTGGCAGAGGATGAATTCAGCTTGTTCAGCGTGGTCTTGCCGCACACGCCGTCCACCGTCAGGCCGTTGCGCTCCTGGAAGGCCCTGACCGCCGCAATCGTCAGGCTGCCATAGCTGCCGTCGATGGAGTTCTTGTAATATCCCAGCTCCTTCAGGCGCTTTTGAACCGCCCTGACCGCATCGCCGTAGGAGCCGGCACGCAGCTCGCCGCTGTTTTGCTCCTCCTTCGGGTCGTCCTCCTCCGCCGCAGCCTTCGCGCTGGAGGAATAGAGCACCTTGAGGGTGGAGGTACCGGCCACGCCGTCCACCGTCAGCTTGTTGCGCTCCTGGAAGGCGCGCACCGCCTTGATGGTGCCGGAGCCGTACACGCCGTCGATGGAGCCGCTGTAGTAGCCCAGCTTCTTGAGCTTTTCCTGCAGCGTCTTCACCGCGCTACCCGTGGAGCCCTCGCGCAGCGTACCGTCGTCCGTGCTTTCCTCCGGCTTGGATTCGGCCTTGTCGCTGGCCTTCTTCGCAGTGGAGGCGTTCAGCTTTTTGAGGGTCGCCTCGCCGGCTGTGCCGTCCTCCGTGAGGCCGTTCTTGGCCTGGAAGGCCTTGACCGCACGGACGGTGACCGTGCCGTACACGCCGTCAATGCTGTTGCTGTAGTAGCCCAGCTCCTTCAGGCGGCGCTGCAGCGTCTTGACATCCTCGCCGCTGTCGCCGTAGCGCAGGGTCTTCTTCTCATTGACCTTGGTCGAGGTGGCGGCGGAGCCGGAGGAGGAACCGGCGGACGTGCCCGTCTCCGCCTTCTTGGCAGAGGAGCTGTCCAGCACCTTGCGGGTGCCCTCGCCCACCACGCCGTCCGCCGTCAGGCCATTGCGCTTCTGGAAGGCCTTCACAGCCTCCTCTGTCTTCTCGCCGAATACGCCGTCTGCCGTGCCGGTCAGGTAGCCAAGCTCCTTCAGGCGCTTCTGAACTGCCTTGACCTCGCTGCCACTGCTGCCCAGCCGCAGGCCCTCGACCGCATCCTTCGTGGGGATGGTGTCGCTGGTTTTGACATATCGGGTCATGACGAAGCCGGTATACCTGCCCACCTTGACCTTGTACCAGCTGCCGTCCTTGTAGATGATTTCCAGCTCCGCGCCCTTGCTCAGTGTCTGCAGTGCGTCGCTTTTGGTGGAAGCTTCCTTGCGCAGCACCAGGGAGCTGACGTTCACCGTGCCGGACGCCGCCAGCGCTGTGCTGACGAGCAGCATCATGAGCATCGCCAGAAGGAATGTGATGAGGCAGCGTCTGCCCGTGTGATTCATGAGAAACATCTCCTTTCGAGGTATAATATATTACATTTCTGTTTCATTGTCAACCGTTGTTTTGGATTGTTTTACAAAATTGTCACATTTGTGTGCGGCAATGTCCACGCAATCCTCACGTTCTGATCACCCGGCTCCATTATATAATAAGGATGCGATTCTGTAAAGAGCCCGGCCCGCAAAAAATGCAAAAAAAGCCCTTGACAGACCGGGCTGCGAATGCTATAATGCATAAGGTTTTGAAGAAGCCTGTGCCGTAGACAGCCGGTATCCGCAAGGATGTAAAGGGAGCTCTCCCGCCTGCCGAGGTGTGAAGGATACAGCATTTGATTTTGCTCATCCCTTGCACCTGTTGCAAGGGTTTTCTTTTACTCCAAACCTTTAAGGAGGTGCAAGAAGAAATGAGCAAGGTGCATGAGATCAAGCCCGAGAAGGTGGCAGCTGTTGCTGACATCGTGGAGAAGCTGAAGAATGCCCAGTCCGTGACCATCTGCTCCTACAACGGTCTGACCGTTGAGCAGGTGACCAACCTGCGCAAGCTGTGCCGTGACGAGGAAGTCGCCTATGTGGTGCTGAAGAACCGTCTGGTCCTGCGTGCGCTGAACGAGGTGGGCATCACCGGTCTGGATGATCTGCTGAACGGCCCCAACGCCTTCGTGTTCTCCATGAAGGACGCGGTCGCCGGTCCCCGTATCATCAACGACTACATCGAGAAGAACAAGCTGCAGTCCCTGCAGATCACCGGCGGCATCCTGGAGGGCAAGGCCATCGACGTGGCCACCGTCAAGGCGCTGGCGAACCTGCCCAGCCGCGAGGTCCTGCTGGCCAAGCTGCTTGGCTGCATGTCCAACACCGTTGCGAGCTTCGTCCGCGTTATCGACGCGTACCGCAAGAAGCTGGCCGGCGAGGAGTAATCGCCGCGCGAGATGCTCCGGACAAGCACGCTGCCTGAGGGCCGCGTGAGGGAGATGCCTCTCCCGCCCCATGAACACACCCTGTACATCGGGTCAATGACCCCACCGAAAATAGGAGGAACATCAAAATGACTCATGCTGAGATCATTGCCGCCGTCGAGTCCATGACGGTGCTGGAGCTGGCCGATCTGGTCAAGGCTATGGAAGAGAAGTTCGGCGTTTCCGCCGCTGCTACCGCTGTCGTCGCGGGCCCCGCTGCTGCTGCCGCCCCCGCCGCTGAGGAGAAGACCGAGTTTGACGTCGTGCTCAAGGGCTTCGACGCCGCCGCGAAGCTGAAGGTTCTGAAGGTCATCCGCGAGGTGTGCGGCCTGGGCCTGAAGGAAGCCAAGGACTTCGTTGAGGCTGCTGCCTCCGCCCCCAAGACCGTCAAGGAAGGCCTGCCCAAGGAAGAGGCCGAGAAGCTGGCTGCCCAGATCAAGGAAGTCGGCGGCGAAGTCGAGGTCAAGTAATCCCGCGTTTCGCAATCACATGCAGAGAGGGTGCCCGAAAGGGTATCCTCTTTTTTCTGTGCAGCGCCACCGGGCGATGTTTCTTTTCTGAGAGGGCAGAGGATCAGCAGGTCTGACACAGTGACACACCGACACAGCGTTTCCTAACTCTTTCTATACGCTGTCCTATATACTGTACTTACTTTATATAAAGATGTGTGTTATGTGTGTCAGGAGGCCGCAAGTGCAGTCAGATCAATGGTTTGCGGCGACACAAGGACGACACACCGCCTGACACACTGTGTCGGAATCCCATGCTCTGCCGACCGGAAAGCAGGGAATGCAGCGCATCGAAAAGGGCCGGCGGCACATGTCCACCGACCCCCGGTGTGTATTTACTTCTTCGCAGGCTTCTTGAACAGGTACTCGTCCACCTTTTTGACGATCTCATCGCTGATCCTGCGCTCGATCGGGAACACCTTGGCAGCGTCCACGCGCTGTGCGAACATCAGCGCCTGCTGCAGGGTGATGTCCAGCGCCTCCGCGCTCAGGTAGCCGCTTTTGAGGTTGTCGCGGCGGTCATGGATATAGCCCGCGCCGGATACACCGAAGCGGATCAGGTTCACCGCGGGCACGCCCTTGTCCGCAAAGGGAATGCAGTCGGAGGAGTAGATGTCCATTTTGACCTCGCAGGCGATGCCGGCCTCCCGCATCAGGCCGTCCACATAGGCCACCGCCTTCTCGGTGCCCAGCACGGGCGCGCCGTTCTTGCCCAGGATGGGTGCCGCCACGTCCACATTGACCATCAGCACATGCTTGTCCAGCTCGTCCTCGTGGGCCTTGACCCAGGCCTTGGAGCCCAGCAGGCCCTGCTCCTCGGAGCCATACCAGTTGAACTTCATCGTGCGCGCCGGCCTGTTCTCGGCAAAGTAGCGCAGCAGCTCCATGATGATGACGGAGCCGGACATGTTGTCATACACGCCGGTGGAGAAGTACACGCTGTCATAATGCGCGCCGAAGGAGATGATTTCCTCCGGCTTCTCCGTGCCCTCGATGACCGCGCAGACGTTGCGGCTGGTGCCCTCGTACTCCTCGGCGGTCAGCTCGATGTGCATCCTCCTCGCGCCGCGCCGGACGATCTCCGCCGCGTCCATCGTGCGCATGTGGAGCGCCGTGCACGGGCCGACCTCCTCGGTCATGACCGGGCGGAGCTTGCGGATGCCGCAGTCCGTTTCGCTGCGGCGGTCCAATGTCGTGCCGTCGAAGGTCAGGATCGCCGCGGCGCCCGCCTTCATCAGCTTCTCATAGACCGTCTTGCCCAGCCGTCCGTTGACCATGACCGCCTTGCCCCTGACATGGGGCAGATGCGCGTCCTCCGCGCCCTCGGCATAATAGAACGCCAGATCGACGCCGCCCTCGGGCGTGGACAGTCCGCGCTCGTAGCCGGTGACCTCGTACTCCTTGGTATAGGGCTCGGTCACCACCAGCCTGGCATGGCTCACCCGGCCGCAGGCGACGGAGAACTCCTCGATGTGAGCGGACGCGCCGGTGGACTGCGCCACCTCCAGAAGACGCTCAGCGGCCCTCTTTTCGGCGTC
>JBJEUF010000015.1:0-24532 GCA_051883695.1 Aristaeellaceae bacterium
AAAAACTGCGGGCGCTGATATGGCATGTGCCCTCTCAACGCCCGCAGGGTCAGTTCAGGTCAATATCAACGCAGCTTTTGAATTACTCAGCGGCGACGACCTCAACCTCAAGCTCGATCTCGGAGGCATTGCCAGCGTAGTCGGTGAGGGTCAGGGTGACGATGTAGTAATCCGGGAAGGAGGTGTCCAGCTCGGAAGCGTCCGCCTCGAGGTTTGCGGAGATGTCCAGACCGTCAACGTCCACCAGCGCCTCGACGAAGGAAGCCCAGTTGATGGACTCGATGTCGGTATCCTGCGCGATGGTGGGCAGCTCGGCCTTCGCGGTCAGCTCGGGCGCGACGGTGTTCTCAGCGTTGTACATGATGACGGGAACCTTCGCGGAGCCCTGGTTGCCGGACTTGTCGGTGAAGATGGCCTTCGCCTCGTAGGCGCCGATCGTGTTCGCGTCAACGCGGTTCTCGACCTCGTAGGTCGCCAGAGCGGGATCCATCACGCCGTCGAAGCCGTCCTCGGCGCTGAAGTACTGCGTCCAGTCAACGGTGGTCAGGTCGGTGCCCACGGGCAGCACGACCTTGCCGGAAGCCTTGACGGAGGGAGCCTGGTTGTCGTGCAGCTCGTTGGAGCCCAGGATGGCTTCCATCTCAGCCATGGTGTTGGTGAAGTTGGACATGTTGGCCTTGATGGCAACGTCGTAGGACTGCATGCCGTCAAGGCCCTGATAGCCCTTGCCCAGGATGGCATCCCAGGGATCGCGCATGCCCAGCAGGCCGGCGAAATCGTTGGGAACGCACTTCTCGGAGTTGTAGATGAACGCGTCCAGAACCTTCTGGCCATAGACCTCGTTGTCGATGTTCAGACCGTACTTCATGGCTTCGTCGGCAGCGACGGCAGCCTTGTACTCGGACATGTTCTCAACGCCGGCCTTCAGGGAGTAGTAGGTCTCCCAGTAGGTACGGTAGGATTCCAGCGCCAGCTTGGTGGTCTCGGCGTCAACACCCTTGAGGATGCCGCACACGTCGCCCACGGAGATCACCTGACGGTACTCCTCGGAGTCCGCAGCCAGGCGGTCGGCACGGGGCCAGGGCATGATGGCGATGGACTCGCCGCGGGCGGAGCAGGCATCAGCCTGGCCCTTGATGACCCAGATGGGGCAATCGGCGAAGACGCAGGCGCCGCGGCCGAAGTCGTAGCCGGCTTCGCACCACTGGGGAACCCAGCCGTCGGAGTACAGGCCGCAGACCTTCATGTAGCCGGCATCCAGCAGCTCCTTGACGTAGGCGACGGCGTCGATGGTCTCCTGAGAGTCCACCTGCAGGCCGTTCGCGCCGTAGATCGCGCCGCCGTTGGAGTAGGAAGCGGCCAGGGCGGAGAAGCGGTAGTCGGTCTCATAGGCGGCCATGGTGCTCACCTTGGCGTCCGCGGGAGCGGGGGTGTTGCCGTAGTAAGCGTCGATCTTGGCGAGGTAATCCTTGAAGGTGGACCAGGTCCAGTTGCCCTCAGCCAGCAGATCCATGGGGTAGATGGTGTTGCCGTTCGCGTCCTTGAGCGCGTCAACCTGCTCGATCATGGTCAGGTTGCACAGCAGCGTGAAGTACTGGTTGAAGGACTGGTTGTTGTTGATGAAATAGTTGTGGCCGTAGACGGGAGCGGGCAGCATCCAGTCGGCGCCCTCGAAAACGTCGACGTACGCGTCCAGCGGCTGCAGGATGTTCTGCGCCAGGACGGTGTTCTCGGAGCCGTTCCACATCAGGGCGACGTCACACACGGGGTTGCCGGCCAGCACGGACAGAACCAGCTCGGAGCGGGTATCCTGCGCGTACTGAACGTACTCGATCTTGACGTTGTGCTTGGCCAGAACCGCTTCCTCGGCGGCGACGCGCAGCAGGCGGTCAGCCTCGTCGGTCATGGCATAGGCGCCGGTGGTGGTGTCGATGAAGTGGGGATCCAGACCGTTGACCCAGTGGGTGCCCCAGCGGATCACGGTGGGCTCCTCGGCGATGGAGATGGCGGGCAGCAGGGCCAGCATCATCATCGTGGCGAGCAGCAGGGCGACAAACTTCTTCATAGGGGTTGCCTCCTCCTCTTTGGCGGATGGGTACATCCGCCTGATTAACTTATCCATCCGATACGACCGGAAGGAAACGCATGGACACAGAATACACAGCCCGGAAGGGATCGCCCTTTCCGGGTAGAATGCATTCTCTCTGCCCGTTTGTTAATGACATTTTACATGAATTTGGCGGATTTGTCAATAGATATGCGACAGAATTTGTCGCTATTATCTTAAAGTAAAACGTTTTCGCGAGCAAATCCGCAGAATTGTATGCAAAAGACGATAATATACATTGAAAAAGAACAGGCGCAGAAGCTGCACCTGTTCTGAGTAAATTTGTGCAAGAAAATGGGTAAGTGTGTGACTTTTCAGCCAAGGTCGGGCGCATCGCGCAGGAAGGCCCGTCCGGCCTTGCCCTCGGTTTCGAGGATGAGCAGGGTGTTCTCGCCCTTTTTGAGCAGCGGCGCGGGGATGTACAGGCGCTTCTGCGGGCCGATCTCCCAGAAGCGGCCCAGGCAGAAGCCGTTCAGCGTGACGGTGCCCTTGCCCCAGCCGGGGAGCTCCAGCCAGGTGTCGGCCGGCTCATCCACGGTGAAGGTGAGCTGATGTACGGCGGGCACGCCTGCGGGCGCCTTGCCCACGGGCCGGAAGGAGGCCATGACCTGCTCGTCGCAGACGAACATGTTCCAGCCGAACTTCTGATGATCGTTGATGACCACGCCGCTGTCGATGCCCTTGCGCTGATGCTCCAGCTTGAAGGAGTAGTTCACGCGGCCCATGTTCTCCATCAGGATCTCCAGGCGCGCGCCCCTGCGCACCGGGACGGCGGGCTTGAATTCGTGGGCCTGCTGCAGGTCGTGGTCGTACAGGGTGGCGATGATTTCGCCGTCCAGCAGGATGACCGCGCGATCGTTGGCGGAGACCAGCTGGATTTTGCGCAGCTCGTCCTCATTGGTCAGCACGGTGCTGTAGAGGGTATAGCCGTAGTTCTGTCCCAGGCGTTCCATGGACATGGGGCAGACGCTGTAGACGCTCCTGTCCCGGGTCAGCAGCTGGCACAGGGGAGCGCCGGCAGCCTCGGTGGCCTCGCCGTAGGCGCGGCGCGGAATCTCCGGAATGTCGATCACCGGCGCGGGGCCCCTGCGGGCTTCAATGGCGGCCTTGAACAGGCGGTACTTCTCGGTGATGCGTCCGTCCTCGGTCAGCAGCGCGTCGTAGTCGTAGCTGGTCACGTCCGGCGTGAGACGGTCGTAGTAGTTGGAGCCGTTCATCAGCCCGAAGGACGTGCCGCCGTGGAACATATAGATGTTGACGTGCCCCATGTCCAGAATATCGGCGAAGTCCTTCGCGGAGGCAGCGGCGTCGGTATGGGCGTGCTTGCCGCAGCCCCAGTGGTCGAACCAGCCGCACCAGAATTCCATGCACATCAGGGGCGTGATGCCCATTTCCTTCATGTAGCCGAAGCGCTCGTGGGCATGAGAGCCGAAGTTGCCGGTCTGGAACACACCCTCGCACTTGCCGCAGGCGAGCATATCATGCTCCGGGCCGTCGGAGGTGACGAGGGGCACGTCGATGCCGCGCTCGATCATGCCGTCGCGCAGCTTCTGCAGGTATTCCTTGTCATCGCCGTAGGAGCCGTACTCGTTCTCCACCTGCATCATGATGATGGGGCCGCCATGGGTGATCTGCAGGGGCGCGAGGCGGGGCAGCAGCTCGTCGAAATAGGCGAGGAATTCCTTCATATAGGGTTCGTAGCAGCAGCGGAAGCGCATGCCGTCCTGCGCCAGCAGCCAGGCCGGGAAGCCGCCGAACTCCCATTCGGCGCAGATATAGGGCGAGGGGCGGATGATGACCCACAGCCCCAGCTCCTGGGCGATGCGGATGAACCGGCACACATCATGGTCGCCCTCGAAGTTGAACTCCCCCCGGTTCGGCTCGTGGAAGTTCCACGGGATGTAGGTTTCCACCGTGTTGCAGCCCATGGCCTTGAGCTTGAGCAGCCGGTCGCGCCAGTATTCGGGCACTACGCGGAAATAGTGGATGGAGCCGGAAATGACCTGAAACCGTTCGCCGTTCAGGTAGAAATCGTCCTTGATCTCGAACTTGCCCATGCGTGTATCCTCCGTATATTATAATGAAAGATTTGTTCACTTCCTGCGCAGCAGGCCGTCCTCCTCGATGACCTCGAAGAAGATAGGCCGCTCCAGCAGGTGGGTGTTGGGGCTGTGGAGCGCCATCATCAGCTTGCCTTCCCGGGTGCGGAAGATCATGCCGTGCCCGCCGTCCTTCATGAACAGGGGCTGCACCTGACGGAATTCGCCGGTGATTTCGCCGTTTTTGCTGACAGCCAGCCCCTGCGTATAGCCTTCGGCAGAGAAGGCGGCCCAGAGCAGCAGGAGTGTGCCGTCCTCCGTACGCCACATGAAGGGGCCGTCGGTCACGAAGGAGGGCTTGCCCTGCACGGGGCGGCCGGGGATGATCCAGTCCGCCTCGGAGGCGGTGAAGAGCAGACGCGGTGCTCCGGCAGGCGCGGACAGCGCATCGTTCAGGGGCATCGCCCAGATTTCGCCGTCGATGGCCTGCACCCACTCATGGCAGAAAACGATCCACGGGCACCCCTCGCGGTCGACATAGAACGTGCCGTCCAGACACTCCCAGTGATGGGGCGTGATCGGCCCCTCGGAGTGGGGCCTGAAGGGGCCGAGCGGGTTGTCCGCCTTCAGGATGGCGGTGCCGCGGCACATGTCGTCCTTCTTGAAGGACGCGAACATGTAGAATGCGCCCTTCCACTTGTGCACCTCGGGCGCCCAGTAATGCTTCGTGGCCCAGAAGGTGCCGTCGTTGTGGAAAACCTCCACGGGCTCCGACCAGCTTTCAAGGTCATCGCTCACATAGGCATCGAAGCCGTCTGCCTCGTCCCAGCAGGTTGCGCCGCGCGTGCCGTAGAGGTAGTACTTCCCATCGTCCAGCAGGACATAGGGATCCCGGATGTTGATGTCGCTCAGTTTCATGGGAGGGACCTCCTGATTCTGTTTACGGTCTGGGATGCTGCTATCAGTATAGCAGAGTTGCGCAGGAAAAGCAATCGCTGCGGCGTATGAAAAAAGCTCCCGGGGGCGGGAGCGGGGGATTATTCGGACTTGCATTTGAGAACCTTGCCGCGCCATTTCAGCCTGTAGCGCTTTCCGGCAGCCACCTGGAAGGAACAGTTGAATAGGCTGCTGAATGAGATGCCAAACATAATGAAAGTGACGGTGAACAGTATTTCACAGAGCATCGTCAATAAAATAGTTACATCTTTGGATACCATGTCAGGCGCTATGACGCCCAAAACGATACCTGCTGCAAGGCAGATGAGTGTGATGATCCCCCAGAGGATACGCTTCTTCTTCTGCTTAGCCTGAAGACGGGGCATGTCATCCGGCCCGATCCAAAGGACATCGTATTCGGCGGGCAGGGGAACGCGGACGGTTTTGCCCCATGCGACGCTGGCCAGAATGGTTTTCCTGTCGCTGTCGTAGACCTTCCAGTCGCTGGGAATGGTTTTCCATGACGGATGGGGTTCCGGGAAGGTGAGGTCGATATGGTATTCCGTGCTGATGGGCGGTGCTTCGACCGGCGGCTTCGCCTGCTGCCTGTCCTGCTCTTTTCCCGGCTTCCCGGTGCTTTTTGCGACCGGCTTCTCCTCCTTCTGCACGCCGAGGACTTCCAGCAGCGCCTGTGCGGCGTTGAGGCGGGTCATGTCCAGCCCCTGCAGGTGACGCATGAGGAAGGGCGCGGGCAGCTTTTCGGCGGGAAGGTGGTTGTAGAGCAGGGGAATCAGCCGCTTGCTCCTGTCCGCATCCGCCAGTGCGAGAAAGCGCGACCATTCGCTGCGCACCCAGGTGCTGTTCAGGCAGGATGTGTCGGAGCAGATGACAAGCATCGTCCGGGCGGTGCGCAGGGCATGGCAGATGCCGGCTTCGTAGTTTGCCCCGGCGACGGATTGCAGGGATTCCGGCGCGAAAAAGGTGCGGATGCCGTTCTCCTTCAGGAAGTGATACAGGTTCGTCGCCTCGATGAAGTCCTTTGTATACTCGCTGCTGCCGGGCTTGGTGGTCTTGTGGCAGAGGAAGACGTCATAGGGCTTGACGGTGGCGGTCAGCTTGTTGATGGCAAGCTGCGTTTCGTCGATGTAGGCCGCGTCGCGCCGGTACTGCGCGGCGACTTCCTCCGGCGCATACCGGCAGGCGCGCTGAAAGTCCGGCTCCTCCTGCATGAGGCTGGTGCGGATGATGTGTACCACCGGATGGCGGAGGCCTGTGGCTTCCTCCTCCACATATTCCATGCCGTAATGGCTCAGCAGGCGGCCCCAGAGGGCTTCATGCTCGTTGGGGGACTCCTGAAGCACCTGCATGTAATGCTCCTCCGCCCTGTCGAAGGCGCGATCCAGCCGCAATTCATTGGCACGCTGCAGGGTTGTCAGCGCATTTCCCGTGGCCTGGGGGCGGGCAACCGGCACGCTGCAGGCCGGACACTCGAAGACAAGACAGTTGTCAGGAAAGACGAAGGTATATCCGCAGCGGGTACACTTGTGTACAAAGGGAGTCATGGTGCGCCTCCTCTGTATGAAATGAAAGGTGTGATCCGATTATAGCACGTCCGGCGCTGACTGTCCAGCGACGCAACGGAATTCTGTAAAGGCAGGGCGGTTTTTGTCTGGCGCGGGGCAGGGATTTCCCGGCTTGTGTCGAATCCTACGACGAGATGCATCTGGAGGTGCGCTGAATTGAACACACGTCAATACTGGTTGAATACGATGCAGCGGATTGCCGGCCCGGTTCTGCGGGCGCTGGCGGAGGATCGCCTGGCGGAGCGGATGCCCATCGAGAGCAAATCGCCCCGGGAGGATCGGGCGCAGTATACCTATCTGGAGGCCTTCGGGCGGACGCTGGTGGGCATGGCTCCATGGCTGGAGCTGGAGGGCCTGACGGGCGAGGAGGCGGCGCTGCAGGCGGAATACCGCGCCCTGGCGCGCCGCGCGATGCACAACGCCGTCACGCCCGGCACCCGGGACTGCATGAACTTCTCCGCCGGATATCAGCCCATTGTGGACGCGGCGTTTCTGGCTCATGCGATTCTGCGATCCCCCCGGCAGCTCTGGGACGCGCTGGAGGCCGCGGATCAGCGGAACCTCATCGCCCGCATGAAGGAAACCCGGACCCGCAAGCCCTATGCCTGCAACTGGCTGCTCTTTGGCGCGATGATCGAGTGCTTCCTGTACAGGGCGGGCGAAAGCGACTGGGATCGGATGCGCGTGGATTATGCCGTCCGCCAGCATTTTGACTGGTATCTGGGGGACGGCTTCTTTGGGGACGGCCCGGATTTCCACATGGATTTCTACAATTCCTATGTCATTCAGCCGATGCTGATCGACGTGCTGCGCACCGTGGGCCATGAGGAGGAGGACTGGCAGCGACTGCTGCCCCGGGCGGAGCGCTACGGCGCACGGTACGCGGCATTTCTGGAGCGTCTGATCGCGCCGGACGGCTCCTATCCGGTGCTGGGCCGGTCGAGCGCGTACCGGTTCGGGTGCTTCCAGATGCTTGCGCAGGCGATGCTGCAGAAGCTGCCGGATACGGGGCTGTCTCCCGCGCAGGCGCGGTGCGGACTGACGGCGGTGCTCCGCCGGGTGATGGCCTTCGACAATTTCGATGCGGAGGGCTTCCTGCGCATCGGCGTGTGCGGCTCCCAGCCGGACATGGGCGAAGCGTACATCTCCACCGGCAGCCTGTACCTGTGCACGGCGGTGTTCCTGCCCCTGGGGCTGCCGGAGACGGACGCGTTCTGGACTGCGCCGGATGCGATGTGGACGCAGGCGAAGATGTGGAGCGGCGCGCCCATGAGCGCGGAGCATGCGATCTGAATAAAGGAAGGAGGCAGCTGACCATGCTGACGGAATACATTGCGGAGCATCCGCTGAGCGTGCGCTATGCCGCGCAGTTTCCGCCCATGGCGAATCGTTCGGCCTGGGACGCGGTGGCGGCGCAGGATCGGGAGAATCTGCTGGCGCTGGCGCAGGAGTGGCGCGAGCAGCCCTATCCGGTGCTGACGGCGGGGATGTACGCCTCCTTCTGTCGCACCGGCAACCGCAAGGACTGCGAAACGCCCTACTTCGCCCGCCGGGTGAAGCTGTGCGCAGCGGCGCTGCACATGTGCCTGACCGGTGAAACGACCGACCTTGCGCAGGTGGAGGACGGATTGTGGCTCCTGTGCGAGGAAACCGTCTGGGCCATCAGCGCTCATGCGGGCTTGACCCCGGCGCATCCCTTCCCGGATGCAAACCGGACGATCATCGATCTGTTTGCGGCGCAGACGGGCATGATCCTGTCCTTCGTGTGTCAGCTGCTGGGCGATGCGCTGCATCCCGATCTGGTTGCCCGGGTGCATGGCGAGGTGGAACGGCGCATCCTCCGTCCCTTCATGGAGAACGACGGGGAATGGTGGATGGGCTTTGTCCGCAAGGATCTGTGCAACTGGACGCCGTGGATTGTGTCCAATGTGCTGATGACGGCGAATGTCTGGCATTTCGGCGGCGCGGTGCTGGTGGAGAGGGCCTGCGGGATGCTCGACCGCTGGCTGGACGTGGTGCCGGAGGACGGCGGCTGCGACGAAGGCGCCGGGTATTGGAACATGGCGGCGGGCGCGTTCCTCGATTGCCTGATGCTGCTGGAGACGGTCTGCGGCATGTCCCTGTGGGACGTGGAGAAGGTGCGCCGCATGATGGCGTATCCGGAGCTGATGTACCTGGGCAACGGCTGGTTCGCCAATTTCGCGGACTGTGACGCGCGGCCCTGGCTGAGCGGCGAACGGCTGCAATACGCGGGCGAAAGGACGGGCAATCCGGCTCTGATCCGCATGGGCGTTCAGATGCGCGGCCTGCCCGGGGATGCCCTGTTGGACACGCCGCACCTGTCCCGGGTGCTGATGCAGCTGTTCCATCCGGCGGTACCGCTGGAGGAAACGGCAGGGGACGCGGCGGCGGAGGCGCTGCTCCGGGAGAACTTCCGGATGCCCTGGCCGGACATGGGAAAGCTGCTGACGGAACGCGGCGTACCCGTCAAGGACGTGTGGCTGCCCGATCTGCAGGTGCGGCTGCTCGACCGGCGGGATCTGGCCTTCGGAATGGACAGGGGTCGCCGCATCATGCGTCAGCTGCACACCACGGCAGCCATGAAGGGTGGTCACAACGCGGAAAGCCATAACCACAATGACGTCGGCAGCTTTCTGGTGGCGGTCAACGGGGAGATGCAGGTGGTGGACGCGGGCAACATGGTCTACACCGCCAAGACCTTCTCCGACAGGCGGTACGAGCTGTGGAACTGCCGCAGCGCCTATCACAACGTGCCGGTCATCGGCGGGCATGAGCAGCAATCCGGTGCGCAGTACAGGGCCCGGGAGGCAGAGCGCACGGACCTTGGCATGACGCTGGATATGGCGGACGCGTATCCGGCGGAGGCCGGCGCAAGGCGCTGCCGCCGGGAGATGTGGCTGGATGGCGGCAGGTTCGGGGTGAATGACGAAATCACCCTCAATGAACCGCAGCCGGTCACCTGGGTGCTGATGCTCCGGGACGAGCCGGTGCTGCAAGCGGAGCAGCGCTGCTGCTGCGGCAGGGAAACGGGCTTCTTCGTTGAGTGGCGGAGCGATGCGCCGCTGACGGCGGCGGTGGAGCCGTTGGCAATCACCGATGCCCGCATGGCCAGGAGCTATCCGGGCACGCTCTGGCGGCTGACCCTGACGGCAGCGCCTTCGACGCAGCACACGGTCTATATCACCATGGGCGCATGACGGATGATGCGCATGATGGAAGGAGGATACGGCAATGCACAATGATGTGGAGCGGGTCGTCAGCCGGGTGCTGGAGAAGCTGCGCCGCACCGTTCCCATGGCGGCGGCAAGCGATCTGCTGCCCTACCGGAGCGAGAACGGCAAATGGGTGGCGTCCCCGTGGGACTGCGGCAACGGCTGGTGGACGGCGGGCTTCTGGCCGGGCATGATGTGGCTGCTGAACGCTCTCAGCCCGGAGGATACGTTCCATGACGAGGCGGTTCGGGCGACGGAGCTGATGACCGATCAGTTCCGCATTTACCGCCACCTGAACCATGATGTGGGCTTCATGTTCCTGCTGTCCTGCGGCGCGCGGCACAAGCTGGACGGAGACGAGCAGTCCCGGTGGGACACCCTCCATGCGGCTTCCCTCCTGATGGGCCGCTTCAACCCGACGGACACGCCCCGGGCGGGCTTTATCAAGGCCTGGGACGGCAGGGAGCAGCTGGGCTATGCGATCATCGACTGCATGATGAACCTGCCGCTGCTCTATCGCGCGACCCGGGAAACGGGCGATCCGCGCTTCGCGGCGGTGGCGCGTATCCATGCGGACAAGGCGAAGAAGCATTTCGTGCGCGAGGACGGCTCCTGCCGCCATATCGTGGAGTTCGACCCGAAAACGGGTGCGTTTGTCCGGGAGCATGGCGGGCAGGGCTGCGCCGTGGGCAGCAGCTGGAGCCGCGGTCAGGCCTGGGCGCTGTACGGCTTCACGCTCCTGGCGATGAACACCGGCGACGCGGACGACCTCGCCACGGCGGAGCGGGTTGCGCGGTACTTCGCCGCCAACATCCGGGAGGACGGCCTGACCGACTGCGACTTCCGCCAGCCCGGGGAGGTTAGCCGTCTGGACAACATCGCGGGAGCCTGCGCGGCCTGCGGCTTCATCGAGCTGGCCGGGCTGACGGGCAAGGCGGAATACCGCGCCGCGGCGGAGAAGCTGCTGGACGGCCTGATCGACCATTGCTGCGACTTTGGCGATACCTACTGCGGGTTGCTGACCCACTGCACCGCCGCCTACCATGACGACAATGTGGGAACCCACACCAATATCACCTACGGCGATTACTTCTTCGTCGAGGCGCTGTGCAAGCTCAAGGGCGTGGATCCGATGCTCTGGATCTGATGCAGCGCTATGCTAAGAATCCCCCGGCCGCTATGGTCGGGGGATTCAGACTATCAACAAACCCATGGGTGGCGTCGGAGGGCCCGCAGGCCCTTCGACTTTAGATCGAAAATCGGCGACATGCGCGGCGATTTTCGCGCGATTTCGTCAGAAATCGCCTCCTTACACGAACGAACGGCCGGGAGAACGGCTTGCCGTTCGACCAGTGAGTGAGTGCGAAACCTCGACAAAGTGCCGAAGGCACTTTGTCGATGCCCTGCATTCCCCGGCCGCTATGGTCGGGGGATTCTGCTGTGGAACGGGCGACGCGGATGAACGCAGCTCGATGCGGCGTCAGCGGCTGCGCTCCCGCGTGAGAATGGCAGCGATCTCGTCTGCCTTCAACACCTTGCCGCAGGCGACCACCCTTTCGTCCACAACCAGGGCCGGCAGGGACATCACGCCATAGGCGGCGATGACGGAAAAATCCGTAATCAGCTGCACCTCATCCGCAAGCCCCAGCTGAGCGACAGCGGCCCTTGCGTTCGATGCCAGCTCGTGGCATCTGGCGCATCCGCCGCCCAGCACCCGGATGCCGCCGCGCTGTTCCGACGGCTTCGCCTGTGCCGTGGCTTCCGGCGCGCCCGCGCAGCAGCCGGAATTTGCTTCGTCCTTCTTCCTGCCCAGTCCAAACAGTGCCATGATATCCTCTCCTTTACATGAACAGGGGCTGCAGCCCGTTGAACAGATAGCCCACAAGGATGATGCCCAATGTGCAGATGGCGATGAAGACGCCCAGCAGCCTGGGCTTGACGGCCTTGCGCAGCATCACCATGGAGGGCAGTGAAAGGGTTGTGACGCCCATCATGAAGCTGAGGATCGTCCCCAGCTGCGCGCCCTTTGCCAGCAGCGCCTCCGCAATCGGGATGGTGCCAAAGATATCGGCGTACATGGGGATGCCGATCAGCGTCGCGAGAAGCACGCCAAGCGGGTTGCTGCTGCCAAGGATGGCCGCAACCCAATCCTCGGGAATCCAGTTGTGAATCAGTGCGCCGATGCCCACGCCCAGCAGGATGTACGGGAATACCTTCCTGAATGTGGCGGCAACCTGATCTCTGGCGTACATCAGGCGATCCTTCACCGTCAGGTCCGGAGCATCAAGGTCCACCGCGCTGGCTCTGCGGATGAACGCCTCGACCTGCTGCTCCAGATGCATGTGCTCGATGATCGTTCCGCCTGCCACCGCAACAAGCAGGCCCAGCAGGACATACAGAACGGCTACCTTCGTGCCAAAGACGCTCGTCAGCAGAACCAGGCTGCCCAGATCGACCATGGGGGAGGAGATCAGGAAAGAGAAGGTGACCCCCAGAGGCAGACCCGCGCTGGTAAAGCCGATGAACAGCGGAATGGACGAGCAGGAGCAGAACGGCGTTACCGTGCCCAGCAGCGCGGCAACGCAGCGGGCGCCCACGCCGTGAAACCGTCCCATGATCCGCCTGCTTCTCTGCGGGGGAAAGTAGCTCTGTATAAAGGAGATCACAAGGATCAGCAGGCAGAGCAGAACGGTGATCTTGATGACATCGTACAGGAAAAACTGAACGCTGCCGCCGATGCTTGTTCCGATGTCCAGACCGGCGGCGCTCAGAAGGCGGCCGATGACCTCGTTCAGCCATTTCATGCCCAGAATCTGATTCTGGAAAAAGTCCCAGGCCAAGCTCAATCACACTCCCTGCTGTGCGGCGTGTCCGACGGACAGCGGGACAATCCGTCGATGAACTGCCTGAATGCGGTCAGCGTGTCGTGATTGAGCGAATAATGACTCCATTTGCCTTCCCTGCGCACATGGATCAGTCCGCATTCGCAGAGCACCCGCATGTGGTGGGACAGCGTTGGCTGGGTGATGCTGAACTGCTCCAGCAGGCGGCACGCGCACATTTCTCCCGCCGAAAGGGACTGAACGATGCGCAGACGATTGCTGCCGCTCAGCGCCTTGCAAATCAACGCGGCATCCATCTCAACCATGTCGGTTCCTCCTCATACATTGATATTCGTCTATGCGAAGGCATTGTAGCACACAGATAGACGGATGTCAATATGAAAAGCGCGTGAGCGGAAAAATATTATTCGTTGCGCAGCTGTGCCATGTATGCGCCAAGCGCCGCCATATCCCGTGCCTGCAGGAAGCGGCTCTGCGGACGGTCGAAAACGGGGGTGCTGATGCATTCCCACGCGTCCGCGAGCGTCATCCACATGGCCTGCGTGCCGTGGGCGGATTCCGCCGCGGTCAGGTGCGGATGAAGCGTCTCGTCGGGGGTATCGACAAGGAAATAATAGGAGAGCTGCGTGTAATCCGCATAGGCGCGGTTTTCCTCCACATAGCCCAGGGGTCTGGCAGACGCGACACGGCAGCCTGTTTCCTCCGCGACCTCCCGGCGCAGCGCGGTCAGGATGCTCTCGCCGTCCTCCACGCCGCCGCCGGGCAGCATGTAGATGCCGAAGTCCTTTGTGTGGGTCAGGGCGTACAGCCCATGCGGATTGCGGAGGATGGCGCGGGCGGTCAGCCGGGGCGCGGCGTGGGACAGGCCCTCCGTGCCCAGCAGGTCGCGATCCGTCAGGAGCGCCAGACGGCGCATGGGCTTATCCTCCCGCAGACGCGTGTAATACACGAAATCCATGCCCGGACAGGCGGTCGGCTCGGTCATCGTCCGGCGGAAGCAGAGCTTTTCGTACAGGTGGCAGTTGCCATGCTCCTGCAATATGGTGGCGAGCCGCCATTGCGCCGCCTCCGGGTAAAGCGAAAAGGCCTGCAGGAGCGCCGATTGCGCAATGCCCTGTCCCTGATGCTCCGGCAGCACGAAGAGCGGGCTGATGCGGCAGCAGGGTGCGCCGGCTTCGGTACGCTCGCGGACGATGCGCATCGCGCCAGCCGTCCGTTCCTTCTGCCGGATGAGATAGTAGTCCGTGGCGGCGCTGTCCAGCTGTCCTCTGACCTTGCTGAGCAGCTCCAGGGCGGGGGAGGTTTCGTCATCGTGCCAGCGCTGATACAGGGGCCAGAAGGCAGCGTGCTTCATCCGGTGGATGGCTTCCGCGTCCTCTGCGGCAGCGCGGATGAGCCGCACGTCCTCCATGGGAACAAGGGCTCTGGCGAAGATGCTGTCCGTTTCGCCGCCGTAGTTCTTCAGCGTGTCGATCTTCTCAAAGCCGTAGCGCTCATAGAAGCCCGTCATGTCCGACGGAATGTACACGGTGCGGAAGCCCTGCTCCCGGGCGTATTCGCAGGCCTGGGCGATCAGCTGCCCGCACACGCGCCGTCCCCGGAGGGCTTCGTCCACAAAGATGCTGCTGATCCATGGGGAATAGCGGTTTTCCGGATAATAGTCCGTGGCCAGCAGGGTGCAGTAGCCGACGATGCGTCCCCCGGCGACGGCGGCAAATGCGGCCTCCCAGCCGGAAAAGCGGTTCTGGCGCAGCATGTCCGCCAGATGCGGGCCTGCACACCAGCCGCAGCCGTCCGCATAATCGGCCAGCGCAGGCCAGAGCGGATGCGCGGGGGTGAGTCGGAGCACTTGCATGGGGATCAACTCCTTGGTCAGGATGATTCGGGCTGCGCGTCAGGCGATCCGCTCCGGCTTGTCCACATGGACGTCAAGCTGGCTGCGGGGAATGATGATGCCGCGGCTGTCCAGCGCGTCCTTGACGGCGCGCGTCAGGTCGAAGCGCACCGGCCAGTAATCCCCATTGGCGCACCAGACGCGCACGGTGTAGGTGAGCGCGTCGCCCGCGACCTCGGTCAGGCGGGTAAAGGGCGCGGGGTCGGACAGCACGCGGGGCTCGGCGGCGACGACATCCGCCAGAAGGGCTTCCACCTCCGCAATGGGGTGGGAGGGATCAATCCGGAAGGGGAGGTCCAGGCGGCGCGTGGGGGTGCAGGTCACGTTCTTGACGGTGGAGTTGGTCAGTGCGCCGTTGGGGATGGTGATCTCCATGCCGTCGAAGGTGTGCAGCACGGTATAGACCACGGTGATTTCCCTGACGGTGCCTTCTACGTTCTGCTCGGGGGCACAGATGTAGTCCCCCACGCGGAAGGGCTGGAAGATCAGCAGCATCAGCCCGCCGACGAAGTTGCTCAGCGAGCCCTGCATGGCCAGGCCGATCGCTGCCAGCACCGAGGCCAGCGCCGCGATGAAGGACGTGGTGGGTACGCCCAGGATCATGGCGATGGAGATGAACAGCAGCACATACAGCGCAACGGCTGTCGCGCTGGTGAGGAAGGACTGTACGCCCTTGTCCAGCCTTTCCAAACCGGGCAGCACGGGGAGCTTTTTCTTCAGCCATTTGATCAGCTTCAGTCCGACCACCAGCACCAGCAGCGCGTACAGAATTTTCAGGCCGATGGTGCAGGCCAGCTCCCTGAGGAGCTCAAGCAGTGTCTCAAAGTCCATGGGCGCACCTCTTTCGGAATTTGTCGGGCAATCAGATTTATTGTATCGCGCGGAAGGGGGACTGTCAACTGTGGCGGACACACGCTGTCCTTCCAGACCGGGCTGATTCAACGAAAAAAAGCGACCAGCCAAAGCTGATCGCTTGCGAGGTGCCACCCAGATTTGAACTGGGGAGTGAAGGTTTTGCAGACCTTTGCCTTACCACTTGGCCATGGCACCGGAACAAAGAGAGCGGTAGACGAGGCTCGGACTCGCGACCTCCACCTTGGCAAGGTGGCGCTCTACCAACTGAGCTACTACCGCATGAGTGCCGCGGGGCGGAATCGAACCACCGACACGCAGATTTTCAGTCTGCTGCTCTACCGACTGAGCTACCAAGGCAGATATAATGGCGACCCGGAAGGGGCTCGAACCCTCGACCTCCAACGTGACAGGCTGGCGCTCTAACCAACTGAGCTACCGGGCCACATGTTTGTTTCCCAGAGCGGGAATGTGGGAACAACAGGGCTCGAACCTGTGACCCTCTGCTTGTAAGGCAGATGCTCTCCCAGCTGAGCTATGCTCCCTCGCACCCCTGTGCTCTTGCACCCCTGCTCCCATTCGTCACTTGGCGTTTGATCGCGGCGACGTGTTATATATTATCATGGCTGCACCGGATTGTCAATACCTTTTCTGAGATTTTTTTGACGGATCGTGAAAAGGGTGGGGCAGGGGAGAAAAGGTGTCGGCTCCGTTGCTGGCCGCGTGAAGGGTTTGCCTCCGGCGGGGAGAGCCTGCGCAGCCCTCCCCGCGTCAGGGGTTTCTTACGGAATTCCTTTATGCGCCCGTATTGCGGGGGTCAAGAGCATCGCGCAGCGCGTCGCCCACCAGGTTGATGCACACCACCAGCAGCACCACCACCGTGCCGGCAGGTACCCACAGCCACGGCTTTTCGGTCAGCAGCGTCAGCGACTGCGCCGCGTTGAGCAGATTCCCCAGCGAGGCCGTCGGCGGCTGCACCCCCTGCCCCAGGAACGACAGCGCGGCTTCGTCCAGGATGCTCAGCGCAAACACGCTCGTGGCATACACCAGCACCGGCGCTACCGTGTTGGGCAGCATCTCGCTGAAGAGGATATACCGCCGCGGCATCCCCGCTGTCACGTCGCTGCGGATGAAGTTGCTCTCCCGCAGGCTCAGCACATTGCCCCGGACAAGGCGGCATACGCCCGGCCAGTTCACAAAGCCCAGAATCCAGATGATCGTCCACATCCCCGGTTCAAAGATCGCCGCCGCAACCAGCACCAGCAGGATGTAGGGGAAGGACATCACCATATCCGTCACCGCGCTGATGACACGGTCCGCCCAGCCGCCGAAATACCCAGCCAGCAGGCCCAGCACCACGCCGATGACCGTCGAAATCACCGTTGCCAGCGCGCCCACCAGCAGCGAAACGCGCATCCCGTACAGCACGCGGCTGAGCACGTCCCTTCCGCTCTTGTCCGTGCCCAGCAGATGCGTTTCGCCTGGCGGCTTACCGCCAAGGCCCTTCAGGTCGGCTCTGGTCGGATCCCACGGGGCGATCACGGGCGCCAGCAGCGCGGCGGCCACCAAAAGCGCCAGCACTGCCAGGCAGATCACCGCCAGACGATGACGGCTAAAGCGCTTCCAGAGCGCACGCAGGTTCCTCATCCGTCAGCCCTCCCGTCAGTCATAGCGGATGGTCGGGTCGACCAGCGCATAGACGATATCCGTCAGCAGATTCGCCGACAGCACCACCACCGCGGACAGCAGGCATACGCCCATGACCACCGGGTAATCCCGGCTGATGATGGCGCTGAACGTCTCCAGCCCCAGCCCGGGCCAGCCGAACACCTGCTCCACAATCACCGCGCCGCCAAGGAGCATGGGCAGCTGCATCCCGATCACCGTCACGATGGACAGCAGCGCGTTGCGCCACGCGTGCCGCCCTACCACCAGCCACCGGCCCAGCCCCTTGGCCTTCGCCGTGCGCACATAGTCCATCTCGAGTACCTCCAGCATGGCGGAGCGCACATAGCGGATGTTGCTGCCCGCGATGGAGGCTGCCAGCACCGCCACGGGCATCACCATGTGCCGGAGGACGTCCGGCGCGTCGCCGCCGGTATTTGGGGTGGTCATCCCCGAGGAGGGCAGCCAGCCCAGCGTCACGTGGAAAATGTAGATGAGAATCAGCGCAAGGAAGAAGCCCGGCACGCTGGACAGGAGGAAGGACGTGGTCACCACGGCGTAATCGCGCTTCTGGTACCGGTGCACGGCGCTGTAGATGCCCGCCGGAATGGCGATCAGCAGCCCGATGACCAGCGAAGCGCCCATGAGCAGCAGCGTCGGGCCGATCCGGGCCCCGATGATCTGCGTCACCGGTTCGTAGCTTTCATAGCTGTAGCCCAGATTGCCGGACAGCACATCCCCCAGCCAGCCGATATACTGTTTCCACACCGGCTGATCCAGTCCCCATTCCGCCGCGCGCAGGGCGATGGCCTCCTGTGACATGCGCGGCCCGGTCATCATCTCCACCGGGCTGCCCGCCAGGGACATGAGCGCAAAGTCGATGACGGTGATGCCCAGCAGCACCGGAATCGCCAGCAGCAGCTTTTTCAGCACATACTTAAGCACGGGCTGCACCTCCCCCGATCCGCTGCGACGCCCGCAGGCAGGCGGAGACGTGTGCCGATCCGGCTTCGACGGGACGGAGCTCATCGGTCGCCCCGGCGCAGGCTGTCTCCGCATACGGGCAGCGGAGCAGCAGCGGACAGCCGCGCTCCGGCTTTTTGCCCAGCTCCCCCGAAAGCGCTGTTCGCGGCGCAGATTGCGCATCCAGCGAGGGGGCGGCATCCACCAGCGCCCGGGTATAGGGGTGTGCCGGAGCGGAAAACAGCGTCTCCGCATCGCCGATTTCGACCAGCTTCCCCATGTACATCACGCCCATCCGGTGGCTGACATAGCGCACCGCCGCCAGCCCATGGCCGATGAAAATGCAGCTCAGTCTCAGCTGCGCCTGCAGATCGCGCAGCAGGTTGAGTATCTGTGCCTGCACGGACACATCCAGCGCCGAAACCGGCTCGTCCAGCACCAGCAGCTCCGGCTTCAGTCCCAGCGCCCGGGCCAGGCACACCCGCTGACGCTGTCCGCCGGACAGCTCATGGGGGTAGCGGGTCATCATGTCCTCCGGCAGACCCACCAGCTGCAGCAGCTCAGCCACATGCGCCTTTGCCTGCCTTCGGGTGGTCTGACGGTGGTACAGCATCGGCTCCGCAATCAGGTCGAGCACGCGCTTTCTCGGATTCAGGGACGAGCCGCTGTCCTGAGACACCATCTGGAAGCGCGGGCGGAGCTTTCTTCTTTGGCGCTCCGGCAGATTGTCGATCCGCTCCCCCTTCAGCCAGACCTCGCCCTCCGTGGGCGGCTCAAGGGCCATGATCAACCGCGCCAGGGTGGACTTGCCGCAGCCGCTTTCACCCACCACGCCGAAGAACTCGCCCTCGCGGACGGTCAGGCTCACGCCGTCCACCGCGTCAAGGAAGTGCGGCTGCAGCGGCGTGCCCCCGGTGCGGTAGCGCTTGCGCAGACCGCGAAGCTCCAGCATGTCCATCACGCCTCCTCCTTTCGGCAGCACCGGACGGGATGCGCTCCCGCCATGTCGTTTCCCGGCTGCTTCGGGCAGCCCTCCGCATAGGGGCAGCGCGGCGCGAAACGGCAGCCCGCCATCCGGTCATACCGCTCCGGCACCGCGCCGGGGATCGCGTAGAGCCGCCGTTCCTTCGGGTCGCTCAGGGTGGGGACGGCCGCCACCAGCGCCCGGGTATACGGGTGCTGCGGATGCGCAAGCAGCGTCCGCTTGTCCGCCGCCTCCACGCATTGCCCGGCATACATGACCGTCACGCGATCCGCCAGCTCCGCCACCACGCCCACATCGTGGGTGATGAGCAGCACGCCGAGCCCTTCGTCCCGCAGCTGCCTGAGCAGCAGCAGAATCTGCCGCTGTACGGTCATGTCCAGCGCCGTGGTCGGTTCGTCCGCGATAAGCAGCTTCGGGCCGCAGGCAAGCGCCATGGCGATCATCACCCGCTGGCGCTGTCCGCCGGAAAGCTGATGCGGGAAGCGCCGCATGGCATCCTCCGGCCCGGGGATGCCGACCTTGCGCAGCAGCTGCACCGCCCGGGCCTTCGCGGCCTCCCGGGACAGATGCAGATGCCGCCGCATCCCCTCGGTCATCTGCCGCCCGATGGTCAGCACGGGGTTGAGGGAATACATGATGTCCTGAAAGATCATCGCCATCTCCTGCCCGCGGATTCTGTCCAGCTCCCGTTCGGACAGCCCCAGCAGCTCCCGGCCCTCAAAGCGGATGCTGCCGCCGGTCACGCGCCCCTGACGTGGCAAAAGCCCCATCACGGACAGCGCGGTGATGGACTTGCCGCAGCCGCTTTCGCCCACCAGGCACACGACCTCTCCGGCATTGACCGTCAGCGTGACGCCGTTGGCGCACTGCACGGCGCCCTTGCCATGGCCAAAGGCGATATCGAGGTCCTTGATTTCCAGCAGCGGTCTGTGCGCCATCGCCATCCGTCCTTCCGTCAACGCCGCAAACCCGGCCAGCCTGCTGCGGCTGGTCGGGCGCGTTTCATTTTAGGGGTTCTTATTCTGCGATTTCCCACTCGTGCACGTTCACAAAGGTGCCGAATACATCCGGCACGGCGTTCACAAGGCGGTTGCTCACCGCGCCCATGGCGGAGACGATGTAGGCCGAGAGCATCGGCACATCCTCCACCACCGCCCGGTCGATGGCCAGATATGCCGCGCGCACGGCTTCCGGGTCCGTGCTTTCCTGCGTGAGAGCAAAATACTCGTCCAGCGCGGGATTCGCGTAGCGCGTCCAGCCGCCCTCGCTCAGCAGCCAGGACACGTCGATGTAGGGATCAATCGGCGGAATGGTGTACTGTACGCTCAGCACGTCGAAGCTGCCCTCGACGGCCACGCCCATCAGGCTGTCCAGATCCAGCGTGCGGATCTCGATTGTCAGCCCCATCTCCTCCATCAGGGAGGCAATCAGCTCCACCACGCTCACGAAGGTCGCGTCGCCGCTGTCCGTGTACCACCGGAGCGTTGTGTCTGCGCCGTCCGCCCTGGCTTCCGCAATCAGACTGGCGGCTTTCTCCGGGTCATAGTCCGTCACGCCCAGCTCCTCGCTGTAGAAGGGCGACGCGGAGCAGAGGAAGGCGTCCACCGTTTCGCCGCTGCCGCCCAGCAGCTCCTCCCGGATCAGCTCCCGGGGGATGCCGTACAGGAGGGCCTGACGGATGCGCACGTCGGGCACGTTCTGCACGTTGAAGAAGACCGCCTGATTGGTGATGGGCGAGCCGGGCACGGCGGTGACGCCGGGCAGCGTGCGGATGGCGTCGTAATCCTCCAGCGGAACGGAGGCCATGGTCTGCTGCACCAGGTCGATTTCGCCCGTTTTCAGGCCTGCCAGAATCGTCGCGGGGGTCATGATGTTCATGTTGATGTAGTCGATCCCCGGCGCGCCCAGGAAGTAGTTCTCATTCGCGCGGAAGCGGACATAATGGCTCGTGTCCGCCTCGGTGATGAAGTACGGGCCGGAGATGACGGTGGGCTGGCGGAACCACGCGTGGGTCAGCAGCTGATCGCGCGGGATATCGCCCAGCACATGCTCCGGCAGCACAAAGAGGTAGCGGCCGAAGTTGTTCTGGAAGGTGTTGAGGGAGGTCGGCCACTTGACGGAGACGGTCACGGTCCGCTCGTCGATGATCGTGACGCCCTCAATCTCCGTCGCGCCCGAGGGGAGCATTCCGGCATCGTCCGTGCCGACGATGAGGTACTGGCTGAGGATGGCGCGCCCGGCCTCCGGGCTGGTCAGCAGGAGCAGGGTGAAGAGCAGATCTCTGCTGGTGACAGGCTCGCCGTCCGACCAGGCGGCGTTCTCCCGCAGGCGGATGGTGAAGGTGAGGTTGTCCTGCGTGGTGATGCTTTCCGCCAGCTGCGGGACGAATTCCAGCTCCCGGTTCAGCTCCACCAGCGGCAAAAACTCCAGCGACAGGGCGTACTTCATGACCTCCGTGCCGTCGATGAGCAGCGGATTCAGGCTGGACAGCGTGCCGGTCACGGCGATGGTGACGGACGTATCCGCCGCAAGCGCCGCCGGGGTCAGCATGGACACGATCAGCAGCAGCGACAGCATACCGCAAAGCAGTTTCTTCATTGCGAATCTCCTCCTGTTTGGATCATCCGGGCGCCGGTGCCGTCACTCAGCAGCTTTGTCAGCTACCTCCCTGCGGACCGGACACCTTTGCAGGCATCGTTGCCGGCGCAACAAACGCCATATCATATACTACCGTTTCACTCTATAAAAGTCAACCGGAATTTGCAGTATGAAACCTGTAATGCTCGATTTTTGCCCGTTTTGTGTGCATTCCTTGACAAAAAAACCATCCCGTGTATACTTGGTATGAGTAGAAAACCCCATTTCATCCCCGGGAAAGGAGAATACATCATGAAGAAACTGCTCATCGCCCTGCTGGCGCTGGCGCTGTGCTTCGCCGTCGCGCTGGCGGAGGACGCCGTGATTGACTTTGAGAATGGCTCAACCGGTGTTTTCCAGCAGTCCGGCTCCTGCTCCGTGGCTGTCACGGACAAGCTCGCCCACGAGGGCGGCAAGGCGCTGGCCGTGACGAACCGCTCCGGCAACAACTGGGATGCGGCTGACCTGAACTGCGCCGGCGCGGGCATCGCCGTCGGCGATCAGGTCACCCTGACCGCGTGGGTCTATGTGGACAGCGACGAGGAGGGCACCTTCGTCATCGCCAAGTCCGCCGCCGACTACGGCTGGTTCACCAACGCCAGGATCCCCGGCAAGACCTGGACCGAGTTCAAGGCTACCTTCACGTTGCAGGATGACGTGAACATCCGCTTCCAGAACTACGGCGAGAACTGGAACAAGGTCGATTTCTACATCGACGATGTGACCGTTTCCGTGTCCGCTGCGGCTCCCTCGCCCGAGGCGGTGGAGATGGTCGTCACCACCTTCGACTTCGAGGGCGGCGTGCCCGCCAGCTTCCTGCAGTCCGGTTCCTCCGCGCCCGCGGAGGGCAGCGTGGCCCACAGCGGCACCGGCTCCCTGTATGTGACGAACCGCTCCGGCAACAACTGGGACGCGACCGATCTGGACGCCGAGAGCCTGGGCATCGGCATGAACGTGCCCACCGTCATTTCCGCGTGGGTCTATGTGGACAGCGAGGAGGAAGGCACCTTTGTCATCGCCAAGGCCGGCGGCGACTACGCCGCGCTGGGCAAGGTCACCTGCCCCGGCAGGACCTGGACGGAGGTGACCGCCGAGTTCTCCCTGGATCAGCCCGTCAACATCCGCTTCCAGAACCAGTCCGCGAACTGGAACAGCGCCGAGTACTACATCGACGACGTGACTGTATCCGTGGGCACCGCGCCTGTGGAGGAGGAGATCGTCTCCACCGAACCGCCGATCGACTATACCTCCGACTTCTCTTCCGGTGAGGACGGCTGGTATGCCCGTTCCGGCGGCGGCGCCTCCATCGCCGTGGTGGACGGCGCGCTGTTCATCACCGGCCGTACCGCCACCTGGAATTCTCCCGGACGCGATTTCGCGCTCGTTCCCGGCCGCACCTACAACCTGTCCGTGCTGGTCAGGCAGGATCAGCTGGACTCAACCGGCTTCATCCTCTCCATTGCCCATACCCGCGATGATGCCGAGTCCTACGAGAATCTGGGCACCTGCACCGCCAAAAAGGGCGAGTGGACGCTGATCCAGGCGACCTATGTGGCCGGACGCTATGACAAGTATGTCCTCTACGTCGAGGGCGGCGCCGCGGACACCGAGTTCTATATCAAGGAATTCACCTGCATGGAGAAGGTCTCCACCTTCGGACAGGCGGGTCTGCCCTCCCTGAAGGAGGTCTACGCGGATCAGTTCGACTTCGGCACCGCCGTCACCGGCAGCGAGGTGATGGACGAGGCCCGCATGAAGTTCTACGCTACCCAGTTCAACATCTTCACTCCCGGCAACGAGATGAAGCCCGATTACCTGCTGGACATGGCGGAAACCCGCAAGCAGGTGCGCGCCACCAAGGATCAGACCATCGTATGCGTCAAGTTTGACAGCTGCATCCCGCTGCTGGACTGGGCGCAGGCCAACGGCGTGAAGGTGCACGGCCACACGCTGGTCTGGCGCTCCCAGACCCCCACGGCCTTCTTCCACGAGGACTACGCCACCCATAAGCCCCTGGTCTCCCGCGAGGTCATGCTGGCCCGCATGGAAAGCTACATCAGGCAGGTGCTGACCTGGACCAGCGAGAACTACCCGGGCGTGATCGTTTCCTGGGACGTTGTGAACGAGGCTGCCGCCGACTCCGGCCGCAAGCTGTACGACTGCCTGTGGGCGCAGGTCGTGGGCGATGATTATGTCAACCGCGCCTTCGAGTATGCCCGCAGGTACGCAGCCTCCGGCACGCTGCTGTTCTACAACGACTACAACAGCGACGCGACCCTCAAGAACCTGATGATCGGTGACATTCTGGACAGCCTGATCGCCGAGGGCACCGTGGACGGCTACGGCTTCCAGTCCCACTACTCCACCACCTCCGACCTGAGCAAGATCAGGACCGCGTGGCTCAACATCTCCGCCCGCAAGCTGCAGGACGGCACCCCGATCCTCCTGCGCGTATCCGAGCTGGATGTGGGCATCGACGCCAACGACGAAACCAACTGGAACCGTCAGGCCTTCTTCTACGGCGAGCTGTTCAAGATCTATGCCGAGTATGCCGATCAGATCATCGCCGTGCATACCTGGGGCACCGTGGATGACCTGAGCTGGCGCGCGAGCAACTACCCGCTGCTCTTCGACGCCAAGACCCAGCCCAAGCCCGCCTTCTGGATGCTGGCCGACCCCTCCAGGCTGGAGAAGTGATTCATCATTCCATATGACGGAACCTCCGGTCTTTGCGGCCGGAGGTTCAGACTATCAACAAACCCATGGGTGGCGTCGGAGGGCCCGCAGGCCCTTCG
>JBJEUF010000016.1:0-5771 GCA_051883695.1 Aristaeellaceae bacterium
GCAGCATGGTCACATAGCCGCGCTCCACCTTGGTGAAGATGAACAGCAGCATCAGCGAAATGCCGGTGACGATGTCGGGCATAGTGTTGGGCAGGTTCGTCAGCGTCATCATCATCGCCTGCGGACGCTTCTTCATCGCGTGGATGCCGATGGCAGCCAGCGTGCCCAGGAGCGTGGCGGCGATCATCGCCAGCACCGCGATGGACAGGGTGACGTACAGCGCGTTGAGGATGCGCTCATCCTTGAACAGCTCGATATACCAGCGGAAGGAGAAGCCCTCCCACTTCGCGCGGGACTTGCCCGCGTTGAAGCTCTGCACGATCAGCACCAGAATCGGAACGTACAGGAACACGAGGATGATGCCAAGGTAGCACCGTTTGAGCCATTTCATCATGCGATGCCGCCTCCTTCACCGTTGGGATCCACCTTGCGCAGGATGGAAAGGCTGATGAGAATCAGCAGCATCATAATCAGCGACAGGGCGGAGCCCACGTTCCAGTTGCCCTCTGTGAGAAACTTGGATTCGATCAGGTCGCCGAACATCATCGTGTTGCCGCCGCCCAGGACGCGCGGAATGAAGAAGGTGGTGACCGAGGGCATGAACACCATGGTGATGCCGCTCACCACACCGGGGACGGACAGGGGTACCGTCACCTTGTACAGGGTCTGGATGCTGTTGCAGCCCAGGTCGGCAGCGGCTTCGGACAGGCGGTAGTCCATCTTGGACAGCACCGTGTAGATCGGGAATACCATGAAGGGCAGGAAGTTGTACACCATGCCCAGCAGCACGGCGTTGGAGTTGTACATCAGCTGCACGCTGCCCACGCCGATCCAGTTCAGGAAGGTGTTGATCAGGCCGGAGTCCTCCAGCAGGCTCATCCAGGCGATGGTGCGCAGCAGGAAGTTCATCCACATGGGGATGATGAAGAGCACCACCAGCGTGGAGCCGAGCTTCATGTTGCGGTCCGCCATGAACAGCGCCGCCGGATAGCCCAGCACCAGGCAGATGGCTGTACACTTGAAGGCCATCCAGAGGGAGTAGACCAGCGTGTCCACGTTGACCGTGCCGCGGGGGAGGGTTTCTGTGCCCGCATCGCCCAGCATCTCACGTATCACCTTGTTGACCTCAGAATTGGAGTCCCAGAAGTTCTTGAAGTTGTCCAGCGTGAAAGCGCCGTTCGCATCGGTAAAGGCGTAGTAGCTGATGAGGATGACCGGTACGATGGTGAAGAGGATCATCCACAGCGCGTAGGGGGAAGCAAACAGGGAGCGGTGCATACCGCGGTTGCGCCTGACCGTCAGGGCGATCATGGCGACAAACACGATCAGACCTGCGCCCATTGCCGCCCAGGCCCACCAGGGGAGCGACATATCAGAACGCATCGTCAGTCCTCCTCCTCCGTCTTCGCGCTTGCCTGTTCCATCGGCTTCATGATGTGGATGTTGAAGGGCACGATGCTGATGCCGACCCTGCTGCCCTGGGGCTGCATGGAGGTGGAATGCACCTTGAAGGTGTATTCACCGGCGTCGATCATCATCTCATAGTGCACGCCCTTGAACAGCACGGACTTGACCGTGCCGACGATCCGGCCCACGTCCTCGCCGACCAGCATGATGTCCTCGGGGCGGATGACCACGTCCACCGGGGCGTTCTGCCCGAAGCCGAAGTCCACGCAGGGCCAGGTCGCGCCGGCGAACTGCACCAGCTCGTCCTTGACCATGGTGCCGCGCAGGATGTTGGATTCGCCGATGAAGTCCGCCACGAAGGCATTGGAGGGCTCGTCGTAGATGGATTTGGGATCGCCGATCTGCTGGATGGTGCCGTCCTTCATGACCACGATGGTGTCGGACATGGTGAGGGCTTCCTCCTGATCGTGGGTGACATAGATGAAGGTGATGCCCAGCCGCTGCTGCATGGACTTCAATTCCAGCTGCATCTCCTTGCGCAGCTTGAGGTCAAGGGCACCCAGCGGCTCGTCCAGCAGCAGCACCTCCGGCTCGTTGACCAGGCTGCGGGCGATGGCCACGCGCTGCTGCTGACCGCCGGACAGCGCCTCCACATGGCGCTTGCCGTAGCCCTTGAGGTTGACCAGGTCCAGCATCTTCTCCACCTTCTGCTCAATCTCCATTTTGGGGAGCTTCTTGAGCTTCAGGCCGAAGGCGATGTTGTCATACACGTTCAGATGCGGGAAGAGCGCGTACTTCTGGAAAACGGTGTTGACGCGGCGCTTGTAGGGCGGCAGGGTGGAAATCTCCTGCCCTTCAAAGAAAAGCTGGCCCGTTGTGGGCGTCTCAAAGCCGCCGATAATGCGCAGCGTGGTGGTCTTGCCGCAGCCGGATGGGCCGAGCAGCGTCAGAAATTCCTTTTTTCGGATGTACAGGTTGATGTCCTTGAGGACGGTCGTGCCGTCGTATTCCTTTGAAACGCCGATCAGGTCGATCAGATGATCCTGCTTGCTGCTCATCCGGGGAATCTCCCTTCAATTTATATAGACTCAGAAAACGGGCGGATTGCTGACCCACAGCACGCGAGCCTTCGTCTTGCCTGCATTGAGCAGATAATGGGACTGCCTGGGGTGGATGCAGAAGCTGCAGCCCGTGCGCACGCGGAGCTTCTTTTCTCCCGTCACGAGGAAGACCGTTCCGGCCAGCACATAGCCGAACTCCTCTCCTTCATGGGGCGGCAGGGGATAGGTTTCGCCGCCCTCGCCCAGCTCCACAAGGATGGGCTCCATGGTGTTCTTCTGCGCGTCCGGTACCAGCCAGGTGATGGAGCCGTACAGGCTCTCCATGTCCTCCTTGACAAACATGTCCTGCGGGGTAAAGACGGTCTTTTCGTCCTTTGCCTCGGAGAAGAACTGGCTCAGGGAGGAGCCGAGGCATTCCAGCATATCCGTCAGCGTGGCGATGGAGGGCGATGCGAGATTGCGTTCAACCTGCGAGATGAAGCCCTTGGAAAGCTCGCAGCGGTCCGCCATATCCTCCTGTGTCAGCCCGCGCTGCAGCCGGAGCTGGCGGAGCTTTTCACCGATATCCAACAGCGTTTCCCTCCTTTGCCGGGGCAGGAGCAGCGCGCAATGCTGCCCTGCAGGGATCCTGTGCGGAGGTTTAGCAAAACTAAACCCGCAAACGATATACATTAAACCATACCCATGGCCCGCTGTCAATAGATTTCGACAAATTTCTTCGCCGGAAACGTATTTTTTCTGCGCAGGACGACAATTTGCGGGCGACGGATGGAAACGCCCGGAAACGTGGACAGTGCGGGAATCCAAAAAGCATCCCGCAGCTTGTGCGGGATGCAGTCATGCTAAACTTGGGGTTTACTTCAGATACGCGGTCTTGCACCAGCCGTGCCAGCCGTCGATCTCAATCTCCGTCCACGTACCGTTTTCGCCCAGCGTCACAACCTGGTTGCCGACGCGCCACTGCTTGATCTTGCGGTTGGCGTTCTTCTCGGTATAGACGGAAATGGTGGCGGAGGAATCCGTGCGATCCTTGTAGCAAAGGGTGGCGGTGGCGAAATCCTCCGGAGGTACGGCGCCGCAGAGGATCAGGGCGTCGGTGAGAACACAGCCCTCCTTGCCGTCATACATGATGCGGGTAAAGACCGTGCCGACCTTGAGCACCGCGACGATCCGTCCGGCCTCGCACTGTCCCAGGCTCTTTGCCTTGGTCGAGGCTGAGGCGCGAAGGGTGGCTTTGCCGGTCTTGGGCGCATAGATGACAGCCAGACGCTGATCCTCATCCGCCTCGGTTTCCCAGAAGAGGTTTTCGGTGTTGACGGTCAGCATCTCCGTGCCGTCAAAGACGACGGACTGCGCTGTGCCGAGAACCTCAAGGGTGACGGACTTGCTCTCGGTTTCGCTCAGATACAGGGTTACGTCGAGATCCTTCCATACACCGGAGGACTTGACCGCGCCGGAGGTGCCGCTGCCGGTGGAGGAGCCGCCGGTGATGGCGGAAGCGCCGCCCGCCCAGCTCACAGCGGTGTCCTCGACCCAGGCGGAGCGCTTGCCTCCGTTCCAGTAGTAGATTTCGCGCATCCCCTGGGCGGAGGAGCGGATGCTCACGCGGGATCCGGCGGCGATGGAGCCGAAGGGCTTGAATTCGTACAGGTCGGTCAGCGTGGTCGCGTCATCCCGGAAGGACGCGGAGTACAGCGTGGTATCGCGGGAAATGATCCAGTTGCAGCTGGCGTTCCATTCCTCCTCGGTGCTTTCGGCCAGCGCAGGCACGGCCAGCAGGATCGCGGTGAGCAGCAGCAGGATCGGCAAAAGCCGTTTCATCATGGTTCATTCCTCCTTTGAATCGGGCTTTCTACCTCAAATATAGCATAAGCACGCAGGTGTTGTCAATCAAATGATGTGTCGAAATGTAACGATATGGCGATAACCAGGACTGTTTTCCCCGTTGCGTTTCCTTTGTTCGGAACGAATTTGGGGCTTGCAAAGCAGCGCAAGGTGTATTATAATAATCAAAACCGATGAGGAGCAGGGGACGCGCAGGGTTTCCCGCAGCGAGCCGGGGAGGGTGAAAGCCCGGCGGAGGACGGCGCGAAACATGGGGCTCCGAGGGCGCGGGGGAAGGGCGTGCAGCCTGCGTATCCCGCGACGGCTTCCACCGTTAGACGGATCGAGTGAAATGCTTTGCGTATCCCGAAAAGGGATACGGAGCGTTTAATTGGGGTGGCACCGCAGTCATCTGTCCCCAGATGGAGGGACGATGGGCTGCGATTTTTTGTATACAGACTGGCGAAGGCGTCCCCGGCCGTTTGCTGTCACAAGAAGGAGGTTTTCCCATGTCTGAAGTCCAGAATACTCCCGTCCAAAACGCGCCCGCCGAGAAGAAGCCGGTCATCTTCTCCGGGATCCAGCCCTCCGGTACGCTGACCCTTGGCAACTACATCGGCGCGCTGCGAAACTTCTCCAGGCTGCAGGATGACTATGACTGCATCTACTCCATCGTGGACATGCACGCCATCACCGTCCGGCAGAACCCTGCGGAGCTGCGCCGCCGCTGCCTGGAGCTGGCTGCGCTCTACATCGCAAGCGGCATTGACCCCAGCAAGGCGCTGATCTACTGCCAGAGCCATGTTTCCGGCCATGCGGAGCTGGCATGGATCCTCAGCTGCTTCACCTATATGGGTGAGATGAACCGCATGACCCAGTTCAAGGACAAGTCCGCTAAGCACGCGGACAACATCAACGTGGGCCTGTTCACCTACCCCGTGCTGATGGCGGCGGACATTCTGCTGTATCAGACCAATCTGGTGCCGGTCGGGCACGACCAGAAGCAGCATCTGGAAATCTGCCGTGACATCGCCCAGCGCTTCAACAGCATTTATGGCGATGTGTTCACCATCCCCGAGGGCTATATCCCGAAGGTCGGCGCGCGCGTGATGAGCCTGCAGGAGCCGACGCGCAAGATGTCCAAGTCCGACCCGGAGGATACCTTCATCGCCCTGACGGACGACGCGGACACCATCCGCCGCAAGATCAGGCGTGCCGTGACGGACTCCGACGGCGAGATCCGCTTTGACCCGGAGAACAAGCCGGGGGTGTCTAACCTGCTGAGCATCATGAGCGCGCTGGGCGCGGGCGAAATTGACACGCTGGTGAACGAAATGCAGGGCCAGGGCTACGGCGTGCTGAAGGCCCGTGTGGCGGATTGCGTGATTGAGGCGCTGGCGCCCATGCAGGCGGAGTACAAGCGCCTGATTGGCGACAAGGGCTACCTGCAGGGCGTGCTGGATGAGAATGCCAGAACAG
>JBJEUF010000017.1:0-5762 GCA_051883695.1 Aristaeellaceae bacterium
GGCTCTCTTTTTTTCTACCCATCTGTTACCTATCTATTGTACCAAAACATTTTTTTGATTTTTTCAAAAATTATAGCCTGAATTGCAATATCAAACAGGACAGTCCGAAGGAGTTCCACAGCAGAAGCGTAGGAGAGAATATGCGGGGAACGGTTTCGCCAATCCGGAGAGCGTTCAATGGAAAAGCAGCGGCAGATGAGGGAATTCCGCTTCCCGCTCGGTCCGCGCACAGTCTGCCCAGAATCCATGGGGACGAGCCGAAGCCCCGCAGTCCCTCCGACTCATACCAATTCTCGTTAAAATGTTGCACCGAGCGCAGCGATTTTCTCGTTCTGACAAAGCTGAGTGAAGCGAGGCGTTACTTACAGTACGCCCAGCGGAACGAAGCAAAGCCAGAGCGGAAAAGGCGCTGTGCGAATGCAACAATTTTTTTGAGAATTAGTATCATCCCAAGGCTTCTCCGGCAAGCCGGGATCAGAATCACGTCGCCGTATCCAGCATGTTTTCAATGAAGATCCCGTAGCCGGTGGTAGGGTCGTTGACCAACACATGGGTCACCGCTCCGATGATCTTTCCATCCTGGATGATCGGGCTTCCGCTCATGCCCTGCACAATGCCGCCGGTCTTTTCCAGCAGCCGCGCATCCGTCACGCGGATGACCATGGACTTGGGCGCGGGCGCACTCTGCTGGTTCACCCGGGTGATTTCCACCGTGTACTCCCGCACCTCCGTGCCTTCCACGCAGGAGAGGATGGTCGCCGTGCCGGTGTGCACCGCGGAACGATGCCCCACGGGCAGGCCGTCCGGATAGAGGGCGCTGCGGGCGGGCTGATCCAGCTTGCCGTAGATGCCCAGCGTCGTGTTGAGGCGGATGTCGCCCAGCACCTCGGCCTCGCGCAGGAAGCTGCCCTTGAGCTCGCCCGGCGTGCCCTTCTGCCCCTTCTGTACGGCGACGATGCTGGCCCTGAGCACCTGTCCCCTGCTCACCGTCAGCACGGAGCCGGTGTCACCATCGGTGATGGCATGGCCAAGGGCAGCGTATCCGCCCGTTTCCGGGTCGTAGAAGGTCAGCGTGCCGACGCCGGCGGTGCTGTCACGCACCCATGCGCCCAGCCGCACCGCTCCGGTGACTTCGTCCTGATAGGGCGTGACGGTGGTTGTCTGCTTCTGCCCGTCCCGGAGATAGGTCATTGTCAGCGGCTTCGCTCCGGCGGCGGCGACAAGGGCTGTCAGCTCCTCGGCGGTGGTGATTGCGCTGCCGTTGACGGTGCATAGCACATCCCCGGCCCGCAAACCGCCGCTTTTGGCCGGGCTGATGCCGTCCGCCACCTCGCTCACGCCCACGATCAGCACGCCGTCGGTGCGCATCGCCACGCCAAGCGCCTGACCGCCGGGGATGAGCCGCTTTTCGGGGCTCACCTCCACCTCAACGCGCCGCAGGGGGATGCCAAAGAGACTCAGCAGCATCTCCGATGCGCCGGAGGTTTCCGCCACCACATCCACCGCGCCGACGGAAGCAAGAGTTTCATCGGTCGAAGCCGTCACCGTCAGGGCTTCGCCGCTGACCGTCAGCGCGCCCAGCTGCATGGTGCTGGACTGCCCCTGGGTCAGCACGATGCTCTCCGGCAGCGACCGCAGCGCCTGCTGCGTGGGAGAAAACCATGTCAGCAGCACAAAGACGGACAGCAGCAGACCGCTGGCTTTTTTCAGGGTCGTAGGCTTTTTCATCACAAACAACCTCCCGTTCTCACTGCCATTATCGGCAGGAGGAACGGGAGGAATGCTGGAAATTTTGCGAACGAATCATTCAAGATATTCGGCTCTGAAGCTGACCGGGCCATTCGTCAGGACGTTGCCGTCCGCGTCGCGCACAAGGAACCGCCACGTCGTTTCCACCGGCGCGGCAAGCCAGAGCGTGTCCTGCCGGCCCATCGTCACCGTGTATACGCCGTCGGAGGCTTCGGTCAGGGTGAACCAGGCCGGATCGGACAGCTCCCAGCCATCGCGCAGGAGATGCACCGTCACCCGGGAAGCATCCACCGTTGCGGGGATGACCGCGCGGATGTCGCTGATGCGCCAGTCGGCATAGGCATTGCTGACGTAGTTCGAGGACAGCGACAAGCCGCCGACGGCGTGATTGAGCGTCCACACCGGATCGGACAGGAAGGAGCCGCCATAGCCGTAGATGGTCTTGTTCCGCCACGCCCAGGGGGGATTCGCCTTGTCCTCACCCCAGTTGTCGCCGTCAAAGGCGCCGTAGGAGCCAAAGACATCCGTGCCGTCATAGGGGCCGTTGCGGCGCTCCCACAGCTCCGTCAGCGGACACAGCGCATAGGAGCAGGTGTTTGCGGCAAAGGCGCCGTTCCACGCTGCGGGCGTTTCCGCCTGCCCGCCGTAAACATAGCGGACGCCGCTGTTCCCCACCGACCAGTATTGGCTGTGCCCGGCAACGGATTCCACGCTGTGGCCGCAGTTGTTCAGCGTGCCGTTGGGCGTGATGTAGACGTGCGCCCGGTGGGTTGCGCCGTAGAGCGCCAGCGAACCGCCGTTATGGGAGCCCTCGAGCATCTGTACGCTCTCCTCCGCGCCATCGGCAAAGTAGAAATACACATTGCCATGGCCCTGGGTGTACATATACTTCGGCGGCAGGTAGCCGGTATCGGACTTGGGCACGGCGAGCATGATGCCCTCCAGATCGTTCTCGTGCCGGTCGAGCCAGATTTCCGCGTCATCGCGCGGGTGATAGAAGTAATAGCCGATGTACCAGCACTCATCCGTCTCCTGCACGGAGTAGTAGACCACGGCGCTCAGGTCGCCGGAGCGCAGGTTTTCCCAGTTGTTCAGGCACGACCAGTCGCCGTCGTAATTCACGGCGGTGATGAAATCGCCGCGCCCGCCTGCGGCGAGCAGCACGTTAACCGCCTGATCGATCGTCGGCGCATAATGGATCGCCAGCTCCTCCGGGGTGAGCACCCCGTCCGCCATGGCAGCCTCATAGGAAACGTCAATCGCCTCCGGACGGGCCGCATCGGTCGCATTGCCCCAGCTCCGCCCGTACAGCAGGCGGAACCCCAGCGCAGCCAGACCGGCAATCAACACAAGGCACAGCAGCAGCTTCAGGATGCGCCTGATCCGTCTCATCATCGTCATTCGCTCCTCTCACGATAGCCGGGCGTTTACGGCCAGTCCGTTTCCTTCAGCTCGGAAAAGGTCATAATATCCACGTTCTTCTGCCCGTTTTTCCACACAGTTCTGAGCTTTCCCTTTTCATCCCGGTACAGCAGCGCGCTGGAAGGGCCGCCGTCCAGATTGTACGCCCATTCGGGATCGAATTCCGCCTGCAGGAATTCCACCACCCGCGCCATGGTCAGCCCGCTGTTCCTGCTCGTCACGGTCAGGAGGACGTAATTGTTCGCGTCCATCTTCGCAATCACCGTGCGCATGGCCCGGGTATTAGTGAATTTCCAATCCGGATCAAGGATGGACTGATGCTCGCGGATGACGGGACATTCCACATAGAAGGACCAGGTCTGGGTCGGGTTTTCAGCCAGCACGGCCTCCGGGTCGTCGCCCACATGCAGGCGCAGGCCGTCCGTGTTCAGCGTGAGCCCGTAATAGGGCACGCCCTCCAGACAGCGGAAGACCTCGCCGTCCGTCACCGTCACCGAGCCCAGGGGCGTGAAGTAGTAGTCGCTGTTCGTGCCGGGGTAATTCTCCGGAATCCACTTGTAGGTTTTCGTCACATAGCCGCTGGCGTTGATGATGAGGCTTGCGTCCGGCTCCTGCTCCGCAAGGGTGGCGGCATTCTGAATATTCTTCCGCCAGTCGGAGGCCGCCTTGCCGATCTGCCTGCCCGGATCGGCCATCCAGACCTTCGAGACATATACGGTGGTCTTGTCCACGGTGAGCTTCTCGATCTGCCAGACAAGGCTGTCGGAGGTATGGGAGGCCACCGGCGTACCGCTCAGGGTATAGGGATACACAGGAAGCGGTTTATCGGGTTCCTCCGCCAGCGCATACAGCGGCAGCAGGCACATCAGCAGGAGCAGCAGCCTTCGCATGGGATCATCCTCTCTTGATTTGCGCATATGGAGATATCCTTATGATACCACATTCTTCCGGGCTTGTGAAGGGGTGGCGGAGAAAAGGCGGAAACGGAAAATTCATCCTCACTTCATGGGCAATTCACCCTGAGGTCATGAAGCTGCGGTAGGATGATGATGCACCCGGAAAGGAACCCGGTGCAGAAAGGAGCCTGAAATGAAAATCCGTCAACTGGCTGACGCAGCCATTGTCGCCGCGCTGCTGCTGACCAGCATTCCCGACCTGGATGTGAACCTGACCCCCGACGACCTGCTGACCCATGCCGCGATGACCGCCTCCGTCTCCGACGGCGCAGATGCTTCCGACACGTCAGACAATCCAGCTTCCCGCGAGCTTTCATGATATACAGCTTATCATCCACCCCCAATTTTTATCTTCCCCTCTGTTCTCTCATCAGGGCCGCGTGCGGGCGCGGCCTTTTTTCGTGTTCCAACGGCCTTCAGGCAGGAAATTCGCCCATGCAATGCGAAATGTAGAGGAAAAGCTGCCCGCATCCGATATTTCACAACTGCAATCAAGCCGACCGACCGGGCAGGTGCTATCCTGTTCATGCTTGAAGGAAGGGAGTCGGACCCATGTACGAATGGCATCGCCAGATTCAGACGATTCTCGAGGAAATCGACGCATCCATCCGCCGCCGGGATGACGAGGCCCTGACGCTGCACAGCCTCGCCCAGCGGCTCGGCTACTCGGATTGCCACATGACGAAGCAGTTCCACGCCATCACGGGCTTGTCCCTCAGGACATATCTCCGGGCGCGGCGGCTGGCCTTCGCGCTGGTGGAGGTGCGGGACACCGACCGGCGGCTGATTGACATCGCGCTCGACTACGGCTTCTCCTCCCATGAGGCCTTCACCCGTGCCTTCAAGGCGGAATACGGCGTAACGCCGGCCGGCTATCGCGCGAAGCCGGTAGCGGTCACGCTGCGCACCCGCATCACAGCCTTCGACCGATACGCATTTGGAATGGAGGAAATCAATATGGTCAGTTCTTCCGGAAAGATCAACATCTACTTTACCACAATTCCGGCCCACAAGTTCCTGTACATCCGCAACAATGTGTCCAACGGCTACTGGGATTTCTGGCAGTACCACGCGGGTGTACCCGGTCAGGACTGCCACACCATCTGCGGACTGCTGGACTCCATCCCGGGAAAGCTGGACGATATGGGCACCGGGGACATCAGCAGCGGCGCGGGGCACATCATGGCCTACGAAGCGGCGGAGGACGGCGGCAGGTTCGACTGCTATCCCGTGCCGCGCTGGGAATGCTACGGCTGCCGCCTGCCCACGGATTACGACGGGCCCGTCCCGGAGAACATGCTGCTGCGCGATGTGCCGGAGGGAGAATACATCATCTTTGAGCACGGCCCCTTTGACTACGATCAGGAGAACCGCTCGGTGGAGTTCGCCATCGACAAGGCCTGGGACGAGTTCGACTGGAGCGCCGTGGACTACGAATTCGATGATACCATGGGCCGCATGTATTACTTCTACCACGATCCGACGCGCTACTGGAAGGAAATCTGGCCGGTTCGCCGGAAGAAGTGATACCGGAGATCATACAGGTACAGACAAGGCCTCCTCCCGGTTCTTGGGGAGGAGGCTCTGCGTGTCGAAAAAGTGCTTCAGGCACTTTTTCGAGGAATTGCACTCCGT
>JBJEUF010000018.1:0-24114 GCA_051883695.1 Aristaeellaceae bacterium
GAGGACAAGCTGCTGGTGGGCCGCGCCCGCAAGATTCAGCGCTTCCTGTCCCAGCCCTTCGCCGTGTCCGAGAAGTTCACGGGCTACGAGGGCGTGTATGTACCGATCAGCGAGACGATCCGCGGCTTCCGCGAGATCATCGAGGGCAAGCACGACGACCTGCCCGAGTCCGCATTCCTCTTCGCGGGCACTATTGACGATGTTGTCGCCCGCGCAAAGAAGGTGCAGGGATGAACACCTTCCTGCTGAACATCTCGTCCCCTGACGGCAAGATCTTCTCCGGCAATGCCACCTTCCTGTCCGTGCGCGGTGCGGCGGGCGATCTGGCGGTGATGGCGGGACATGTGCCCTTCATCACGTCGGTCAAGCCCGGCACGCGCTGCGCCGTGCATCTGGAGGACGGCAAGGAGATGGAGGGCATCACCGAGGGCGGCCTGCTGACCGTTTCCAAGGAGGAAGTCACGTACCTGACCGCCGGTATCGAATGGAAAGAATAATCATTGCCCCTGCTGCGGCCTTTGCAGCAGGGGCATCTTTCACAAAAGAGTACCCCCTGGAAGCGTTCGATGGCTTCCGGGGGGGGGTATGTTTCAGGAAAGCTTGCGCAAATGCGAAATGTATCCCGCCAGCCCAGGCAGAAGCAGCGCTGTCCCGGCAATCCAGTAGACAGCGGTCAGCCGGTTCGTGGTGCCGTAGATGGCCAGAGCACCCTCGAAGAAGCTGCCGACGGTGAGGGTCGCTACGCCTGCGTGATGGAAGCTCCGCGTCCAGCGGGGCGGGAGAGGCTGTCCCCACAGCGTGAGGCAGAGATACGGCAATGCGCCAAGTGATAGCGGGAACAGGAAGGCATACACCATGTATCCGGACCATACGCCATGACTGAAAACCTCGTATACTGCGCCGCCAATCGCGCACAGAAGCGATAGGAGCAGGTAGACAAAGGCTGTATTCAGCGTTCTGCGATCAATAACCGATGTAGACAATGTCCGTCACGCTCCTTTCGCTGATCCGGCGGCCGTTGGTGGTTGGGTTGTTCACAACCTCGCCCATGAAAACCATCGTGGAGGAGCCGCCGCCATCCAGATTGTAGGCGATGGAAAGCCCCAGCTCCTGCATGAATTCCGCCATCTCGTAGAGGGTCAGGCCTGCGCTTTCGCTCGTGCGTCCGTCCGCAACCAGCAGGACATAGTGCCCGGGCTGATAGATGCCGATGGCGGTGCGTGGATTGTTGGCCATGGCCTTGCCGACCTCATCCTCGGGCGTGACCGCGATTTCGCCATCCATCAGCAGCGCGGGGCCGAAGGAAAAGGTGTGCATGGCGCCTGCGTCCAGCAGCGCTTCTGCGGAGACGTCCCCCTCCCTGTCCACGCGGAAGCTGCCGTCCTGCAGGATGGTCAGTGCCTGCGCGCCGGAGGATGTGCTGCGGTAGAGCACGCCGTTGCGCAGCACATAGCCGCGCTCGCGGGAGCCGTAGTAATCGCCGTTGACGGCGAGGATCGCGCCCACGTCCCCGGCCATCCCGCTGGTGGTCTGGGTGACGTTGCGGCCGTAGGCACCCTTGGCCAGCGCGGTTTTCAGCAGCTCGGGGGCGGAGATCGTCACATCGGCAACGTAAACGGTTGTGTCATGCGTACGGTGCTCGGTGAGGGTGATCTGAATGTTCGCGTCCCTGTAGGAGCTGTCGGTGATCGTGGCAGGCTCGGTTGTCGGCTGAACGGCGGTGATCGTTTCCTGCGGCTGGGCTTGCGATACCGGTTCGTATACGCGCTCGATGACAAAGGTGTCCAGCGCCAGCCAGACCGTAAAGGCGGTCAGAAGCAGGCCGTAGAGAAGCGGCCAGGCGTACTTTTTCATCAAGAATCCTCCAAAGAAGAACGCTGCGGTTGCTCCGCAGCGCTGTATGGTTTACCAGCCGCGCCCGCCGCCGGGGCGCTTATCGCTGCCGCCGCCGGGACGCGTCCACATGCCGAAGCTGCTGTTGCTGTAGACCAGGGAGCTCATCGTGATCGTCTCCTGCGTCGTCCCGCCGGTGATGACGGCATTCTGCGCGAATCCGTTCGCGTCAGCGCCTTCGATGGTACCGCCGGTCACAAGGGTATAGGCGCCGCCCTGCTGGATGGCGGGCGCGGTGATAACCACGCACTGGTAGGCCTTGTCAGGGGTAAAGGAGACCACAACACGTCCGTTCTCATCGACAAGGGCGATGCTGCCCGTCGTCTGGCGGCTGAGGGACACCAGCATGGCGCCCTGATTCTCGGCAGAGGAGAAGTTCTGCGCCATGCCGGAGGCACCGGCGGCAATCAGGATTCCGCCGGAAACCGTGGCTTCGCCGTCATAGTCGAAGGCGCCGTTGCCGCTGCTGGTCGGGCCGGACACGAGCGTCACGCCGCCACTCACGCGGATGGTGCCGTTGGAATCAATGCCGTCGCCGGATGCATTCACAACGATGTAGCCGCCGGATATCTCGATCTCGCCCACGCCGTTGGAGAACATGCCCCTGCCGAAGCGGCTGCCCATGGCGGAGCCGTCCGAACCGCCCGCGCCGTTGAGGCCGTCGTCCGAGGCTGTGACGTCTATAATGCCGCCGCTGATGACGAGCTTGCTGGATTCGAGACCCTCATAGCTTTTGCGCACGGTCAGCGTACCGCCGGAAATGGTCAGGCTCGTATCCGCATGTACGCCGTCGTCGCCGCTGGACAAATCGAAGAAGCCGTCTGCGATGACGATATGGCTGTTGGAATGGATGCAGTCATCGTGGGCGTCGATCGCATAGGTGCCGCCGCACAGGTACAGATCACCGCCGGATTTCAGCCCCTTCCAGGAATCGGTGGAGCTGCGCAGGGAGCTGCCGCTGCCGCCGCCGGTGGTCAGGGTCAGATTCGCGCCGACGCAGACAAGGACGGTTTCAGCCTGCACGCCGTCATTCCCGGCGATGATGGCGGCTGTGCAATCCGTGAGGTAGACGAAGCCGCGGCTTTCATCCTCCGCATTGTCGGAGCGGATGCCGTCGCTGCCCGCGTGCAGGGTGAGCGCAGCGCCCGTGATCTTCACGCAGTCCTTGCCGTTCAGCGCGGCGGAGGCGGAGGTGACATTCAGGCTCGCGTTTGCGATCACCAGATCGTCCTTGGAGACCACGCCGTGCTTGTACTGCCCGAGCACCGTGAGGGTGCCGCTGCCGTTGATGCACAGGTCGCTGCGGGAGAAGATCGCCGCGTCAACGGTCGTTTCGCCATCGGTGACGGAATAGGACATGCCGTCCGCGACGCTGCTGGACGTGCCCTCTGGCAGGGTGATGAACACCTTGTCCGCGCTCTGGACATAGATGCAGGGGCCCTTGCTGTTGGACAGCGCTGCCCCGTCCAGCACAAGCTGCACCTTGTCCTTTTCGCCCGCGGCGATGGTGACGTACAGGTCGGTGAACGTACCGGTCAGATGGTACACGCCCTCGCTGGTGATGCGGAGGCAGCCGTCCTCCAGCGCAGCACCGGTACCGCCGATCTCGGCGGACGTGCCGTTTCCGTGGATGCTGATGGCCTTCTGAGCCTCCCAGGTCCCCGCGAGCTCACGGTCGGTGAAGGTGAAATCCATGTCCTTGGTGTCAATGACGGTTGAGAAATCTGCCGGAGTCGTATCGGCAGAGGCGCTGGGGAGCAGGGTCGGCTGCGCGGAGGTGTCCGTATTCCGGACGGCACAGCCTGTCAAAAGCAGCAGCGCCAGAAGAAAGGCCAGCTTTTTCATTTCAGGGTACTCCTTTGCTTATAGTTCGTCCGTGCTGTCCAACAGCTCGCACAGGGAAATTTCCAGATTCCCGTTGCGGCAGCGGAGCGCGTCGATGAATTCCTGAATCCTTGCGGGGTTTTTGAGCCTGACGCGGTACTGCAGCTTGTACAGGCTGCCCATGTTGGTCGTGCGCGCCTTGACCAGGCGGCAGGAGCGGGTGTACTGGCTGAACAGATCGTCAAAGGCACCGGCAAAACGCAGGGATTCGGGGATGGTGATGTGCAGATCCATCTCGCTCTCGCTGCCCATGGGCAGGAAGGAAAGTGCCAGCATGATCGCAGCGACGATCAGCGTGAAGAGGATCGCCACGGCCACATAGCCTGACGCGCAGATCAGGCCTGCCGTCATGCTCAGGAAGATCGCCACGATGTCCCGCGCCTTGCCCGGCACGGAGCGGAAGCGGATCAGCGAGAACGCGCCCATAACCGCCACGCCCGTGCCGATGGAACCGTTGACCATGATGATGACGGTGCCGACGATCATCGGCAGCAGCGCGACGGAGGCAAAAAAGCTCCGGGTGATGCGCGTGCGCACGCCGGCCGCCAGCGCGGCAATCAAGCCGCAGCCCAGCGACGCGGCAAGGCAGAGCAGGTAATTCTCAGTGGTCATTCGGGCGCCGACGATGATGGATTCAAACAGGTTTGGCATGGCAGGATACTCCTTTCAGTATTTCGAAGGCAGAAGAACGGGATTCGGCTTCGACGCTGCGCGGCGAATAAATGAGCCCCTGGGTCACCTGATAGGCGGTGCCGTACTTGGAAAAGGAGGTCGGCAGGATCCCGCACCGGCTCAGCGCCCGGGCCAGCCACAGGGGCATGGCGCCATCGGTCTTGATCTCCATGAGAATCGCGTCGTCCGGCAGCAGCGGCGTGCCTTCGGGCCCGTGCTCCAGCTGCAGGTCGTTCTCCCGGTATCGCACGTTCGTGTCAAAGGTGAGGCGCAGGCTGGGCAGCTCCTGATCGAAATACGCTTCCCGCTCGTAGGCGATCAGCATCGCAGGCTGCGGCTGACGGTAGAAGTGTATCGCGTAGTCGATTTCCGACATGATCTGCGATGCAAGGGGCTTTTCACCGCCGGAAATGTAGACCATGGCATCCCGGAGCGTCAGGCTCACGCGGCGCTTGTACACAACGCCCTTGTACTTCTTCTTGAGCTCCAGAAATACGGTGTCCTCAGGCGCCGGCGTTCCGTAGCTGCGCAGGCGGAGCTTCTCCTTGTAGGCCTTCGCGTCAATGGAGTTGCGGATGATCAGGTGCTCCGGCGTATCCAGATACAGGCTGCAGATGGTCGACCGCCCGTGGGTGTCCGGGGTGAGATGTGCGCTCACCTCGGAGAACAGCGCGTTCTTCTGTGCGGGAGTCAGGCGGTATTTCTTTTCCACCCGTTTGAAAATCAAGATGTCCTTCATGGCTTCTCCTTTGCGGCTGATTTCCGGGTCTTCAGCGATCAGGATATACATATCATACCACAGCTTTCTGAAAAGTGTCTGAAAAAACAGTGAATCGCAGCGGAATTTTTCATCGGGCGTTCGCTTGACAGGCGTACGGAGGATGTAGTAGAATATTCCTGCGCAAGATGCGCGAACAAGTCCACCGAACAGGATCCTGACACTAAGCTGCGGCTGCGTGAAAGGTGTGATATAGAGCCGCCCGCCATTCGCGGGCTTCATGTCTATGCCGCACCGGATCAGGGTGCGGCTTGATTGTTTTTACAGGAGGTGTGACATGGAGAATCGTGTTGCGGTGATCAGCATCATCGTGTCCGATGACAGCATGGCGGAAAGAATCAACGCCATTCTGCACGAGCACGGCGAGTACATCATCGGCCGGATGGGCATCCCGTACCGCAAGCGCGGGGTGAACATCATTTCTGTTGCGCTGGACGCGCCGCAGGATACCATCGCGGCGCTGTCGGGCAGGATTGGCGGACTCCCCGGCGTGAGCGTCAAGACAGCGTATTCCGCCCTTTGATCATCCTCAGACCGTACAAAAAGGAGATATGTCAGATGAAGAAGTTCCTTGCGCTGATCCTTTCCTGTGTCCTGATGCTGGGCGCATGCGCTGCCTTTGCCGAAGCGCCTGCCTTTACCGTTGCTTCACCCAGCGGCGCGCCGGGCCTGGCGCTGGCGACCCTGGCGGTACAGAATCCCGAGAACTACACCTTCGTGGCTGCGGAGACCATCGCGGCGGAGTTCGCCAATGCGGAAGCCGATTTCATCATCGCGCCCCTGAACGCCGGCGCGAAGCTGTTCAAGGCCGGCAAGTCAACCTACAAGCTGGCGGGCGTTGTCAGCTGGGGCAATCTGGTCATTGCTTCCCAGCGTGAGGGCTTCACGCTGGAGGACATCAACGGTCAGACCATCACCCTGTTTGCGGAGGGTACCATCAACGCGTCCGTCGCCCGGTACGCGCTGGAGGCCAACGGCATCGCGCCTGCTGCGATCGAGTATCTGGGCAGTGCGGCCAATACGCAAAGCCTGCTGCTGACCGATGCGGACGCGATTGTCGTGACCGCCGAGCCCGCCGTCACCGCCGCGAAGATGAAGAACGACAAGGTTGTGTCCTATTCCCTGAACGAGCTGCTTCTGGCGGCTACCGGTATCGACGGCTACACCCAGGCGGCGCTGTTCGTCAAGGCGGAGACCGCCGAAGCCCGGCCGGAGGCTGTGAACGCCTTCATTGCGCAGGTGGCTGAATCCTGCGAGAAGAACACCACCGATGTGGCTGCCGTGGCGGATGCTGCCGTCGCCCTTGGCCTGATGCCCAATGTGAAGGTTGCCGTCGCCGCGATTCCCAACTGTGCCATACGCTTCGTGAGTGCTGCGGACGCCAGGGAGCAGGTGGAGGCGACCGCGAACATCGACATCGCCCAGTTCGGCGGCGCTGTCCCTGCGGACGATTTCTACTATGTCGCGCAGTAAGCTCTCGGATACGCTGAGCTTCTGCCTGGGGATTCTGCTGATCGGTGCGCTGGTGCAGCTGGCGGGCTGGGCGAAGGGGGACGACCTTGTCTTCCCCGGCGTGGACGAGATCCTGCGTGCCTTTGGCCGACTGGTGACCACGGGCCGAACCTATCAGCTCATCTGGACGACGATCCGTCACCTGCTCCTGTCGATGGCGGTTTCGACGGTGATCGGCATCGCGCTGGGTATTGCGCAGGGCCTGTTCCGCTTCGTGCGGAACCTCCTGCAGCCGACGATGATCTTCCTGCGCTCGCTGCCGATGATCGTGCTGATTATCATTGTGATGGTGCTGGTGAAAAAGACCTACGTGCCGGTGATCGCCACGTCCGTGATGATCGTACCGATCATCAGCGAGGCAACCTGCGAGGGCTGCCTGCGCATTGACCGGGAGCTGATCGACGTCTACCGGATGAACAGCAGCTTCAACCTGCGCGTCCTGATGCAGGTGTACCTGCCGCTGATGGCCGGGTATCTGCGGCAGGCGTATGTCAACGCGGTGGGTATGGGCGTGAAGCTGGTGGTCACCACCGAGTACATTGTGCAGACGATGGGTTCGCTGGGCAAGGCCGTCTATGACAGCAGCTTCACGCTGGAGTATCAGGATATCTACGCGTATGCGCTCATCATGATCCTGCTGGTGCTGCTTGTCAGCGAAGCGCCCGTCGCCCTTGGCAGGTTCGTCAGCCGGGTTGCCCACAAAGTGGAATAACCGTACAAGCAAAGCCTCCCTTGCCCGGCAGGGGAGGCTGTTTTGGGCTTACAGCTTGTACAGCTCGGTGAATTTCTTCGTCAGGTAATCGACATAGCATCCGGGATCGAAGGGCTGCCCGATGGCATTCTGCAGCAGCTCGGGCGGCGTCAGGAGCTTGCCGTGGCGGTGGATCCTTGCGCCCAGCCAGGCGGTGACCCTGGACAGATCACCCTTTTCCACATCAGCCCACGGGTTGAAATCCTTTTCCATCGCCTGCAGCATCTGCACGCCGTAGGCGCTTCCCAGCGCGTAGGACGGGAAGTAGCCCAGCGAACCGCCGGCCCAGTGGACATCCTGCAGGATGCCCTCGCGGTCGTTGGGGACGGTCACACCCAGGTATTCCCTGTACAGCCGGTTCCACAGGGCGGGCAGCTCGGCGACCTTTACGTCCCCGGCAATCATCAGCTTCTCCATTTCGTACCGGATGGCGATGTGCATCCCGTAGGTCAGCTCGTCGGCGAGCGTGCGCACGAGGCTCGGGCGCGACTTGTTGACCGCCAGATAGAGCTGCTCGTCGGTCACGCCCTTCATCTGCGCCGGGAAGCACTCCCGCATCAGCGGCAGCATCGCCCGGCAGAAGGGCAGGCTGCGGCCGATCAGGTTCTCGTAGAAGCGGCTCTGGCTCTCGTGAATGCCCATCGAGGAGCCGCCTGCCAGGTTGGTGAACTGAATCTCGTCCGCCGTGCCCAGCTCATAAAGCGCGTGTCCTCCTTCGTGAACGACGGAATACAGGCTGCTGGTCACGTCCATCTCGTCATAATGGGTGGTGATGCGCACGTCCCACTTGTTGAAGTTGGTGGTGAAGGGATGCTCTGTCTCGGCGATGCCGCAGCGGTCGCGGGGTATGCCCATCATCGCCATCAGCCTGTCGGAAAAGACGCGCTGACGCTCAATGGGAAAGCGCTGATCGAGGAAGGACGTATCCGGCGCGGGCTTCGCCGCTACCTCCAGAATCACGGGCGTCAGCTTTTCCCGCAGGAGCGTGAAGAACGGATCGAGCGCTGCGGTGGAGGCGCCCTTCTCATAGCTGTCCAGCAGCACGTCGTAGGCGGGCTTTTTGTAATCCTTGTAGGCGGCAAAGCGGCGGTTGTAGTCGATGATCTTCTCCAGATACGGCGCGAAGGAGGCGTAGTCGTCCTTCAGCTTGGCCTCGTGCCAGACAGTATAGGCGTTGGTCAGCAGGGCTGTATAGGCGACGTATTCCTCCTTGGGAATGCGGACGGAATCGTCGTATTCCTCCATGAAAAGCTCGGCCTGTCGGGCTTGCACCCGGGTCACCTGATCGCGGCTGGCGAGGATGGTGTCGAGGGCTTCCTTCACCTCGTCATTCACCAGCAGCTGATAGGTCACGCCGGACAGGTAACCCATCGTTTCCGCACGGCCTCTGGCAGAAGCGCTGGGAGCGGCGGTTTCGCCGTCGAGGGAGAGCACGCCCATGGCGTGATTGTAGGCATGCTGCGCGGTTTGCAGTTCCTGCATACGGGCAAGCGCCTGTTCAAGGGTCATCGCGAATACCTCCTTTGGTGTGGGAAATGAGGCGCGTACCGGCTGTTACGGCGGCACGCGTACGGTATCAGATCTGGCTGCCAAGCTTGCCGGGGAGCTTTTTGCGCCACCACTTCATCCGGTAGGTGATGATGGACAGCAGCATGGCGACGATCCACGAGGTCAGCATGCTCACGAACAGCGCTTCGGGCTTGCCGTTGGGCCACATGGAGTCTGCGCCGGGCGTCCGGGTCAGGAAGGCAAGCAGGTATGCCAGCGGCACACGAAGCGCAACGGTGGTAATGATGGAAATCCACATGGGCACCTGCGTTTCGCCCGCGCCGCGCATCGTGCCCTGCAGCACCTGCGTCACGGAGAAGCAGATGTAGCCAATGGCCAGCGTCTGCAGGCCCTGCACGCCAATCTGCATGGTCAGCTCCGTTTGGGTGAACATGCCGATCAGGTTGCGCCCCAGCAGCAGGATGCCCGTCACCAGAAGGGTCGAGGAGGACAGCGCGAGGATCAGCATGGCCTTCAGGCCGGGCTTCAGCCGGTCGCCCCGATTCGCGCCGACATTCTGACCGATGTAGGTGGTCGCGGCGGTGCCGAAGGTGAAGTTGGGCATCATGGCGAAGCCGTCCACGCGCATGACGGCGGTATTCGCAGCGATCATCGCCTTGCCCAGCGAGTTGGTCAGCGTCTGCACAACGATGGCGGACATGGAGAAGATTGCCTGCGTGATGCCCGCGGGCAGGCCCAGCGCGCCGATCTTCTTCATCAGCGCGCGATCGGGATGCAGGACATGCCGCATTTCCACATCGCACACCTTTTTCAGGGTGCACAGCCGCCACAGGCACAGCATACCGGAAACGCCCTGCGCGATGATCGTCGCCAGCGCCACACCCGCTACGCCCATGCGCTCCACAAAAGCAAGGTCAAGGAGGACGTTCAGCACACAGGCAACAACCAGGAAAAGCAGCGGCATCATGCTGTCGCCAAGACCGCGCAGAATGCCGGAGATGATGTTGTACATGCCGCAGCCGACGATGCCCAGGAAGAAGATCTGCAGATAATCCGTGGCGCCCTGGGCCACGGACACGGCGGAGGTGGCATCCTCAACGGGCGGATTGGTCAGGTCGATCAGGATGGGCGAGAGAAAATAGCCTGCCGCCATCATGAACAGGCCGGAGAGGAAAATCAGGAACAGCGATGCGCCGACGGTTCGGTTGAGGGTTTGGCGCTCCCTTGCGCCAAAATACTGCGCTGAGAGAATGGAGGCGCCCGTTGAGATGCCCATGAAAAGCACCAGCAGCAGGTTGACAATCGGGCCGGCAAGCCCCACGGCGGCCAGACCTGCGTCTTTCCAATGGCTGTTGCCGATGACCATGGCGTCCACGGTGCTGTACAGCTGCTGGGCGATATTGCCAATCAGCAGCGGAATGGAAAACTTCAAAAGGCACATCATCGGGGAGCCGACGGTCATATCCTGTGCGCCGAAAAAGCGTCGGATCGAGGCGGAAAGGGACATAGGCAGCGCTCCTTCATCATAGGCAATCGAGTTTCATTGTAACAGCTTTCTGAATGGATTGCAAGGGGAACGGAGAGCCTGGAACGAGAATCAGAAGGAATTTCTGCAAACGTAACAGGCCGGGTTCGCCTGCAGCGGGGAGCCCGGCTCATTGTGCCTCGTGTGTAAATTACAGAAAAAACGCCTGCCGCATGGGACAGGCGTTGAGATTAACCCTTGATCCGGAACTCCTCCATGCCCAGAAAGGTCGTTCCGTCGAAATCGAGCCGGACGATCCAGGGCATCAGGCGGCGGATGCGCTCAAACCCATCATACCCAAAGGATGGGTCGTAATAATCCAGGACGGTGCTGATGGCAGTGCCGTGCCCGCCAATGACGACACGCTGCCCCGCGTAATCGGTCAGAACCTGCCTGAGCGCAGCGATGTTGCGCTCCTGCACAGCCCGAAGGCATTCGCCGCCGGGCAGGGCATAATCGAAATCGGCCCATTGTCTGCGGGAAAAGCCGGTAAAGTCCTCGATCCATTCGTTCGCAATCTGCCTTTCCCGGAAACCGCTGACATGGACAACGGGCAAACGGACGGCGATAGCGAAATGCTGCACGGTATCCACGGCGCGGCGATAGGGGCTGGAGAGCACTGCGTCGATGCCCTTATCCAGCAGGAAGGCCGTGACCAGCTCCCGGTCGGCCATGCCCTGCGGCGTGAGCTCCCGGCCGATGTCGTCATGGTTGCGGTAGTTGGGCTCTGCGTGGCGGACGAAATAGATCTGTGTCATGTGTACCATCCTCGGATCAGTTGCTGCGGAAGGTGTCGATGCCCTTGAGCAGGGAATACTCGCGCACATCGCGAACGGTGGTGTACATGCGGCGGGTCAGCACGGTGCCGGAACGGTAGAACAGGCAGATGAACGGGCAATCCCTGGCGAACTGTTCCTGAATCTGGTAGAGCACCTGCTGATAGTCGGCTTGCGTCACCTGCGTGCGCAGCTTCTTGCACAGGTCGGTCATCTCGGTGGAGCGATAACGGCTGTAGTTGCCGGTGTTGCCGCTCATGAGCATGAAGCCTGCGTCCGGGCAGGAATCCATGGCGTAGGAGGCGAGGCACATCTGGTAGTTCCCCTTGGACAGCGCTTCCTGCGCATCTGTGAAGCTCACCGTGACGACCTCCACAGAGAATCCGTTGGCATTGAGCGTGTCGGCAATGTAATTGGCGGTCTCCAGGCGCACATCGTCGTCCGGCTCCTCATAGACGCGCAGCTTGATGGACAGCTCCACATAATCGCCGCTGTCGTTGAGACGTTCAAGGATGCCGTCTTCGTCGATGTCAATCCAGCCGTTTTCCTCCAGAAGCGCCGCAGCCTTGGCGGCGTCCGTGCGGAAATAGGAGGACAGGCCTTCGTTGTACATCCAGGTACCGTTGATGAAGGGCGTATTGGTACGCTCGACCATACCGCTATAGATATTCGTGGCGATCTTGTCCACGTCTACCAGGTAGCGGATGGCTTCGCGTACATGCTTCTGATTCAGCGGGAAGGCGGAATGGTTCATCAGCAGGCACTCCAGCTGGCTGGTGCGGTAGTCCAGCGCCAGGGAGGATGTGCCGCCCTTGTATTGGGCCGAGGCGATGGAGCGGGTGAAGGCGGTATCCACCCGGGCATACTCATAGGATTCGATCACATCGCTGGCCTTCTGATGCATCACGAACAGGATGCTGGTCACCTGGGGCTGACCATCGCGCCAATAGGGGTTGGGCACCAGCTCCAGCGTGTTGCCGGGGGTGAAGGAGCTGATGATATACGCGCCGGTTCCGGGCGGGTTATCGGTATCCACCGCCCAGGCGGGCAGGACGGGAAAGGCCATTGCGTACAGCAGCCCGTAATAGGCGCGGGAAGCCTTGACGACAACGGTTCGGTCATCCTTGGCGGTGATGCTGTCCACAAAGTATTTCAGATTGACGTAGTAGCCCTTGTCGCTGCTTTCGCTGTTGGCCTTGTTAAGGATCCACTGGGCGGTCGCGACCACATCGGCTGCGGTGAGCGGCGTGCCGTCCGCGAAATAGATGCCCTCCTTGAGGATGAAGGTCCACGTCTTGCCGTTTGCGGAGACACTGTGGTCTTCGGCCAGATCATACTCGGGCAGATAATCGTCGTTGATGGTCATCAGACCGTCATACATCAGGTCGTAGATGCTCATCATGTCCCTTTCGAGGGGTTCGAGCGGACGGATGTTATAGGTCTTGGTGCTCTGGATGCCGACGACCAGCTCCCTGTCCACATTGGAAGCCTCACCGGACAGCGGAAGTGCGCACAGCAGCAGCGCTGCCAGCAGACACGTTATCCGGGTACAGAAGCGTTTGGTAAATGCCATAAGCCTGTGTCACTCTCCCTGCATAGGTTTTCGTGTTGCTGATGGGGATGTTCTCGATGGGAACGTGCACACCGTCCGGGGAGATGGCGGGATCGCCCAGCCAGCCCCAGACCTCGCCCTGCCCGGCGTGGTAGGCGGCTGCGACCAGCACCGGATCGCCCCGGAAAAGCTCGGACAGATAATTCAGATACCAGCACCCATAGCGGATGCTGGTTTCCGCATCGTACAGGCGGTCGAAATCGTAGGGATCGTTCAGCTTCCCCGCGACCCATTTGGCGGTGTCGGGCATCAGCTGCATCAGCCCGCGCGCGCCCACGCTGGATTCCGCATGGGTGCGGAAGGAGCTTTCGCAGCGGATGACAGCCGTCACGAAGGCCGGCTCCAGATTGTACTGCGCCGCGTAATGCTCGATGGTGTCCTGCCACGTGACGCGCAATCTGCCGTCGGCCTGCTCGGTGACGTGGTAGTTTGTCAGGATGCTCTGATAGGCGGCCTGCTTTTCGTCCGCAGCGGTTTTCAGATAGGCCTGCATCAGGAAATCAAAGGCGATCAGCGCCATCACGAGGATGAGCGTCAGGGACAGCAGCGTCAGGAGCCATGCGGGGGTTTTGCGCTTTTGTACAGCCTGCCTGGAAGGAGCAATCTGCTCCCCGGGAATCGCGTCCCGTCCTGTGCGCCTCCTGCTGTGTTCAGCCGTCGCAGCCTCCTGTGCCGGAGCCCGCCGTCCGTTTCCCACGGCATGGGGGCGTTCTGCGACGGGTGCTTTGCGATAGGCGGATGCGGGGGATGCAGACGGGTATTCCTGCCGGGCCCTTGGCTGTGCGACGGGCATGCTCCATCCACCGGCTGCTGCCTGACCCTGCTGTAGGGAACGTGGCGGACGGTTCCCGGTCGGGGCCTGCGGATGCGCCGATTTCAGCCCTTGCGCGGGCTGAACGGGCGCAGCGGCCCGAATGCCCTGCACAGGCTGTGCGGGATGGGCATTCGGATAAGCGGGGGCTGCGGGCGCTGCCGCATAGGGGGCGCTCTGCGGGGAGCAGGACTGCGCATAAACGTCTGCTGCAATCTGTGATGTCTGATGAAACACCTGTTCCGATGCAGCATAAGCGGAAGGTCTGCCGGACTGTGCTTCCGGAACGGCGGCTCCGGCAGACGGATTGATGGCTTGCGGCGCGCCGGGTTCGGCTGTGGACGCAAACCGGTCCGCCCGACGCTGCCGCTGATATGGCGTGGGATTGTTTTCCATCGGAGCTCCTCCTGCGGTCGGATCAGCGGGCGCTGATCTCCCGTGCATATTGTTCGATGATCCGATTCTTAGTGTACTGTATCGAGCCGCTTGTGTCAATGACAACATCCGCCCGGGCGGCTTTTTCGTCCGTGGGCAGCTGACTGTGAAGGCGCTGTTCGGCTTCCTCCCGGGTAAAGCCGTCCCGCGCCATGAGGCGCTCCAGCTGCGTTTCGCGGGGCAGCCACGCGCACCAGACCCGGTCGCACAGCGTGTCCAGCCCCTTCTCGTACAGCAGGGGCATGTCCAGCACGCAGACGGCTGCGCCGCTGTCGCGGGCTGTGTCGACGGCACGGAGGATCATCCGGCGTAGCAGCGGCTGCATGATGCTATCCAGCGCATCGCGGGCGGCGTCGCTGCCAAAGACCCTTTCGCCCAATGCGCGGCGATTGAGCGTTCCGTCGCAGCCAAACACGGCATCCCCGAATTGCTCACGGATTGCCGGAAGCGCTGCGCCGCCGGGCTTCGTCAGCTCCCGGGAGAGCACGTCGCCGTCCACGATGACGGCGCCAAGCTCCCGCAGCGTCAGGCTGATGGTTGATTTTCCGCAGGCAATGCCGCCCGTCAGACCGAGAACCAGCATCGTATTCCTCCTCCGCATAGCGCGCAAACCAATATACAATGCGCCCGATGAAGCCATCCGCATATGCCATATAGACGTATCAGTCCATGAAATCCCTGCAAAATGATGTGCGGAGGCTGCAAAAACGGCCCGGAGAGGCAGCGCGTACCTCGCCGGGCGGAGAAAATCAGTTGTGTGCGGACGGCTTCTTCGGCGGCAGCTTCTTCCAGGTGCCGAAGGTGAGGAGCAGCACGGCAACAATCAGAACGACCTTGACCAGGGAGAAGCCGGTGGACTTGTCCTCCTGGGTCAGGAAGGATTCGGAGGCGTCGCCGGTATCCTGAATGCCCTGCAGCTTGTCTGCCCAGCCGCTGAACATGCTGTCGGACGCGCGGCCGAACAGACCGTCGGTCTTGACGGAGGTGCTGTAAACCTTGTTGACCTCATTGACCAGCGCAGGCACGAAGGACGCAATGGCAGCGTCGTATTCCTGCTGCAGGAAGGGCTCCTCAAGGCAGGCGGCCAGCAGCTTGCTCTGGGTGGCGGGGGATATGAGCCGGTTCACATCCTTGCCGGATGTGACGGCATACCTGTCCTCGCCCACAGCCAGAAGCAGAAGCATGGTGTCCTCGCTGACATGCCAGCGGTCAAAGAGGGCATCCGCATAGTCCTGTACATCGGCGCCGTCCAGAAAATCGACCGTCACGATCTTCAGCCGCAGCGCGTCCGCCTTGCTCAGGCGGCTGTCCAGCGTGCGCAGATCCTCCAGGGTCGTATGGGCAAAAACGCCGGCAGCGTCGGTCGTTTCGCCGCCGGCGGCGGGATAGCGGGGCTCGGCGGCGGCGCACAGGCAAAGGCAGAGCAGGAGACAGACCGCCGGAATCAGCCGGAAAACGCGCTTCGTCATCACGGTGAACCTCCTTTACTCCTCGTCCGCACCGGGCAAGGGATCAACGCCCAGCAGCATGGCCAGCTTCCCTGACAGGGACGTGCCCAGACGCTGGTTGAAATCCTCCACCAGCAGCGTGTAGCGATGGGACAGCGCCGTCTTTTTGCTCAGCGTTCCCGTCAGCATGCTGACATAGGCTCTGTCGCGCCTGCTGCTTTGAACGGTGGACAGGGCGGGCAGCTCATCGGCCAGGCGCAGCGCCACATCCGTGATGACGTCGTCCGCCTGCAGGAGCTGCTCGGTCTGCGCCGCATTGGAAAGCATGAGGGCGGATGCCTCCCGGAGCGCCGTCAGGTCTGCGTTGTCCGCGGGCAGATGGCGGGCGGCAACCACCGCCAGATTGGCGGCATCCATGGCGCGGGTTTCCAGCAGCGCATGCATCTCTCCATCGGCGGAAAGGGCGTTCAGCACCTCGCTCCGGTCATCGGACCAGCCGCGCACCGCGCCGATGCAAACGGCTGCCGCAACCAGCACGACGCACAGCACGACGCTCAGAATGGTGGACAAATGGGCTTTCATGGGTCAAACCTCCTGCATACCGTGATCGTGCCATAGGGCACGACGCCGGTACGTGTGCGCACTCAACGCGCCGGAAAGGGAGAAGGGCACGCCCTCGGGGGATGCGTGCCCTTCTTCGGGTCATTGGGAAAGCGCGGACGCATTTCGTCAGTTGCCGAGATTGGTCTCCAGCAGCTTTCTCTTGAGCGTGTTTTCCATGTCCTGGAGCGTCTGCTCGGCTTCCATGCGCTGCTTGCGGCCCTGCTCCTGGATGGCCAGCACTTCGTTGATCGTATCGATCAGGGACTGGTTGGTGTGCACCAGCGTCTCGATGTCAATGATGCCGCGCTCGGCTTCCTTGGCGGTCTCGATGGTGCCCATTTTGAGGGTGTCGGCGTTCTTCTTCAGCAGGGTGTTGGTCATGTCGGTCACGGCCCGCTGCGCCTTGAGCGCCTGCTCCGCGTTGTGCAGGCCCAGCGCCAGCACCATCTGGTTCTTCCACAGCGGCAGCGTGTTGGCGATGGTGGACTGGATGCGCTCGATCAGCAGCTGATCGTTGTTCTGCAGCAGACGGATCTGCGGCGCGGTCTGCAGCGCTACCTGACGGGTCAGGAGCAGGTCATGCAGCTTCTTCTCGAAGCGGTCGCACTGGGCGGCAAGGTCGTTGGCTGTCTGGGCGTCCATGGCGTCGCCGGTGCTCGCGGCCTTTTCATAGGCCTCGCGCAGGGCGGTTTCACGCACATGCTGCAGCGTTTCCTGACCGGCGATGATGTACAGGGTCAGCTGACGGAAGTAAGCCGCGTTGCGGTCATACATCCGGTCGAACATCTTCACGTCCTCCTGCAGCTTGACCTGATGGTTCTCCAGGCTGGTCTGGATGCTGTCCACGTTGACGCTGACCTTGTTGTAGCGGGCCTTCATGCGCTCGATGCGATCCTCAGTCTTGGAAAAGAACTTGAAGATCCCCTTGGGCTCGTCCGCATCGGTCTCGAAATCCTTCAGCTCGACCACGAGGTTTTCCAGCATCTTGCCGACCTCGCCCGTGTCCTGCGTGCGGACGGCCTCCAGCGCGCTGTTGGAGAACTCGCCCAGGGACTTCTGCGCATCCGCGCCGTAGAGCAGGACGTGATCGGGATTGGTGATGTCCACCTTGCTCTTGAAATCATCAATAGCCTTGCGCTCGGCGGGGGTCAGACCGGTGGCGTCCAGCAGCGGTTTGGTTTCGGGAACCGCAACGGGCTTGGGAGCGGCGGCTGCGGCGGGCGCCACGGGGGCTTCCAGACCAAGGTTCAGGGAGAACTCATCGGTCGGGGAAGTCTGCACGGGCTGCTGAACGCTCTGCACCGGGGCGGCGGGCGCGTCCAGCTCCGGGAACCCCATCAGCGGCAGGGCGGTGGGGGAAACGGGGGCGTTGTTCTGTTCAGACATGGGAATGACCTCCTCTATTGTAATATCAGAATCGTGATCCGGTTTATGACATGCGGCTGGTTTGCGCGTCCTCCGCGCTGTCCTCCTCGAAGCCGAACATGCCGGGAACCTGCAGCACGGGCGCACCCTGATCGAGCTGCTGCGCGGAGGCGGTGGGCATATTGACCTTGATGGTGGGGCGGGGGGTGCCGGCAGCTTCTGCCGTCTGCACGGGAATGGTGGATGCGGGAGCGGCTTTTGTCTGGGCCGCAGGCTGATTCGCCGCGCTCTTTGGCGGCTGAGCGGGCTTTGCGGGGGCAGCTTGCCGGGCGGAGCCTGCAGCTTGCCGGGCGGCGGCGGATAACGGCACATTGGCCTGCTGGGCCATGGGAATCTGCCTGGCGGCCTGATGGGCGCTCTCCCGCATGCCGCTGGTCAGCTCGTCCTCGATGTAGCCGTCGGCCTTGAGGATATCCTCCAGCACCTCGCACTTGATGTCGATGTTCTCCAGATGGCTTTTGAGCATCTTCTTCTTGAGCGTGTTGGTGGCGGTAATCAGCTGATCCAGGGACTTCAGGATATCGTCGCGGGTTTTGGAAATCTCCATGTAGGAGGTGTTGTTGCCCTTGGCCTCGCGATAGGACTGCAGGAGCTTGAGGGCGGTGGGGATGTAGTAGCTGTTCAGCTTGCGCAGGTTGGAGGCCTTGTCATGGTTGGCGACGACCTTGTTGAGCAGATCGGCGTAATTCTGCGCCAGCTCGTTGAGACGGCGGGTAAAGACGTATTCATTGATCGCGTCCCGCTCGGCGCGCAGCTGGGACATCAGCTCCAGGCCCGTCACGATGATCTGCCGGGCGTACTCATCCTGCACGCTGTCCGGGTTGATCTTGTCGGAGGTGGCGGGGGCGCTCAGGCCCTTCATGGGGGTGGTCATGACCTTGATCAGGCTGGCGACCGCAAAGGAGATGGCGCCGCCCAGCAGAAAACCGAACAGGTTGTGAAAGGGGAAAATGGATGCGTATCCCACCATGGTCACGCCAAAGGCGATGATCGCGTTGCGGAGGCTGTTGTCCTTCTTTGCCTTCTTCGGGGCAGTGTTCCTGGCCATGCTCGATGCGACTCCTTCATCATGATAAGCTGTGTTTCACAAGCATCATACACCATCTGCAACGTTTGATGCAAGGGGTATTTGCGCGAATCATGCGATTTCGCGCCTGAAAACAGCGGTTCAGTTTATTATAGCATAAACGGAGGACACGGAAAAGTGTTCATTCATGAGAATTTCATGAAATTTCCGCTATTGTTCTTTCCTGCGCCGGCTGCGCATAAACCTGTCCCAGAACATCAAGTGACGGGAGGGATCGCGTTGGAAATGCAGCTGATCAGGGAGAATGTGGACATGGAGCAGCCGCTGGGAATCGCCCGTACCCGGGCAACGGTGGAGGGCGAGGTGACGCTGCCCGGCGGCCTGCGGGAGGAGACGCGCGTGCTCAACGCACACAGCATGGCGGTGGTGGAGGGCGCGGAGGCGCTGACGGATCGGGTGAATGTCAGCGGACGGGTGGTGTTCCATGTCCTGTATACGCAGGGCGATCCGTCGAAGGTCAACGTCATCGAGGCGGCGGCGGACTTCACCCATCTGTGCGAGATGAACGGCGTTCAGCCCCGTTCGCAGCTCACGGCCCAGGCGCAGGTGGAACGGGTGGAGGCCCGGGTCAATATGGGCAGGATGACCATGAAGGCCGTCGTTGCCCTCTGTGTCCGGGCAGCCCTGAACAGTCCGGTGGAAGCGGTGGTCGGCGTCAACGGGACGGATGATGTGGAGCTGAAGACGCAGCAGCTCAGGCTCCGTCGGACGGTGGCGCAGGGCAGCGGCGACGCGCTGCTCCGGGAGGAATTCACGCTGCCTGCGGGATTGCAGATCACCGAAACGCTCTATGCCACGGCTTGCCCGCAGCTGACGGACGTCTCCGGCGGGATGGGCCGTATCGGCCTGACCGGGCAGATTGCCCTGGAAGCGGTCCATGCCTCATCGCTCCCGGGCAAGCCCCTGGTCGTCACCCGGCACAGCCTTCCGGTGGAGCAGGGTGTGGAGCTGGCCGGGGAGGACGGCGAACGCCTGGACGGACGCATCACCGTCAAGGATGTGGCGGTTGCCAGTCAGGATATGGGCGATGGGGAAAGGACGCTGCGCGCCGAGGTACTGCTGGGCTTGCAGGGCTGGGCCGAGCGGGAGGAAACGGTCACCGTCATGGCGGACGCGTACACGACGCAGGGGGATGATCTGCGGCTGACCCGGCGGGAGGTGCAGTGCCGGACGGGTGGCGAACGCGTGCAGGCTGCGGAATCTGCCCGTACGATGCTTCTCCTGCCCGACAGCGCGCCGCCGGTTCGCAGCGTTCTGGCAGCGCAGGTGATGCCGGTCATGACCTCCCGGGAGCAGCTGGGCGGCCGGCTGACGGTGGAGGGCAATCTTCAAATCACGCTGCTCTACATGACCGACGACGTATCGTCCGTCAGCGTGCATCAGGAGGAGCCCTTCCGGGTGACCTTTGCGGTGCAGGCGGAGGAGGACGCCCTGATGTCGCTCTGGGCCGGGGAGGTAGATGCCTCTGCGATCACTTCCGACCGGGTGGAGCTGCGCTACATCCTGCGCCTGCTGGCGGACGGGATCGAGAAGCAGACGCTGCGCCTTGTGACGGATGCGCAGCCCGTGGCGGCGGAGAAGCCCACGGATGACATCGTGCTGTACTTCACGCAGCCGGGGGAGACGCTCTGGGACATTGCCAGGCGGTACAGGATTCCCGAGGCGCGCGTGAGGGAGATGAACCCCGAGCTCACCGGCGAACCCCGCACGGGCCAGGGCGTGGTCATCTGGAGACGAACGGACGCCATCGGCGGGTGAGCAACAAATAGATGACATCGCGGGCCGGGCGGCGGATGGCGCTGTCCGGTCCGAATGCTGCCCGGATCGGCACAGAGGATTGCAGCGAAATCAATCGCCGATGCGCCAGCTGTCCCTGCAGGTGTCGCAGCGGAATACGCGCTCCCATTGCCGGCGAAGGGCATCGTACGCCGCGTCTGCGGCGGCTCCATCCGGGAACGCGCCGAAAACCGCCGAGCCGCTGCCGGTCATCTGGGCTGCAAAGGCGCCATGGGCGCACAGTGCTTCAACCGCCTGCGCGATGGCCGGGCGGCGAAGGGCGCTGATGGGCTGCATCACATTCCCCATGGCGGCAGCGAGCGCGGCGCTGTCGCCCTTTTCCAGCGCGAGGGCTGCGGCGTCATTCTTTGGGCGCTGCCCGGTGACGCCGTCATGCCAGGCGGCAAAGATCTCCCGGGTGGACAGGCCCTCGCAGGGCTGCACCGCCACCAGCGGCCATGTCCTGCCGCAGGGCAGGTTTTCCATCCGCTCGCCGATGCCCGTGGTGCGGGTCAGACCGCCGCGCAGGCAGAAGGGAACGTCCGCGCCAAGGGTCAGCCCGAGGGCCTCCAGCTCCTGGGGCGAAAGGCCGGTCTGCCAAAGCCGGTTCAGCCCCGCCAGCACCGCCGCCGCATCCGCGCTGCCGCCGCCCATGCCGGCTCCGACGGGAATGCGCTTTTCCACATGGATCGCCGCGCCGCCCCCGTAGCCGGTTTTCTGCCGGAGGGCAAGGGCCGCGCGCAGGGCAAGATGACGCGCATCCGCCGGGAGCAGCGGTGTGCCGCCGGTGGTCAGGGTGATGCTGCTGGCAGGGGTCAGCCAGACCGTGTCGGACAGGGTGACGGGCTGCATGAGCATGTCCATCAGGTGATAGCCGTCCTCCCGCCGGCCAAGGATGTCCAGCGTCCAGTTGATCTTCGCGCGGGCCTCAATGCGCATATGAATTCCTCCCATTCCGGTGCTGTCCATATGATACGTCAAACGAAACGATTGTGCAAGCCTGAATTGTGTGGTATAATAGAACCGTTACGAAGGAGGATTCCCCATGGAAAAGAAAGCAAAGCCCGTCCTGGTCACCCTTGTGAGCGCATCGCACACGGATGACAGTGAAATGGAGGAGCTGATCCGGCTGCGGTGTCAGGGCGAACTGAAGGAGAGCGCCAATGGCTATCTGCTGCGGTATCAGGAGGTGCAGACGGACGAGGAGACCGGTACAACCATCTCGCAGGACGTGATCCTCAGCCTGCAGCCGGATCGCGTGACGATGACCCGGCTGGGCGACTTTGGCACGACGATGGTTTTCGTGAAGGATCGCCGCTTCGAGGGGGCTTATCATACCCCCTACGGCGATTTGGCGCTGGCGCTGTTCGCCACGCAGGTCACCTGCCATCCGGGGCCGGACAGCGGCTCGGTGCATCTGGAATACCAGCTGGACATGCAGGGCCATTACGCGGCGGTTCAGACGATCGACGTGACCTATACCGCCGAAGGAGCGCAAACATGCTGAAGGCGCTCCGGCTGCAGGTGAATACGGCGCTGCAAAGCGTCCCGGCGCGCCGCAAACCGGCGCTGCGCCGCAGCGATGCCCCCGATGCGCTGCTGGCGACCGATCTGCCCCTTGCGGCGGATGCCAACGCCGTTGCCGCTTTTATCCGGGCGCTGACCGGAGCAGGCTGGCGCGTTTGGCAGGGGGATAACGGCTGGCTGCTGCTGGATGTTCCCGTTCCCGCGCCGGAGCATGCCCCCGATGCGGATGCGGACGGGGAATGCGGCTGCTGCCTGACGCTCCTGACGCGCCACCCGGACACAGCCGACGCGACGGAGCTGATCCGCCTTGCCGTCAAGGCAGCGGATGCCGGAAGGAAGCCCTTTGAGCGGCTGTGCGCGTGGCTGCACGGGGAGCTGGCGGTGCGTCTGCGCAGGAAGGAGCCTCTGCCGGGCGCCCTGCGGCCCTATCTTGCGCGCGCCTATGACGATCTTTACGGGAGGGAAAGCAAATGATGATTCGCTGCATCGGACATGCCGAATTCCTGCTGGAGCTGGAGAACGGCCTGCGCATCGTGACGGATCCCTATGACGCGTCCTGCGGCTACCCCATCGTCCGGACGCAGGCGGAGATCGCGCTGGTATCCCACGGACATCATGACCACAGCGCGGTGGAGCATGTGGAGGGCCTGGAACGCGTGGTGGATCAGCCCGGCGTATATGAGCTGGACGAGGATGTGCGGGTGATTGCCGTGCAGGCCGACCACGATGACGCGGGCGGCAGCAAGCGGGGCAAAACGCTCCTGTTCTGTGTGGAGGCCGAGGGACTGCGCGTGATGCATCTGGGCGATCTGGGCTGTCTGCCCACGGCGGAGCAGCTGGCTGCGCTGGGCCGGGCGGATGTGCTGATGGTTCCCGTGGGCGGTTATTACACCATTGACTCGCCGATGGCAAAGCGGGTGGCGGAGCTGCTCCACGCCCGCGTCGTGCTTCCCATGCACTACAGAACCGGCGCCAATGCGGATTGGCCGATTGCGGGTGTCGACGCATTCACCGCGCTGTGCGACGAGCCTGTAGAATTTCTGAATGTGCTGCGCGTTGCCAGTGGGGATTTGTCCTGTCAGCCGGCAGCGGCGGTGCTGAAGCCGCAGAGCCTCGCTTGACCCTGCGCCGCCCTGCGACCGGCAGCCGGGCGACCTCACGCAAAACAGCAAACAAACATGGATGCGGCCAAAGGGTTGGAGGGGACGAGCGGAAAGCTCCCTCCTCGCCTCCGCAGAAGCGAAACACCCCCTCTTGCACAGGAATTTCGTGTCTGCGGGCGCACCCAAAGGGCTTTCCGACACCCAACACCGCTTGTCGCTTGCCTTTGGCAGCTCCCCGCAGGAGAGACGCTCCTGCACGATGCCTCATGGAAACCTTCGGCCCGCACATATGGGAACGATGACTGCCTGCTGAAGCATTGCACAATCCGGTATTTCGACTGAAATCGCCCCGTTCCGGCAGGATGTATTGACATTTCAGGGATGATTGTGTATATTGTAGGCAACGGTGTGTCGCAGACAAATCATACGGAGGAATGCATATGGGCAAGAAGGTTGGCAAGCTCATCAAGGCAGCGCGAACGGATGCGGACATGACGCAGGAGCAGCTGGCACGGCGGATCAGCGGCTTGTCGGCAAATGACATCAGCCTGGCAGAGCGCGGTGAAAAGGATCTGACGCAGGCGCAGCTCAAGGCGATTGCCAAGGCCACGGGCGTGACGCAGGCTTCGCTGATCAACGCCGCGAAGGAGGAAAGCGGCGCGGCGGCGAAGCAATCGACCACGGCGAAGAAAACCACAGCCGCAGCGAAGAAGACATCTGCCGCAGCAAAGCCCAAAACGCCCAGCAACGCCAACACCACCATGAAGGTCACCGCGACGGAGAAGAAGCTGATTGAGGCATATCGCCTGGCGGATTCCGACGCGAAGAAGCGGGCGATGTCCCTGCTCAAGGGCGAGGGCATCGACCTGGGCGATGTGGTGGAGGACGTGATCGGGAACCTGCTGGGCAAGAAATGAGCCTGTTGGAGCAGGATGCAGCTCGCTGTTGTCGGTGCGGATGACAGCGAACTGCTTTTTCCGGCGAATT
>JBJEUF010000019.1:0-23984 GCA_051883695.1 Aristaeellaceae bacterium
CGGAAGATCTTGTCGCTGGCCGCCATGCCGTTCATGGCGATGTGGAAGTAGCTGCCCAGCTGCCGCATGGGAAGGAAGAAATCCGCCGCCAGCAGGATGATCATCAGCGCGCCGCCCGGGTTCACCTGCCCCGCCCGCAGCTGCGTAACCGCCATGATCACCCCCAGTGCCGCGCCGCCATAGGCAATCAGATCCATGATGGTGATGGAGTTGAGCTGCATGGTAAGCACCTTCATGGTGATCCGGCGGAATTGCTCGGCCTGCTCGTTCATCTCCCGGTGCTTGTACTCGTCCGCCTGATAGATTTTGAGGGTCGTCAGCCCCTGCAGGTTCTCCAGGAACGTGTCGCCCAGTGCGGTGTATTGATCCCAATAGCGGCTCAGCAGCTTTTTCGCCCAGGTCTGCACGGCGGCAATGGCCACGGGAATCAGGGGGACGCAGATCAGCAGCACAATCGCGGACGGCGGGTTGACGAAGCAAAGCACCGCAAAGAGCGTGAGCGGGGCCAGCATGGCGTAGAAAAACTGGGGCAGATAGGCGCCGAAGTAGGTTTCCAGCTGATCAGCACCCTCTACCGCCACCTGCACGACCTCGCTGGTTTTGACCTTTTCGCTGTAGCTGCTGCCCAGCCGCAGCAGTTTCTCATAGATGCATTTGCGGAGGGTGCCCTTGACAGCCCGGGAGGACAGGTAGCTCATCCGGGAAGCCCCGATGGTGCAGAGAAGCCGAATCAGCAGGGCGGCAACGGCCACCGCGCCGGTTATCAGCCAGAGCGAGGAATCGGCGCGTCCCTGATACAGGCTGTGCAGCAGATGGGCCAGCTGCGCCATGAGGGCGATGCTCGCCAGCAGACTGAACCATTGCAGCGCCACGTTGGCGGTGATCGTCTTTCGGCTTTCCGGAACCATACGGATCAGGCGTTTATTGATCATCATGCGTTATCCTTCCCCTGTCATGTGATTTCATCTTTGTCTTGACCGTTGTGCAGCACAGCACAATACAAGCCGTCACTGCGACAGACGCTGCCATGTCATCCATCCGGCATCGGCTTTCGGATCGTGACGGACACCATGGCTTTCGTGAGCTCCATGGCCTGGGCAATCTGCACGATGCGCAACCGGCCCTTGCGGTACAGGAGGCAGATGGTTTTCAGATCGCCCTCGGCGGTTCGTTTCAGCAGCATCCGGCAACTCCTTTCCGTGTTATGCAGTGTTCCCGGGGCGGTCATGGAGAACGTCCGCCGTGTACCCAAGACGCTGCAGCTTCTGCCTGATGACGTCATCCTCCACCGGCTCGGCGTACAGCACGGTCAATTCTGCCTTGGCGAGGTTTACACGGGCCGCCACGCAGGGAATATCGTTGATGGCTTCCTACACCCGGTTCTTGCAGTGCTCGCAGTGCATCCCGGCAACGGAGAAACGCCTCCTGTATTTCACCTGCGGCAGATGCTTTCTCCGCACATGATAGGAGCTTCCGCCGCAGCATCCGCCCTGATGCCTGAAATGATTCACGGTCGCGCGAACACCCAGCGCGATGAGGACGGCGAGGATCGCCAGCACAATGCAATCGGTCATAGAGGATCGTCTCCTTGGTTAGACATTTCTAACATGCGCCCTTGAAAATGGGGAATGCGCGTGATATGACACGCATTCCCCCAAAGGGATGACAGTGATCGCTTCACTGCTGTAGCAGCCCGGTGAGAACAGGAAGGCATTCAGCTCCTTCTCGTCGGTCGCAAGGTGATGGATGATGTCGTCCGGCCCCATGCTGGCATCCATCAGGTTCCTTTCGTTTCCCTGCCATTCTTTCAAGGTATACGGATGAAGTTAGTTTAAGCTAACCGTTTTTGAGTATACAATGCGCGTTGTGGTTTGTCAACCCCCATTTTGACGATGCCAGCAGTTTCCCGCTCCGGACAGCGCACTTGTCAGTCCACATCCAATGTGATATAATCGAATGTATCAAGAACCCCTGCAGGAAAAGAGGGAGAGCATGGCATTAAGAGAATCGGGCGAAATGTATCTGGAGACCATTTTCGTTCTGCTGCAGCAGAAGGGCCTGGTACGCTCCATCGACATTGCCGAGCATATGAATTACTCCAAGCCAAGCGTCAGCCGGGCGATGGGATTGCTCCGGCAGCAGAACTATATCGCGATGAGCCCGGAGGGACATATCACCCTGACGGCAAAGGGCGAGGTGATCGGGCGCATGATCTATGAGCGGCACACGGTGCTCTCCGCGGTGATTCAGGCGCTGGGCGTGGATGAGGCCACGGCGACGGAGGATGCCTGCCGGATCGAGCATGTCATCAGCGATACCACCTTCAATGCCATTCGGGCACACTACGGTGCGAAGCAATCAGCAGAACAGTCCGAGCTGGCGTAAGGAGGCGGCGTGGTAAAGTGTTGCGCGGCCTTCTGTTTCCTGTTCCCTATGTTGCGGCAGAAGCGTCACGATAGCAGTGCAGGGAAAAACAGAGGATCCGGCTTGACATGGCGCGGTTTGCATTATATATTGGCATCGGTTAGCATCGACTAACCCACAAGCGCTGCCTGTCTGATGGAGCAGGCAGTATCAAAGCAGTTAAGGTTAGCGACAACTAACCTTTTGAGGTAAAGCGACAGTTCCGGACGTAACAGAGATCCGCCATTGTGCCCCGGCACTTGCGTCGATGGAGGAGGGCAGCATCTTCCGGTGCAGCAATGCAACGCAGGAAGCGCTGAACGAGGGCCTTCGCAGTCTGACCGTCCGGGCGGGAGGGTCTTGCCTGTAACGGATATCCCAGCAGCCGCCCTCCCTCTATGCACAGCTCATCCGACACATGACACAGCAGCCCAAGGATATGCGGCCTGTAACGACGATACAGGAGATCGGAACACTGTCGCCGATCATCCGGGGAGGTTGACACATGAACAGGAGCAGAACAATCCTGAGTGGCCGCAGCCACTTCGTTTGACAATCTGCAGCCACAGCAAAGATAACTGCTGTGGCTCGCATTTTGTTACGAACACCGTCATTTATTGGCGGTTCTTTGTTTTTTACAAGTGAGACATTGCAGTTTCCTCCAAAATGCGCTATAATCAATGATGGTTTATTATGCGTTTACGCGCTGAATTATTAGGAGGAATGACCTTTGCCCCTGAAGCCGATTTTCGACAAGGCACCGCTGATGGCCATGACCTGTCAGCCGCTGCGCGCCGGGATGGTGCGCACCGATAACGCGCAGCTCCGGCAGCTCTATGCGCTGGCGGCTGCCGATGCGCATCCTGCCGCGCTGGAAGGCGCGTTCCGTCTGGCGTGCCTGACGACCGCACGCCCTGCGGAGGAACCCGTCGCAGCCCGCATCCGCGCGGCGCTCTCCGCCCAGAAGGAGGACGGATCCTTTGACATGCCCCTCGTGGACAGCATTGCGGTGCTGCGTGCCGGTTGGGCGCTTTATGAATATGAGGCCCGCAAGCCGCTGCTGGAGCCCGCATCCCGCTGGTGCGCATGGGCGGTCCGGCATCTGGATGCGCTCCTGGCGGAGGATGCGCTGTGGGAGAATCCGGCGGATCTGCTGGAGCTGCTGCAGAACCTCTACCGCGTGACCGGGCTGCCCGCTTTGCTGACCTTGAGCGAGCGCGTGTCATCCCAAACGATGCCCTGGAGCAGCGTGCTCAACACCATTTCCGCCCAGCGCCCGACCAAACGCACCGTGACGCTGCAGGAGCTGCAAAACGGTCTGACGGGCGGCGCGGGACGCGAGGATTACTATCCGCGCCTGTACCGCACGAGCCACGCGGAATCCCTGGCGGACGGCGTACGCGCCTCCATGGCGCGGGGCTGGCTGACCGGCTCGGCAACGGAGATGAATGCCGCCCGAAGCGGCTGGGAGCGGCTGCAGCGCCATCACGGCGCGGTCTGCGGCGGACTGACCTCCGACGAGCTGCTGGAGGGCACTTCACCGTCTGCACCAATCAGCACTGCGGCTGTGGGCGCATGGGCGGAGGCCCTGTGCAGCGCGGCGATGGGCCAGCATGCCGCATGGGCCTGGGACGCTGCGGAACGGCTGGCGCTCAATGCGATACCCGCGTGCCTTGAGGAGGGCGGCGTGCTGCCCTTCCAGCGCGTGAATACGCTATCGCCGGTGGAGGAAAAGGATTGCTTCATCGTTACGCCGGATCACGCCCTGCGGGCGATGTCCCGCCTTTCGCGCGGATGGGCGGCGATTCTGTCCTGCGCCGTGACGGCCTGCCCGGATGGGCTTGCGGTCAATCTGTACCTGCCCGGGCGCTACGCGGTTCCTGTTGGCGAGGGGATGCTCATGCTGAACGTTGCGGCGCATACGGGACGCTGTGACATCTCCATCCATTGCAAGCAGCCGCAGAAGGCACAGATTCGACTGCGCCTGCCGGAGTGGAGCCGCAATATCGAGATTGCCGTCAACGGCTCCGTTGGCGATTCCGGACGGGAATGCCGCAGCGGTACCATGAGCATTGATCGCACATGGAATGACGGCGATGTGATTTCCGTTGCGATGGAGGAGAGCCTGCGCATCCTGGACGGGCATCATCAGGGCTGCTGCGTGATGCGGGGCGCAACGCTGATGGCGCTGCCGGTCACAGAGGACGGATGGCAGAGGAGCCTTGTCAGCGCGGCCTGCAGGGATGATCAGGTTGTGGCTGTGCTGGATGAGGTGAAGGACTGGAGGGCGCCGGGCGGCGTTCCGGCGGATGTGCCTGTGCTTCCGGCAGCCTCGGGCAATGATGCGGCTGAGGCGCTGCTTGTGCCCTATGCCGCGGCGCAATCGCGCATCGCCCTGTTTCCCCGGAGGAAGCCGTCATGATCAGCGTCCGGCTTGCCCCGCTGGCAGGCGTAACGGATTGGCCCTTTCGGCTGCTGTGTTATGAACAGGGCTGCGATCTGGCGACGACGGAGATGGTCAGCGCCATGGGATATCTCTGTGCGCCGAAGGATCAGCCCGCGACCGCTTCCCTCATTGAGCGGCATCCTGACGAGCCAAAGCTGATCGTGCAGATTTTCGGCAAGGAAGCAGACCTGATGGCCCGCGCCGCCGTGGAGCTTGCCGCCCTCGGACGATTCGACGGGATCGACGTCAACATGGGCTGTCCGGCGCACAAGGTCGCCTGCTCCGGCGAGGGCAGCGGACTGATGCGGGATCCGGTGAATGCGGAGCGCATCCTGCGCGCCGTGTGCAAGGCAAGCCCGCTGCCCGTGTCCGTCAAGATGCGCCTTGGCTGGGATGATCAGCACATCAACGTGGTTGAAATGGCGAAGATGGCCGAGGGCTGCGGCGTATGCGAAATCGCCGTCCATGGCCGGACGCGAATGCAGCAGTACGCCGGGAAGGCGGATTGGACGTATGTCCGCCGCGTGAAGGAAGCGGTGCGCATCCCTGTGATCGGCAACGGCGATATCTTCACCGGCGAGGATGCTGTCCGCCATGTGGCGGAATCCGGCGTGGATGGCCTGCTGATTGGTCGCGGTGCGCTGGGCAATCCCTGGATTTTCAGGGAAGTCAGAGCAAGGCTGCGCGGGGAGGCCTATACGCCGCCGACGGTGGATGAACGGATCGCGCTGGCCATCCGGCATTATGATATGCTGCTGAGCTGGAAGCCGGAGCGGGTGGCTGTCAACGAAATGCGCAAGCACGTCGGCTGGTATGTCAGCGGAATGCGCGGAGCCGCACAGCTTCGCGGAACGATCAACCGGATCGACGATCCGAACGAGGTCAAATCAAAGCTCCTCGCCTTTGCGGAGGCTGTGAAGAACGGGGAGTAAGCGGCACTTGCCGCATGGGAAGGAAGGTGATGGTCGATGCGCATGATCCGCGGATTTGCGGCATTGTGCCTTGCACTGATGATGCTGTGTGCGCCCGCATTGGCGGAAGCGCCTTTCCTGATGTATGCGAAGGACTGGACGCTGGACGGAGTGCCGGTCAGCGTGAATCTGTCGGCGAGGATCACCAGCCACATGCCCTTTGACGAGGACAGGCTGGCCATGCTGACGGAGGTGACGGACAACCTGTCCCTGTACCTGACGGCAGGTGATAACGAGGGCAGCGTCACGATCAGCGTCGGCGGAACGGATGCCCTGACGCTGGCGTATCGGGGAAACGCAATCCAGCTTTCCACAATCCCGGAAATGACCTTTGCCACAGCATCGGACCCGATGGAGATGCTGCTGGGCATACCGGTTCAGGCGGATACGTCCGTTTACGGTTTGCGGACGGATGCCGAAACGCTGCTGGACGACGGCTGGGTGCTGCTCTCCGGGCTGGGCACGGCGCTGGAAGCATACGCCGATCGCCGGAGCGTCAAGACGAACATCACCGATATGGGAACCGCGCGTTCCTGCACGGACTATACCGTCCCCAAGGGAGATGTGGAAGCGCTGAAGGATACGCTTTTACGCCTGTGCCCGGAGGGCTGGCTGCATGAGATCATTATGGGCCTGACATTTTCCGGCAAGCAGACGCTGCGCGTGTACCGGACCGAGGACGAGGTGCCGCTGCGCATGGAGTATAACGGCGTCTGCGGGGCGGAGGGCGATCTTCGCACGGTCAAGCTGATCTGGAAGATGCGCCGCGACGAGGTGGCCCATCGGGATCTGGTGACGCTGACATCGCCTGCGAAATCCGGCACGAACAAGAACACGCTGGAGTTTGAACGGAGCATTCAGACGAACAAGGCGGGCGCAATCACGATGGAGGGCAGCTTCACCTACACGGTGACTGCCGGCAAGCAGACCACAACCCGTAAAGGCACCTTCGATCTGACCAATGCGTATACCGATGCATCGGACGTCCTCAGCGGCTCCTTCACGCTGCAGCAGAAGCTGCCGGGGGAGGACAGCTATGCCGGGCTGACCCTTGCGCCGGAGGTGGTCATCTCCGGGACGCAGGAGAACCCGGTCATCACGGGCAGCATCGGCGTGACGGGTCTTGACGGCAAGAATGTGCTGGAACAGGCTGAAATCCGTCTGACGCTGATGCGCTGCGACACATCACGCTGGACGGAGCGGGAGAACGTCCTGGATCTGGATACGCTGACGGAGGAGGAGCTGGCGCTGCTGCAGCAGGACGTGCTGTCCGGCGCGGCAACGGCCCTCGTGCGCCCGCTGATTATCCTGATGGGCGATCGGGCCGGCTGGTTCTTCCAGGACATGTCGCCGGAGGCGATTCAGCGCGTTGAGGATGCTGCAAGGCAGCCGATATTTGAATAGAATCACAAGGAGGAAAGCGATCATGAAGCGTTTCCTGTGTTTCCTGCTGTGTATGATGCTGGTGATCCCCACAGCACTGTCTGCAAGCGACAAGACCCCGGTGCAGAAGTTCCGCCAGCAGGTCATCACCGGCGGCAACGGCATACGCGGTACGGTGGAGCTGTCCGTCACCGGCTCGTCCGAATGGGTGGATGTGCTGATGCCCTTTACGGCAGCGCCGCTGAACATTCGGGCCATTGGCGAAAAGCAGGGCGATGAGTCTGCGCTTGTCACCGATGACGATGATTGGCAGATCAAGCTCTTTGCCAAGGATGAGGACGGCAATCAGCGCGCTGTCTCCTACCTGTATGGCGGCCCGGAGGGCATGTGGTTCCAGAGCGAACTGCTGCCGGATACGCTGCTGAGCTTCCCGGTGCAGAACGTGCAGCTGCTCTACCAGCTGATTGACGGGGAGGGCCTGTCGCTGCTGACCGCCTTTGATCCCCTGTCGCTGATGCGCGGAGCGCGTTCCGGAAATGGCGAGGCGTATTCCGCCATAGCGGAGATGCTGCAGATCAGCAGCGAGGAATGGACGGAACGATGGGAGCCCGTGCTGGCCAAGTACTATACGGAGCTGGACATGTGGCTGTCCCTGTATGCCGCCGAGCCGGTGATCTCCGGCGGCACCGGCAGCCTGACCATGACGACCTCCTATACCATTCCCGCAGAGGATCTGAAGGAGCAGACCAAGTCCGTCATCGGAATGATGCTCTACGACAGCGAGCTGCAGAACCTGCTGCTGCCCCATGTGACGATGGAGCAGCGGGTGCTGTATCTGAACCCTTCGCTGGTCTATTTCTACGAGTACTGCATCGATCAGCTTCCGCTGAACGGCAGCCTTGTCCTCCGGCGTGAAATGACCGCCAAGGGCGAAACGATCGGCATGTACATATCGCTGCCCCTGAACGGTCTGCCGGAGGAAGTCACCGCACCTGTTGGCGAGGCGATGGCGAAGCTGTTCTCGCTGCCCTACACGGACATCTTCTCCGGTATTGAGCGCATCACCTGCGAAATGTCCGGCAGCGACGTTGAAATCACGGTTTCCAGCCCGAAGCGCAGCATCAGCTTCATCATCGACGAGACGGCGTCCAATGCCGAAACAGTGAGCTGGCAGGGCTTCGTGCGGATCACGCCTGCCGTGGGCAACAACGAAGCCGCGCTTTCGGCTACGTTTGCCTACAGGACGAGCCATCGCATCTGGGAGGATGACCAGTGGGTTATGCACGAGGATTACACCTTCTCCGTTTCCGTTGAGCCTGATTTCTCCCTGAGCGCGGTGGATGATCCGTTCCTGAGCACCTATGTGGATTTCATGCCCGTTTCGCTGGAAACAAGCGCCTCCTTTGCCATGGAGACCGACCGTACCAGCCGACCTGTGAATCTGACGCTGACACTGGATGCGGTGCTGCCGGATGGTCAGCTTGGACTGAATGCGGAGCTGCTCACCTCGACTGCATGGGAGCATGTCGATCTGCCGGTCAATGGCGGTGAAAATGTGCTGACGATGAATGCAGCGCGCCGTGCGGAGCTTCTGGGAACCCTGAAAGCCAATGCATTCAACACGATGATGGCGCTTTCTGCGACCTCCGGGACGGATGGTGTACCGACGGAGACGGACACTCCCGTGGACGACATGCCTTCTGAACCGACCGGTGCGCCGTCGGCAGAACCGACCGTGGTGCCGCCGATGGAGTGAAGCATTCCTGCGCAAAGGAGGAAATCCGATGAAAAGGCTTCTGGCGCTGATGCTCGCAATGCTGCTGCCATGCGCGGCGCTGTGCGAGACGCTGCAGACAGAAATCATGCTGACCGTAAGAGAACAGGAGCTGTCAGAGATCATTGCGCCTGTGCTGTCTGAGATGTATGACGTCACACAGGAACAGGCGGAAACGCTTGCCCAGGCTTTCGCTGGTCTGATGAACAACTCGGGGCTGCGTGTGACCGTTCAGGAGGACGCGCAAGCCTTTGAGCTCCTGCTGGGTGGAAAGACGCTGGTGGATGTGCAGGCGCTCGTGGACAGCATGGGCAATACCGTGTTTACAAGCGGTCTGTTCAAGGGCTACGGCTTGACGCGCTCTGCCGGAGAAGAGCAGGCAACTGTGGCGGATGCCGGGATCGACTGGGCGTCTGTGCTGACCGGCGTGCTGCGGGAAGCTGAAAAGAGAATTTCTGCCCTTCCGTATGTGACAACGGAGGGTGCCTTCGCCGGCGATGCCTATACCGGCGGCACCTCCTGCCGGACTTATCATCTGGATGACAGCGATGTGGCAGCGTTTCTGCAGGGCCTGATGACCGATGATGCCCGGGATGCGCTCGCGCTGCTGTTCGACATCATGGGGATGGATGGCAAAGCCGCCCTGGCTGCGCTGGATGATACCCATGCACGGGTTGCGGCGGAGAACGCCTATGCGTATCTTCTGCGCGTCGTGGAGGATGCGGAAGGATCTCTTGTGGGGCTGTCCCTGACCGTACAGCAGGGCACGGCGCAGCTGGCGACGGTATCCGTCGGGATGGCATCGGGCGAAACGAAAATCGTCGTAGGCCTTGGCGGCGCTGAGCGGAATAACTGGTACGCCCATAGCATCCGCAATGTGGCTGGCGGATTAGCCGGCGAAAGCGTGGCGTTCTGGGCGGATAAGGAGCAAGCCTATCCGTATGCCGCCGCTGTTACAACGGAGTATGTATCGGAAATAAGCTGGTCGCTGTATACGGAGCCGCTTCCCGACGGAATCAGCTGGGATTTCACCGCGGATGCACAGGACGGAAGGGCCTTCCGCTGCGTTGCCTGGCATCATGATTCGGATGGAGCATTTGGCGGGTACCTGCAGTATCTTGTCAACGATACGGAGATCGCATTGGTGAATGTGAAAGTTGAAGCGGTGGAACCGCTGCAGACCGCCACGGATCAGCTGACATTGTGCAGCCTGAACACAACAGACGAGGCGCAGCTTGCCCTGCAGGAGCAGATTTTCGGCCTCGCGGAACAGATCCTCTCCATGCGCCTCCTGCTGATTCTCCCGATGAATGTACTGACACTCCTGGAATAACCGGATTCTTCCAAACAAAAGGCAGCCCGTCAAGCAAGCGGGCTGCTTTTGTGTTATCATTTCTGTTGCATGCAGGCTTTGACGAAGCTATCGAACAAACGCCCGTGGATTTCGCTCTGCGGCTGATCGTACAGCCTTTCGGGATGCCATTGCACGCCGATGCAGTAGGGGTGATTGTCCAGCACAGCGGCTTCGATGATTCCGTCCGGCGCCGTCGCCGCCTGCGTAAAGCCTGCCGCAAGTGTCTTGGCAGCCTGATGGTGCATGGAATTGACCATGACCCGGTCCGTGCCGTAGATGGTATAAAGCTGCGTATCCGGCGAAAGGACCACCTCATGGGACACGTACATCGAAAGCGGCTTCTGACGGTGCGAGAGCGTCTTGCCCTCCACACAGGTGCGGATGTCCTGATACATCGTCCCGCCCAGGGCTGCGTTCAGCACCTGAAAGCCCCTGCAAATACCGAGAATCGGCTTTCCGGAATCCTGCAGCAGCGTCTGAATCAGCTTCACCTCGAAGGCATCGCGGATCGGGCAGACATCACCGCAGACCCAATCCGCCGTTTCGCCATATACCTGCGGATCCACATCTGCTCCGCCGGTCAGCAGCAGTCCGTCGATCTGCGCGGCATATTCGCGGATGATCTCGTCATCCCCGGTGATGGGCAGAATCACCGGCACTGCGCCGGCCTTGATAACGGCGCCCACATAGGTACGGGCGAGCTTCACGGTCGTTTCGTCATCGCTCAGATAGGCTGTAATTCCAATCATGGGTCGCATATGCATCATCCTCCAGGTCATCATTCGTTCTGTATGCTGTGGGTAAGCTGCCGGACACGTTCGGTCAGCTTCCGCAGTTCGCCATTGGCAAGATCGCGGCAGCCTTTGGCAGCGCTTTCAAGCTGGCTGATGGCATTCAGCAGCGCGCTGTAGGCCTCCTGCTGGGCATGCTGACCGGGCTGCGCGTTCTTCCTGACGAATGGAACGGGCTGAGCGATATGCAGCCATGTCCCTGCGGCCAGATCATACACGCTGCCGGACCATGGGCAATCCACCCGGACGCGATACCGCTCGCGGAGCGTTTGCACAAATGCCTCCGCCTGATCGTGATCGCCGTGGTTGACGAAGATCTGCGGCGGAATTGTCTCAAAGCCGTCCAGCCAGCGCAGAAGGCCGTTCCTGTCCGCATGGCCGCTGACGCCCTGCAGCGTCGCGATTTCTGCGCGGACGGCGATTTCCTCGCCCAGCACCTTCACCTGCTTCCTGCCTTCCTGAAGCTGCCTGCCAAGGGTGCCGTTGGCCTGATAGCCCACGAACAGCACGGTCGATTCAGGCCGCCAGAGGTTGTGCTTGAGGTGATGGCGGACGCGGCCTGCGTCGCACATACCGCTGGCGGAGATGATGATCCCGGGAGTCTTGCTCTCGTTGAGCTGCCTGGACTCATCCGCAGTGACCACCGTGTGCAGCTCCGGGAAGGAGATGGGATTCACGCCCTGGGCCATGACCGCCTGCGCGTCAGGGTCAAGGCATTGGGTGTCGCACTGCAGGAAAACGGCGGTGGCTTCATTGGCCAGCGGACTGTCCACATAGACGGGGAAGCCATCGTGCCCATGCACCAGACCGCGCATCTTGATATCGCGGATGATGTAGAGCATTTCCTGCGTGCGCCCGACCGCGAAGGACGGGATAATCAGGTTGCCGCCCCGGTCAAGGGTGCGCTGAATCACATCGACCATCGCAGGCGTCGGATCGATCCGGGCTTCATGCAACCGATCGCCGTAGGTGGATTCCACCACGACATAGTCGGCCTCCCGGATGAACCGGGGATCATTGAGCAGGGGCTGGTCAAGATTGCCGATATCTCCTGAAAACACTATTTTCTTCTCGGCTTCGCCGTCCCTGAGCCAGAGGGAGACCGCAGCGCTTCCCATCAGATGCCCCACATCGGTGAAGCACACGGTCAGGCCGTCATCCACGCGAACCGGCTCCTCATAGCCACAGGGACGGAAGCACCTGAGCAGCTCGTTGACGTCGTTGATATCGTATTCCGGCTCCACGGCGGGCAGGTTCTTGCGCTTGTTCTTTCGTGTCTGGAATTCGGCGTCGCTCATCTGGATATGTGCGCTGTCTGCCAGCATGATGGCACACAGGTTATGCGTCTCCCGCGTCGCGTACACCTTCCCGCGGAAGCCGTCGCGCCAGAGCTTGGGCAGCATACCGGTATGGTCGATATGCGCATGGGTGACAAAGACATATTCGATCTCCTTTGCACTCACCGGGAGCGGGGCGTTCTCATAAACATTCTGCCCCTGCTCCATGCCGCAGTCAACCAGCAGATACCGTCCGGGCTTCCATTCGATCATCGTCTGGCTGCCGGTGACTTCATGATTCGCGCCGATAAAAGTGATTCTCATTCGCGTGACTCCTTTCGCGTGATGTTTGCTTGTTCTCTGCATATTGTATCCCAATCCGGGCCACATGTCAAACCATGAGATAAATTCTGCATGAAGCAGGGCAGACCTCCGGTCTGAATCTGTTTGACCGACCGGAAGTCCGGTCTGTAATATTGATAAAAGACCGAAGGTCTGGTCTGCGATAGGGCAATACCGCAAGAAACATCCCGGAACAAAGGAAATACGAAGGAATTTCAGGACGAATGGCGAATATTATATCGGTTTATTATGACGAAACGCAGCTTGTACGGAGGGAACAGAGATGGAGCGGATGCTGAACGATGGCTGGAGCTTTCGGAAGCTCCCCAATGGCAGCACGCTTGAGCAGGCGGAGGCAGGTGTCTGGACGGCGATTGATCTTCCGCATGATTACCTGATTTACAATGCCGACGCGCTTTATGAAAACGCGGACGGCTGGTACCGCAGGGCGTTGAGCGTGCCGCCGGAATGGCTGCAGAAGGCTGTCATCCTAAGGTTTGACGGCGTGTACATGGATTGCGACGTGCTGCTCAACGGTACGGTCGTCTGTACGCATCACTATGGGTACACCTGCTTTGACGTGCCGCTAAAGATGCTCCATGCGGGCGAGAATGTGCTGCATGTTCACATCCGGCATACCAGCCCCAACAGCCGCTGGTACTCCGGCGCGGGCATCTACAGGGATGTGACGCTGTATGTGCTGGACAGGGCGCACATTGTGCCGGACGGTACCTATGTGACCACGCGGAAGGTGGCTGACGGCAGCTGGCGCATGACGGTGGAAACGGAGCTTGACGCCGCTGCGAACGGATGTGTGATCACGCACAGGCTGCTTGACGGCGATGCGGTGGTCAGCGAAGCAGCCGCTACGGCGGGGCAGAACCGCGCCTGTGCGGAGCTGACGGTTCAATCCCCCAGGCTGTGGAGCACGGAGCATCCCCATTGCTATGTGCTGGAAAGCCGCTGCGGGGAGCAGCTCCTGCGCGAGCGCGTGGGCTTCCGCAGCATGACGCTCACCACCGACCGGGGATTGCTGCTCAACGGCGAACCGGTGAAGCTGCATGGTGTGTGCCTCCACCATGATCTGGGCTGTCTGGGCAGCGCGTTCCATGCGGCAGCCGCACGCCGTCAGCTGCTGGCCATGAAGCAGATGGGCGTGAACAGCCTGCGCACCAGCCACAATCCGCCTGCCAGGCAGGTCATGGATCTGTGTGACGAGCTGGGCATCCTCGTTGTCGACGAGGCCTTCGACATGTGGAAACGCCAGAAGACGCCCTATGACTACGCCCGTTTCTTCGATCAGGATGCTGAGGCGGACGTGGCGGCCTGGGTGCGCCGTGACCGGAATCATCCCTCGCTGATGATGTGGTCGATTGGCAACGAGATTTTCGATACGCATGTGGATGCGTCCGCCGTCGAAACCACCCGGATGCTCTGCCGGTATGTGCGCAGGCATGATCCCGGGGAAAATGGCTTCACCACCATCGGAAGCAATTTCATGCCGTGGGAGGGCGCCCAGAACTGCGCCTGCCATGTGCAGGCGGCAGGCTACAACTACGGTGAAAAGCTGTATGCCGGCCATCATGCGCAGCATCCCGAATGGGTGATCTACGGCAGCGAAACGGGCTCTGCGGTTTCCAGCCGCGGCGTGTACCGTTTCCCGATGGCAGCGCCCATCCTGTCCGACGATGATCTGCAGTGCTCGTCCCTTGGCAACAGCACCACCTCCTGGGGCACGAAGGACATGCGCAGGTGCCTTGTGGAGGATCTGAACACGCCCTATTCGCTGGGCCAGTATCTCTGGACCGGCATCGACTATATCGGCGAGCCAACGCCCTATCACACGCGCAGCAGCTATTTCGGCATGATGGATACCTGCGTATTCCCGAAGGATTTCTGGTATCTGTGCAAGTCGCTGTGGAACCCCGAGCCGATGGCACATATCGGCGTGCACTGGGACTGGAACGAGGGACAAACCATCGACGTGGGCGTGATGACAAACGGCGCGTCGGCTGAGCTGTTCCTGAACGGCGAATCTCTCGGCGTGCAGCAGGTCAGCCGAACGGAGTGGGAGAAGTGCCGTCCGACGTGGCAGGTGCCCTTTGCGCCCGGCGAGCTGCGCGTGAAGGCCTATGACGCATCCGGAAAGGTCGTTGCGGAGGATGTGCGCCGGACGCCCGGCGACAGCCGCCGCATTGTGCTGCGGCTCGAGAATGAACAGACTCTCTCTGCCGACGGGCAGGACATCGCCTTTGTCGTCATCTCCATGGAGGATGACGGCGGGCATCCCGTTGAGAATGCATGCGATCGCGTCCATGTGTCGGTCGCAGGTGCTGGCCGTCTGCTGGGACTGGACAACGGCGATTCCACCGATCGCGATGGGTACAGGACCACGTCGCGCCGCCTGTTCTCGGGCAGGCTGCTGGCAATGGTCGGCACGACCGATAAAGCCGGTGTGATCCGTATCGAAGTCACCTCTCCCGGCAAGGCGCCTGCGGTGCTGGAGCTGCAGACGGTCAGGGCTGCCGTGCCGGAGGGGAGAAGCTGTCAGCAGCCGCAGTGCAGGGAGACGCCGATGCCGGAGGAGATTCCGGTTCGCAAGCTGAGCCTGATCCCCATGGGAGGCAAGCGCCTGTCTCCCGATCACCCGAGCGTCAGCTTCCGCGTGGTGCGTTCTCCTATGGATGCCATGCCGCAGGACGTGCGCTTCCGCATCACCAACGCCAAGGGGATCGAGAGCCCCTGCGCATCCGTCACGGTGGACGGCGATGTCGTGACGGTCACGGCGCTGGGCGATGATACGGTCTATCTGCGCGCCATGTGCAACAACGGCTACGAACATCCGCGCATCATCAGTCAGCAGGATATCGTGATCGACGGCATGGGCCAGCCGAACCTGGATCCCTATGCTTTCGTGACGGGCGGTCTGTTCAGCCTGTCCTACGGCGACATCTCCAACGGCAACGAGCAGGGCGTGTCCTTCTCGCGGGACGGCGAATCCATGGCGGGCTACACAAACGTCGATTTCGGCCCGGTCGGCTCGGACGAAATCACGCTGCCCATCTTCGCGCTGGACAGCAACCGCTACGATGTGACGCTCTGGGACGGCGATCCGCGGCAGGGCGGCGAAATCATTGCCGTGCTGCCGTATCAGAAGCCCTCGCAATGGAATGTGTATCAGCCGGAGACATATCAGCTGCCGCGCCGCCTGACCGGACTGCATACGCTTTGCTTCACCATGAAGCAGAAGATTCACCTCAGGGGCTTCTCCTTCACCAGGCAGAGCCGTGCCTGGCTGAGCCTGAGCGCACTGGACGCGGATGCCGTCTACGGCGACAGCTTCACGCGGACGGAGGCGGGCGTGATGGGCATCGGCAACAACGTGTCCCTTGTCTATGAGAACATGGACTTTGGCGATGCGACGCAGGCGATGCTCACCATCGACGGCTGCACGCCGCTCACGGAGAACCCCATCACCATCCGGTTCCAGAACGCGGCGGGCGATACGCTGACGACCCTTGCGCGGTTCAGGGGCACGGAGCGTGGCGGGCAGCGCTTTGCCATGGAGGTGCTGCCCGGCGTATGTGCGGTGACCTTCGTGTTCCTGCCCGGCTGTCAGTTTGATTTCTTTGGCTTCCGGTTCCGGCAGGAATCAGCGCCTCAGACGACGAAGATATGAAGGGAACAGGCTTCCCCTGAAAGGAATGATAACGGATGTTTCTCTATAACTCCCTGACCCATCAAAAGGAGCCCTTCCGGCCCCGGTTCGGCAACGACGTGTCCATGTACACCTGCGGCCCGACGGTGTATCATTTTGCCCACATCGGCAACCTGCGCTCCTACATCATGGAGGATGTGCTGGAAAAGGCGCTGCGCTATGAGGGCTACAACGTCAAGCGCGTCATGAACATCACCGACGTGGGCCATCTCGCGTCCGATGCCGATACCGGCGAGGACAAGATGCTCAAGGGCGCGAAGCGGGAGAACAAGACGGTCATGCAGATCGCTCAGTTCTACACCGATGCGTTCTTCGCCGATTGCGCGAAGCTGCACATCAAGATGCCCGATGTGGTGGAGCCTGCGACCAACTGCATCCCGGACTATATCGAGATGATTGAAAGGCTGCTGGAGAAGGGCTATGCCTATCAGGCCGGCGGCAACATCTACTTTGACACGTCCCGGCTGGATAAGTACTACGTTTTCAACGACCATGACGAGGAAGACCTCGCGGTGGGCGTGCGCGATGACGTGGAAGCGGACGATAACAAGCGCAACAAGGCGGATTTCGTGCTGTGGTTCACCAAGTCGAAGTTCGAGGATCAGGCGCTGAAGTGGGATTCGCCCTGGGGCGTGGGCTATCCCGGCTGGCACATTGAGTGCTCCTGCATCTCCAAGAAGCACCTGGGCGAATACCTTGACCTGCATTGCGGCGGCATTGACAACGCCTTCCCGCATCACACCAACGAGATTGCGCAGTCCGAGGCCTATTTGGGCCATCCGTGGTGCTCCACCTGGTTCCATGTGCATCACCTGAACACGGCAAGCGGCAAGATGTCCAAGTCCAAGGGCGAGTTCCTGACCGTCAGCCTGCTGGAGGAGAAGGGCTACAACCCGCTGGCCTACCGCCTGTTCTGCCTGCAGAGCCATTATCGTCAGAATCTCGTGTTCTCCTGGGAGAACCTCGACAATGCCGCAGCCACCTACAGCAAGCTGGTGAACCGTATCGCCGCCCTGAAGGCGGAGGACGGCGCACAGCCCGACACAGACGCTGCGAAGCCCTATCAGGAGAAGTTCCTCAAGGCCCTGACCAGCGACCTGAATACCTCGCTGGCGATCACCTGCGTGTACGACGTGCTGAAGGGCCGCGAGCTGGACGATGCGACGAAGCTGTACCTGCTGGCGGACTTTGAGCGTGTGCTGTCCCTGGGTCTGGTGGAGGCTGCCGCGAAGGTTCGCGCTGACAACGCAGCGGCAACGGCCAGGGCAGCCAGCGCGGGCGAGTACACCATCACCGGCCCTGCCGACGCAACGGAGGAGGAATCCGCAAAGGTCAACGCGCTGCTGACGGCCCGCTTTGAGGCCCGCAAGGCGAAGAACTGGGCAGAATCCGACCGCATCCGCGATGAGCTGTCCGCCATGGGCGTGGTCGTGAAGGATGCCAAGGATGGCGCCGTCTGGAGCCGCGCCTGATTTCTCCTCAACCTCAGCGTCCTGCGTCCATCTGGCGCAGGGCGCTTTCGCTGACCGTAAGGAAACAGCTCGCGACCGGAGATGCGTTCTCAGGCTGCGAGCTGTTTGCTGCATCATGACCAGGTGAAGTTCTCTTTTCCTGCGCCAATCTCAAAGTGGTATTTCACAATCCCAAGGTCTACCTTGGAATAGAAGCCTCCGGTGGATTTGGCGGTCACCTGATTCCCGTGGAGGCTGAACATGAATTTCTGCTGATTCATCGCCGTGGGCGCAAGCAGCGCTGCTTCCATGCCCTGCACGAACCACACAGGCTTCTGGCTGACCTCGCACAGGTCATCCATCGCCTTGGAGCGATGCGCAACGCCCTGCGTCGTACCAAAGCCAAGGGCGATGACACAGACCAGCCTTTCATCGCTGGCAATCGTGCAGCTCTTCCTGACAACGCCCTTGCACATGGTCAGTGCCACCCAGCAGGTATTCAGTCCCAAACGCTGTGCTTCCAGGACGATCCGCTCTCCGTAATAACCCAGCTTCTCATCCAGATCTGCACTCTTTTTCCCAATCAGGGCGATGTAATTCTGTACGCCGCTGAATTTGCCGTAGTGCGCCAGGAAGCCTGCGAAAGCATCCTTCTCGTTGGTGACCAGCTGAATGCGCAGACCGCCCTCCGCATTGCAGGCGGCGATTTCTTTTTCCAGCGCTGTTATGATTCCGGCAGGAATACCCTTGTCCTGATAGCTGCGGACGCTGTGCCGGCTTTTGATTGCTTCCATGATGGTCATATGGATTCCTCCTAAGCTTTATTCTTCGTCCTTCCAGACGGGATATCCTGCTTCCGTCGCCATCTGAATGATCTCATTGACGCGGTCAATCAGCTCCTTCAGGCCGCCCCAGCAGCCCTGGTTGGCGTCGACATAATAGTAGTGCATTGTTCCCACGCGGTGCATGCTGATGAGACCTGCATCCCTGAGAATCTGCAAATGGTGCGAGACTGCCGGCCGGGAGAGATGCGTTTTCTCCGTGATGTCCGGCACCCGCATACCGATCTGTTTGTTTTCAAGCAGCGTCAGGAAGATATGCTGCCGGGTTTCATCGCCCAGGGCCGTGAATACCTTCTGATAGCGTTTGAACTGCTTTGCCAGGCCCTGACGGCTTGACGCGCATTGATCCATCCGACCGCCTCCTTTGATCCGTTCATTTGCTTAACCATTATAGCACATTTTGCGGAGAGTTGTTCATCGGTAAAGGAAATCAAGACGAAGGCAGACTGTCAAGCCGCCTGCAGCCATGACAATGACGGAGTGCAATTCCTCGAATGCGTGCAAAGAGCATTTTTCCGATACGCCGGACGAAGGATGCTTCCTCCGTAACACAGAAAGAGAATGCGCAAGAAATGCCCACAATCGAACAAAAAATGCGGGATGCATCTGACAGGAAACCTGATTCCCGCGTCGAAGTATAGATGCAGCATTCACGCAAAGGAGATCAGCGCATGAGTTTTCAAATGAATCAGGTCTGTCCCGGCGTGACGCACATCCGTGACTGCATGGGCGTGTGCATGACGCTGATTGAGGGCGAAAGGGCAGCCTTGCTGGTGGATACCGGATATGGGGTGGAGGATGTCGCCGCTTTTGTCGCGACGCTGACGGACAAGCCGGTGACGGTGCTCCTGACCCACAACCATCATGACCATGCCCTGGGCGCAAGGTGGTTTGACAAAACCGTCATGTTCCCGGAGGACCTTGCGGAATGGGAAGCGTTCACCGGCGGGACAAAGCGCCGCGCTGTGCTGAGCCAGGCGCAGGCAAAAGGGCTGCATGTCACGGAGGAAGCCTTCCTGCAGGGGACATGCCGTCCGCCCTATGCCATTCACGAAGGGATTCTTGATCTGGGCAGGCTGCCCGCGCAGCTCATCCATTGCCCCGGTCATACGCCCGGCTCCTGCGTGGTCTATCTGCCTGAGCAGAAGCTGCTGCTGACCGGCGATGACTGGAACCCCTGTACCTGGCTGTTTTTCGACGCCGCGCTGGGCGTCGGGCAGTACCGGCGGAACGTCCGTGCGCTGCAGGCGCTGCCCTTCACGCATGTGCTGTGCAGCCATCAGCCGGACATGTACCCGCGGGCGAAGTTTGACGCATTCGTGAACGGCTTGACGGACGAGGCGCTGCGAATCGCAAGGCCGGTGCAGATCGGCGGCTACGAGCACATGGACACCCGGCAGGCCGATGTTGCGGATGGACAGATACTCGTGTTTGACTGGGCGAAGGCAGGGCTGGGTTGACACATGGACGAGAGGACGGTAACGCATATGAAGCAGAGGAGCATCCACCTCACGGCGGACAGCCGTGCGGATTTCAGGAACAACGCGGCGTTCTGCGTCGGTACGGGCCGCATGGGGCTGGCCCTGCACAAGGAATACCTCGATCAGCTGGCTATGGCGCAATCGGTATGCCATTTCAGGCACATTCGCGGGCACGGCCTGTTCTCGGATGACATGGCGATCTACCAGTGCACGAAGGCTCCGGACGGCACGGAGAAAATCACCTACAACTTCACCTATCTCGACCGGGTGATGGACAGCTATCTGGCCAATGGCGTCAAGCCCTTCCTGGAGCTGGGCTTCATGCCGGAGAAAATGGCCAGCGGCACGCAGACCATCTTCTACTGGAAGGGCAACACCACGCCCCCAGCCGATCATCGGAAGTGGGCAAGCCTGATTCAGGCCACGCTGCGTCATCTGGCTGACCGGTACGGCGAGGACGAGGTTTCCACTTGGCCCTGCGAGGTCTGGAACGAGCCGAATCTGCCCGGATTCTGGGAAAACGCCGATGAGGACAGATATCATCAGCTGTACGCCGTGTCAGTCAAAGCCGTGAAGGAGACGCTTCCGGCGATGCGCGTGGGCGGCCCGGCGATCTGCGGAGGAGCGACCTCGCTGGACTGGGTGCGCAATTTCCTGACCTACTGCCGGGATCACCGGCTGCCCGTGGATTTCATGACCCGTCACGCCTATATGGGCGAAACGCCGGAGCATCGCGGCCGGTACCTGTATCATACCATGCGGACGGTGGAATCCATCGCCGAGGAGATGCAGGCAACCCGCGATATCATCGACAGCTTCCCCGAATACAAGGGAATCGAGATGCATGTGACGGAGTTCAATACCTCCTATCATCCCTTCTGCCCGATTCATGACACGAACCTCAACGCTGCCTATATCGCGGGTCTGCTGGCGCGCATGGGCGATCTGTGCGACAGCTACTCCTACTGGACCTTCGGCGATGTGTTCGAGGAGCAGGGCGTGCCGTCGCGGCCCTTCCACGGGGGCTTCGGCATGATTGCCAACGGGCTGATTGCCAAGCCCACGCTGTGGACGTTCGCCTTCTTCAACAACCTGAAGGGCGAGTGCGTCTACCGGGATGACCATGCCGTCATCATGAAGCGTGGGGACGGCTCCTATGAGGGCGTTGCGTGGAACCTCTGCCGGGAGGAACGCGCGGAGCTGCAGCTCGATTTGACGCTGCCGCTCCCGGCAAGGGCAGCCATGATGACCGAAACCGTGGACGAGGCGGTCTGCAACCCGCTCAAGTGCTGGCATGAGATGGGGGAGCCCGCGTCGCTGACGGAGGCTCAGCTGCGCTTCCTGCGCCAGGCTGCCCAGCCCCTGTGCCAGACGCAGCTGCTGGAAAATGCGCAGTCGGTATCGCTGAACCTGCGCGAGAACGCCGTGGTGCGCTTCACCATCGCGCCGAGTCCGGACGAGCCGGATGACGCGTACGACTACAGCTGGTATTGCACGCACAGCTGACGGCAAAACGAATGGCCGCGTCCCTGCTGAGCAGGCGGCGCGGCCATTGGCATATTGTCAGACATTGAAGAGCAGATCGTCGTAGGTCGGGAAGGGCCAGTATTCCTTGCCGACGATGGTTTCCAGATCATCCGCGACGATGCGGACGGTCTGCATGGCGGGCAGGATGATGTTGCGCTCATACAGCGCGTTTTCCAGCGCGTCCGTATGCTGCATGGAATTGCTCACCACGTCGCGCAGCGTATCAATCGCGTCCAGCAGACGGGCGTTGCGCAGCGTGACCAGCTGCAGCAGCTTCATTTCCGCCACCGGCTCAACGCCGCAGGCCTTGATATCCCTGACAATCCTGCCCATGTCACCGGCAAAGCGGGCGCAGGCAGGGAAAATCTGCTTCTCCGCCATCATCAGGCAGGTTTCCGCTTCGATGTTGATGGTCTTGGCGTAGTATTCCAGCGTGATCTCGTACCGGGAGCGCAGCTCCTTTTCAGTGAACACCCCGTGGCGGGCGAACAGGTCGATGTTCTTCCGGTCGACCAGGTGCGGCAGGGCGTCGACAGTGTTGGCGTAGTTGGGAAGACCGCGGCGGGCGGCCTCCTCAATCCATTCACCGGCATAGCCGTTGCCGTTGAAGATGATGCGGTAGTGCCTGCGCAGCGTGTCAACGATGAGATCATGCAGTGCTGCCTTGAAATCCTCCGCTTTTTCCAGCTGATCCGCAAACTCCATCAGCACGTCCGCCACGATGGTGTTGAGCACCACGTTCGTATCGGCAATGGAAGCGGAGGAGCCGAGGCTGCGGAACTCGAACTTGTTGCCCGTGAAGGCGAAGGGCGAGGTGCGGTTGCGGTCGGTATTGTCCTGCGGGAACTTGGGCAGCACCGTTACGCCGATTTCCAGATCCTTCTTGGCGGCGGAGTGATATTCCTCGTCCGCCAGCAGGCTGTCAACGATGGCTGTCAGCTCATCGCCCAGGAACATCGAGATGATGGCGGGCGGCGCCTCGTATGCGCCCAGACGGTGATCGTTGCCGGCGGAAGCTGTGGTCACGCGCAGCAGATCGGCATGAACGTCCACGGCCTTGATCATGGCGGTCAGGAACAGCAGAAACTGTGCGGAGGATGCGGGGTCGTCGCCCGGCTCCAGCAGATTGTAGCCTGTGTTGGTGGACATCGACCAGTTGTTGTGCTTGCCCGAGCCGTTCACCCCGGCAAAGGGCTTCTCATGCAGCAGGCAGACCAGACCGTGGCGCAGCGCGACCTTTTTCATCAGCTCCATGGTGAGCTGGTTGTGATCGGTGGCGACGGTGGTGACCGCATAGATCGGCGCAAGCTCGTGCTGGGCAGGCGCAGCCTCGTTGTGCTCGGTCTTGGCCAGTACACCGAGCTTCCAGAGCTCCTCGTCCAGCTCGGTCATAAAGGCCTTCACGCGCGGCTTGATCGCGCCGGAGTAATGATCCTCCAGCTCCTGACCCTTGGGCGGCTTGTTGCCAAAGAGGGTGCGGCCGGTAAAGATCAGATCCTTGCGCTGATCGTAAAGCGCCTTGTCAACCAGGAAGTACTCCTGCTCCGGGCCGACGGTGGGAATCACGCGGGTCGCGTCGCGGCCAAAGAGCTTCAGCACGCGAACCGCCTGGCGGTTCAGCGCTTCCATGGAGCGAAGCAGCGGCGCCTTTGCATCCAGCGCTTCGCCGCCATAGGAGCAGAACGCGGTCGGAATGCACAGCACGCCGTCCTTGATGAATGCGTAGCTGGTCGGATCCCAGGTCGTATAGCCGCGAGCCTCGAAGGTTGCGCGAAGGCCGCCGGAAGGGAAGGACGAAGCGTCGCTCTCCCCATGCACCAGCTCCTTGCCGGAGAATTCGAGGATGACCTTGCCGCCGTCCCGGGGAGTGATGAAGCTGTCGTGCTTTTCCGCAGTCACACCGTTCATGGGCTGGAACCAATGGGTGTAGTGGGTCACGCCCTTCTCGATCGCCCAGTCCTTCATGGCGTTGGCCACCACGTTGGCGATTTCGGGCTTGATCGGCTTGCCCTCTGAGATGGTCTTGTGCAGGGACTTGTATGTGTCGCGCGGCAGACGCTTCTGCATGACGTCATCGTTGAATACGTTGACGCCGAAGATTTCCTCGATCCGTGACATGGAATCATCCTCCTTGATGATCGTTTGTACATGGGATACATCATTCAAGAATAGCCTGAGCCCCTTGATTTGTCAAGCAATTTCGGCATTTTGGAGGCGTGATGGC
>JBJEUF010000020.1:0-5621 GCA_051883695.1 Aristaeellaceae bacterium
TCGATACGAATCCAGTCAGAGGGCCTGCGGGCCCTCCGACACCTCCCGGGGCTTCTCCCAGTCTGTGTCCTCCGTTCCTTTGGGGAGCGGAGGACATTCACATTTCCGGAGCTTTCAGCAGCCAAACGAAAGCGGCGCAGAGCCGTCACGCCCCGCGCCGCCAGAAGATCATTCGCCAATGGTCAGGATGATCGCCTCATCCATGTGCTCGCCGCTCCGGCTGAACACGGGGACGAGCTTCATTTCCTGCGACAGGTCGTACAGCCTGTAACAGATGCCAAAGGTCAGCTGGCCCGCCACGCGCGGATCGATGCTGCCGTCCTCGTTGTCGTTCACCTTCGTGCCGCCGACATAGAAATTCCAATCCAGGATGTAGTCCGCCTGCTGCGGATTCTCCCAGGTCTCCCAGATATCCGACCAGCTTTGCGGGCAGGAAACCACAATCTCGCCCTTGATGTCCACCGCGCTGGCCGTCAGGGCTGCCGTCCCCGACCAGTCCGTACCGCTGACCGTCCCCGTCAGCTTCTGACCGCCGGTTGCGTCCTTCGCCACGGTGAACGGATGCCAGACGGTTTCGGGTCTCGGCCCAAAGGCGACATACAGGCCGGTTTCGTCCTGATAGTAGGTGGTATTGCTGGTGAAGGTGCCCAGCAGGAAGGTTACCTCGTCCGCTGCCAGCGCCTCGGGTACCTCGCACTCCTTCCAGCCCACCAGCACGCCGTCCTCATTGATGTAGGTGCTGCCGCCGATGATGTTCAGGTATGCATCGCCGATCTGCAATCCATCGTGGACATTGACATAGCGTACCCTGGCCCAGCGGGGTGCGGTGCCATCCAGATAGGCAGCCATCGCCTGATGATGGAGGCCTTCGCCGCCGTAATATTCCGCGTAATGTTCACCGGGCAGCTCCCAGTCGTAGTTCAGGTTCTCCGGCTTGCCCTCGCCCATTTCCACCTGATCGTAGGGTCCGGACTTGGTGTAGGCAATGAACACGCGCGTCCCGTCGTAATACGCCTGGTTGATGGTGACCGTCACGCCCTCCTCGGTGGTGAAGGTCACATGCATCTTCTCGGAAACGGATTCCAGACCGGGCAGGCGGGAATCCGCGTCCTCCCGTTCGCTCAGCTGGCCGAAAAGGCCCAGCCCGGCCGCAACCGCCGCGCCTGCCATCAGCAGCGCCAGCAACAGAGCAAAAATGATACCTGCAGAAAGCTTTTTCTTCACTTTGATTTCTCCTCTCACCTGGTTCAGCACATCAGCCCGAACCGAGGGCAGCGTCTCCACGCCGGAGAGGCAATCGTCAATGGCCGCACGAACGGCCTGGTCACTCAGCTGCTTCATGCTTCCTCCTCCAGCGCGCGTGCCAGCTCAGACCGCGCCTTGTTCAGTCGGTTCATGACGGTCGGCGCGGTAATGCCCAGCGCCTTCGCCGTCTCTCTGACAGTCAATCCCTGATCGCAATGGAGAAGCACGACTTCCCTGTACTTCGGAGGCAGACGCATGATGGCCGTCGTCAGCGCGATGTGCTCCGCGCTGGGCGGTGACACGGGCAGGGGCAGATTTTCTATCTCCACCGCCTTGTCCACATGCCGGAACCATCCGCCGCGGCACATGTCCCGGCAGGTGTTCACGGCGATGCGCATCAGCCACGTTCTTTCGCTGGAGCGTCCCTCAAAGGCATCCAGCTTCCGGTACGCCTTCAGGAAGGTCTCCTGCACCGCGTCCTGCGCCAGATGCACGTCATGCAGGTACAGGCAGCAAAGGCGCAGCACTTCCCTTTCATGCGTCAGCATCATCCGGTTGAGTCGTTCCTCTCGGCTGCTGTCCGGGCCCTGAACAGCGGTCATAGGACTTCCACCTCCTTTTCTGCGGCACCGTCCGTCGGCGGTGCGGCGATCCGTCAGCCGGAGTTTTCTCCGGCCGCCTTGCCTGTATAGACGAATCAGCCGCCCTTGTGTTAAAGAAATACAAAAAACGGGCAGACAGTCATGCTGCCTGCCCGGGTATCCATTCAGCCATCCATCAGTCCAGCGACACCAGACCGGAGGAAATCCAGCCATACGCGCCGTTCATCTTGATGCGGTACCAGTCCTTGCCCGTGGAGCCGGTCACGCACTCCAGCACCTCGAAGCGGTCGCCCACATGGGCGTAGTTAATCGTCTGGCTGTCCGGATCCGGCTCGCCCTTGATATGGCAGCTGCCGGAAATGACCGTAATCATCTTGCCCACCGGATAGCCCTTGCCCGTGCTGCCGTAATAGGTGCTCGGTGCGCGGGTAGGCGAGGGCACATAGCAGCTCTCCGCCTCCGCCACGCCGTAGTATCCGGTGCCGGCAAAGGACATTTCCGTGGACAGGTCGCCGAGCGCCACCCAGACGCGGCACTTGCTGCCTTCGTCATAATGCCAGCACTCAATCAGCGCCGAGCCGTCCTCCACCTCATAGACAATCACGCTCGACCCCGGGCGGAGCGACGTTTCATAGCCCAGATAGCCATTGTAGACCGGACCGGTTCCAACAATGCCGCTGAAGTCAAGGAGCTTGCCGGCGCACAGGGGCGCTTCCTTCGGCACGTAGCTCAGGCTGGCCGCCACAGACGCGCCGGGCACATAGCCGCGGCCCTTCACGCCCATATAGGAGAACTCCACCTGCAGCCAGGTCGCCTCCCCGTTGTAGTACCTGGTGCGCACCGTCACCGGAGCGCCCTTGCGCAGCAGAATCTCCGGAATCTGCGTGTATTTCTCGCTCGGGCCGCTGTATACCGGCACGTCCTCCTGAAGGGTCCCGTACACCTCTGCCATCGCGCTCATCGGCAGCGTCAAAAGCACCGCCATCAAACAAACCGCCAGGAAACTCAGACCGATTTTTTTCATCGTGATTGCACCTCCCTGTCCTTTCCTGTACTGATACAACGGAAGCACACCATCCGTTCATTCCCAGTCGGGAATAAAATTTCAAAAAATTCCCCGCAGCAATCGCCACGGGGAATGAATGCATTACTTTTTGATGACGATGCCCTGCGCTTCCAGCTCCGCGACGATGCCGTCGACGACGGATTGCACTTCCTCGCGGGTGAGGGTGCGCTCGGCATGGGAGAAGAACAGCCGCACGGTGATGGACTTGCCATTTTCGTCCGTGTAGGTGCCCACCACGTTCACCCTGTTGATGAGCGGGCTGCCGGCGTTCTCAATAGCCCTGGCGATGGGCGCATAGGTCTCGGCCATGAAGGTCAGATCCTGCTCCATGCCCGGGAAGCGGCTGGGCTCCACATACTTGATGCGCTCCGCACCGATGTGGGACAGCGCGTCCATGTCGATCTCGGCAAAGACGATGGCGGCCTTCTTGTCGATCTTCCTGCTCACCACCGGGTGCGCCACGCCGATCTGGCCCAGCACCACGCCGTCGCAGAGCACGTCGTTGAGGTTCTTCGGGTGCTGCCAGGAATGGGTCGCCTCGGCCTTCTGCCAGGTGAGCGGCTTATGCTTCAGGTCGTCCACGGTCACAGCCAGCATGTCGCGGAGCCTGAAATACAGCGTCTCGACGCTCTCAACCTTGCTGAACAGCGTCACGCAGAGCCGCTTGTATTCCTTTGCCAGACCGTTCTCGTCCACGCCCTCCGCCACGCGGCCGACCTCGAAGATGCCGAAGGAGGGCGCATAGCCGGTGTTGCCCTTCACCTGCACCAGCTGAGTGGGCACGATGGAGCGGCGAATGACCTCGATGTTGGGATTGGCCGCGCCCAGCAGCCGGATGTTGTCCTCCACCTCGATGCCCAGCTTTTTGTACTCATCGGAGTACTGCCAGATGTAGGAATGCACCTCATGCAAACCGTAGCGCTTGACGAGGATGTCCTTCACCTTGTTCTCGGTGGTCTTTTCGATATGCTCGCGCACGGGATAGAGGGGCGCGTTAGCGGTGTGGATGTCGAAGTTGTCGTAGCCGTAGATGCGGGTGATTTCCTCGATGATGTCGGCCTTGATGGTCACGTCCTTGGTGGCGCGCCAGCTGGGCACATCCACGGAGAACCTGTCGCCGTTCTGCCGGACGGTGAATCCCAGCGCCGTCAGGGTGCTGACGATGTGGGCATCGCTGATTTCAATGCCGGTGTAGCGATCCACGAAGCGTTTGTCGAAGTCCAGGGTGATCTGCGGATAGGTGAAGGCGCGCTCGTCGGTCAGGCAGGAGGTGACGCGCATACCGGCGTCCGCGTCCTGCAGCAGCTTGACAAAGCGGGCGATGGCGGGGACGGTCATCTCGGGGTCAAGGGACTTTTCATAGCGGGCGGAGGCGTCGGTGCGATGGGCGAGCCGGACGGTGGACTTGCGCACGGAGGCCGCGTCGAAGGTGGCGGATTCCAGCGTCAGGGAGGTGGTATCCGCTACGATTTCGCTGTCCAAGCCGCCCATGATTCCCGCGATGGCCACAGGCTTGTCGCCGTTGCAGATCATAAGGGTGTTCTCGTCAATCTGGCGTTCCACCTTGTCCAGGGTCTGGAAGGTGAAGGGCTTGTCGAAGCGCCTGATGCGGATCTTCTCCACCTTGCGGCTGTCGAAGGCGTGCATGGGCTGGCCCATTTCCAGCATCAGGTAGTTGGTCAGGTCGGCCAGCAGGTTGATGGCACGCATGCCGCAGTAGTACAGGCGGATGCGCATGTTCATGGGCGCGACGTTGCGGGTGATGTTCTCCACCGTCAGGCAGGAATAGCGCTGGCAGAGGGGATCCTCAATCTTCATGTCGATGGCGGGCAGGTCCTTGTACTGGTCAAGATCGACCATCTCCATGGGCTTGAGGGGACGCTTCGCCAATGCGGCGAATTCGCGGGCGATGCCGTAGTGCCCCCACAGATCGGGGCGGTTGGTCAGGGACTTGTTGTCCACCTCGAACACGATGTCGTCGATCTGCCACAGCGCCTTGATGTCCGTGCCGTTGGCGACATCCTCGGTGATGTCCATGATGCCGTCGTTGTTGTCGCTCAGGCCCAGCTCCTTTTCGCTGCAGCACATGCCGTGGGAGGTGTAGCCCGCCAGCTTGCGGGGGGCGATGGTGATCTCACCCAGCTGAGCGCCTAATTTGGCGAAAGCGGTCTTCATGCCCACGCGGACGTTGGGCGCGCCGCAGACCACGTCCACCAGCTCGCTCTCGCCGCAGTCCACCTTGAGCAGGTGGAGCTTCTTGCTTTCGGGGTGGTTCTCGATGGACTTGATCTCCGCCACCACCACGCCGGACAGATCAGCGCCCTTATGGAAGATTTCGTTCTCCACCTCGGCGGTGGACAGGGAGAACTGATGGATCAGCGCCATCAGGTCAAGGCCGGAAAGATCCACGAATTCCTGGATCCAGTTCATAGAGATGTACATGAGCTTCGTTTGCCTCCTCATTACCGCAAAGGGTGAACACCGAAGGCTTCCAAAGGGCGATCGGAAAGCCCTTTGGTCGCGCCCGCAGGCGCGAAACCCTTTGCAACTTCCTGTATCACTGAAATAGAGGATGCCGCGCAGCGGCGCGGGCAGGGGCTTTCCGATCGCCCCTGCACCCTTCGGTTACTCGTCGTCGGTAAACTGGCTCAGCCGGGTCAGGCTGCCGCTGTTGAGGTCGCGGATGTCCTTGATGCCGTACTGCATCA
>JBJEUF010000021.1:0-82974 GCA_051883695.1 Aristaeellaceae bacterium
CCGCCGGCGAGCTGGATTACATCGAGCTGCCCGCCTCCAAGCTGAACACCATCTACTCCAACCCCGATCACGAGTACTATGACAACCTGATCGAAGCCCGTCCCACCAAGTACTCCTACCAGATCCATCTGGTGTACGACAAGAAGAACGAGGACGGCACCCCCGACGTGGCCTGGAACACCGCCGTGGCCAACGAGAACTTCCGTCTGGCCCTGTACTACGGCCTGGATGCCACCAACTATCTGGCCCGCACCAACTTCATCAACCCCCTGTCCTGCCAGAACTTCTGCTACACCGCCAATGCCGTGTCCGTGACCAGCGATGGCACCGACTACACGCAGCTGGTTCGCAATGAGCTGGGCCTGCAGTACTCGCCCGATACCTTTGCCCGTCTGGATGCCGACAAGGCTGCTGCCTACAAGGCTGCCGCGATTGAAGAGCTGACCGCTGCCGGCATCGAGCTGCCCGTCAAGATGGCTTACTACATCGCCGGTTCCTCCACCACCGCGAAGGAGACCGCTGACGTGTTTGCCAAGCTGATCAAGGACTGCCTGGGCGAGGATCTGGTTGTGCTGGATACCAAGACCTACGTCTCCAAGCTGTCCACCGAGGTTCGCAATCCGCAGCTGGCTTCCATCTACGTCAATGGCTGGGGCGCTGACTTCGCTGATCCCATCAACTTCCTGGGTCAGGAGACCTATGGCGAGGATAACGCCTACTACTCCGTCTACTACTCCAAGATCAACAACGCCACCGACGAGAAGCTGATCGCGACCTACGAGGAGTTCACCCGTCTGACCAACGAAGCCAAGGCCATCACCGATGATCTGGATGCCCGCTATGCCGCCTTCGCCAAGGCCGAGGCCTATATGCTGGAGCATGCGCTGGTGATTCCGTGGTCCTACAACGTGGTCTGGGAGCTGACCAAGGTCAACAACTACACCAAGGTGTACTCCGCTTACGGCAACCAGTCTGAGCGCTATGTGAACTGGGAAACCAGCACTGAGCTCTACACTGCCGAGGACTACAAGGCTTTCGTTAAGTAATTGATAAGTCCTGTGCCTCAAGGGTTGGGGACGGCTTCCCGCAAGGGAGGCCGCCCCTTATTCCCTATATAGGGATGAAATGAGCCGTTTCATGAGGCATTTTTGCGGGAAGCGGCAGGGATGCTTCATCAAACGGCTTATGAATAAGTCATCAGACCGGCTGACAAGGGCGTCGGCCGGCGTCCGCCGGATCATATACGGCGGAGATGGCGGAGAAAAGGAGAGGGCCGAATGCTCAAATACACTGTCAAGCGCCTGCTTCAGTCGCTGGTCACCGTGCTGCTGGTTGTATCTGCGGTTTTTCTGCTGCTGCGCCTGCTGCCCACGGACTACTTCTTTACGGAAGAACAGCTCATCAAGCTGACGGAGCAGCAGCAGCATGATCTGCTGGAAGCCAATGGCTATCTGGATCCGCCCTTTGTGCAGCTGGGAAATTTTTACCGGAACCTGATCCAGACGGATCACAACGCGCATTATTTTGATACGGTGGTCCTGCAGGAGGACGGCTCCATCGAGATCGCCTTCAAGAGCAGCAAGGCGGCCTCTGCCGTTTCGGCGGAGGAGATTCAGTTTGCGCGCGCGGAGGGCGTGACGGAGGAGTATCCGCTGGTGACCGGCGTCGAGGTGACGGTATCGGCGGAGAATCCCAATGCCGTGATCGTAAAGACCGATTTGCCGGTGCAGAAGAAGATTGGCTATCAGCTCAGCTGCGGCGGGCATTCCGGCACCTTTACCGTCCGCAAGGAGGGAAAATCCGTTGTCATCAAGGATGAAAAGACCACCAGCACCTTCGATTATCTGACCCACATGCGGGTGTGGCTGAACTTCGGCACCTCCCACCGCGTGCAGACGGGCGTTCCGGTCACGGACATCATCGCCTCCAAGATCGGCATCTCCCTGCGCATCGGCCTGGCGGCGCTGGTGATTGCGCTGCTGGTGGGCGTGCCGCTGGGCATCATGCAGGCCCGGTACAAGGACGGTATCTTTGACGCCATCGGTCAGGGCTACACCATCTTCATCAACGCCGTGCCGAGTCTGGTGACGTATTTCCTGATTATGATTATCGGCTCCCGCATCTTCGGCCTTCCCATCCAGTATACGACGACGGATCCCAAATCGGCAATGCTGCCGATCGTCTCCCTGTCCATGGGCTCCATCGCCAGCTACATGCTGTGGATGCGCCGCTACATGGTGGATGAGCTGAACAAGGATTATATCCGTCTGGCGAAGCTCAAGGGCATGTCCACCACGCGGGTCATGTTCAGCCATGTGATGAAGAACGCTTTCCTGCCGCTGGCGCAGTATCTGCCCTACTCGGTGCTGCTGACGGTGGGCGGCTCCATTCTGGTGGAGAAGATGTTCGGCGTTCCCGGCCTGGGCAACCTGCTGCCCGAGGCGATTGCGAAGTATGACGCCAACCTTGTCATCGCTGCGGTGTCCCTGTATGCCACGCTGGGTATTCTGGGACTGTTCCTGGGCGATGTGCTGATGATTATCCTGGATCCCCGGATCCGCCTGACCGAGAAAGGAGGCACGCGCTGATGGCCAAGAATAAGAAGACGACTGTATCGGAAGCGCCGGTGGACCTCCGCTTTATCAACAGCACCGTTGAGGCACAGTCCGAGCTGCCGGAGAACATGGCGGCTCCCTCCGGCCCCAGCCCCTACGGCGCCAGCGAAACCCACGATGTTGTGGAGCTGGAAGCGGATTACAGCGCGGTGGAGACGGACACGGAGAAAAAGTACGCCCGCGGCATCGTCCACATCAAGAACCGCTTCCGGATGCCGGAGAAGCAGCTGTTCCAGTTTGCCGAATACCGTGCGCAGAATGCGGAAAAGACCGGCTACAGCAATTATTCCTATTGGAAGAGCGTCTGGGCGAACTTCATCAAGAAGAAGGCCGCCGTCGTGATGGCCTTTGTGTTCCTGGCCCTGCTGATCTTCACCTTTATTGCGCCGCTGATCAGCAAGTATGACGCCAACACCGTCCGCGTCGACGGCCAGGACCTGAACCGTATGTTCACCTCTCCCAACAGCGAGTTCTGGTTCGGAACCGACTCCCTTGGCTGCGATTACTGGTGTCAGGTGTGGAGCGCAACCCGCACATCCATCATCCTGTCCGTCAGCGTGTCGATCGGTCAGATCACCGTCGGCGTGATTATCGGTCTGCTGTGGGGCTATGTCCGGAAGCTGGACCGGTTCTTCACCGAGCTGTACAACTTCATTGACAACATCCCGACCATCATCTATATGACCCTGATCGCGCTGATGATCGGCAAGTCCACCCTGGTCATGGCGGTGGCGCTGATCGCCTTTTACTGGCTGGGCACGGCCCGCAATATCCGCAATCTGGTGTTCATGTACCGCGACCGTGAGTATAACCTTGCCTCCCGCTGCCTGGGCACCGGGCTGTGGCGCATCCTCACTAAAAACATCTTCCCCTATCTGATCAGCGTGATTGTGCTGCGCCTGGCGCTGTCCATCCCCGGCATCATCGCCTATGAGACGACGCTGAGCTATCTGGGATTGCTGGATATCTCCACGCCTTCGCTGGGCATCCTGCTGCGCGACGCGCGCTCCAACTTCCTGGAGTATCCCTATCTGCTGATCTTCCCCGCGGCGATCGTGTCCCTGATCACGGTCACGTTCTATCTGGTGGGCAACGCGTTCTCCGATGCATGCGATCCCCGTAATCATGTGTGAGGTGGAGTAGAATGTCTGAGATCCTCAAGAAGAATCCGAACTTCGCCTCCATTGAGAGCGAGTTCGAGAGCCATGCCAGGCAGGTGCTTTCCACGGAGCCGATTCTGTCTGCCCGGGATGTGGAGGTCGAGTTCACCCTGCGCGGTCAGAAGCTGCGGGCGATCCGCCGCTGCTCCCTTGATCTGTATGACGGCGAGACCCTCGCCATCGTCGGCGAATCCGGTTCCGGCAAGTCCGTGTTCACCAAGACCTTTGTCGGTATGCTGGACAAGAATGGCCGTGTCACCGGTGGCAACATCATGTATGACGGTCAGGATCTGGCCAAGTTCACCACGGAAGCCCAGTGGCGCACCATCCGCGGCAGGAAGATCGCGATGGTCACCCAGGACCCCATGACCAGCCTGAACCCCCTGAAAAAGGTCGGCATTCAGATTCGCGAGGCCATTGAGCTGAATCAGAAGCTGCACGGCAAGGCCGCCAAGGACGAAGCCATCCGCCTGCTGGAGCAGGTGGGCATACAGGATGCGGCGCGCCGCTATGGGCAGTATCCCCATGAGTTCTCCGGCGGTATGCGCCAGCGCGTCGTCATCGCCATCGCCGTGGCCTGCAACCCGCAGATTCTGATCTGCGACGAGCCCACCACCGCGCTGGACGTCACCATTCAGGCGCAGATCCTTGAGCTGATCCGCCGCTTGCAGCGCGAGAAGCACATGACCATCATCTACATCACCCACGATCTGGGCGTTGTGGCCAATGTGGCGGATCGCGTGGCGGTCATGTATGCCGGTCAGATCATCGAGATCGGCATGGCGAACGAAATCTTCTTCAATCCCCGCCATCCCTATACCTGGGCGCTGCTGTCCGCCATGCCCCAGCTGGGCGTCAAGGGCGAGAAGCTGCCCGCCATCGACGGTACGCCGCCCAACCTGTTCAACGACGTGTTCGGCGATTCCTTCGCGCCCCGCAACAAGCGCGCGCTGAACGTGGACTTCCTCGAGGAGCCGCCGATGTTCGACGTGACGCCCACGCATCAGGCCAAGACCTGGATGCTGGATGTCCGTGCGCCCGAGGTGGAGCAGCCCATCGACGTCGCGAAGATGAGCCGCCGGATTGATGAGCCGCAGCCGACCACCGGCGAGGTGATTCATCCGCACCAGATGCCGGATCGTGAGCCGCTGGTGGAGGTGAAGAACCTGCAGGTGACCTTCGGCAGCGGCAAGAAGGCCTTTGTGGCGGTGGATGACGTGAACTTCACCATCTACAAGGGCGAGACCTTCTCCCTGGTGGGCGAGTCCGGTTCCGGCAAGACCACCATCGGCCGCGCGATTGTGCGCATCAACCCCATCACCAACGGCGAGGTGCTCTACCGCGGCAAGCGCATCAGCGGCAAGATCTCCAGGGAAGATGACGTGGAGGTGATCCGCAAGTGCCAGATGATCTTCCAGGATCCCATGGCTTCGCTGAACGAGCGCGCGAAGGTGGACTACATCGTCTCCGAGGGCCTGTACAACCATCATCTGTACAAGGATGAGCAGGAGCGTCAGGATAAGGTCAGAAGAGCGCTGGAGGAGGTTGGGCTGCTGCCGGAATTCTCCAGCCGCTTCCCCCATGAGTTCTCCGGCGGTCAGCGTCAGCGCATCGGCATTGCCCGCAGCCTGATTATGGAGCCTGAGTTCATCGTCGCGGACGAGCCGATTTCCGCGCTGGACGTTTCCATCCGTGCGCAGGTGCTGAACCTGCTCAACGATCTGAAGCAGCACCGTGGCCTGACCTACCTCTTTATTGCCCACGACCTGTCCGTCGTCCGTTTCATTTCCGACCGGATTGCGGTCATCCACAAGGGGCGCATCGTGGAGCTGGCGGAGGCCGAGGAGCTGTTCCGTCACCCGCTGCATCCCTACACCAAGGCACTGCTGTCCGCTGTGCCCAACCCCAACCCCTACCTGGAGCGCGACAAGAAGCTGCTGGTGTACGATCCCGCCATGCACGATTACACCGTGGACAAGCCCATCTGGTGCGAGATTCTGCCGGATCACTTTGTGTACGGCAACGAGCCCGAGCTGGATGCTTACCGCAAGCAGCTGAATCAATAAGAATACGACCCTGCATCAGACCGGAAGGCTGGCGCAGGGTCGTATATTTTGGGATGGCAAAGCAGTATCAGTGCTTGGGCTGGTAGCGCACCTCGCTGACGGCGTAGACGGTGACGAAGGCGTGGGGATCGACCTTGCGGACATAATCCATCAGGGCCTTGAACTGCTGCTTGTCCACAATGGTGATGATTTCCTTGTGCACCGTGTTGTCGTATGCGCCGATGGTCTGGTTGAGGCTCGCGCCGCTGTGCAGATCGTAGAGGATGTAGTGGACGATGTTGTCAACCTGCGGCGAAATGATGCAGACGCGCCGCTTGATGTCCATGCCGAAGATGAAATGATCCACCACCATGCCGCCGAAATAGGTGCCCAGAACGCTCAGAACGACGGTCTTGGAGTCGTAGCACACGGCGGAGGCGAGTGCCACCAGCATCCCGGACAGGGACATGGCCCGCCCCAGATCCATGCGGAGGAACTTGTTCATCAGCTTGGCTACGATGTCCAGGCCGCCGGAGGAGGCGTTGCAGGAGAAGAGGATGGCAAGTCCGATGCCGACGATGAGAATATAGCAGATCACGTCCAGCAGCGGATCCTGCGTGATGGATTGGAAGTCCGGGAGCAGGAACTCAAAAACTCCCATGAAAACAGGCGTCAGAATCGCGCAATAGACGGTTTTGATACCGAACTCAGGCCCGATGAGCAGAAAGCCGATGATGAGCAGGAACACGTTCAGCATCAGCGTCAATGTGGAGACGGGCAGGGGAATGAAGTTGCTCAGGATCATGGCCAGCGCTGCGCCGCTGCCGATGGAAACGTGGCTGGGCAGCATGAAGAAGAAGATGGCGGCGGCGACGATCAGTGTGCCGAAGGTGATGACCAAAAGCTCCTTGAGTGAAATCCTTGCGCGCATGGAGGAACCTCTTTCGTTTGCGTGGGCATGGGCATGTCCCGCAGTATTTTGCGATGACATAATACGCCGGGAAACGTCGTTTTCCTGCATACAACAGGGCGTTTCCGGCTGTAAATCTTGCCTTGCGGCTCTTTACGTCAGCAGGGCCTTCATGTTACAATGGAAGAAATGGAGGCGGCAGACCGGCGAAGAGCCGCTGCGTACAACGTGGAGGAAAATGGAATGAAGCACTATACCTTTGGCGTGGACTACTATCCGGAGCACTGGGAAGCATCGCGCTGGACAAGGGATGTGGAAATGATGAAGGAAATGGGCGTCGGGATCGTCCGCATGGGCGAGTTCTCCTGGGCGATGCTCGAGCCCCGGGAGGGCGAATTCCATTTTGAGGTGCTGGATGAAGCCATCCGCATCCTGGGGGAGGCCGGGATTGACGTTATCCTTGGCACGCCCACCGCTGCGCCGCCGGCGTGGATCATCGAGCGCAACCCGGAGATTCAGCCGACCGACTGGCGCGGACAGCAGCGCTTCTTCGGCGGACGGCATCACGACTGCCAGTCGAACCCCGTGTACCGGGAGCACATCCGCCGGTATGTGACGGCCTTCGCGGCGCACTTTGCGGATAATCCCCGCGTGGTGGGCTGGCAGGTGGACAACGAGCTGGGCAACAGCCACGGGGATCTGTGCTACTGTGAGAGCTGCGAGAAGCGCTTCCGGCTGTGGCTCCGGGAGAGGTATGGCACGATTGAAGCGCTGAACCGCGCCTGGGGCACGGCCTTCTGGAGTCAGGGCTACCCGGACTTTGAGCATGTTCACGCCCCGAAGATCACTGCCGCCTGGGGGCAGAATCCCTCTCAGGATCTGGACTGGCGGCGCTTTACCTCCGATCTGGTGTGTGAATTCCACGAGTTTCAGGCAAGGATCCTGCGGGCGGCCGCGCCGGACAAGTTCATCACGCACAACCTGATGGGCTTCTGCCCGAAGCCAAACTATTACAGGCTGGGAGAACAGCTGGATTTTGCGGCGCATGACCAGTATCCCGGCGGTCATTTCCACGCCCGGCACGACGAATACCGCGCGGACTGGCACGCGGCGGAGCTGGATTTCATCCGCGCCGTCAAGCAGCAGCCCTTCTGGATCATGGAGCAGCAGAGTGGCATCACCGGCTGGGAGGTGCTGGGCCGCACGCCGCGTCCCGGTCAGCTGGGGCTGTGGGCGATGCAGTGCGTGGCCCATGGGGCGGACACGATCGTCTTTTTCCGCTGGCGCTCCTGCCCGATGGGCACGGAGCAGTACTGGCATGGCCTGCTGCCCCACAACGGGGTGCCGGGCCGGTACTTCCGCGAGGCGGAGGCGTTCATGAAGCGGTACGCGCCGCTGCTGGGGGAGCTTCGGGGCGCGATGCCGCAATCGCAGGTGGCGATCCTGCGCTCCTACGATCAGGAGTATGCCTTCCAGATTCAGCCCCATCATCCTCAGCACAGCTACATTCAGCATCTTGCGACGTATTACCGGGCGCTCCACCGGGCGAACGTTCCGGTTGATTTCGTGGGTGAGCAGCACGACTGGTCGGGCTACCGGGTGCTGATTGCGCCCCTGCAGTTCCTGATGACGGCGGAATATGCCGCGAAGCTGCGCGCCTATGTGGAGAACGGCGGCCATCTGATGCTGACCTGGCGCTCCGGCGTGAAGGACGCGACGAATCTGTGCCACACCGAGGGCGCCGTGCCCTGCATGGTGGATGACCTGTGCGGCGTAACCGTGACGGAATACGACTGCCTGCGGGACATGAACGGCACGGTCGTCTGGGACGGCGCGGAATACGAGTGCAGTCACTGGTGTGATCTTCTGGAGGCAACCGCCGAGCCGCTGGCGGTCTACGGGCATGACTTCTATGCCGGAACGCCTGCCGTCACCCGCAACGCCTACGGCAAGGGCCTGGCGTATTATGTGGGCACGACGCCCGGGGACGCGCTGGCGGATCGCATCGTTGCCCGGCTGCTGGCGGACGCGGGCGTTGCGCCGCTGATGGATACGCCCCATGGGGTGGAAGCCGTCCGCCGCGTGAAGGACGGGCGCACCTATCTCTTCCTCATGAACCACAATGCGGATGCGAAGCAGGTTGCGTTGCCGGACGGGTACCGTCCGTGGGAGGACGAGGCCTGGGACGGCACGCTGACGGGGTATGCGGCACGGGTGTTTGTGAGGGAATGACGGGAGGTTCTGAACATGATGGTTTTCCTTGAAGGGGTTTTCATGTGCTTCTGGCTGCTGATGCTCTGTGTCATCGGCATCGCCAATGGCCCGGTCGGACTGGTGGTTTTCTATGAGAAGGATGTTCAGGAAAGAGCGGTGGAGATGGGATATACCACCCGGGAGAAGATCAGGAGAACGAATCTCATCACGGGGCTTGCCCTGTTTGTGCCGCTCCTTGTGCTGATTCCGCTGATGGTCTACGGCATCAACGGCGCTGTGGGCTTCTGGGATGGCTTCTGGCAGATGCTTGCCATTCTGGGTATCATGGGCCTGTTTGACAGACTCTTTATTGACGGGTACTGGGTTGGACACACCAAGGCATGGGAAATCCCGAATACGGAGGATCTGCGGCCCTACATTCCCCGGAAAACGCTGATTGGCAAATGGGTGGGGACGCTCGTGGGGTATCCGCTGCTGGCAGCGATCATAGCCGGTGTCATGACGCTGGTGCTATAAGGAATCCATCACAAAGCCCGCTCCAACTGACAGGCAGTCCGGAGCGGGCTTTGTTTATTCGGCTATTTCCCGTGCCAGCGCGGCAATCTGATCACGGTTCTCGGCGCTCATCGCGCCGAGGATGCGCACGGAATTCTCGCGAACGGTCAGGTTCTTGCAGGGGGTAAGCAGATCGCGCATGACCCTGGCAGCCGCGGGCGCCCAGGAGCCGCCCTCCATCAGCGCAACCTCCCGGTTCTGCCAGCCGCGAGTCGTCAGGTGATGCAGGAAGGACCGCATCGGCGGCAGCACGTCCGCGTTGTAGGTGACGGATGCCAGCACCAGCTTTCCATAGCGGAAGGCATCCTCCACGGCTTCGTATACGTCGCAGCGGCACAGGTCGTGGAGTGCCGTCTTGCAGCCGCAGGCCTCCAGCTCCTGCTGCATCAGCAGCGCCGCTTCCCTGATGTGACCGTAGATGGACGCATAGGCGATCACAACGCCTTCGCTCTCCACGCCGTAGGTTGTCCAGATCCGGTACAGCCGCAGCGCCTCGGTCAGTGCGTCGCCCTCCAGCACCGGGCCGTGCAGCGGACAGATGCGGCGGATGTCCAGCGCGGCAGCCTTTTTGAGCACCGCCTGCACCTGCGCGCCGTATTTGCCCACAATGCCGAAGTAATACCGCCGGGCTTCGCAGGCCCAGGCCTGCTCCACGTCCAGCGCGCCGAACCTGCCGAAGCCGTCGGCGGAGAAGAGCGTCCCGGTCGCATCCTCGTAGCTCATCATGACCTCCGGCCAGTGAACCATCGGCGCGGCGATGAAGGACAGGGTGTGACGGCCCAGCGGCAGCTTGTCGCCCTCCCTGACAACGCGCCTGCGCTCTGCGTAATCCTTGCCGAAATAGGCCTTCATCATGGTGAACGCCTTGTCCGAGGCGACCACGACGGCGCCGGGGAACTCGTCCATGAACCGGGCGAGATTGGCGGAATGGTCGGGCTCCATGTGATGCACGACGAGATAATCGGGCTGACGGCCATTCAGCGCCGCGCGCACGTTATGCAGCCACGCGTCGCCAAAGTGCTGATCGACCGGGTCGATGACGGCGATCTGCTCGTCCAGAATCACATAGGAATTGTAGCTCACGCCCTCCGGAACCGGGTACAGACCCTCGAAAAGGTCGATTTCATGGTCGTTCACGCCGACGTAGCGGATGCTGTCAGTGATCTGCATGGGATGCCCTCCTTGTCTTTTGCGTTGGGATTATTCTTCCTTGCTGAACTGATCCTTGCCGGCGGTGCACAGGGGGCACTCGAAATCCTCGGGGAGATCCTCGAACTTCGTGCCGGGAGCAATGCCGCCCTCGGGATAGCCCTCAGCCTCGTCGTAAACCCAGCCGCAGACGTCGCAAACATACTTCATGGTGATGTACCTCCTTGTTATGGTTGATGGGAGTGTGCCGGAATCTGTCAGGCAGCGGCTCCGGCAGTTATCCTGAACCGGTGGCTTTCATTCCCGATTGCGGAAAGCCAGCCAATACTAATTCTCAATAAAAATGTTACATTCGCACAGCGCCTTTTCCGCTCTGGCTTTGCTTCGTTCCGCTGGGCGTACTTCCAGTACGCCTCGCTTCACTCAGCTTTGCCAGAACGAAAAATTCACTGCGCTCGGTGCAACATTTTTAACGAGAATTAGTACCAAGCCGTATCTGCCTTATTTTTACAGCATACTCAGGGGACGTCCCTATTATACCACAGATCGCGTCATATGAAACTGTTTTTTGAAAAAAAGCTGGGCGGAAATGCCGGATTCTTCGCCGGGGATACGAATCCCGCTCTCCGTGCCGGAGCGGAAGCCGTATTATGCTTCGCTGCCGGGCAGCCTTCGCCCCATTTCCAGCCGCACCTCATGCCGCTGGGGGTCGTCGTTGCCGTAGGCGTACAGATCAAAGCCGATGATCTCAAAGCCGTGCTTTCGGTAGAACCGGATGGCACGCTCGTTGCAGGTCTGGGTTTCCAGAACGGCCATGCGGGCGTGTGCCGATCCGGCGATATCCAGCATGGCGTTCATCAACGCGCCGCCCACGCCCCTGCGGCGATCCTTTTCGTCGAACACGCAGAGGTTGCTGATGCGCCAGCGGTTGTTCCACCGCTCGTGGGAGCCTTCGGCGAAGCCCAGCAGCCTGTCGCCCTCAAAGGCGCCCAGGAGGACGGGCGCGTCCAGCCAGTCCCCGAACATGGTATCGGAGAAGGACATCTCCCTGGGCGCGTCAAAGGGCGTCCAGACCATGCGGAAGCCCTCGTCCGTGCGTGCGATGTCATAGTACCCGCCGGTTTCGTAGCGCACGGTGAAGGAACGGCCTGCGCAGGTCTCGCGGGTCAGGGGGCGGATGTGCATGATAACCCTCCGTTCTCTGGTGGGGAGAAAAGCAAAGTCCCGGCAGAAGCTCCTGCCGGGGCAGACTGTCAAAGAAGCCTTGGGAGGTGTCGGAGGGCCCGCAGGCCCTCTGACTGGATTCGTATCGACCGGCTTTGCCGGTCGGGCGGGGCATGGGCGTCAGGCCTTGATCTTCTCGAGGTACTCCTCGTAGTTGCAGTAGTAGTCGGCGATGGTGCCGTCCTCCCTGATCTCGATGATGCGGTCGGCGATGGTGGTGATGAACTGGTGATCCTGGCTGGTGAAAATCACGTTGCCGGGGAAGTTGATCAGCGCGTTGTTGACCGCGGTGATGGATTCCAGATCGAGGTGGTTGGTGGGCTGATCCAGCATGAGGAAGTTCGCGCCGGAGAGCATCATACGGCTGAGCATGCAGCGCACCTTCTCGCCGCCGGAGAGGACGGAGACCATCTTGTACACGTCGTCGCCCCGGAAGAGCATGCGGCCCAGCAGGTCGCGCTTGTCGGATTCGAGCATGTCCGGGCAGTACTGGGCAAACCAGTCGATCATGTTCAGCGGGCAGCCGTCGAAGTAGGCAGAGTTGTCCTTGGGGAAGTAGGAGGTGGAGATGGTCACGCCCCACTTAAAGGAACCGGAATCCGGCGTCAGCTCCTCATTGAGGATCTTGAACAGGGCGGTCTGCGCCTGCTCGTTGGTGCCGACGATGGCGATCTTCTGCCCCTTTGTCACCAGGAAGGACACGTCCTTGAGCAGCTGCACGCCATCCTGGGAGTAGGAGAGGTTCTCCACCTTGAGGATGTCCTTGCCGGCCTCGCGCTCGGGCGTGAAGTTGACCCAGGGATAGCGGCGGGAGGAGGCGGGCATCTCCTCGATGGTCAGCTGATCCAGCAGCTTGCGGCGGGAGGTGGCCTGCTTGGCCTTGGATTTGTTGGCGCTGAAGCGCTGGATGAAGTCGCGAAGCTCCTTGATCTTGTCGTCGCGGCGCTTCTTCTGGTCCTTCATCAGGGCCTGCATCATGCGGGAGGACTCGTACCAGAAGTCGTAGTTGCCCACATACAGCTTGACCTGATGATAGTCGATATCGACGATGTGGGTGCAGATGTTGTTCAGGAACCAGCGGTCATGGGACACGACGATCAGCGTGCCGGGGAAGTCCATCAGGAACTCCTCCAGCCAGGCGACGGAGCGGTTATCGAGGTTGTTGGTGGGCTCGTCCAGCAGCAGGATGTCCGGGTTGCCGAACAGCGCCTGCGCCAGCAGCACCTTCACCTTTTCGCCGCCCTTGAGGTCGCCCATGATGGCGTCATGCATGTCCGCGTCGATGCCCAGACCGGTCAGCAGCGTCGCCGCGTCGGATTCGGCGTTCCAGCCGTCCATCTCGGCGAATTCGCCCTCCAGCTCCGCCGCGCGCTCGCCGTCCGCATCGGAGAAATCCTCCTTGGCGTACAGCGCGTCCTTCTCCTTCATGATGTCGTAGAGGCGTTGGTTGCCCATGATGACGGTATCCATGACGGTGTAGGCGTCGTACTTGAACTGATCCTGCTTCAGGGTGGACATGCGCTGGTTGGCGGGGTAGGTGACGGAACCGGTGGTGGGCTCCAGCTCGCCGGAGAGAATGCGCAGGAAGGTGGATTTGCCCGCGCCGTTTGCGCCGATCACGCCGTAGCAGTTGCCGGGCAGGAACTTCAGGTCAGCGCCGGCGAAGAGCTTCTGGCCGCCGAAGGTAAGAGAGACGTTGTTGACTGTCAGCATCAGGGATTCTCCTTTATGTCAATGGGTCATAGCTTGCGTAGGCACATACACTTTTATTATAGCACAGGTTCGGGAGAAAAGAAAGGCGTATTCCTGATTCTCGAAAAAAGTATCGTTCCACAATGCCTTATCCACCCCGGATGCGCCATTGGCTACACGGTGGAGCGGCGCTCCGTCACTCCAGATCGAAAATGCCGCCCTCCAGCGCGCTGCGGGCTGCAAGGATGTACCGGCTCGTGTCCAGCGGATCCACGCTGCGGCGCGGGGCGGTCGCGCCGAGCTCCGGGGGACACTCGCGATAGCCATGCAGCTTCACGCTCATGCTGCCGCGTCCGCCGGTGACGCTTGCCAGCGTCTGGGCGTAATCCACGCTCGTTGCTACCGGGATCAGCGCGGTCAGCATCACGCGATCCGCGTCCGCATCCGTGTGGATGACCTCGCCGCGCATCATGGCGACGTCGCTCATCACGCGGCCGACGCACTCCGGCGGAAGCAGGAAGCGCGTCTCCAGAATCGGCTCCAGCAGCGTTGAGCCGCCGCGCTGCAATCCGTCCTGAATGCCCCAGGGCGTTGCCACGATGAAGTCCAGCGGATGGGTGTGTACCAGATGGTGATTGCCTTCCACCAGCGTGATGTTCACATCCGTCACCTCCCAGCCGAGGCGGCCCTGATGGAGCGCCAGCGGCAGCGCCTGCTCCACCTGATGCTGATACCGGGCCAGGATATCCCGCACGGGCACCGTGGAGCGGAAGGTCACGCCGCTGCCGCGGGGGGCAGGCTCGATTTCAAAGCGCATGATCGCCCAGCAGGGCTTGGGCATGGTGTAGACAACCATGCCGGAAGCGGGCTTCGCAATGGTTTCCTTATAGATGACGGCGGGCTTGGAGAAGTGCACCTTCAGCTGAAAGCGGCTTTCCAGCTCCTCGGAAAGAATCTCCAGCTGAATCGCGCCCATCACATGCAGCTGCAGCTCGTTGAGCGCCCTGGCATAGCGCACCTGCAGCAGCGGATCCTCTCCCGCCAGCACGCCGCAGGCGGCACGCAGCGCCTGCATCTGCTCCGGCTTTTCGGGAAGTACCTGCACGGTGATCAGCGGCGTGCGCAGCCGACCCGGCTCCACGCGGCGCGGCAGCAGACGGCTGTCGCCCAGCACAAAGCCGATGCCCACGTCGCCCAGCCCGTACACCACGCCGATTTCACCGGCGGTCAGGCTGCCCGCGTCGGAGCCGTCCACCCGGCGGATCTGGCTGATCTTGCGCTGCACGAGCCGCTCCTCGCCCGTAAGCGGATCAATGCCCGCCGGGAGCGTCACAGGTGCGCGGTTTTCCAGACGGCCTGCGTACAGGCGCACCCAGACGCCGCGTCCCAGCAGACGGTCCTGCGCGGACGCAAAGACCACGCCGGAAAGCGGCGCATCGGCATCCGGCACATCAGGAGGCGGCAGCAGGGCAATCATCGCGTCCAGCAGCGCCGCCACGCCCTCGTCCCGCAGCGCAGAGCCGCTGAAAACGGGATAGGCCCGCGCGGTACGGGTCAGCCCGGCGAGCCTTTCCCGGAGGGTGCCGGGGTCGATGGCCTCGCCGGAAAGGTAGCGCTCCAGCAGCGCGTCGTCCGTGGCACAGACGGCTTCGGCAACGGCCTCCTCATCCGCCATCAGCACCGCATCGGCGGTCAGCAGCCGCTTGATCTGCCCAAGCGCACGCGGGATGTCCGCACCTTCGCGGTCGGTCTTGTTCAGGAAGAAAAGCACCGGGATGTGCTGCTCCCGCAGGGCGAAAAAGAGCGTCTCCGTGTGGGGCTGCACGCCCTCAACGGCGCAGACGACCAGCACGGCTGCGTCCAGCGCCCAGAGGGAGCGCTCCACCTCTGCGGCAAAATCGACGTGACCGGGCGTGTCGATCAGGTTCACGTCCACGCCGCGCCAGGTCAGATGCACGCAGCTTGCCTTGACCGAGATGCCGCGCCGCTGCTCCACAGGCAGATTGTCCGTGTGGGCGGTGCCCTCATCCACGCTGCCGGCGCGGCGGATGGCTCCGGCGTGCATCAGCAGCTGCTCCGAAAGGGTGGTCTTGCCCGCATCGACGTGGGCAAAGATGCCGATGTTGCGCAGGTTCATCATTGCGTGGCCTCCCCTCAAGTCATTGTCAACCAGTATAGCACAGGCAGGAACGGGGCGCAAGCGGATGAGAAATGGTGAAAAAATCTTCAGAGACCCCTTGACAAAGCCCAATGCGGGTGATATATTATCCATGCAGTTAGCTAAAACTAACTATCAAATGAAATCAGGTGATCCGTATGAATCTGACGACTGCTGTGGAAGGAAAGGAGTACATCGTCCGCGCCATCGAGGCCGATGACGAGGAGATGGAAGCGTTCCTGTTCTCTCTGGGCTGCTACAGCGGTGAACCGATCACGGTCGTCTCGCGCCGTCGGAACGGCTGCGTGGTGTCCATCAAGGACGGACGCTACAGCATCGACAATCAGCTGGCAAAGGCCATCGTTGTGTGAGACTGATCTCTGTGAAATGTGCCATTCGCACAGTGCCTTTTCCGCCCCGGCTGCGTTTTGCGCCGCGCACCGTACCTCCGGTACGCGTCGCGTCATTCCGCTTTGCCGGATCGGGAAATCCACCATGCGCGGCGACACATTGATGCGAGGATCGGGATCAACGGGGAAATCGGTCAGCTGGTTTCTTTTTGCCGGACGGTTAGTCATGTTTAACTTTACGGGTACCTGATGGATATGGCTTGGGGAAAGAGGAGGAACAATCCATGAGAATTGCACTGACGGGGAATCCCAACAGCGGCAAAACGACGATGTACAACGCCCTGACCGGCCGGAACGAGAAGGTCGGCAACTGGGCGGGCGTGACGGTCGAGCGCAAGGAGCACGCCATCAGGAGCGTCTACGCCGGCGGCAGGAGCGATCTGATCGCCGTGGATCTGCCCGGCGCGTACTCGATGTCCCCCTTCACGTCCGAGGAGTCCATTACAAGCTCCTATGTGAAAAACGAGCACCCGGATGTGATCGTCAACATCGTGGACGGCACCAACCTCAGCCGCAGCCTGTTCTTCACCACGCAGCTGCTGGAGCTGGGCATTCCCATGGTCGTGGCCTTGAACAAGGCGGATGCGAACAAGCGGAAGAAGACCACCATCGACGTGGCGGCGTTGTCCGAAATGCTGGGCTGCCCGGTGGTCGAGGCCACGGCTACCACGGGCGAGGGCCTGCAGGAGGTTGTTGCCAGGGCTGTGGAGCAGATCGGCACGCAGCAGACGGCGCCCTACCATCAGGGCGATATCGACCTGACCGACAAGCGGGTGGTCGAGGAGGCGGACCGCGCACGCTTCCAGTTTGTGAACGGCGTGGTGGCCAGGGTCGAAAAGCGCGTCGTCAGAACCGCCGATAAGAACGCGCAGGATAGAATTGACGCGGTGGTGACCCATCCTGTGCTGGGCCTTGTCATTTTCGCCGCCATCATGTTCGGCGTGTTCTGGATCTCGCAGGCCGACGGCGGTCTGGGCAGCTGGCTGGCGGGCATCCTTGAGGGCTGGATGGAGGCCGTCACGGAGTGGGTGTCCGGTCTGGTGGAGGGCGCTTCGCCCATCCTGCGATCGCTGATCGTTGACGGCATCGTCGGTGGCGTGGGCGCGGTGCTGGGCTTTCTGCCGCTGGTGATGGTGATGTATTTCATCATCGCGCTGCTGGAGGACTGCGGCTACATGGCGCGTGCCTCCGTGGTGCTGGATCCCATCTTCAAGAAGGTGGGCCTGAGCGGCAAGTCCGTCATTCCCTTTGTCATCGGCACCGGCTGCGCCATTCCCGGCGTCATGGCCTGCCGCACCATCCGCAACGAGCGCGAGCGCCGCGCCACGGCGATGCTCACGCCCTTCATGCCCTGCGGCGCGAAGCTGCCGGTGATTGCCCTGTTTGCCGGCGCGTTCTTCTCCGACGCCAGCTGGGTCGGCCCGCTGATGTACTTTGTGGGTATTGCGCTCATCTTCCTTGGCGCGCTGCTGATCAACGCCATCACCGGTCACAAGGTGCGCAAGTCCTACTTCATCATCGAGCTTCCGGAGTACAAGGCGCCCTCCATTCCCCGCGCGTTCATGTCCATGCTCAGCCGCGGCTGGGCCTACATCGTCAAGGCCGGCACGATCATCCTGCTGTGCAATACCGTCGTGCAGTTGATGCAGTCCTTCACCTGGAGCCTCCAGCCTGCTGAACCGGCGGACACATCCATCCTTGCGTCCATTGCCCATCCCTTTGCGTACCTGCTCCTGCCCATCGTCGGCGTGCTGAGCTGGCAGCTGGCGGCTGCGGCGGTGACCGGCTTCATCGCCAAGGAGAATGTGGTCGGCACGCTGGCTGTGTGCTTTGTGGGTCTGGAGAACCTCATCGACACCGAGGAGCTCGCCATGCTGGAGGGTGCCGGTGCGGAGGTCGCGGCGGCAATAGCCATCAGCAGGGTGGCTGCGCTGGCGTACCTGATGTTCAACCTGTTCTCTCCGCCCTGCTTTGCGGCCATCGGCGCGATGAACTCCGAGATGAAGAGCGCAAAGTGGCTCTGGGGCGGCATCGGGCTGCAGCTGGCGACCGGCTATACGATTGCCTATCTGGTCTACACGCTGGGCACCCTGTTCACCGACGCATCCCTGCTGAACGTGGGCGCAGCCATCGCAGGCGGCATTGCCGTGGCGTGCATCGCAGCGATCATCACGGCGCTCATCCTCCGTACCCGCAGGAGCCTGAAGGCGACATATGAGCTGAAAGCGGATACGCGGGCATAACCTGTTTCCAAAGGAGGGACTTCCATGATTGACTTCATCATTCTTCTGGTGCTGGCGGTGATGCTCGGCGGTGCAGGCTTTTATGTCTGGAAGGCAAGGAAGAGCGGCCGGAAGTGCATCGGCTGTCCCAATGGTACCTGTCCCCATGCGGGCACGGATCGCTGCTGCTGCGGCAGGAAGTGATGCTGATAACGCAAATCTCCTCCTGATGCCATACCGGCTTGGCAAAGTGCAAGGTTACATTCGCTCGCTGATTCTACAGGAAGCCGTTCAACCGGGCGATTGTCCGTTTTAAGGAGCTTTTCTGACGGATAATGCAAGCATCACCGCACTTGTCGCATTCCGGCGAGCAGCAATTGACAAGCTGGATTGTGAACGCTATTTGCCGACCTTCTCAACCGAGAGGGTCGGCTTTTCGATTTCAGATGGTGCGCATGATTGGAACAGGCGACATGCGTCTGTCTCTCCTGCTTCGCGGATTGCGGAGGGCGCAGATGCTCCCGCATTGAGATGCGGCGTACGCTACCGGTGAACACAGCAGAAAAACGCCACACCCGCGCCCAATTCCATGGTTGCGGGTGTGGCTTGCATCAGCGGTTCATTTTCATATTGGCAGTTCGTCCAACGAGGTAATCCAGGGACACATCGTAGTAGTCAGCGAGCTGAATGAGCAGTCCCAGCGGGATGGTCTGGAAGCCGCGTTCGTATCGACTGTAGACCGTCTGGGCGATGCCAAGCATCTGAGCAACCTGGGCCTGGGTCAAATCGGCGTCTTCCCGCATGTCGCGGATGCGTTGGAAGTACATGCGAGAATCCTCCCTGTAAAAATTTTCTGTACCGATCGGTACTATATTGCATTATGCCACAATGTGTGATATACTATGCGAGGATAGTACTAAAAAGTACTAACAAGGGAGGGGAAAACATGGATAGGGTGAGCGGTAAAGTGAAGTGGAATAAACGCGTGGTGCTTCCCAAGTGGCTGAACACGCCTGTCAACACGATGAAATGGATTGTGTTGGCGTTTGTAGTTGTGATGGTGTGCCTTTGCAATAATGCTTTAGCCTACTCCGGATCTGACTATACGACCAATTCCTCGTTGGCAACAAAGCTGGACAACCTGATCAATGGAAAGGTTGCAATCTTTTCCAATACCTCGACAAAGTTTCCAGTAGGATCAAGTCTCAATAACTCTACGACATACTATTGGAAAAACGGCTATTACTCAGGCAAACAGTGTTATGCCTATGGTCAGGCGGCATATTACTATCTGTTTGGTGATGTTCCTTATCATGGAAGCGGAAGCTATTCCAATTCCAAAGTGGTTTCGGGTGTTAAGGGACTGAATACCCTTTCTTATGATGTGCTTGTTAAGGGCGGCGTGGGTTGTGGAGCCTATATCCGCACAACCGACCAATCGAGCGGATCATATAATGGCAATGTGGGTCACTCAATGATTGTGCTTACATACAATTCCAACGGGATTACGATCCTGCATGGTAATTCGAATGGAAAAGGCGCAATAACCATCAATACCTATACATGGGCTAGCTTCAATTCTACGCATATTTCAGGTAAGGGGCGGTATGTATCTCATATAGTCCAACCGAACTTGACTGCTAATTCCATTTCTGGATACACGAGGATCGATTCACTCCCTCGTATCGCGAAAAGCATTAAGGTAAGCACCAGCACGGATCCTTGCGAGGTGAGAAAGGCCCCGAACAAAGATGGAGAGTTTGTTCGCTCCGTAGATAAGGATACAATCATCTACCTCAAAGGAGCTGTGAAGAATACAGCAGGCAACACCTGGTACGAGACAGAAGATGGGTATTTCATCTATAGTGGTGATCTGGAAATCCTTGTGGACGATGCCAGCTACACAGAAACGAAGTATGGTGCACTGGGCATCAGCAAAACCAGCGATTGCTGGCTCAAGGACAGGCCATACGAGGCTTCTGATCATCATGAAAGAGTCGTTGCACAGGGAAAGACCGTTAGTATCGTTGCCAAGGTTGTCAACAGCTATGGGAATACCTGGTATAAGACATCTGATGGCTACTTCGTTTACAGTAGCGATGTAACACTGTATGAGATGGAGCAGATGTTCACAATCTCGGCGACATTCAAGAACACCGAAAAGCGTGACAGCCATAAGGCTCCGTATCTCGACTCTCCGGATGTAAAGTCCTACGCGAATGGCGCAACAGTGACCGTCACGCGCTTTGTCAAGAACAGCTATGGCAATATCTGGGCACAGCTTTCGGACGGTAGCTTCCTGTGCTTTTACGATAAAGAAACTGGCGATAATAAGCTGACATTTATCGCTATGACCTCTGCCTTTACAACCAGTGGCGTTGTGAAACCGACAGGCAACATCCCGCTGAATACTGCTTTTGGTCTTCGCGGCAAGATCACTGCGACAGCACCCATGCTTACAGTCACCGCGCGTGTGATTGATAAAAGCACAAACAAAGCAGTTGTTGGCCCCGTGAGCGCCAGCCCATCTGCAACAACGCGGACGGTGGATCTGAATGCATCCGTCAATGGGGTGAACATTAACAACAAAATGCCCTTCAGCAAGCTGACTACCGCTGGTTACTATCGGTATGAGGTGATCGTACAGCTTGGGTTCACCTACAACAGCAAGACTTTCAAATTTGGTGCTGAGCAGGTGGTTATCAGCAGTGACTTCACAGCGGGTAACCCTGCCAAGGTTCTTGTTGAAAAGATTACTGTCCTCAATCAGATCAGTAAACTCGCGTATGGCGAACCCTATGATTTCCGGTGGGAAGTCTATCCCAGCAATGCCACGGATAAAACTGTTACATGGTCAAGCAGCAACACAGACGTTATTTGGATACCGGAAGCGTCAGGAACTCCTGGTGTTGATGAAAACGCGTATGCGGATGTGTTCTATAGGGGCTATGGTACAACCACGATAACAGTTCGTGCGAATGATGGCAGCGGCGTGTCGGTGTCATTCGATGTGACGGTATATGATCCGAATCCAAAGCCGAGTCTTGAGAACGTTTCGCTATCAGCAGGTCAAAATCTGACAGCTATGCGTGGTGGCACGGTGACGATGCCGATCTACCTCAGCAACCCCAACGAAGACGTCGCAATCGGAACGATTCTGGTCAAGTACGAGCTGCCTGATGGCGTGACCATCAGCGGCGTGGAAACAGCCGGTATCGCGGTTGGCTCGGACAAGACCCATTACGCGAATACGCTCCTGAACAACCTGAGCGGCATCAGCGGCAGCGGTCAGATTCTGAATGTGACCCTGCAGCTGTCCAATAGCGTTGCATTCCCGGTCACGGTGAGGATGACGGCAACGGTCAATCCGCTGAACACGGGTGAGGATGTGACGCTGAGCCCGTTCACGGCGACCATCGAGGAAAAGAGCAGGCGGGTTCCCGGCGATGTCAATGATGACGGGCAGGTCTCCACGGCGGACTTCCTGAGGCTGGCGAAATACCTGGCCGGGTGGTCCGGAATCACGATCAACGAAGCCAATTCGGATGTCAACGGCGACGGACAGGTTTCCACGGCGGATTTCCTGCGCATGTCCAAATACCTGTCCGGTTGGGATGTAGAACTGAAATAATGAGGTGACTGACATGAAGAAACTGACGGCGTGTATCCTTTCTCTCCTTCTGCTGCTCAGCCTGACGGCAACGGCGTTGGCTGCAAAGCCCGGCGATACGGTGACGGTGAGCATTTCCGTCACATCCAACCCGAACAACGCCTTCGCGGGCAGAATCGGCTTCACCTTCGACTCGAGCGTCCTGACCTTTGTGTCCGCGACCAAGAGCGGTGATGCGCAGCAGGCGCCAAACAGCGCAAAGGGCTTTTTCCTCCTGAGCAATCTTTCCGGCTTGAATGTGGGACGGGTGGGAACGCTGACCTTCACGGTTAACGCGAATGCCAAGCCCGGCACCTACTATGTGTCTGCATATGCCTATGATTGCGTGGACGGGGACGAAAATACCGTTACGATCGGCGTGTCCGGCGGTTCCGTCACCGTCGAAGCCACTGCCTGTACCAACCACACCTGGGACAGCGGTAAAGTGACCACCGAGCCCACCTGCGCCAAGGAAGGCGTACGCACCTATACCTGCACAAACTCCGGCTGCGGCGCGACCAAGACTGAGGCCATCCAGAAGCTGACGACCCACTCCTACGACAGTGGCAAGATCACCACGGAGCCGACCTGTACCAAGAATGGCGTGAAGACCTATACCTGCTCTGTATGCCATGGAACAAGGACGGAGAGCATCGAGGCTGAAGGGCATGATAAGGGCGCGTGGGTTGAAGTCCGGAAGGCGACCTGCAAGAAGGACGGACTGAAGGAGCTGCGCTGTACCAAGTGCGGTGAAACGCTGCAGTCCGAGATCATTTCCTCCGCCGGCGTGGAGCATAAGCCCGGTCAGATGACCATCACAACCCAGCCGAGCTGCACCGAGCCCGGAGAAAAGACGCAGAAGTGCACGGTCTGCGACGAGATTCTCAAAAGGGAGCCGATTGAGGCCAACGGTCATGACAACGGTGCGTGGGTTGTCACGAAGCCTGTGAGCTGCAAAGAGGACGGCCGGGAGGAGCTGCAGTGCACCATTTGCAGCGCGATGCTGGAAAGCAGGGTTCTGTCTGCCGCCAATGCGAAGCACGTGCCCGGCAGCATGAAGATCACAAAGGCACCCACCTGTACGCATGAAGGTGAAAAGACGCAGAAGTGCACGGTATGCGACGTTGTGCTTGCAACGGAGAAGATCTCTGCCGAGGGGCACGACAAGGGCGCATGGGTGGTTGTCACGCCTGCCACGCGGGAGGAAACCGGCCTGAAGGAGCTGCGCTGCACCAAGTGCCAGGCAGTGCTGGACACAGCGGTGATTCCCGTACAGACCACCGATTACTTCCCCCGGAGCACGGCCTGCAGCATTGGCCCGCGGTTCTGTGACGTGAGTCGTCTGACGAATCAGTGGTACCGCTTCACGCCCCTTGATCTGGGTACGGACGGTGTGCAGACCTATGAGCTGATGGCCAGCGACGCGTATGTGATCGGACAGGTTACGGTGAAGGTGGCAGAGGGAACGGTCACGATCAACTGCACCTATGTTTCCGAGGATGTGAAGGTGCGCGAGGAGTTCTGCACCCTGCTGCCCTCGCTGGCCGAGACGGAGACGCTGAACCAGAACAGTCTGACCCATTATGCCTTTGGCGAGCCGATCAGCATCGCTGATGAATTGGGCGGCGATACGAAGGTGTTGCTGTTCATCTGCAATGTGGTGGACTACAATACCGACATGCCGATCACTCGCGTATGGCCTAACACGAACGATTTCGTGCTCAAGATCAATCAGCTCAAGGAGAACATGGATTAAGGAACCTCTGAATAACTCGGCGGCACGCTGGCGGCTGAATTTCAGCCATCTGCTTCTTGCAGAAATCTCGATTTACAGGAAGTCAAACCTTCGATTTCTGCAATCGCATCTGGCAGAAATTCCGCTCACCATCGCACCACCTCATTGATTCAGAGTTTCCTTAACATTACCAAACGCCTTCGCGCATGCCGCCTGTATTATGTACATGCGATCCCTGCGCGAAGGCGGTATTGCTGGAAGTACTCAATGCCTGAAAAAACAAGGAGGATACCTGTCATGGATAGAATGCATAAGCGATGGCTGTGTGCGGTGATCACTGCTGTGATGCTGTGTGCGATTTGCGGTACGGCGATTGCGGCGACACGACCCATAGGACCGTCTTCCGCCCCACAGGGGGACTTCCGCACGGTTGGAAGCATTGTGACCTTCGGCTCTTACGAACAGGATAACTATACGGGGAATGGCAAAGAAGGGATCGAGTGGATCGTCCTTGATTACGAGCCGAACGGTGACTATGCGCTGTTGATTTCGCGCTACTGCCTTGACGCTCATTATTTCAACAGGGAAACATATAACGCCTGGAGTGACAGCGACATTCGCAGCTGGCTGAATGATACCTTCTACGCTGCGGCGTTTAGCAGCAGTGAACGGAATGCTGTGATGATGGCAGAAGTAGAAACCGTGCGTGCGAATGGACGCCTGGAAACGACGCAGGATCGGGTGTTTCTGCTGAGCAAGGAAGAAGCGATGAGGTTCTTCCCGGGCAGAACATGGAACGAAAGCGAGGAGGTTGCTGCACGCCGTGCTGTGCCCACCGCTTATGCAGTCGCCAACGGCGCATATCAGTCCAGCAAGACGTTCGTTGATGGACGGGGAACCACCTGCTGGTGGCTGCGCTCCTATTACGGGGACAATGGCAAGACGGGTGCAGCATATCGTGAATATGCCAATGGGGTTCGCGAAAGCGGCAGTATTTTCGGCTATTCCCTGAAAACGTATAACACAAACAAGTGGTATGGCGTTCGTCCTGTTATCTGGATATCTGTGCGCGAAGCAGAAAGCGCAGGGAATTGATGAGAGGGACAATCTCTTCCTGACGGCTCTGAGGCAGACCCGTGACGCGGCGGGTCTGCCTCAGCTTTTACAGGTGACAAGGACATAAACCGTTGATTTTTCCATGGCTTTACGGTAGAATGTGCTTGCAGGCTTCAATGTCTGACATGCGTCAATCAAGGAGGAAGCCTTCATGAGGAAGGTCGTCTCCATCCTGCTCCTGCTTGTGCAGTTGAGTCCCTGCTGTGCCTTCGCTGAGGAGCTGCAGACAGGAATGCCCGGAGCAAGCCTGATTGCCCAGTGGGGCGAGCCTGTTCATGCTCTTATCAACGCCGGTGTGTGGAGCAGGGATGGTCAGACGCTTGTTGCCTCCTTCACCTACAGCGAGCGGCAGGGTGATGAGCTGTTGGCGGATGATGTCCTTCTGGACGCAGAGCGCCGGTACATCTCCGGCACGATTCCGGCGGAGGATACGCTCTTTCGCGTGCATGATATGATTTCCGGTATGCCCGCAAGCGAGATCCCGCATATGTTCGATTCCGGAAGCGGATTTTATATCAACACAAGAATCACCGCGGATGGCTACATTGTCCGCTGGCAGGACGATTGTCCCAGTATCCTGCTGAACATGTATCCGGAAGTGTACGACTGCGTCCTGCAGGAGACGACCGGCGGTCATGTGGCGGAGTCCTGCTGTATCTGATGCAGACGCAGCCGTCGGAGTGACCTGATACATGACCTGATACATTATGAAAGGAAGTATGAACGATGCTGAAGGAAATGGGAATTGATCGCGGCGTAAATCTGGGCGGCTGGCTGAGCCAGTGCGACTATTCCGCTGAGCAGTTGAATCATTTCATCGAGGAAGAGGACTTTGCCCGCATTGCCGCCTGGGGCCTGGATCATGTGCGCATCCCGGTGGACTACAATGTCCTGGAGGACGAGCATGGCGGGTATGATGCCCCCGGCTGGGAGCGGCTTGATTTCGCCTTTGCGGCCTGCGGGAAATACGGGCTGAAGGCGGTGCTTGACCTGCACAAGACGGCGGGCTTCTCCTTCGACAAGGGCGAGATGGAAACCGGGTTCTTCGGGAACGGCGGGTATCAGGAGCGCTTCTTCCGGCTGTGGGAGGAGCTTGCCCGGAGGTACGGCTGCCTGGATCAGCGGGTGGCGTTCGAGCTGCTCAACGAGGTGACGAAGTCCGAGTTCATCGGCGTCTGGAACCGCGTGGCGGGAGAAGCCATCCGCCGCATCCGCGTGTATGCCCCGAACACGGTGATTCTGGTGGGCAGCTACCATCATAATGCCGCCGATGCGGTCAAGGATCTCGCCGCGCCGCCGGATGATCGCGTGGTCTACAATTTCCACTGCTATGAGCCGCTGGCCTATACGCATCAGGGCGCGTACTGGGTGGACATTCTCGATCGGGCGGCGCGCATTCCCTTCACGGAAAGCGGCGTGACGGAGACCTATTTTGATGAGCGCTGGTCTTCCGCCCTTGACGCAGCGGAGCGGAACCATACCGGCCTGTACTGCGGCGAGTACGGCATGATTGACGTGGTGCCGCCGGAGGACGCGCTGGAATGGTTCAAGGCGATCCATGCGGCGTTTGAGCGCCATGGTATCGCCCGCTGCGCATGGAGCTACAAGGGAATGGACTTCGGTATCGGTGATGCGCGATGGGATGCCCTGCGGGACGAGCTGCTGAAATATCTGTGATATCGGATGCAATCATAAACGGCTATTCTGCTCTTGATGCGCGAATAGCCGTTTTCATTTGCGGGCTACCGGCTTTCCAGCAGCGCCAGGCCCTGCACCGTCACGAAATCAGAAAAGAGACTGTCCGGGCCGCAGCAAATGCACCTGCCATGTCCCTGCCATGCTGCCCGAAGCGCTTCGGGCATGAGGGCGCAGGTGGCCTGGTTGAGCATGGGGAGATCCATATCGCTGTCCCCGGCGCACAGGAGCGTTTCACAGGCAAACCGCTCCCGCAGCCGCAGGACTGCTGTCCCCTTGTTGAGCTCCGGCGGCAGCAGGTACACCTTTTTGCCGGAGGCCAGGACGTGCAGTCCGGTACGGACGGACAGCTCCTCCGCGACGCTGCGGGGCGAGGTATCCCTGCCGCAGTAGACGAAAAGGTAGGCGTCGTCGACGATCCTGCACCGGATGAACCGCGCATCCGGTGACAGAAGCACATGCATCCGCCAAAGCTCCTCCCGCCACGGCCCGAACAGCGTCTGACTCTGCGCCGCCCATGCTTCATCCGGCTTGCCGCGGTGCAGCAGGACGGCGCCGTTTGTCGTGACGGCCCATTCCGGCGCGCGATCATGGGGAAAGCAGATTCGACCGTACTGCTCGACCGAACGGGAGGTGACGGGGATGAACAGATGCCGGGCGATGATATCCGCCAGCCGGGCATATGTGGTGGGCGACATATAGGCCTGTTCCTCGCCGTGGATCCACTCGACACAGGGAAAGCCCTCGTGCGGCCTTTTCCGGGAGTAGATCAGCGTATTGTCGATGTCACAGGCGAACAGGGCTTCTTTCATTCATGTATCCGCCATTTCTCTGATGAGCCCGCAGGCTCTGTAGTATTTCAGGGGATAAGGGATCAGCTCAACGCCCTTTTCCCGGGCAAGCTGGTACAGGTGCCCGAGATGCTGCTTGTCCTCAAGGCTGTGCACCAGCACCTTCCAGGGGAGCCGCCGGAGCAGCACCCGCGTTGCTTCGCCGATGCCGGGCTTCACCAGGTTGATGTCCCGGATGCCGAAGGCGCGCTGAATCCGCACCACCTCAGCCATGGCTTCCTCCCGGGCACCTTCCGGGCTCTGCGGCAGCGTGACGGCGCTGGGAAAGGCGGCGATGACCCGGTCAATGAAGCGGTAGGTGACGTCCTCCGCCAGCAGCTCGCGGTAAAAGGCTGCGCCGTGGAAATCGTCGGGGCCGATGATGTCACTGCGCAGGAAGGTGCGGCTGAGCAGGCCGGACACGGTGGAATTCAGGCAGGAGCTGGGAATCAGGAAATCATCGTGGGTACCGCAGATGCCCGCGATATGCGCCGGGTCGGACAGCACCGCAAGGCTGGGATCGACGCCGGGGTAGTCCCGCATGGCTTCCGCCAGCTGACGGCTGATGGCGCCCTTTCCCGTCCAGCCGTCGACAAACTGGATGGTGTCCGCGCCATGACGCCGAAGGATGTAATCCATGGCGTTCCTGTCGATGCCGCGCCCGCGGATGATGGAAACGGCGTAATGCGCCGCGTTCACGTGCAGATGTTCCGCCATGTACCTTTTGATCAGAATGCCGATGGGGGTGCCCGCCCGGGCCAGCGAAACGAGGGTGACGTGCTTGCCCTTCCGGCGGACGATCTGCGCCGCAACCGCCGCTACGGCATCGGCCGTCATGCCGGCGTACATTTCCACCGCCCGGCAGAAGGTCTGGAAATACGGCTCGCTGGGCTTGTACTCCAGCGGGAGCATTTCGCAATAATGGGTGCCGCTCTGGATGAGCCGCTCGCGCACCGATGCCGGCTGAGGCTCGACAAGGCCGGTGATATCCTTCAGGAGCAGCACGACGTCATCTGGCTTGTATGTCCCGAACATGGATGGCCTCCCTGATGAGAATGATCTCCTGACATCCTGTCGTGCTGAACGCGGCGGACAGGTCCCGGAGGGCTGCGGCGACGGCTTCCTCATCCGGCGAATCCGTCATGATGATGGCGATATCGGTGGGCAGCAGGTTATAGATGAAGGTGCAGCGATCCCTGTCATAGAAGCTGTGCAGGCGGTAACCGCTGCGGATCGGGTATCCGTCCGCCGTGCAGAGGCCGATGGGGCTTCGGGTGGTCGCGTGGTAATCCACCCGGGGGCAGACGGACATCTCCTCGATTTTCCGGCCCAGCACCAGACCCGGGTACATATATTCCTCCGTGCCCAGGACGGTCACCCGCTTTCCCCGCAGGCGATCCCCGAGCCTGTCAGCGATCTGCGTCGCCAGACTATCGCATTGCCGCACGTATTCGCGGATGGCTACGCCGTGCCGGGCCTCGCCGGTTTCGGGCCGCACGGTCAGCGGCGATACCGGCGTTTGCCCCTCCGGAACCTCGCCGGCGCCCCGAATCTCATAGGGCGCAACCGCTTTGGAATAATCGGTCAGGGGCAGCTGCAGTAGGGAACAGCAGCGGATTCCCTGCGCGGCAAAGGCGGCAAGGGCGTCCTCTCCCAGCCGGTTGATGATGGAAACGGCGTAGATCGGCTTGTCCTGCAGCCCATCACAGGCCTGACGGAGCGCCTGAATGAAGTTCAGCAGCGTTTTGCCGGTGGAGATCTCATCGTCGACAAAGGCGACGGCGCGGGCCTGGCGGAGCAGGTCGGACAGATGATCTCCGCAGAGGTACTGATCCGTTGCGTGGCTGTGCTCCTCCTGAAAGGAGAGAACATGGCCTGCGCAGGCGAACGGTTCGCGGGTGGTATGGATGTAGTGGCAGCCGTCCGGCAGGCATGCGGCCACCGCTGCGCCCACGGCTGTGGCCGTTTCCGCAAAGCCGATCACCAGATCGGTTTCCGGCGCAAGCTGCGCCAGCTTCTTTCCAAGGGCAGACATCATGGTCAGCGCCTTTTGGGGCGACACAGGGATGTGCTTGCCCTGCAGCGGATCAACCAGCAGGTAACTCCGCTTGCTGTTCCTGTAGCGCTTTGCCAGTCGGAGCAGATCCTGCTCGCGGTATTCTTGCATGGGTGTGTCCCTCCTTATACTGATTCTCAATCAAAATGTTACATTCGCACAGCGCCTTTTCCGCTCTGGCTTTGCTTCGTTCCGCTGGGCGTACTTCCAGTACGCCTCGCTTCACTCAGCTTTGCCAGAACGAAAAATTCGCCGTGCTCGGTGCAACATTTTGAATGAGAATGAGTATTACTGCGAAACGATGATCGGGTGCTCCAGGTTCACCACGCCTTTGGTGTCCCAGGGCTGAGGATAATGCCATGCCTCATTGTGCCCGAGGAGCTTGTTGAGCGCGATGGCGGGGACATTGATGCCTGTAGCCAGGCAGGAAAGCTGCAGGCCGCCGGACATGCGGGGGTTGATCTCCAGCAGGTAGGGCTTCCCCTGCTCCAGCTTGAACTGAATGTTGGCGGGCATATCGAAGTGCATCAGGGACATGATCTCCTCGCAGTAGGCGATGACCTGCGCATCCGGCTTGACCTCCGAATAGCGGCCGACCTTGAACCGGGGGATGATGAGGTGGCCCGATGCGGTTTCCATGCAGTCCACGCTGACGTCCGCACCGCTCAGATAGGGCATGACGATCACGGGAACGGAGAAGTCATAGGCGGAAAGGATGGCCTCTGCGGCCTGCTGCGTCACCTTGTTGCCGGGCTTGGCGTAGAGTGCCTTGAGGGACTGGATGGAATTGTCGATCACACGGAAGCTCCGTGCGCCCTCATCCACGCTGAGCTTGTAGCACAATCTGCCGGACGGACTTTCCATTTCGGCGCAGGCCTTCTGAAATGCCTGCAGGGAATGGCACAGGCGGTAGTCGGGGACGATGGCGGGCAGCGCCCTTTCAAAATAGCGATAGGTGGCGATTTTGTCATCCAGCAGGGAAACCAGCTCGCTGTCATGGGGCGTCAGCAGCTTCACCCCCGCGCCCTCAAACCGGGAAATCGCCTGCACGATGGGCACAAGGCCACGCCGGGGGACAAAGACGTCGATCCGATGCCGCACGCAGAAATCCAGGCAGAATTCGACGTACTGCGCATCGGGCAGCTCCTCCTCCCCATACCATTCGTCGCAGACCTGACGGTATACGGCCTTGTCGTTGCTGTTGGTGCCGATGACGGTTAGCTTCTCCGCAGCGCCCTCCCGCATCAGCTGAATCAGGTGATAGGCGGTGCTGAACCAATGATTGAACCAAATCCTCATGGCTTATTCCTCGCGAATGCCGTAGGAGGCTGCGCGGATCATGATCTTTTCCGCCCAGCGCGTGTGGCACTTTCTCTCGTTCATGCGGCCCTGCCGGCTGCCGGAAACGGCCTTCACGGGATCGCTCCAGGCCAGAATGCCCGATGCGTCCTCATAATCGGCCTGCGTCACCTGCAGGCTCCTGTAGATCAGCGGCAGCTGGGAGGGGTGGATGGCTGTTTTGCCGATAAAGCCCGTGGCCTGATCCAGCTCCAGCTCCTTCTGCAGGCCGATTGCCCACGCGTCGGAGGCTGCGCTGCCGTAATACTCCCACACCGGCCCGGAGACCACATAGTCATCCGCAAACGCGTTCAGGATATCCATCAGGATGTCCCGCACGACGCCGATCTCATGGATGGTCTGCCGGACGGTTCTGCGCAGGCCGAAGAGATTGCAGAAGTCGTTGCCGCCAACGCGGATATTCAGAATATCCTCCTGATGCGCATCCGCGATCTCCCGCAGCCGCAGCAGGGACGCATGCCTCGTGTGGATGCTCGCAATCATCCGGCTTTCCAGGATGGGCATGGCATAAAGCCTTTTGCCGGAGCGGTGCCGGTTGATCTCACGCAGGCTGTCCAGATAGGCTTCGGCGTTGCTCAGGTCGAATTTGGGGAAGATATAGCCGGTCAGGACGGCGGAAGCATCTCCCAGCAGCTGATGGACATGCACCAGATGCTCCGGACTCTTGACCCGGACGAAGAGCTTGGGCAGCGCAGCGCCGCTGCTTTGGAGGGCTTGCAGCGTCACAGTGAGCTGCGCCTCGGCTTCCGGCAGCGCCGCATCCTCGATGGAGTCCTCCAGGCAGAGGGCGACGGAGGTCAGGCATTCCCAGTCGTTGTGAAGGATGTGCGCGGCAATTTCCCTGTTGGCAGCGGGCGTGTAGAGCAATCCGCCGACGGTGTATCCCAGTTGATTCATTGTGTCTCCTCATAAAGAGGCGGCAAATGCAGCTATATGGGACTGCATTTGCCGCCACGTTGTTTCGTTGCGATGCGTCACTTGGCTGAGCAGTCAGCGATCAGTGCTGACCGGGCAGGTTGTAATGGGTCATGAAATCCTTCTTGATGGCTTCGAGCTTGGCCTGATCCTGCACGCGCTGTGCCCTTGCGTGCTCCTGAATCTCTCTGGTCTCGTCAATGCCGGTGATGATGGTGCGCCAGGTGGTTTCCAGCGTATCGGCCTTGATGGAGCTGCCGGCTGCAAGGCTGGCGGTGAGCTTCGCCGCGTCGACGGTGTTGCGCGCGTTCTTGATCAGCATCTCGTTCGTGCGCTCATCCAGCGCGGAAAGCGCATCGGCCTGTATCTTCTGCCGCTTGAGCATGATGGCCTGCGCAAGGGCCTGCTTGAAGACAGGCAGGGTCACGATGAAGGCGGAGTTGATCTTGCGCACCAGATTCATGTTGCTGAACTGGATGGTCTTGATCATGGGGATGGACTGCAGCGCGACGCTTTCCGCCGTGCGCAGATCCTGCGTGCGCTGCTCCAGCATCATCAGCGCCTGCTGCAGGGACTGAATCTCGAAGGTCAGGGCCTGATCGCCGGTTTCCTCCAGCTGCGTCTGGAGTTGGGCAAGATAGTCCCGAATCTCCTGACAGCCCTGATCGCCGGCGACGATGTACTTCTCCAGCTCATGGAAGTAGCCGATGTTGGACTGGAACATCGTCTCCAGCTTCTGGTTCGACTGCTTGATCTCGCCCTCGTATTTCTTGAGCTCCACGTAGATCTTGTCCACCTCATCGCCCATGGTATGGTACTTGGCAAGTATCTTGTCAAGCTGCTTGCGCATATTGCCAAAGAGCTTGCCGAACAGGGTCGGGTTCTCCTTGAGCTCATCGGGATCGAACTGATCCATGATCTTGGCGAGGGCCTGCAGCATCTGGCTGGACTGGTCGAGCTGAGACAGGTTCATGCTGCGCAGCACGACGTCGGAGGCCTTGGAAATCTCCTCTGCCGAATGACTGCCAAAGGTCACGATGGTGTCCAGGTCATTGACGTCGATGGTGGAGGTGAGGGCGTCAATCTCGGGAGAATGGGCCAGCTGCCTGACGGTTTCCTGCTGGTCGGCGATGATGTCAAACTGCTGCACTTCCATCAGCGCCGTGTCGCTTTCCGGGGCGGCGGCGGTCTGCGTGGGGGTGGGACGGGAGAAATTCAAAGCCATGTTATCTACCTCTCTTCAATATGTTTTCAAACCATGAATGGCCTTTGGGGAGTGCGCTGAAATCCGGTACGCGCAGATCGAAGATGTAATCGCCAATCTTGTGCGTGACAGGGAAGTTATCGTTCAGGAAGCGTTCAATGGTCTGATATCCGGTGGGTACGAACATCACGATGTCGAAGCCGATCAGGTTCAGGAACGTCAGCAGAATGGCGTCCTCCAGGGAGCCAAGCTGCTCCGAGGCGCTGATGACGACGAGCTTGGGATTGAGCTTGGTGAAGTCAAAGCTCTGCAGCATTCGGATGAGATCCTTCTCCAGGTTCAGGATGGTGGACAGGATGGTGTACTCGGTTCCGTTGACGGCGGTTCCCTTGATGAGCTTCCGGTCCAGCATCAGCTGGATTTTGTCGAAGATGTGCTCCTGCAGCTCGTTGCGCAGCATACTGAAGGGATACTTGGGATGGTTCCTGATGGCTTCGCGGTTCATCCTGCCGTTTTTGACCGTCTGGATCGCGAGGGACTGGAAGGGTGTTCCGGCGGTATTGCCGATGGGGAAGGAGCTGTACAGCTTCACGCGATCGCCAAGGAGCCCCTTGATCCTCTGCCAGTAGGCGTCGACCTTTCCGTTCTCGATGCCGCATACCTCCGCATAGATCACCGGCATGTTCACCAGCTGATTGACGGTGCCGAAGTTGGGACGGTACTTCATTTCCTGCTCCCACAGGCTGAAAATTTCATCATAGGTGGTCCGCAGGGTGAGGGCGTCCGCCCGGGTGAACTGGTGATCGCGGAAGAGGCCGGAGTCGCCGTCGTACAGAAGCGTATCCAGTGCACGCTCCGCGCCGGAGGCGATGGTGCCCATCTGGACGCTGGCAGCATCGCGCGGGTATTTGGGCATATGAAGGGATTCGTTGCCGGACAGCTCCAGCAGGCGGTCATCCCGCAGGGAGCAGAGCCGGTTGAGGTCGCTGGCGATGATCAGCACGTCCACCGGCAGAAGGGACAAATACATCATATAGAGCGCGTCGTGCTGGTTCTGGCACCCGCCCATCAGGATGAAGCACGGGATTTCGTTCCCCTTGTAGCCATTGAACAGCGCTGACTGGTATTGGAGAATCCAGCAGAGCAGGTAGACCGCCGAGGTGAGCAGCCGGTTCATGTTCGGCTCCGCCGCTGCGGCGGATTTCATCGTCCGGACAAAGGCCAGCTGGATCAGGCGCTGCAATTCCACATTGGAGCAGGCTGGCAGATTCCGGGCGATATCGACGATCATCTCATCGACGGAATGATAGGGATGCCTGCGGATCTTCCCCGTTTCCTCCGGGGCGGGCAGGGACAGCCCTCCGTCCACAATCACGATATTGCGCCCGGTGCTCTTGAGCTTCTGATGGAACTTGAACAGTACATTGGGGAAGGTCAGCTGATCCGGCACGCCCCGGATGCGGATGAAGGCATTGTAGAATAGCCGGAAATCATCCCCGCGGCTCACCGGCGGCGTCAGAATCTCGTCCATCGAGGCGCTTTTCATCCAGGCATTCGTGCAGGCGGAACGATCCGGCTTGGGGAAATAGCTTTCCGGATCGCGGCGCTGCTGCGGCGGCGTGGGAAGTGCGCCGGGCCTGGGCGTTGCAGCGGCTGGCGTTCCCTGTGTCCTGACGGGCTGGGGCACACCGGCGTTTGCGGGACGGCTGACCGGGGAAGCCGGGGTGCGCGGCGGCTGCGCAGCGGGAGCCGGCCTGGCCGGGGCGGCCTGCGCAGCCATTTCCTTCCGGAACTGCTTGAGCGTGAAGCCCTGCGGGAATGCGCCGCCGGACAGCGGGAGTGCCTGTGACCATTGCGAGGCAGGATCATGCCGGAGGTAGGCCTGATCTCCGGCAGGCTCCAGCAGCAGGATGTCTGCGCCCATGGCGGACAGAATCCTGAGCAGAATCAGCTCGTGTGCGGTGATCCCGGTTGCTTCATACAGAATCCGGGGCGGGTCATCATCGCCCAGAAAGGGCATCAGCCGCTCGAACTTGTAATAGAGCCAGCACATGATCTTGGTGTAGATGTTTTTCAGGATGCTGTCCGTCTTTCCGGCTCTGCGAAGCTCGCTGAACTGCGCGCACAGCGCGTCGGCAAACTCAGCCCGGCAGGCGGGCTTCATGCGGGGCATCCATTTTTGAAGCGCCTGGGCGACGAAGGCGGAATCAGGCTGAAAGGCGTCCCCCAGCGTCTCTGTGAGGAAGCGCAGCTGCCGCTCATCCGGGTTCGGGATCTGCCCTTCGATGATGGTGCCCTTCTGACGGGCCGCCTCGTGGTATTTCCAGAGGGTATCCTTCACCTGCGGATTGTACTGATGCAGCCTGACAAAGAAGACGCCCTTTCCGTTGCGCCTCCGGCTCATGGGCAGCAGGAGCGAGGACATGTCCGGTGCGTCAACTCTCTTAAACATGGCGACCTCTCCTGTAACGACTCATATTGTTCTTTTCCATCACAAAGCCAAGAACGGAACCGATGATGCCTCCGACGATATGGGCCATGTAGGAGATATTGCTGGAGGAGGTAAAGCAGCTGTACAGCTGCTGCCCGAGATACAGGAGGGCGACAAGGATGAAGGTCACAGGGATGGCGTCATCCTGCGTGGTCGTGATGGAGGCCAGAAGGATGAAGGCGAATACGACGCCGCTGGCTCCGCAGAGAGTATCTGCGGGCAAGAAAATCAGACTGGTGATGCCTGTGACCAGAGCGGTGGCAAGCATGACAAAAACGATGTTGGAGGTGCCGTATTTTTCCTCCAGCATGGGGCCGAGGATCAGGAGGTACATCATGTTGCCCAGCAGGTGATCCCAGTCGGCATGGCCGAAGACATGGGTGATGCAGCGCACATAGGCCAGAGGATCCAGAAAGGAGGAGCGATGCACGCTGAACAGGACGGTATTGCTGCCGCCATGGGTCAGCATGTTCAGCACCTGCGCGAGCAGGCAGATCAACGCGAAGGTCAGCACAGCCGGGGCATTGAAACTGATTCGGAATTGCTTCTTTGGCTTCATGGCTCTTTTCCTCCCAAGCTCTATTCCTCAATTCACCTCTGTTCTCTCCGGCAGCAGGGGTGAATTGAAAAATAGATGCGGAGGAGGAAACACAAAAGCATGTTTCCTCCCCCCCAAACCGTCAGACATTCACGCCGTAGGCCTTGCACAGGGCGTACAGACCGCCCTGATAGCCGGCGCCGACCGCATTGAACTTCCAGGCGCCGGCGTTGCGATAGAACTCGCAGACAACCAGCGCGGTCTCGATGGAGAAGTCCTCGCCCAGATCGTAGCGCAGCTCCTCGATGCCCACGGTGTCCGAATCGCTGCTGCGGCGGGCAACACGCACATAGGCGTTGGAAACCTGACCGAAATTCTGGCCGCGCTCCGGCGCCTCGTAGATCGTCACGGTGATGGCAATCTTCTCGACGTCTGCCGGAACCTTGCTGAAGTCGATGAGCAGCGTCTCGTCATCGCCGCTGCCCTCGCCGGTCAGGTTATCGCCGGTGTGGGTCACAGCGCCGTCGGCACTCTGCAGATTGCCGTAGAAGATGAAGTCCTCATCCTTGCGGACCTTGCCGTTTGCGCCCAGCATGAAGGCGGAAGCGTCCAGGTCGAAATCGGCGGAGCCGTCATACTGGTTGGTATCCCAGCCCAGACCGACCAGCGCGAGCTTCATGCCCTTGTCAAGGCTGACGCGCTGTCCCTTGGAAAGATTGATCGCCATAATTCGTTCCTCCCCGTATATTTGTATCAGCGGTACAGATTGATGAGGCTGTCCAGGCGGCTGGCATTGGCCACGCCCTGCCCGACGGCGTTGAACTTCCATTCGCCGTCATGGCGGTAGATCTCGCCGACGACCAGGCCCGTCATGCCGGCGTAGTTGTCCGTCAGGTTGTACTTGCACAGCTCGGTGCGGTTGGCCATGTCCACAATGCGGATGAAGGCGTTGCGGATCATGCCGAAATCCTGATGACGCACGTTGGCGTCATAGATGTTGACGACGAAAACCAGCTTCTGGATATTGCCGGGAATCAGGGAGAGATCGACCGAGATCTGTTCATCGTCGCCCTCGCCGCTGCCGGTGAGGTTATCGCCGTGATGGACGATGGCGCCGCTGGCGTGCCGCAGGTTGCCGAAATAGACGCAGCATTCCTTGGCGGAGTTGCTCACAACCTTGCCATCCGCCCCACAGAGGATCACGGAAGCATCGCAGTCAATATCCGCGGGCTTGGCAGCAAACAGCGCCCGGAGACCGGTGGCGCGGGCCTGCGCCTCGTCCCAGCCCAGGCCAACCATGATTTTCTTCAGACCGGTGCCGCCCTTGGTCAGGCTGATTTTCTGGCCCTTCTGCAAGCTGACTGACATTTGAATATCCTCCTTTTGTTCAGACGTTCACGCCGAAATTCACGCACAGCGCTTCCAGACCTCCCTGGAAGCCGCTGCCGATGGCATTGAATTTCCATTCGCCGTTATGGCGGTAGATTTCACCCACCACCACGGCGGTCTCGATGGAGAAGTCCTCCTCCAGGTCATAGCGGACGAGCTCGGCGCCGGTTGCGTCATCCAGGATGCGGACGTAGGCGTTGCTCACCTGACCGAAGTTCTGCCGGCGTTCAGCGCCATCGTAGATGGTGACGGTGAAAGCGATCTTCTCGATGTTCGCCGGGACGGCTTGCAGATTCACGGAGATCTGCTCGTCGTCGCCTTCGCCCTCGCCGGTCTTGTTGTCGCCGCCATAGCGGACGGCGCCGGAGGGATCGGTCGCGTTGCTGTAGAACACGAAGTCCGCATCCTGCGTGACCTTGCCGTTGGCGCCCAGCATGAAGGCGGAAGCGTCCAGGTCAAAGTCGTAGTCGCCGTCATAGCGGTTGACATCCCAGCCCAGGCCGACGGTGATCCTGCTCAGACCGGGATTGCCCTTGGTCAGGTCAACCTTCTGACCCTTTCTCAGATTGACAGCCACAGTGTTTACCTCCTTGTTGTGTTGATGGGAATAACGGGATTATGAGCGGGTGATGGCCTTGCGGATCATGTCGATCGGGATAATCAGGAAGGCGATAGCCAGGCAGATCAGCCAGGTGACGGCGGGCAGGGCTTCCACGCTCAGCACCTCGCCGCCGAAGGTGACGAAGATGAACTGAATCACGAAGATGGCGCCCATGACCAGGATGAAGTTCCTGTTCCGGCCCAGATGCTCAAACACATTCACATGGGAGGTGCGCGCGTTGAAGCCGTTGAAGGTGATGGCCATCATGAAGGTGGCGAACACGGCGGAGTTCAGCAGAACCGTATCCAGCACGCCCTCCTTCACAGCGCCCAGCAGGCTCTGGATGGCGGGGACGAAGCGGATGCACAGGCAGACCGCGGTGATGTAGAGGGCGCTGATGATGATTTCGGTCATCATCCTCCGGGTGACGATGGATTCGTTGCGGGCCACCGGCTTTTCCTTCATGTATTCCTTCAGCGCGGGCTCGCTGCCGAAGGCGATGGCCGCCAGGGTATCCATGGCCAGGTTGACGAAGAGCAGCTGGATGACCGTCAGAATCTCATGCTCGCCGAACAGCGGGGCGAGGAAGCAGGTCAGCACCGCCGCGACGTTGACGGTCAGCTGGAAGATCAGGAACTTGCGGATGGACTTGAACATGGTGCGGCCATACAGGATGGCCTTTTCGATGGAGAGGAAGTTGTCGTCAAGGATGGTGATGTCGCCGGCTTCCTTGGCGACCTCCGTGCCGGAGCCCATGGCGAAGCCGACGTCCGCCTTCTTCAGGGCGGGAGAGTCGTTGACGCCGTCGCCGGTCATGCCCACAACGAGGTTCAGCTCCTGCGCGCAGCGTACCAGACGGCTCTTGTCGGTGGGCAGCGCGCGGGAAACGACGCGCAGATTCGGCAGAACCTTCTTCAGCTCCTCGTCGGACAGCTCCGCCATTTCGGCGCTGGTCAGCGCCACGTCGGAATTCTCCTTCAGCAGACCGGCTTCCTTGGCGATGGCAACGGCGGTTTCCTTGCGGTCACCGGTGACCATCACCACCTGCACGCCGGCTTCCTGCACCTCATGGATGGCGTCGATGGCTTCCTTGCGGACGTTGTCGCGGATGGACAGCACGCAGACCAGCGTCAGGCTGTCGCCGTCCGCATCCGAACCGGCGCACTTGGCCACAGCCAGCAGGCGCATGGAACGTCCGGCCTGCTTGTTCATGTAGGCGGTGAGGTAATTGCTTTCGGTCAGGGGCTTCTCGTTGCCGTTCTCGTCGATATAGGCGGTGCAGCGGGGCACGATCTTCTCCGGCGCACCCTTGATGTAGGTGAGCACCTTGTCGCCGTGGGTGATGGTGACGGTGGAGTACTTCTTCGCGGAATCGAAGGCGTTGAAGTTGGAGACATCCTCCCGGGCGATGGCGTTGGTCGCGTTGTTGTCAGCCAGGAAGGCCATCAGCGCGCGGTCGGTGGAGTTGCCGCCGATGATGTGACCGTCGGAGTAGGAGGAGGAGTTGTTCAGGCCGATGCCGACGATGACGTCCTCCCGCAGGGTGAGCGGGAGCTCCTTGATGGCGTTGAACTGACGGACATTGCCGGTTGCCACCTCGGTGACGCTCAGGCGGCCCTCGGTGATGGTGCCGGTCTTATCGGAGAAAAGGATGGACAGGGAACCGGCGGTTTCCAGACCGTTGATCTTGCGCACCAGAACGTTGTCCTTGGCCATGCGCAGGCTCTGGTAGCTCAGCAGGATGCTGGTCAGCATGGGCAGGCCCTCGGGCACCGCGCACACGATGATGGTCACGGCTACGGTGATGGCCTCGATGCTGAGGCTCAGCCAGCCATAGAAGTCGGCAGGAATGTTGCGGGAAATCAATGCCTGGGCAAAGACGCCGATCACGATAGCGATGGCGCCGATGTAGCCAAAGGTGGAAATCTGCTTGGCCAGCTTGCTGAGCTTGACCTGCAGAGGCGTTTCGCGGGTGTCCTCCTGAACCTCCAGCGCAAGCTCGCCAAAGAGTGTTCTGTCGCCGACGACCTTCACTTCCATGTAGGCCTCGCCGCCGCAGACGACGGTTCCGCGATAGGCGTAGCAGGTGTTCAGCAGATCCTTCACGTCATAGGCGGCGCCGTCGGCGTTGACGGTCTTCAGGGCCTCCTCGGTTTCGCCGTTGAGCGAGGCCTGGTCAACCTTGACGCTGCCGACGATGATTTCGCCGTCCGCGGCGATCTTGTCGCCGGCCTGCAGGTAAACGATGTCGCCAACGACGACTTCGCTGACGTGAATCTCCACCAGCTTGCCGTCGCGGATGACCTTCGCCATCTCCTTGGCTTCCTCCTCGGCCTTCAGCGCGGAGGCCTTGCCCTCCTGCTGGCTTTCGCTGACGGAGGAAACGCCGTTGGCGATCATGATGGCGATCAGAACGCCGACGGGCTCGTACCACTCGGCTTTCTCCAGAATGACAAGCACAATCTGAATGACCAGCGCGACGAGCAGGATCATGATCATGGGATCCTTGAAGCCTTCAAGAATCTTCTTCCACAGCGGGTCCGGCGGAATCTGCGTCAGGACATTGCTGCCGTGTTCCTTGCGACTTTGCTCAACCTGTTCGGCTGTCAATCCTCGTTTTTCCATTGAGATGTCCTCCAATTTCAAAGTGTGTTCGGGATGACCGGGGTTTTTGTGATCCGCAAAACCGTTGCAAAACGGGCGTATCGTGAGTGATGGCGGGAAAACCAAGCTGGATGCGGGCAAGCGGTTCCGCACTCTGCCTGATCGGATATGGGAAATACATCCGAAGGCGCGCAACGCTTCCCCGGACTGCAGCAAATAGCGCATGATACAGCTTGCTTCCATCGTACCGTCAATCATGAAGATTATACCACATGATGGGCGGGAAGTCTACTGTTTTCTACATGACCGCAGGGCGACCTCATCCAAACCGAAAACAGACAGGGATGCAACCGAAGGGGTGGAGGGGGCGATCGGAAAGCCCCCTCCTCGCTTCCGCAGAAGCGAAACACTCCTGCCGCAGAAGGTGTTTCGCGCCTGCGGGCGCGACCAAAGGGCTTTCCGATGTCCAACATCGCCTGAAGCGTTGCACAATCCGGTATTTTGAATGAGGCCGCCCTGAGATGGTCGTTACCGCGGGATGCGGAGAGGCCCGCCGGGTCACTGCCCGAAGAGTGCGGCCTCGTACCGGGGCGTATCCGACAGGGGCAGCGAAAACAGCTGCGCGACCGCAGCGGGGTAGGTATGGGGAGAGGATTTGCGGATGGCCTTGAGCGCCTTGTCCGGGTTCTCAAAGGAGCAGGCGAGGTACTTCATGTGCTCCCGCATCCGGCTGTGCGCTTGCTCGGCGGGGTATTCGCGCAGATAGGCGTCATAGAGCGCATCGTGGTAGGCGCGCAGCTCATCCGCCGTCGCCCGGCAGCCGCCCCGGAGCTCCCGGGACAGGGCGGGGTTTGCCAGCAGGCCGCGCCCGATCATCAGCGGCGTTCCGGGGTGGCGCGCTTCGACGGCCTCGCAGTCCCCGCGGGTGAACAGGTTCCCGTTGAAAACCAGCGGAATGCCGCAGCGCACCGCCGCGTCAAAGCAGTCCATGTGCACCTCGCCCCTGTAGAACTCGTTCCGGGTGCGGGGGTGAATGACCAGCTCCTTCAGGGGGTACTGTTTCAGGAGGGAAAGGAGCGCGGGCCATTCCTCCGGCGATGCAAAACCGATGCGCGTCTTGATGGAAACCGGCAGCGGGGAGGCGGGAAGCACCGCGTCGAGGAAGGCGCGCAGCGCATCCGGATCGCGCAGCATCCCCGCGCCGCGCCCCTTGGCGGTCACCGTGCCGGAGGGGCAGCCGGTGTTGAGGTTCACCTCGTCATAGCCCAGCTGCGCCAGCTCCCGCGCCGCCCACAGGAACAGCTCCGGATCCCGGGTCAGGAGCTGGGGAATGACCGGGATGCCTGCGTTGCCGGCCGGGGCGATGTCCCGCAGATCCCGGGTGGTGAAAACGCGGTGGACGGACGGCGTGATAAAGGGGATGTAGTATCGGGAAACGCCGCCAAAATGCCGATGATGTACCCGTCGGAAAACCGCGCCCGTCATGCCCTCCATCGGGGCAACCCTGATGTTCATGAGCATCCTCCTGGCTTGTGCTGTGCTCATGATAGCATACTTTTCCCTGCAAAACAACCTTGCAGCCGTGTGCCTTCCTTTTTTATATCCGGACAGCAGGGAATCGGCGGTTTGCGGCGAATCCCATCCATCGGAAACAACGTACAGGAGGCGCCGTATTCTCATGAGGAAAAAAATCACTGTGGCGATCGCGGGCCTGGGCTCCCGTGGCCTGGATACCTACGCCCGCTGCCTGGAGCGTCACCCTGACCGGGCGGAGCTTGTCGCCGTGGCGGATATCCGTCCCGACCGGGTGGCTGTGGCGGCGGAGCGCTATCACCTGCCGGCGGACAGGTGCTTTGACAGCGTGGAAAGCCTGCTCCGTCAGCCGAAGCTGGCGGATGTGCTGTTCATCTGCACGCCCGATCATCTGCATTATCAGCCCGCCATCGACGCGCTGACGCTGGGCTATCACCTGCTGCTGGAAAAGCCTGCCGCCCGCAGCGTTCGGGAATGCCGCCATATCGCGGAGCTGGCGCAGGAGAAGCGGCTGCACGTCATCGTCTGCCATGTGCTGCGCTACACCGTGTTCTACCAGACGCTTCGCAGGCTCCTTGAGGAAGGCCGCGTCGGCAATGTCATGAATATCGAGGCCATCGAGCGCGTGGCTTACTGGCATCAGGCCCATTCCTTCGTGCGCGGCAACTGGCACGTCGCGGCGGACACCACGCCGATGATCCTCGCCAAGTGCTGCCATGATATGGACATGATCCTCTATCTGACGGGCAAGCGCTGCGAGCGCGTGACCTCCTTCGGCCATCTGACCCATTTCACGGCGGAGAACATGCCCGAGGGCGCCGCAGAGCGCTGCGGAGACGACTGCCCGCATGCGGATACCTGCCCGTACAACGCCCGGCGCTACTACCTTGGCATGTACCGGAGGAACGGCGACAGCTGGCCGGTCAACGTGGTTGCGCCCGAGCCCACCGAGGAAAGGATCCTGGCCGCGCTGGATGCCGGGGAGAACGAGGCCGGGTGCGACTACGGACGCTGCGTGTACCGGATGAACAACGATGTGGTGGATCATCAGGTGGTCAGCCTGCAGCTGGAGGACGACGTGACGGTCGCGTTCACGATGACGGCCTTCACGGCTACGGGCGGACGGTGTATGCGCATCTGCGGCACGGCGGGCGAAATCTGGGCGGATATGGAGCGCAATGTGATCCGCGTGCAGGCGTTCGGGCAGGTTGGCGCAAAGGCGGCGGAGGAGATTGACGTCAGGAAGCTGACGAGCGATTTCTCCGGGCATGGCGGCGGCGACGCGAGGATGGTGGCGGATTATCTGGATCTGCTGGAGGGCAAGGGCATGTCCGCGGCGCTGACGACGATTGACAGGAGCGTGGAGAGTCACTATGTCGCGCTGGCAGCGGAGGAATCGCGCCTGCGCGGCGGACAGATGATCCGACTCGACGATTATGTTTCATGCGGAGCCAACTGAGAGGAAAGCGGACGAGCCGCATCGCAAAACGGGTCCAGGGGTGAAGCCCCTGGCGCAGGTGGAGGGCTGCGGAAGCCCTCCCCGCCGGAGGCAAGCCGCATGTCCCACCTGCCCCAAAAAGAGAGCACAGGAGGCGAAGCCTCCAACCCGCCCTGCACCTTTGAGGGATTCGCCGGATGGCGAATCCCTCAAACAGCTCAAACAGCCCCAAGGAAGCCGCACCGGTCCAAGCAACTTTTCACGCCTGATCTCCCATCCGCCGCAGGAACGGTTCATGCGCTGTTCAGCCTGAAAAATGTTCTCTGTAAGCCTTTGTAAACGCATTGAAATGTTCCGTAACTTATGCTACAATGCAAAGCAGAGGAAAAACGTTTGCGGCACGCGCGGACGTGCGCCCTCGAAAACGTTTTCGTGAAGTGCGCAGCAAAGCAGCTTCACCATACAGCCCCGACACGAAAAACGCAAGGAGGAAATCAACCATGCAGTATGGTTATTTCAATGATGCGGCGCGTGAGTACGTCATCACCGATCCGCGTACCCCCATGGCCTGGGCGAACTATCTGGGCAGCCCCGAGTACGGGGCGATTGTGACCCAGAACGCAGGCGGCTATTCCTTCGTCAAGTCCGGCGCGGCAGGCCGCATTCTGCGCTACTCCTTCAACCAGTTTGACGAGCCCGGCCGCTATGTCTACCTGCGGGACGATGAGGACGGCGATTTCTGGTCCGCGTCCTGGCGGCCTGTGGAGAAGCCGCTGGATGAATACCGCACCATCACCCGTCACGGCACCTCCTATACGGAGATCGAGAGCGAGTACAGGGGCATCAGGTCCGCCGTGCTGTACTATGTGCCCATGGGCGCCACCCACGAGGTCTGGCGCGTGAAGGTGACGAACACCTCCGACAGGCGGCGCACCATCTCCGCCATGTCCTACTGCGAGCTGACCACCGAGAGCAACTACGAGCAGGACCTGGTCAACCTCCAGTACACCCAGTTCATCACCACCACCACCTTCCACGGCGACTGCATCGTGGAGCACATCAACCAGTTCTGCGGCGTGAACGAGCAGAAGGAGAACTGGCGCGAGCGCGTGTTTGCGCTGGCCGGCGCGCCGGTGAAGAGCTACTGCGGACGCCGCGAGAGGTTCCTGGGCATCAACCGCTTCAGCAAGCCGCAGGCCGTCGTGAGCGGCGATCTGGGCAATGTCCTCAACTTCAACGGCAACCCCTGCGGCGCGCTGCATACCCAGCTGGTGCTGGAGCCCGGCGAAACCAGAACCATTGCCTTCCTCCTCATGCAGAAGGCACCCTCTGCCGCCCGTCCCATCATCGACCGCTATGCCGACACCGAGAAGGTCGTCAACGCCGAGCTGGCGGAGCTGATCGCCTACTGGCACGGCAAGCTCTCCGGGCTGACGGTCAATACCCCCGATGCGAACTTCAACACCATGATCAACACCTGGAACGCGTTCCAGTGCTTCACCACCTTCGTGTGGAGCCGCGCGGCCAGCCTCGTGTACTGCGGTCAGCGCAACGGTCTGGGCTACCGCGATACCGTGCAGGACATCCAGGGCATCATCCACCTCGACCCCGCGATGGCCAAGGAGCGCCTGGTGCACATGCTGTCCGCGCAGGTGCATCACGGCGGCGGTCTGCCGCTGGTGAAGTTCACCCATAACCCCGGTCACGAGGATTCCCCCGAGGACGACAGCTATGTCCGCGCCACCGGCCATCCCCACTACCGCGCCGATGACGCCCTGTGGCTGTTCCCGACCGTGTACAAGTATATCGCCGAGACCGGCGACAAGGACTTCCTGAACGAGGTCGTGCCCTACGCCACCCATGGCGAGGACACCGTGCTGGAGCACCTCAAGCGCGCCATCGACTTCTCCATGAACCATCTGGGCGCGCACGGGATGCCCGCCGGTCTGCATGCCGACTGGAACGACTGCCTGCGCCTGGGCGCGGCGGGCGAAAGCTCCTTTGTGGCGATGCAGCTGTACTACGCCACCGTCGTGCTGGATGAGCTGATGCCCGATACCCCCGAAAACGCCGAGTACCGCAAGTACCTGCGCGGCGTGGGTGAGACGCAGAAGCGGCTCATCAACGAGCATTTCTGGGAGGACGACCGCTTCCGCCGCGGCTATTCCGAGGCGGGCGCGATCATCGGCTCCAAGAATGATCCCGAAGCCTCCATGTGGATGAATCCCCAGTGCTGGGCAGTCATCAGCCGTCTGGCTACGCCCGAGCAGGCCGAGAAGTCCATGCAGAGCGTCTATGAGCTGCTGAACACCCCCTGGGGCGTCGAGATCATGGGCCCGTGCTACAAGGAGCACGCCTTCGACGGCGCGAACATGCTGCTCTTCAACCCCACCACCAAGGAGAACGGCGGCATCTTCTGCCAGCCCCAGGGCTGGGCGATTCTGGCGGAAGCCCTGCTGGGTCATGGCGGACGCGCGTTTGAGTACTTCACCGAGTCCTGCCCGGCGGCCTACAATGATCGCGCGGAGCTGCGCGAGATCGAGCCCTATGTGCACGGTCAGTTCATCGAGGGCCATGAATCTCCCCAGCCCGGCCGCAGCCACGTGCACTGGCTGACCGGTACCGCTTCCACCGTGATGGTGGGCTGCGTCGAGGGCATTCTGGGCCTGCGCCCCACGCCCGACGGCCTGGTCATCAGTCCGGCTATCCCCGCAGCGTGGGACGGCTTCACCATGGACAAGACCTTCCGCGGCAAGCGCCTGCACATCACCGTGGACAACAGCGCCCACCATGAGGGCGGCGTGCAGAAGGTGCTCGTCAACGGCCGGGAGGTCAGCGGCGTGCTGACCGATGCGGTGCTCACCGACGATTGCCGGATCACTGTGGTCATGTAATTCTGAAAGCAGCGTCCCCCGCGCGAGGGACGCTGCTCTTTTTATGGCTGCATAGGTATTCAGTATCATGCGAGGCTTCAAGACAGCATACCCGCAAAACGGCCCGAAGGATTCCAAAGGGCGACCGGAAAGCCCTTTGGTCGCGTCCGCAGACGATGATTCCGCGAAGCCACAAACGGACAGCCTCATGTTCCCTGATGGGCATGGAAGGCTGTCCGTTTTGTGTGATTATTCCTGCTCCAGCACGATCATGCTCCGCAGGCCGCTTCGGGTGAACGCGTACAGCGTCACCGGGCAGGGCATGGTGCCGGCGCGGACATAGACGATGGCGCGCCCGTCCTTCGTTCTGCGGTGCTTCTCCGCATAGGGCGTCAGGTCGGCAGGATGACCGTTCTCGATGCCGAGGATGGTTGCGTCGCCGGTCAGCTGCCAGTGGATGTCCTCGTCATGGGCGGCGGTGACATGGCCTGCTTCGTCCAGCAGCGCCACCTCGATCTGGACGATATCCTGCCCGTCGGGCTTCAGGTCCAGCTTGTCCGCCCTGAGCAGGATCCGCGACGCCGCCCCGGTGGAGGTCAGGCAATCCTCCGCGCCCTCGACCACGGCCTTCAGCTCGCCGTCCGCATAGGGCACCTCCCATGTCGCGCGGCATTCGGTGTCGAGGGTGACCGCCTTTTTGCCGAGGGATTCGCCGTTCAGGAACAGCTCGCATTCCGGCTGATTGGTGGCGACGGAGACGTACATCCGCTGTCCGGGTTCGCCGTGCCAGCAGAAGCGCTCCCCCCAGACCCCGTGCCCTTTCTGACCGCGGTCGGGCTCCACGCTGAGCTTCACGAAGGGCTCCTTCGTCCAGAAGGCCTTGCGCATGTAGTACAGCGGCTTCTCATAGCCCGCCAGATCAAGCAGCCCCGCCTGGGAGATGCGCACCGGCCAGCCGAGGCATTCGCCGAGGAAATCCACGCCCGTCCACAGGAACTGACCGCAGATGTAGTCGTTGTCCTTCACGGCCTGCCACGCCCTGCCGCTGTGCCCGTTCTCGCTGCCGTAGATGACCCGGCCCGGGAAGCGCCGGTGATCCTCCTCGTAGAACTGCTCCTTGTAGTTGTAGCCGGAGATGTCCAGCGCATCGGCGTAGCCCGTCCGGGTGGAGAGCTCCGGGAAGGAAAGGGCGCTGGTGACGGGACGGGTGGTATCCACCGCGTGCACGATGTCTACCAGCTCCCGGGCGATGACGGCAAGACGGCCCGCATCGGGCTTGCGGACGTCGTACATGCGCTCAGCGGCGGGCTTGTTGGCATCGTTGTTGCCCAGCACCTCGTGGAACAGCGGCGTGACATAGGGGTCGTTGGGGTAGTCGATCTCATTGCCGATGGACCACATGATGATGGACGGATGATTGCGGTCGCGCTTCACCATGCCCTCCAGATCGGCCCTGTGCCACATGGGGAAATCCTCCGCATAGCCATAGCGCTTGGGCGGATACACGTTGTGGCCCTGCCACCACTTGTTCTTCGTGCCCTCCCATTCATCGAAGGCCTCGTCCTGCACCAGCAGGCCCAGCTCATCGCACAGGTCGAGCAGCAGCGGGTCGGGCGGATTGTGGGAGGTGCGCAGGGCGTTTGCCCCCATGGCCTTGAGCTTCCGCAGGCGGCGCTCCCAAACGGCCTTGGGCACCGCCGCGCCCAGACAGCCGCCGTCGTGGTGAACGCAGAAGCCCTTGAGCTTCATGCTCACGCCGTTGAGATAGAAGCCCGTGTCCGCGTCAAAGCGGATGGTGCGGATGCCGAAGCGCAGCGCGGTTTCATCGGTGATGCGCTCCCCGTCCAGCACGCCGCAGCGCAGCGTGTACAGGTACGGCTCGTCCACCGACCACAGATGCGCCGCCGGAACGGTCAGCAGGCATTCGCCGCGCTCGCCCTGCGTGCCGTTGGTGGCTACGACACGCCCGTCCCTGTCCTCCACATCGAAGGCTGCGCCCGTGCCGCCCAGCGTTTCGTACCGCACGGAAAGGAGCGCAGTACCGTCCTTCGCGACCTCTTTGGTGGTGACGAACAGGCCGTCGGCGGCAAAGCAGCGCATGTCGCTGATTTCCAGCTGCACATCGCGGTAGATGCCGCTGCCGGTGAACCAGCGGGAATCCGCGACCTCCTCATGCTCCACGCGGACGCAGATCACGTTCTCGCCCGGACGCACGAAGGCGCTGATATCGAAGGTGAAGGTGGAATAGCCGTAGGCGCGTCCGCCAAGGTAGTTGCTGTTGATCCAGACCCGGGCATGCTTGTACACGCCGCCGAAGGTGATGCGCACGCGCTTTCCGGTCACATCCTCCGGCAGGGTGAAATGTCTGCGGTACCAGGCGGTGCCGCCGGGCAGATAGCCGGTGCCGGAGGCGTTCCGGCGGTCGAAGGGGTGCTCCACCGACCAGTCGTGGGGCAATGTGACCGTGCGCCAGGCATGGTCGTCATAGCCCATGAAATCAGCGCCGGGTTCATCGCCCGGATGAAAACGCCAGTCAAGGTTCAAAAGCTGCTTGTGTGACATATGCTTCTCCTTTAGGATGGGCTCTTAGCCCGTTGCTGTACTGTTTCGCGCTGTGCGGGCGGTTTTCCTGCCTTGTCATCAATGGCATTTCCGGTACTCGCCGGGCGTCATGCCGGTGATCTGCTTGAAGCGGCGGATGAAGGAATTCAGGTTGTAGTAGCCGACGGATTCGGAAACCATCTGCAGGGGCATGGTGGTTGTCTCCAGGAGGGACTGTGCCTTCCGGATGCGGAGGCCGGCGACATAGCCCGTGAGCGTTTCGCCGGTTTGCTGCTTGAAATACTGGCTCAGGTAGCTGGCGGACAGATTCAGCTTCTCCGCCGTATCCTGAATGGAGAAGGAGCAGTCGTCGTAGCTTTCCGCAATGCAGGCGTAAATGCGGGCGAGCAGCTCCGGGAGGGGGGCCTCGGGCGTGCTGTCGGCCGTGGGGAGCGCCTCCGGCGCCGTGTCCAGCATGTGGAGCATGAAGGCAAGGTAGTCATCGGCTGTGCGCAGATAGGTGATGGTGAAAAGATCCTCCATGTTGACCGGGCGCGATACGCTGGAGAGAAGCACCTGCACGGCGGAATTGCAGTAGCTTTTGGCGAGCAGCGCAGGCACCCTGTCCGCCTTCAGGCGCTCGACAAAGCGGCGGACGGTCTGCATCTGCTGCTGCGGCGTCTGACCGGCCATCGCCGACAGCTCGGTCAGATAGTCGGTTTGCGCGGTGAGCGTCCGGGTCAGCTCGCTGTAGCGGATCAGCTGGTGGCGGCCGCGGATGAAGTGCTCCCGGACGGCCTGCGTCGCCTCGAAGCAGGCGGTGGACAGGCGTTCAATCTCCCGATAGCAGCCGGAGATGCCGATGGAGAAGGTCAGCCCGTGGGTCTCGGCGCATACGTCCAGAAGGCGCAGACAGCGCTCGTTCAGCGCCTTCTCCGCCCCTTCCTCCATGCCCACCAGGCACACGAACATCGAATGCTCGAACAGCTCGCGGAATTGCCAGGAGAAATCATCCCCCAGGCATTCGGTGAAGATGCTGCTGAGGGTCTGCCGGGGCAGCTCGGCTTCCTGATCGAACAGGCGCAGCATCAGCACCTGATAGCAGGGCCTGGTGAAGGCCATGCCCAGCGGAGCGGCTTCGCGGTTGTATGCCTCAAAGGAGCCGAACTTGCCTTTGAGCAGCGAGAACAGCAGGGAATCCTTCAGCGCCTGTCCGTCTGGGGAGGACATGAGCTGGGCGTGCATGCGCTCGTTCTGCGCGGAGAGCGAGCTGATGGCGTCCTTCAGGGATTCCAGATCGTCCGTGCCCGAGCGCCCCAGCGATTCGGTCAGCTCCCGGATGGGGCGGTAGTTCAGCTTCATGGCGTAATAAATGACCAGGGCGCCTGCCGCCAGAACCGCCAGCAGAAAGACGGACAGCGTCACCTGGGCGCGGTAGAGCGGCGCGAGGGTTTCGCCTGCGGGCAGCAGGAAATAGCAGGTCCAGTCCATCACCGAGGAGGATTCCTGATAGACAAGGTACTTCTGACCGTTACAGCGCAGCGCGCCGCCGCAGCCGGAAAGGTCCTCCGTCAGCGGAAAGGAGGAAAGGATCGGCTGGCCCGCGCTGTCCAGAATGACGCCCTGCTGATTGGGCATATCCGACGGAGACAGCTTGGACAGGAAGTATTCCTCCCGGACAAAGAACATCAGCACCGTGTTCTGCAGGCGGGAAAAGACCGTGGGCGCGTTGATGAAGGCGATGTACCGCTCCGAGCCGTTGTTGCGGGACACGGGCCGCACCATCCGCCCGTTCAGGCGCGTCAGGTCGCTCATGGGGTCTTCCCAGCCGTCAAAGGTGAAAAGGCTGCTTAAGAACATCTGCTTGGCGTATACGGCGGTGGAGGTGTAGACCTGGTCGGAATTCGCATCCACCAGCGCGATTTCGGCGATCAGCGAGGACGGCGCCAGCAGGTTTTTGAACTCGTTGACGATGCGCAGGTCACGCAGCGGGCTGGGGTCCTCCAAATAATAGGAAAAGAAATTCTCGTTTGCGGATGAGATCTGGTAATCCATGGTGAAGATCTGGTAGATATCGCTGTCCAGCTCGTGCATCGTCCGGCGCAATCGGGAACGGTGCGCCTCCTCCAGGCTGCTGCGGACCTCGGTGATGAAGAAGGCCTGTGCAAAAATCAGCAGGGCAAGAAGCGCCGTCACCAGCACGGAGACATAGGACAGCAAATATTTGTAGTATGTCTTGGAGTGCCGCCTGAACATCAATGCCTTCCTCCATTCAGCGTGAACCAATGTCCGTATTCTATCATAAATGTACGATTTGTTCAAGAGATGACCAAAAAACGCAGGAATTGCATATTGCAGAGGGCGTGATCTACATTATTTTAGCGCGAGGAATGGCGTATCTGGAAATCTGGAGACCTGATACCACATGAATCGAGCATTTTGAAGATTGCTGCGGCCTGCCGTCACGTGATAGAATGCTGCATCAGGCAAAACGAAAATCAATGCGGCAAGCAATGTGCCGCAAGGGAGGCGTTCTGAGTGAGACGCGGCATACTGGCTGCCCTGCTGCTGACCCTGTGTTGGCTGACTCTGCCGGCGATGGCGGAGGACTGGTCGGACTTCTTTTCCTTCACCGATGAGACGGTCATGGGATATGAAGAAGCCCTGGCGGCGTATCAGGCGTATTCCGCCGTGCCGGAGGGAACGCGCGTAGAGCTGCTGCCTTCCGCGGCTGTGCTGACGGGAGATGCGTCGTTGCAGCAGGATGTGTCGGGCGCTGCCCAGGCCATCGTGCTGGGCGAGGGCGACAGCGCGGTGACATGGCGGATCCAGGTGCCTGTGACCGGGCTGTATGAGCTTGAGATCACCTATTTCGCCCAGGACGGCAACGAGGCCAAGGTTCAGCGGCGGCTGATGATCGACGGCGCGGTTCCCTATGAGGAGGCCAACAACCTTTGCCTGTACCGCCGCTTTGAGGAGAACGCGGAGGAAATCGGGCGTGTGAATTCCATTGACGACGAGGTGTGGCCGCGCCAGAAGGAGATTCGCCTGTGGCAGACGGTTCGCGTCGGGGACGGTCAGGGCGTGTATGTGGATCCGCTGCTGTTCTGCCTGACGGCCGGGGAGCATGAGATTTGCCTGCAGTATGTCGATCAGCCCGTGACGCTGGGAACGGTGGCCTTTGTTTCGCCCCGCGTTTATCCTGCCTACGCGGAGGTCGCGGCGGCGTATGCAGCGGGTGGATACGCCCCCGTGAGCAAGAACGTGCAGGTGAAGCTCCAGGCGGAAAACAGCGTGTGGCGCAGCGAGAACGTCATCCGCCGGGAATCCGATTCCGATCCCAAAACGGAACCGCGCTCCGGCGCAAACCGCGTGCTGAACGTGGTGGGCGGCTGGCGCTGGCGGCTGGGCAACGCGGCGGTGTCCTGGGATTTTGAGGTGCCGGAGGACGGCCTGTATGCCATCACCCTGAAGGTGCTGCAGAACAATGATGCGGGCATGCCCTCCTATCGTCAGATTCAGCTGGACGGCGAGATCCCCTTTGACGAGCTCCGGCTCTATGCCTTCCCCTACAATGACAGGTGGTATGCCGAAACGCTGCATGGCGCGGACGGGACGCCGTTCCTGTTCTACCTGACGAAGGGCGTGCACAGCCTCACGATGACGGTGAAGCTGGGCCCGATCGGCGAGATCATGAACCGCACGGAGAAGGATACCGCTTATCTGAGCGAGGTGCAGCGGGAGATTGTCAAGATCACCGGCACCGAGCCGGACTACAACTATGAATACGACCTCTACCGCACCATGCCGGAGCTTTCCGGGCAGCTCCTCTATCTGGCGGGCCGATTGCAGGAAAGCGCGGACCTGCTTGCCTCCATCTCCAACAGGACCACGTCGATGGAGAACAACTATCGCCAGATCATCGATCAGCTGAACTTCTTTGCGGAGGATGTGGACCGCATTCCCCGGGCGCTGTCGGACATGGACAACGCGCAGACGAACCTGGGCACCTACATTTCCTCCATCGAGAAGTGCCCGCTGGCGGTGGATTATATCGTTGTCCATGCCCCGGAGGCGAAGGTGGAGATTGAAACGTCCAATTTCCTCCAGCGCATGGGCGTGACGGCGGAGAACTTCTTTGCCTCCTTCACCAAGGACTACGACTCCGTTGGCCTGATTGTGGACGAGGAGGACGGCACGGCGGGCGAAAGGGTTGTGCTGGATGTGTGGATCGGGCGCGGCACCGAATGGGGAGAGATCCTCAAGGAGCTGGCGGACGAGGACTTCACCCCCAGGACGGGCATCGTGGTCAATCTGCATGTGCTGCCCTCCGGACAGCTGGCGACCGGCTCGGTCAATACGATCCTGCTCAGCGTGACCTCCGGTACCGCGCCGGATGTGGCGCTCTCCGTGGACTACAATCTGCCCGGCGAGTTCGCCTTCCGCGAGGCGGTGGTGGATCTGACGCAGTTTGAGGATTTCGGGGAGGTGGCCAGCCAGTTCTTCGCCTCGAGCCTGGTGCCCTATACCTATCAGGGCGGCGTCTACGCGCTGCCGGAGACGATGGACTTCACCGTCATGATCTATCGTCAGGATGTGCTGAGCGAGCTGGGCGTGGAGCTGCCTGAAACCTGGACGGAGCTGTACCAGAAGGTGCTGCCGCGGCTGTACGAGAACAACATGTCCTTCTCCCTGCCCGTGGATACCTCGGTGTCCTCCAATTCCCCCGGCGCGCTGCGCGGGTTCACGATGCTGCTGCTTCAGATGGGCGGGCAGTATTATGTGGGCAACGGCGAAGCCTCCGCGCTGGACAGCCCGGAAGCCTACAAGGCCTTCAAGTTCTGGACGGATATGTACGCCAATTACGGCATCGACGCGGAGAGCAACTTCTTCACCCGGATCCGCACCGGCACGATGCCCATCGGCATCGGCAACTACACCACCTATCTGCAGCTGCTGACCAGCGCGCCCGAGCTGTACGGACGCTGGTCCATCGCGCCGGTTCCCGGCACGGAGCAGCCGGACGGCACCGTCAGCCATGCGGTCGGCACCACGGCCTCCACCGCGGGCGTCATTCTCAGCCAGTCGGACAAGCAGGAGGCAGCCTGGGAATTCCTCAAGTGGTGGATGAGCGAGGAAACCCAGACCCGCTACGGGCGCGAGCTGGAAGCGATCCTGGGCACCGGCGCCCGCTGGAACACGGCCAATGTGGAAGCTTTCTTCTCCCTGCCCTGGGACCAGCGCCACGCGGAGATCATCAAGGCGCAGATGGAAAGCGCCCAGGAGCAGATGATCGTTCCCGGCGGATACTTCACGGGCCGTCACATCATCAACGCGTGGAACAGCGTGGTCGTCAGCAACAGGAACGTGCGCGACATGCTGGAGAAGGCTGTGAAGGACATCAACAAGGAGCTGCAGAACAAACGCATCGAATTCGGCCTTGAATAAGCAAAGGAGGGTAAGCCCGTGACTGCCATCTCCCGCAAGAATCATGGAGGCTTTCAAGCATGGCTTCGCAAGAACGGCGTTGGCTATGCCTTCCTGATGCCCTTTCTGATTCTGTTTTCCGTATTCGTCATCGTTCCGGTGGCGGTGGCGATGTTCTATTCCCTGACCAACTACAACATGATCCAGACGCCGGACTTCGTGGGCCTGCAGAACTACGCGCAGCTCATTCTGGATGACGATGTGTTCCTCATTTCCCTGAAGAACACGCTGCTCCTGGCGGTCGTGACGGGCCCTCTGGGGTACTTTGCGTCCTTCCTGATGGCCTGGATCATCACGCTGGTGAAGAAGGGACGCGGCTTCTTCTCCCTGGCCTTCTACGCCCCCTCCCTGACCTCTGGCGTGGCCATGTCCACCATCTGGCTGATTCTCTTCTCCGGCGACCGCTACGGCTATATCAACAACCTGCTGCTGCGCTTCGGGATCATCATGGAGCCCATCCTGTGGACAAAGGACGCGGACTATGTGCTGCCGGTCATCATGATTATCACGGTGTGGATGTCGATGGGCAACGGCTTCCTGTCCTTCCTGGCCGGCTTCCAGAACATTGATCCTTCGATGTACGAGGCAGGACGCGTGGACGGCATCAAGAACAAGTTCCAGGAGCTGCGCTTCATCACCATTCCGCTGATGAAGCCCCAGATGCTCTTCGGTGCGATCAACTCCATCGTCGGCGCGTTCGCGGTGTTTGACGTGGCGACGGCTGTGGCGGGCATGCCCAGCCCCAATTACGCCGCCCATACCATCGTCGCCCATCTCTATGATTACGCCTTTACCCGGTTCAACATGGGCTACGCATCCGCGGTGGCCATGGTGCTGTTCCTCATCACCTTTTTCCTGGGACGACTGTGTATGCGCCTGTTCCACGACGAAACGTAAGAAAGGAGGCCCTCAACCATGGTTGCATCCATCAAGATCGGCAAAAAGCGCATCCATCTGCATCGGCCTTCCTTCTCCCGCATGATGCTCTACATCTTCCTGGGCCTGATGGTGGTGTTCTGCGGACTGCCGCTTTTCGCGATGGTCTGCCGTTCCCTCATGCCGCTGGACGAGCTGTATCTCTATCCGCCGCGGCTGATTGTGCACAAGCCGACGCTGCGCAACTTCTCCGATCTGCTGACCTCGCTTTCCTCCTCCACGGTGCCCTTTACGCGCTACATCTTCAACAGCCTGTTCACCACGGTGGTGACCGTGCTGCTCTCCATTTTCGTGTGCTGTCTGGGCGCCTATGGTCTGGTGAAGCACAAGCCGGCCGGCGCGAATCTCATCTTCGGCATCGTGGTGGCGGCGCTGTCCTTCTCCACCCATGTGACCACCATACCCAACTACCTGGTGGTCAATTCCCTTGGGCTGGTGAACACCTATCTGGCGCTGATTATCCCCAAAATCGCCGTGGCGTACAATTTCTTCCTGGTCAAGCAGTTCTGCGAGCAGCTGCCGGATTCCATCCTGGAGGCGGCCCGCATCGACGGCGCGAAGGAGCTGTACATCTTCTGGAAGATCGCCATGCCGCTGCTCAAGCCGGCCTGGACAACGCTGGCGGTGTTCTCCTTTGTCAACAACTGGAACGATTACTTCTCTCCGCTGATCTTCATCCAGTCCAACGCGCTCAAGACGCTGCCGCTGGCGCTTCAGACGCTCTCCGGCGGTGCCGGCGTCGTGGCCCGTGCCGGTACGGTGGGCGCGGCGACCTTCCTGACCACGCTGCCGTCCATTCTGGTGTTCGCCATCATGCGCGGCAAGGTGATGGAAACCATGTCCTATTCGGGCATCAAGTCCTGAGGAGGTGCGAACGATGCTGAAAAAGTGCTGCGCATGTCTCCTGATCCTCAGCCTGATGCTTTCCACGGCCCAGGCGGTGGTTGGCATGGATGCCTTTGTGGCGGACAAGGATGAGAGCTACATTCCCATTCCCGCGGCGTATGAGGTATACGCCACCTTCAAGAATCTGGATGACTACGGCTTCATGAACCATCCGGAGGATCTGTTCGTCGGGCCGGATGACCTGCTCTATGTGGCCGATACGGAGAATAACCGCGTGCTGGTCATGAACCGGGACGGAGTGGTTCTGGAGGAGATCACGCAGGCCTGCGGAAAGAAGCTCTCAAAGCCCCGCGGCGTGTATGTGGGCGATGACCTTTCCCTCTGGATTGCCGATACCGGCAACCTCCGTCTGGCGACCCTGCATGCCGACCGCACGGATCGCAAGGAGTATGTCAAGCCTGCGTCCAGCCTGCTGGAAAAGAACTTCACCTTCGATGTGCAGAAGCTCTTTGTGGCCAATACCGGCTATATCTACGTCCTCAAGGGCGCAAACCTGATCGCCATTGACGAGGCGAACAACTTCCGCGGCTACCTTGGCGCGGACGAGGTCGGCTTCGATCTGGGCCGCACGCTGATCCGCATGTTCGGCTCCAAATCCCAGGTGGAGCGCACCGTCAAGCAGGAGCCGGCCAGCTATTCCAACTTCTATATCGGCGCGGACAATATGATCTACGGCATCCTGTCCAACAAGAATACGGCGCAGATCCGCAAGCTGAACTCGGTTGGCAACAACACCTACGAAACAAAGAAGTACGGCTTCACGCTGGAGGACAAGGAGGGCAATCCGCTGGATCCGACCTTTGCGGATATCACGGTGGAGGACAATGGGATCATCACCGTTGTGGACCGCCTGACGGGTCTGATCTACCAATACGATCAGGAGGGCAACCTGCTGTGCTGCTTCGGCGGCATCGGCACCGTCGGCGGGTTGTTCCAGATCCCCGTGTCCATCGACCATGACAGCGAGGGCTACCTGTATGTGCTGGACTACAATACCGGCTCGATCACCGTGTTCAGGCCGACGCACTTCATCAAGCTGATTCACCAGGCGGTGACGCTGCACGGAGAGGGCCGCTATCAGGAGGCGCTGGGCTACTGGCAGGCGGTGCTGGAGATTGACAGCAACTACGCGCTGGCGCATCAGGGCGTGGCGAAGGTGATGGGCAAGCAGGAGAACTGGGAGGCCGCCCTGTCCTCCTATTATCTGGCAGATGACAAGGACGGCTACTCCGAGGCGTTTGCGGAGTATCGCCATGAAGCGTTCCGCCAGTACTTCGTGCCGATTGTGGCAGGCATCGCCGTTGGCGCGGTGGTGCTGGTGAAGCTCCTGTCCTTCCTAAAGCGGAAGGCGGATCAGTGGGCGGATGACGTGCAGATGGGAAGGGGGCTGTAAGCGGTGAAAAGCCTGAAGCTGTGTCTGATGACGCTCTACCACCCCGTTGTGGTGACGGAGCACATCAAAAAACAGCGCGGTCAGAAGATGAACTGGATGCCCGTCATCATCCTGCTGCTGCTGACGCTGGCTGTGCGGATCCTGTCCATCTACGGCACGCATTATCCGCTGGCATCGGTATCCGTGCGCAAGGCCAATCTGCTTCTGGAATGCGGCAAGCTCTTTGTGCCGGTGCTGACCTGGGTGCTTGCCTCCTACATGATGACCACCATCCTGGATGGCGAAACGCTCTTTACCGAGACGCTGCTCTTTTCCTCCTATGCCCTGACCCCCTACATTGTCTTTACCCCCATCCTGACGCTGGCGTCCCGGATCATGGACAACAGCCAGCTCGGTCTGTTTGCGACGCTGGAGGTTATCATCCTGGGCTGGGTGGTGCTGCTGATGATTCTGGCGCTGAAGGAAATGAACGGCTACAGCATGGGCAAGACGGTGCTGATGATTCTCCTGACCCTGTTCACGATGGTGATGATCTGGGCGATGCTGATCCTGCTGTTCACCATTGCGTCCCAGTTTGTCGGGATGGTCAGGGAAATGTTCTACGAAGTGATCTACCGGATCGACTAAGGCAGGAGGGATATGATGATGAAGAAAATGATCGTCCTGTGCCTGCTGCTGCTGGCTATGGCAGGCATCGCCCTTGCGGCATCGGACGAGCGCATCCCGGTGGCGGAGAATGACAGGCTCGCCCTGTACCTCAGCGCGGATCACTGCGGCTTTGACGTGCTGGACAAGCAAAGCGGCGTCACCTGGTCCTCCTCCATGAACGATCCGACCTTTACCGGCAAGCTGGCGGGTCTGAACGAGAAGAAAGCCAACTCCATGCTGACGGTGAATGTGACCAATCTGGAAAAGGGCGCCGGTTCCATGACCAACGCCGTGCTGCTCAATGACAAGAAGCTGACGACCGGGTATGAGCTGGTCGAAAACGGCGTGCGGCTCCACTATGACCTGGGCAACACCGGCGTTGCGCTGGATGTGGAGGTGCTGCTGGAGGGCGATACCGTGCTGGTGCGCGTGCCCTATGAGAGCATCAACGCGTATGGCGATTTCTCGGTGGTGTCAATTGACATGATGCCCTATCTGTGCTCCGGCTCCGACAACGCCGATGGCTTCCTGTTCTATCCGGACGGCTGCGGCGCCATCCTGCGATTCAGCGATTATGCGCACTTCAAGGAGCTCACGCAGGTGTTCAGCGTCTACGGCAACACCGAGAAGGCCAAAGCCCTGCTGGATCTCTTCGGGCAGGAGGAGCCGACGGTGATGATGCCCGTCTACGGCGTGTCCATCGGCGGCAATGCGATGCTGGCGGTGATCGAGGACGGCGCGGAAACGGCGCGCATCTCGCTCAATTCCTCCAACAAGATTGTCGCGGTCAACTATGTGTATGCCACCTTCCAGTATCGCCGCGGCTTTGATGATCTGCGCGTGACAAGCCGCGCCATCAAGACCTACGACAAAAAGGCCATGGAGGTGGACTATTCCGTCCGGCTGATGTTCCTGCCCGCGGGTTGTGATACATATTCCGACATGGCGGTAGCCTACCGGGAATACCTGATCGCAAACGGGCTGACGGCGCATGTGAGCGAGCAGGATGTGGCCATCGACCTGTTCATGTCCGCGCCGGAGGAGGGATTGCTCTTTGACACCCAGCGGACGGTCACCACGCTGGCGCAGGCGGACGCCATGCTGGATCAGCTTGCGGCTGCGGGCGTGGAGAAAGTCCATTACTCCCTGAAGGGCTGGTCCAGGGGCGGGTACGGCAAATTCCCGGATCAGCTGCCGGTTGAAAGCGCCGTCGGCAGGAATCAGGAGCTGACAGCGCTGACGAAAAAGGCGCAGGACATGGGCTCCACCCTGTCCCTGACGGTCAATTTCGTGGAGGCGGACGGGGATTCCCACACCTATTCCAGGCGCAACGACGTGGTCTATCTGTCCAACTACGCCATCCTGACCGACGCGGAGGAGGAGACCTTCATCCTCAGTCCGAACGTCATTCGGGAAAAGTACGATGCGTTCGCCGGGAAGGCAGCCTCGCTCTGTGTGGGCGGCCTTCGCCTTGAACGGATGGGACAGTACATTCCCTTCAACTACAACCGGTCGTATTACTATACGACGCAGCAGACGCTGGAAATCTACCGGCAGATGCTGCAGGATGCCAAGGCGCGCTTCGGGCAGGTCAGCGTGCAGGGCGGCGCCGTCTGGGCTGCACCCTATGCGGATCTGCTGACGGAGGTTCCCTATGAGGACAGCGGCTTCCACTTCACCACGGAATCCGTGCCCTTCTATCAGATGGTCATGCATGGCCTGCGGGACTACACAGGGCTTCCGGGCAACCTTTCCAGCGATCTGGAGCGCGAGTTCCTCCGATGGGTGGAGATGGGCTACATGCCCTACTTCGAGCTGACCTGGGGGAGTACGGAGGAGCTGATGTATACCGATTATCAGGGCCTGTTTACGGCGCAGTATACGGCGTGGATCGACAAGGTCGCGGGCATTGCGGCGGCCTTCTCCCAGGGGGAGCTGAAGGAGCTGCGCACGGTGATGATGCGGGAGCATGTGCGTCTGACAGACGAGCTTGTCCGTGTGACCTATGAGAACGGGGCACGGGTCTATGTCAACTACGCGGATGCGGACGCACAGGCGGACGGCCTGACCATCCCGGCGATGGACTATCTGGTGGTAAAGGGGGAGCTTGAATGAGGACCGGAGCGATGAAGAAATCCCGCCGCCATCTGTCCATGGCACAGAAGCGTTCCCTGGAAGCCCTGATCTTCCTGGCACCCTGGCTGATCGGCCTGTTTCTCTTCTTCCTGCGACCGATTCTGGTCTCTCTGCGGCTGTCCTTCTCCGATATTGTGAAGATGAAGGGCTTCGTGATGGACTGGGTCGGCCTGGAGAATTACAAGTACATTTTCTTCTACGATATCAACTACGTTCCCATGTTCCTCAAGACCATCAGCGACACGCTGCTCAATACCCCCATCTGTCTGGTGTTCTCGCTGGTGATTGCCATCCTGCTCAACCGTCCGATGAAGGGGCGCGGCTTTTTCCGGGCAGCCTTCTTCATTCCGGTGCTTTTGGGCGCGGGCTATGTCATGAAGCAGATGCTGGGCATGGGCGCGGACGGCACAACGATCACCACGGGCATCGTGGTCCCGGAGCTGATCGCCGATCTGCTGGGGCACCAGCTGACGGAGTTCCTGCAGGGCGTGCTGGACCGCATCACGGTGGTGCTGTGGAAATCGGGCGTGCAGATCGTGCTGTTCCTGGCAGGACTGCAGGGCATTTCCTCCTCGCTGTATGAAGCGGCCCGTGTGGATGGCGCAACGGAATGGGAGATGTTCTGGAAGATCACCCTGCCCATGATTACGCCGGTGATTCTGATGAATGCGGTCTATACCATCGTCAGCTTCTTCACCGATGCGACCAATCCCATTGTGGACTACATTTACAAGCAGAGCTTTGGGAATCCGCAGCAGTTTGCCCATGGCGCGGCGATGGGCTGGATGTACTTCGCCTTCGCCTTTGCGCTGTGCATTCTGACCATCGGCGTGATGCGCAAATTCGTGTTCGCCTCAGGCGAGGGCACGGCTGCTGTGAAGCGTCCCGGAAGGCGCCGCAGCCCTCGGACAAAACGGAACGCAGCCGGAAAGGAGTGAGCGCAGCATGGCAAGAAAAAAGGCCCCAAAGACCGGGCGGCACGGCACGAGCTTCTGGAAGCGCTTCTTCCGGGACGGCATCCTGCGCGTGGCATTCTACTTCCTTCTGGCAACGCTGTCCTTTGTGTTCCTGTATCCCTTCATCAAGATGATTACCCAGTCCCTGATGACGGATGATGACCTGATTAACATCACGGTCAAGTGGCTGCCCTCCAAGCTGACCTGGAGCAACTACTCCATTGCCTACAAAAAGCTGCAGTTCGGCACCTATGTGTGGAACAGCGTGAAGGTCGCTGTCGTGGCGACCATCGGCCATGTTTTCTCCTGTGCGATGACCGGCTACGCCTTTGCACGGTACAACTTCCGCGGCAAGGGACTGCTGTTCGGCTTTGTCATTCTCTCGATGATCGTGCCGGTGCAGACCATCATCATCCCTTCCTACATCCAGTATTCCAACTGGGGCTGGATCAACAGTCCGCTGTATCTGCCGCTTCTGGTTCCAACCTTCTTTGGCTTCGGCTTGTCCGGCGGCTTCTTCATCTTCCTGTTCCGGCAGTTCTTCCTGGGTCTGCCCTACGAGATGGAGGAAGCGGCGCGCGTGGATGGCTGCGGACCGATTCGCACCTATTGGCGCATCATGCTTCCCATGAGCCAGTCATCGCTGCTGGTGTGTTCCGTGCTTTCCCTGGTCTGGCACTGGAATGACTTCTTCGAGCCGGGCGTCTACATCACCGATGTGTGGCTCAAGATGCTTCCCAACCGGCTTCCGTCCCTGTACGCGGAGCTGAACAAGGAGCAGCACACCATGATCCAGACCAACGACATCGAAGGCATCATGTTCAACGAGGCCATGCTCATGGCTGCGACCTTCCTGTGTATCGTCCCGATTCTGGTTATGTATCTCATCCTGCAGCGGCGCTTCATGGAAGGCGTCGAGCGCAGCGGCCTGACCGGCATGTAATGAATAACATGCAGGAAATGAATAAATCTGCACGATGGCAGGCTTTGTTTGCCGCGCTCAAAATTCGAGATAAACGATGCAAAATCGGGATAAAAATTCAAAATTGGGGCTTTACAAACATCGGGCGATGATGTATAATCATGCTAACGAACGGATGTAAACGCTTTCTCATCCCCAGGGTTTCGACGGCGGAAGCCGTTGAGCATACAGTTATCCCAATTCAACAAGGAGGTATCCCCATGAAGAAGTTCCTGTCCCTGGTTCTGGCACTGGCCATGGTGCTTGCGGTCGCAGCGCCTGCGCTGGCGGAAGACGTTCCGACCGTGACCTACTACGTCCGCGGCGGCACGGCTGAGTACGAACCCTACATCTACCCCGGTCTGGTGGGCCTGCTGAAGATTCAGGACATGGCCGGCGTCAAGATCGACTGGACGGTTGTCTGCGGCTCCGGTGATGAGATCCAGGCGCAGTACCTGGCCATGCTGGCTTCCGGCAACTACCCGGACATCATTCAGTGGCAGCACAACAACTCCTATACCGGCGGCGTTGCGCAGCTGTACGCGGACGAGATCATCATCCGCCTGAATGAGGTCATTGACCAGTATATGCCCAACTACAAGAAGCTGCTGGAGGAAAATCCGCAGGTCGCCAAGACCCTGATGGATGACCAGGGCAACTACCTGTACTTCACCGTCATCAACCCCCTGAACAGCGATCTGGAGAAGGTTGCCGTGACCTGGTGGGGCCTGCTGATGCGTCAGGACTGGCTGGACAACGTCGGCATGGAAGTGCCCACCACCATTGATGAGTGGTACGAAGTGCTGACCGCCTTCAAGGAGGGCGATCCCAACGGCAATGGTGAGCTGGACGAGATTCCCTTTGACGCCGGCTCCGCGGGCCTGAACCTGTTCATGCCTGCCTTTGGCTTCCAGAATGGCGTCTACATTGATCCCGACACCGGCAAGGTTGCCTACGGTCAGTATGGCGAGAAGTACAAGGCTTACCTGGAGACCATGGCCAAGTGGTATGCCGAGGGCCTGATCCAGAACGTGTTTGCGGATGAGACCGGCGCGCCTGCCGCTTCCTCCGACCCCAACATCTACGCTGACCTGGCCGGTTCCTGGAAGGGCCTGTCCAACTACTGGGAGCAGCGTCTGCCCCAGGTGCTGGAAAAGAACCCCAATGCGGACTTCGTGGCTGTGCCCTGGCCCGTTTCCGCCAACGGCATCGCGTATGCGGATGACTACGGCATGGGCTATGGCGACCGTTACAGCGCCGTCATCTCTGTGGACTGCAAGAACATTGAAGCGGCTGCCCGCCTGATCGACCAGATGTACACCGAGGAAGGCACCAACTGCACCACCTGGGGCACTATCGAGGGCGATCCCATCAACCCCGAGTGGACGCACGGCCATGGCACCTACACCGTGGATGAGAACGGCGTGAAGCATGAGACCGAGTGGGCCAACCAGATCACCGAGAACTTCTATGACGGCGCCTTTGCCAACAAGTACCGCTACGCGATGAGCCATGTGTCCTTCCCGCGCTGGGGCGCTGCCGATTACCTGGCTGCCACCCGCGAGCAGCGCTATGTGGACTCCGCGATGCTGTGGGCTTCTGCCTCCAACGATCTGGAGTATCCCGCTGCCATCACCCTGAGCACCGAAGCGCAGAAGGCTGTTGCCGAGATTGAGAACATGGGCACCTACATCTCCGAGATGAACTACAAGTTCATCACCGGCGCGGAGCCCCTGACCAACTACGACACCTACATGGATACCCTGCAGAAGATGGGTATTGAGAACCTGATCGCGCTGTATCAGGAAGCCTATGACAACTTCATGTCTCGCGGCAACTGATACCGGCTTGCTGAAGCATCATAAGCAGTACCCACAGGGGGTCGCCGGGTTTCCGGCGGCCTCCTCTTTTTTGAAAATAACCGGAAGGGCTTTTGCAATGCCCTGTGTTCATGCTATAATGCTGATACAGAAGGATCATTGCAAAAGCGAGGTGCGTCATCGTGAAAAAGAGGCTGCTGGCATTTCTGCTGGTTCTTTCCATCCTGTCCCTGTCCGGCTGCGTCAGGGATGAGGGGCCGGAAAGGGTCCGGATCACATGGTATCTCAGGGCGGAGGATGAGGCGCTGTACAACAGTCTGAAGGGCATTGCGTGCATTGAGGAAGCCACCGGCGTTGATGTGGTGTTCGAGTGCCCGCCCAACAACTCCGAGGATGCGTTCAAGATGATGGTCGCTTCCGGAAAGCTGCCGGATGTGATCATGTGGAGCCATTCCGCGGGCATCGACCGCATGTATCAGGAGGGCACGGTCATTGACCTGACAGACCTGATCGCGGAATATGCGCCCAATCTGACACGCATCTACACCGAGCGTCCCGAGCTGCGCAGGCAGGTCGAAACGGCGGACGGGCGGCTGTACTACTTCCCGTCCATCAATCCGATGCAGACGGTCGAGGAGATCTGCCGCAAATGCTATGCGGGGCTGATTATCCGGGATGACTGGCTGAACAGGCTGGGCCTGGAGGTGCCGGACACGATTGACGAGTGGTATGAGGTGCTGACGGCCTTCAAAACCCGCGATCCCAACGGCAACGGCTTCCAGGATGAGATTCCCTTCGACGGCTGGGGGCTGCCCTACTTCCTTCCGGCCTTCGGGGTGCTGAACACCTTCTGTGTGAAGACGGATGGCACGGTTGTCTATGGGCCCATGGAAGCGGAGTACAAGGAGTACCTGTCCACGATGCACAAGTGGTATGCCGAGGGGCTGCTGGGCAGCAACTGTCTGATTCATTCCGACGCATGGAAGACGGAGAACATCGTCAATGGCCTGACGGGCGCGTTCACCGGGCTGGACAACGCCTGGCGGTATTATCTGCCCGATCTGCAGAGCAGAATCGGCGCTTCCGCCAGCTTGAAGGCCGTTCCATGGCTGAAGGCGTCGGACGGCGTTCGCTATACGCCGCGACAGGATGTGGCCGGCAACATGGCGACCATCGTCACCGTCATCACCTCCGCCTGCGAGAATCCCGTGGCCGCCGTGAAGCTGATCGACTACATGTATTCCGAGGAGGGCAGCAGCCTGCTCACCTGGGGCGTGGAGGGCGAGAGCTGGGTCTGGCAGGACGGCAAAAAGCAGCTGACGGAGCTGGCGCTGACGGTGGATGAGGAAAAGGGCTGGATCAGGCTGTACGAGTATGCCATCGGTCATGCTTCCTTCCCCAAATACGATGGCGAGACGGTGGTGCTGGCGAGCTACCCCGAGGAGCAGCTGATTGCCGAGCGCACCTGGGCGGATGCTTCCACCGCGCTGATCTATCCGCCGTACATCACGATGGACGCGGAGGACAGGAGCTTCTGCGATCAGGTGATGGATGACGTGGCCAACTACATCACGGAGATGGAGCTGAAGTTCATCACCGGCGAGGAATCGCTGGATAATTTCGACCTGTTCACCGCGCAGCTCGAGAAGATGGGCGTCGGGAAGGCCCTGGACATCTACCGGCGGTATTATGAAGCCTATCGGGCGAAATGACGGAGGCAGCAAATGACGATCTATGTGTGCGGTGATTCCACCGCGGCGAGCTATGAGCCCGAAAAGGCCCCGATCACCGGCTGGGGGCAGGTGCTGGGGGAATTCCTCCCGGGCGTGCGCATCGTGAACAGGGCGATGGGCGGCAGGAGCACGAAGTCCTTTCTGGCGGAGGGCCGGCTGGTGGAAATCGAAAGGGAGCTTCAGCCGGGCGATCTGCTGCTGATCCAGTTCACGCACAATGACACCAGCGATCTCGTCTGGCGGCATACGGATCCCTATACGTCCTTTGCCGCGAATCTGGAAATCTACATTGACACGGCGCGTCAGCACGGGGCGATTCCGGTGCTGCTCACGCCGATTCCGCGCCGATACTGGCGGGACGGTCAGCTGCTGGATGCCCATGGCGATTACCCGGACGCAATCCGGCTGGTGGCGCAAAAGCGCGGCGTCCCGCTGCTGGATATCACCACGCTGGGCATGAAGGCCCTGCGCGAGATGGGCGAAGCGGCCTCCGCGCCGCTGTACCTGCATGTGGAGCCGGGGATCTACCCGGCGTATCCGCTCGGCTCCCGGGATGATACCCATACCCAGCGTGCCGGTGCGCTGTTCTACGCGGAGACGGTGGCTTCGCTGCTCAGGGCGCAGCGACTGATTTGACGGAGGCAAGCCTATGTACATCATTGCCAGAGACGGCTCGGGGGATTTCACCTCCATTCAGGCGGCCATTGACGCCGTGCCCATGTCCAACCGGCATCCGGTGATCCTGCTGCTGCGCATGGATGAATACCATGAACGGGTCATCGTCAACAAGAACAACCTCCGCATCATCGGCGAGGCGCGGGACAGGACGGTCATCACCGCCTCCGGCTGCGCGAAGGATCCGGACGCGGAAGGGAAGGCGAAGGGCACCTTCCTCAGCTATACCTTCCTTGTGACAGGCAGCAATGTGGAGGTCGAGAACCTGACCATCCGCAACGACGCGGGCGACGGCAGTCAGGTGGGACAGGCGGTGGCGGTGTATGCCGCCGGTGATCGGGGCGTGTGGCGGAACGTCCGCATGATCGCCCATCAGGATACGCTGTTCTGCGGGCCGACCATGCCCAAGGTGGCGAAGGACGCGCTGCCCCGCCTGATCCCCGAGGGCGTGATCTCCGTGGGGGATTGCCCGCTGGTGCTGGGAAGGCAGTATTTTGAGGACTGCTATATTCAGGGCGATGTGGACTTCATCTTCGGCCCCTATACCTGCTGGTTTGAGCGCTGCACGCTGTTCATGAACCGGCGCGGAGGATTGTATACCGCAGCCAATACGCCGGAGCAGGCGGAATTCGGTCTGGTGTTCCATCGCTGCCGCCTGACCGGCGAATGCGAGCCGGGACAGGCGTATCTGGGCCGTCCCTGGCGGCCCTTTGCCCGGACGGTTTTCCTGCGCTGCGAGATGGACGAGCATGTCAGCCCCGAGGGCTTTCAGGATTGGCAGGGCGGTGCGCCGGTCACGGAACGGTACGGGGAATACGCCACGGCCGGCGCAAGGGCGGATCAATCCACCCGCCATCCCCGGCAGAAGCGGATGACGGATGAGGATGCGGCGATCTACACCGTCCGCAATGTGATCGGCGGCTATGACGGCTGGAATCCGCAGGTGCGCACGCCGACCTGGTTCCTTTGCGGCGATTCGACGATGGCGGACGGTGCACCGGGCAATGCGTCCATGACCGGCTGGGGGCAGGCGCTCAAGGGGCTGACGGGCGATGTGTTCGTCGAGAACTGCGCGGTCTGCGGCGGGTCGAGCAAGTCCTTCATCGCGCAAAAACGGCTGAACTTTGTCGAAGTGTGCCTGCGCAGGGGGGACAAGCTGTTCATCCAGTTCGGGCACAACGATGGGAAGCCGGATGCGGAGCGTTCCACCACGGCTCGCGGTACCTATCCGGAGTATCTGGGCATGTACATCGACGCGGCCCGCCGTCAGGGCGCGGAGCCGATTCTGCTCACCCCTGTGGCCCGCCGCTGCTTCGACGGGCAGGGCGTTACGCTGCACACCCATGGGGAGTACGCTGCCGCCATGCGCGATTTGGCGGTCTATCGGGGCGTGCGCCTGCTGGACATGGAGAATGCCACGGAGGAGCTCCTGACGGCGCTGGGGGACGAAGCGTCCAGGGCGCTTTACAGCTGGCAGGACAACACGCACCTCAATTTCACCGGCGCTATGCGTTATGCGCAGATCGCGCTCCGGCTGCTGGAGGAATCCACATGCTGACAGAATTCATGCCGCAATCCGCCGCTGCGATGGCGGATTGCCTGATGAAGCGCAACGGCCTGCTGACCAGCCGCTGGAGCTACGATTACGGCGTTGTCTGGCGCGGGATGGAAGCGCTGTATGCCCTCACGGGCGAACAGCGGTATTTCGGCTACATCAAAGATGCGATGGACACCTTCGTGACCGATGAAACGGGCACCATCCGCGACTACAGCTTCGACGCGTTCAATCTGGATTATGTGTGCAACGGACGGCAGCTGCTGTTCCTGTACAGGCAGACGGGAGACCGGAAGTACCTCATCGCGGCGGATGTCCTGCGCGAGCAGCTCCGCCGTCAGCCGCGTACCTCCGAGGGCGGCTTCTGGCACAAGAAGTGCTATCCGTATCAGATGTGGCTGGACGGGCTGCACATGTCGGCGCCCTTCTATGTGGAATACTGCCTGATGACGGGCGATGAGGAGGGCATCCGGGATGCGGCCAGGCAGCTGACCCTGGCCTATGCCCACACCTACGAGCCCCGAACCGGGCTGAATCATCATGCCTGGGATGAATCCCGGGCGCAGCGCTGGGCAGACCCGGAAACGGGTCGCGCAGCCCACGCCTGGGGCCGCGCGGTGGGCTGGTACATGCTGGGCCTCATGGACGTGCTGGAGCTGCTGCCGCCATCCCATGCGTGTTATGCCCCTCTGCGGGACATTTTCGCCGCGCTGGCGGAGCGGATGCTGGAGGTTCGCGTGGATGGCGCCTGGCTGCAGGTGATGGACTGCCCCGGTCGGGAAGGCAATTATCTGGAGTCCTCCGCTTCCTGCCTGATGACCTGTGCCCTGCTCAAGGCGGCGCGTCTGGGGGTCATTCCGGCGGAAATGGGCACGGCGGCGCAGGAGAGCTTCCGCGCGCTGCAGCGGCATTTCGTCGGCCGGATGCGCAGCGGGGAGCTCTTCCTCGCCAAAACCTGCCATGGCGCGGGCCTTGGCGGACGCCCGGACAGCTACCGGGACGGTTCCTATGATTATTACATTTCCGAGGCCGTGGGCAGTTATGATCTGAAGGGAACGGGCGCTTACATTCAGGCGGCGGTCGAATACGAACGAATCAACAGGTAAGGAGGTTCTGCCATGCTTGACCAGCGTTTGCAGACCCGGGTGGAGAATTTTGTCAGTCGATTGAGGCGGGAAGACGTGAACATGCACGGCTTCATTCTGAGCGTTGGCGGCGTGGAGAAGGCCAGGGCATACTACGCGCCGTTCAGGGAAGGCGAAATGCACCGCATGTACTCGGTCTCCAAGTCCATGACGGCGCTGGCGGTCGGCATCCTGCTGGATGAGGGGAAATGCGCGCTGGAGGATCCCATCGCGGACTATTTCCCGGATTATCTGCCGGAGCATCCGGACGAACGGCTGCTGCGGCTGACGCTTCGCGATATGCTGCGCATGGCGACCTGCTACCGCGCCACTGCCTACCGGGAGGGTGTGGATGAGGACTGGACGAAGCCGTTCTTTACGGCGGTTCCGACCCACGAACCGGGGACGGTATTCCACTACGACACCGGCTGTTCCCAGGTGCTGGCGGCGCTGGTGGCGCGGCTGAGCGGCCGGCAGGTCATTGACTTCCTGAACGACAGGGTCTTTCAGCCCCTTGGCGCTACGGATGAGAAGAAATGGCTGCGCGATCCCAGCGGCACCTGTCAGGGCGGCACCGGGCTTTGTATGTCCCTGCGGGATCTGCACAAGGTAACCCGGGCGATTATGGAAGGCGGGAAGGGCGTTCTGCCCCGCTGGTTCTGTGAGGAAATGGGCAGGAAGCACATTGACAACCGTCTCTGCGCCAACGAGGAGGAGCGCTACGGGTACGGCTGGCAGGTCTGGATGACCCGCGCGGGCTGGGCGATGTACGGCCTTGGCGGGCAGCTGGCCATCGTGTGTCCCGCAAAGGACGCGCTGATGTGCACCATTGCGGACACACGGCTGGACAATGTGGGCGTGCAGCGCATCTACAATGCGTTCTTTGACGAGATATATCCCTATATCGGCCTGGAGGACATGACGGCGGTTGAGCTGAAGCTGTCCACCCATGCGCTGGGAAACAATGCGGAATACCGCGTGGAAAAGGCGGGGCCGTACGTTTTTGCGGAGCCGAATCCGCTGGGCCTGAGGAGCGTGACGCTGGAGGGGAACCAGCTGCTGTGGGAGAATGCGTGGGGCATGAATCCGCTGCGCTTCGGCGTAGGGGAGAACCTGACGGATACCTTCCCCGGATGGCCGGACCGTCCGACGCTGTCCTCCGGCGGCTGGATGGAGGAAGGCCTCCTGCGGGTGCGCTGCTTCATCACCGGCGATGCGCCCTGCGGCGTGGATATGCTGCTGTGCTTCAGGGGCGACAGCCTGACGGTGCAGTCCCGCAAGTCCTTTGACCCGGCAACCAATGCCTATGAAGGCGTGGCAACGGGCTATCTGCGGACGGAAAGGAAAAGCCGTGATGAGTGACGAACTGTATTTCCCCGATACGGGCGACGGCATGTACCGCAATCCGGTGCTGTTCTGCGATTATTCCGACCCGGATGCGATCCGCGTGGGCGATACCTATTACATGACCGCGTCCTCCTTCAATTATGTGCCCGGGCTGCCGATTCTGACATCTAAGGATCTGGTCAACTGGGAGCTGCGCAATTACGCGCTGGAAAGCATCCCTGCGCCGGGCTATGAGCTGCCGCGTCATGCCTGCGGCGTCTGGGCGCCTGCCATCCGCTGGCATGAGGGCTGCTTCTACATTTTCTACGGGATGCCGGATGAGGGCATCTACATGGTTCGCGCACAGGATGCCCTGGGCGCGTGGGAAAAGCCGGTTCTGGTGCTGCCGGGCAAGGGCCTGATTGATCCCTGTCCCTTCTGGGATGAGGACGGGCGGGCCTACGTTGTCCATGGCTATGCAAACAGCCGCATCGGGTTCAAGAGCCGCCTGGGCATCTTCCCCATCAGCCCGGATGGCACGCGCGCCATCGGGGAGGATCATCTGATCTTCGACGGAACCGGGGCGCATCCGACCATCGAAGGGCCGAAGGTCTATCGGCGGAACGGCTGGTACTATATCTTCGCGCCCGCAGGTGGCGTGGCGACGGGCTGGCAGACGGTGCTGCGCAGCCGGCATCTCATGGGGCCCTACGAGGATCGGATCGTGCTGATGCAGGGAGAAAGCGAAATCAACGGCCCGCATCAGGGCGCGTGGGTGGATACGCCGGAGGGGCAGGACTGGTTCCTGCATTTCCAGAGCCGTGGCCTGTACGGCCGCATCACCCATCTGCAGCCCATGACCTGGAATGAGGACGACTGGCCGGTGATCGGCGCGCCGGTGGAAGGAGAAACCTGGGGAATCCCGGTGGAGACCTATCCCAAGCCCCTGGGGGCTGCAAGCAAGCCGCTGTCCCTGCAATCCAGCGATGGCTTTTCCGGACGGCTGGGCCTGCAGTGGCAGTTCATGGGCAATCAGCGGGAGGACTTCTACGCCCTGACGGATAGCGGGCTGCGCCTCTATGCGGTAACGCAGCCCGATGACAGCGGACTGCTGTGGCATTGCCCCAATGCACTGACGCAGAAGATTGCCTGTCCGGCCTTTACGGCAGAGGTGGAGGTAGATGTCTCCGGCTTGCAGTCCGGGGCGCAGGCCGGCGTGTGCGTGCTGGGCGGGCAGTATGCCTATGCGGCGCTTCGCCGGGAAGAGGATGGAATCAAATTGGTCTATGTGGAGTCCGAGGGCGCGGCGGTTGCGGAGATCATCCGGGAAAGCGTGACAGGCATACCGGAAACGCTGGCTTTCCGCCTGACGCTGCTGCCGACCGGGTATGACACGGCTGCGCTGGTGTTTGAATACCGCACGGAGCAGCGGTGGCATTGGCTGGGGAAACCCTTTGAGCCGGGAAGACATACCTGGGTGGGCGCACGGATTGGCCTGTTCGCGATGTCCATAACAGGCAGTGATCGGGGCTATGCGGATTTTGGCAGCTTCACGGTGAAAGCGGCGGATACGGTGGAGTGCCTGTAGGGCATTCCGCAGCATTACGAGATGGGCATAAGCAAACTCCCCTGTCCCGACCGGAACAGGGGAGTCAGGGCATCGACAAAGTGCCTTCAGCACTTTGTCGAGGTTTCGCACTCACTCACTGGTCGAACGGCAAGCCGTTCGACCGGCCGTTCGTTCGTGTAAGGAGGCGATTTCTGACGAAATCGCGCGAAAATCGCCGCGCATGTCGCCGATTTTCGATCTAAAGTCGAAGGGCCTGCGGGCCCTCCGACGCCACCCATGGGTTTGTTGATAGTCTGACTCCCCTGTCCCGACCGGAACAGGGGAGTCCTTATGCCGTTGTGATCAGTGGGACTTGTGGAACAGCAGTCGCTCGTAGCGCTCCACATCGGCGTTGCGGGTCATGATCTCCAGCTCCTCGTCGCCCATGACCGTGTTGCGGCCGTTGGCGTACTGCTCGGCGACCATCTCGCGCACCGCCACAACCAGCGGATCGTTCTTGTCGATGACCTGATCGTCCTTGAGGCGGAAGTAGCCGTTCATCCAGTGCGCCACGCCGGCCAGACCGCTGGTGGCGTCCACCGCGACCAGCGCGGGACGGTTGAGCAGCTTGGCGGTATCGAAGATGTTGTATATCTCCTCGTCCTTGAGCAGGCCGTCCGCATGGATGCCTGCGCGGGTCACGTTGAAGTGACGGCCCACAAAGGGCTGACGGGGGCTGATTTCCAGGCCGATCTCGCGCTCCATGTAGTCCGCCATATCGGTGATGGCGCTCAGGTCCATGCCGTCGGTGGTGCCGCGCAGGGAGGCATATTCGATCGCCATGGCTTCCAGCGGACAGTTGCCCGTGCGCTCGCCGATGCCCAGAATGGAGCAGTTGATGGAGGAGCAGCCGTACATCCACGCGGTGCCCGCGTTGGTCACAACCTTGTAGAAGTCATTGTGCCCGTGCCATTCCAGCATGTCGGAGGGAACGTGGGCATAATGGCGCAGACCGTAGATGATGCCCGGCACGCTGCGGGGCGTGGCCGCGCCGTAATAGGACACGCCGTAGCCCATCGTATCGCAGGCGCGGATCTTGATGGGGATTCCGGCTTCCTCGGACAGCTCCATCAGCTCCTCCGCAAAGGGCAGCACAAAGCCGTAGAAGTCCGCGCGGGTGATGTCCTCAAAATGGCAGCGGGGCTTGATGCCGCGATCCAGCGCCGACTTGATGACGCCCAGATACTTGTCGCGGGCCTTGGCGCGGGTCAGCTTCATCTTGTTGAAGATGTGATAATCGGAGCAGGAAACCAGGATGCCGGTTTCCTCGATGCCCTCGTTTTTGACCAGCTCGAAGTCCTTTTCGTTCGCGCGGATCCAGGTGGTGATTTCCGGGAATTTCAACCCCAGCTCCTGACAGGCGTGCAGCGCCTGCCGGTCCTTCTCCGTATAGACGAAGAACTCGGACTGGCGCACCAGCCCCTTGGGGCCGCCCAGACGGTTCAGGAGCTTGAAGAGATGCACGATCTGATCCACCGTGAAGGGGCTGACGGATTGCTGCCCATCACGGAAGGTCGTGTCCGTCATCCAGATTTCCTCCGGCATGTCCGGCGGCACATGGCGCATGTTGAACGCAATCTTCGGGACGGACTCATAATCAAAGACCTCCCGATACAGATTGGGCTCGGCAACGTCCTGCAGCTCATACTGATACCGGGCCTGCATGAGCAGATTCTGCTTCTCGTCATATTTCAGCATCCGTTTCAACCTCCTTGTTCACGGATTGATGCTTGGGGATATCCTGCTGCGGGGCTTACCAGGGCGTATCGGTCAGCTCGGTGACGAACTGCTCGATGCGGTTGAGGCCCTCCATGCACAGATCCTTGGCGACCGCATAGGACAGGCGGCAGAAGCCCTCGGCCTCAAACGCGCTGCCGGGCACCACCGCCACATGCTGCTCTGCCAGAAGCAGCTCGGCAAAGGTCCGGCTCGTCTCAATGACGCGGCCATGATAGCTCTTGCCCAGAATCTGCTTGATGTTCAACATGATGTAGAAGGCGCCCTGCGGCTTGCGGCAGGAAAGCCCGGGAATCTGGTTGATTCTTTCCACCATTGCGTCCCGGCGGGCCTGGAACTCCGCCACCATCGCCTGAACGCAGCTCTCGTCCTCGTTCTGCAGCGCCTTCATGGCGGCGTACTGGGCGATGGAGTTGGCGTTGGAGGTCGCGTGGGACTGGAAGCTGGCCATCGCCTTGATCTCCTGCAGCGGGCCTGCCACATAGCCGATGCGCCAGCCCGTCATCGCGTAGGCCTTGGACATGCCGTTGACGACGAAGGTCTGGTTCTTGATCGTTTCGCCGATGTTCGCAATGGAAAAGTGCTTTTCCCCATCGTAGATCAGCTTTTCATAGATTTCGTCCGACACCACATAGAAGGGATGGCTCACCGCCAGATCCGCCACGAACTGCAGCTTCTCGCGGGGCCAGATGCTGCCGTTGGGGTTGGAAGGGCTGGTGATGATCATCGCCTTTGTGCGGCGGGTCACGCGGGAGGCGATGTCGCTCCTGTGGGGGATGAAGTTGGTGGACTCATCCGTGGGGATGAACACCGGCACGCCGCCGGCCATGCGCACCATTTCCGGGTAGGACACCCAGCAGGGCGTGGGGATGAGCACCTCGTCGCCGGGATCGATGATCGCCTGGAACACATTGTACAGGCTGTGCTTCGCGCCGGAGGACACGACGATGTCCTGCGGCTTGTAGTACAGATCGTTGTCGCGCTCGAGCTTGTCGCAGATGGCCTTGCGCAGCTCATAGGTACCGGAGGCGGGCGTATAGCGCGTCATGCCCTTGTCGAGCGCTTCCTTCGCCGCGTCGATGATATACTGGGGCGTCGGGAAATCCGGCTCGCCCACGCCAAAGCCGATCACATCCACGCCTCTGCTCTTCATTTCCTTCGCGCGCGCGTCGATGGCCAGCGTCGGAGATGGCGAAATGCTCTGACAGCGGTGAGATACGGTAAGTGCCATGATGGAATGCCTCCTGCATTTCTCTGTATTGCCTCTGTGGCCCCGTTCATACGATGCATACAGTATTTTGCGGTAACGGTCACTATTATATTCCCTTTTTCGCAGCAAATCAATAGCAAATGCAGAAAAAATGCATTAAGTCATTACTGCTCCTGCAAAAGGCCCCCGGCAGCACCGGTTGTGTTCCGGTTTCTGCCGGGGACAAAATGCATATCGGATGCAGTTTTCCGTCATTTTTGCGACATTTTCCACAGGGTCAGCTCAGGGTCGCGTCCTTTTCGGCGGTCAGAACAGGCTTGCCGGTACCGGTGTAGGCTACATAGAAGCAGGTCTCCGCCGCGCTGACATAGACCGTCAGGAGCAGGTTGGCCATCATGTAGAGCGTGTAGCCAATCACGCCGCCAAACAGCATGGTCCCCAGCCCCATCACAGCAGACACCAGCAGCGCCCAGCCGATGAAGGACAGCTCCAGGCTGAACAGCTCCAGCTTGCGGTGGCGCATCAGCTGCCAGCTGACGCGGATGCAGGCATTGGGGCTGCGCGTCGGATCGTCCACGAAGGCTACGGACGCGAAGGCATAGTGCAGCATGGCCCGCACCCCCAGCACCATCGAGACAACCATGCCTGCCAGCATCAGGAACATGCACACCGATATCATCGCAGGAACGAAAGCCGCCAGGAGCGCGGCCAGGAGCATCAGCGCCATGCCGGGCAGCGTCCAGGCATACACGCGGACAAGCATCCACAGATAAACCAGCAGTGCTTTGGGCGCGTGGCGGAGCGCCGACAGGCCGCCCCCGAGCGTCACCTCCCGCTGGCGCACCGCAAGCAGCAGCGCGTGGTTGAGCGCCACCTGCAGCATCGGCGCCAGCAGCAGCTCCAGCGCCAGCATGCCGAGGAGAATCGCTCCCTTTTCCTGCAGGAACTGCCCGATGGCTGCGTACATCCTCTGCGTGAGCTCATCGGACTGTGCGCTTATCCGCGCCGCATAGGCGATGCCGGATTGCAGCGCACCGGTGTCTCCGCTGTCCTCAGCCGCAGGGTTCGCGATCGTGGACAGGTATGTGAAATCCACTTCCGTCAGGAACCTCTGCATGTCCTCCAGCACCGGTTCGACATACGCATTCAGGCTGGCGCCGGTCACCTGCGTTACCGTGTTGCCGATCAGCCCGGGCAGCGCCGCGATCAGGGCAAGCACAAGCAGCACCGACATGGTCGGCTTGATGACCGTCATCGCCCAGCGGCGAAAAACAAAGCCGGGAATCTGCCCCTGGATCGTCTGGGGCGTGTCATGAGGGGTCTGATTCATGATCCATGTCATCCTTTCCGTATTCGTCCATTGGGGGTTTCTCCTGCGGCGCGGTTGCTGCCAGCATCCCCAGCGCCGCCCAGAACATCGGCGTCACCAGACAGATGCTGAAGGTGAACATCCCCTGCGCCAGATAGCAGAGCACAGCCAGCGTCAGCGGCAGCGCGGCTTCGTCCCGTTCCGCCCGCTTCAGCCCGTAGGCTACCGCCCCTGCGCACAGCAGGAGGAACATCCACATCGCCGGCAGGCCGCTGTTGCTCAGCACCGCCAGCAGCAGGTTGTGCGGGTTGTCAAAGCGCTGCACGAGGGATTGCCCCGTCCGCCAGAGGTAATCGTCCATCGCGTACAGGAAGGTATCCGGGCCGGTGCCCCACAGGAGGTTCCGCCGGGACATCTCCAGCGTCAGCCGCCAGATGCCGATCCGCTCCGAGCCGTAGGCATCCTGCGCCCGCCCGTGCAGGATCTCCTGCAGCTCCCACAGGCCGTTGCCCGCCGGAATCGGCAGCACATACAGCGCCAGCAGCACCGCCAGCACCGCCGCCAGTCCAAGCGCCGCAACCGCCATGCGCGGAAGCGCCCTTCCCGGATGCTTCCGGACAACGGGCGCAATGCCGATGAATCCCGCGCCCAGCGCCGCCACAAGCAGCTTCCGCCACTGCAGGGCATGGGGGAAAACCAGCGTCTCCGTCCCGTCCAGCCACGGCAGCCCCAACAGCAGCCGCAGGCTCAGCAGGAGGAGGGTACCGCCGAGGATCACCGTCACCCGCCAGCGGCTCCGGGGCGCGCGCAGCGCCAGCAGCCCCAGGGCAAACAGCAGCACGGCCAGCATCACCAGCCCGCACTGTACCTCCATCAGGAACAGCAGCAGGATACCCGTCAGCCCTGCGCAAAGCCACAGACCTCTGGGCTTTTCCATCCTGGCGAAGCCCGTCAGCAGCAGCGGCATCACGATGGCCGCATAGCCCACCACCATGTCGATGTTGCCGATGGTGCCCTGAAACTCATAGTTGGTATAGATGCTCGTTCCCGCCGGAAAGAGCTCCAGCACATTGATCTCCTGATACTGCAGCGCCACAATCCCGCCGTAGGCCAGCAGCGTGATCGCCGCCGCGTCCATCACATACCGCAGCTTCACCCGCGTCAGGCTCAGGCACAGGAAGATCAGCCCGTAGCACCCCTGCGTGATGAGCCCCTCATAACGTTTCGCGCCGTAGATCACCGTCAGCTGCCCGGCGTCGTTGTTGTAATCCGCCCACGAGCCAAAGGCCGCCGACAGCGCTACCAGCCCGAAATACGCCAGTGCGGCGCCATGCAGCCATGTCAGGCGCAGTGACCGCCGGAGCTTCCGCTCTCTGGCCAGCGTGAGCAGCATATACGCGCAAGCTGCGACCGTCACGGCGGTCAGCATCAGCATCCCGATCCATTTGGAGCGGGTGATGCGCGAGTAGCTGCCGTCCTGCCACAGGGGGAACAGCGCCAGCCAGAGGATCGCCAGAACCGTTGTGAGCCACTCAGAGCAGCTTTCCCGCCGTTGTGTCCTCACAGGCAGCACTCCTTTCCTGATGAATACGATAACACAACTGCCGTCCTGTTGCAAGGGGAAAGCGGTCTGTCATAGGGCAGCCCCATTCAAAAATACCAGATTGTACAGGATTGCATCAGATCATCGGCATTCCTGATCCTTTTGTGAAAGGCGTGTTTCGCTTCTGCGGAAGCGAGGAGGGGGCTTTCCGATCGCCCCCTCCACCCCTTCGGCTGCAATCTTGGTTATTTGTTTTGATTAAGGTTGCTCTGGGACTGCCATTCCTATATCCTGTCATTTCCGTACGAACCCGGATGATTGCGAAACGTAAAGAGGAAGCCGTTGCTTGTCCGGCTTCCTCTTCCGTACCGTTACCGGGGCATGGACAGCGCCGCGCGGCCCTCGCCCTGCAGCGTCAGCGCCGGTGCGGCTGTCGGTACATACAGGCTCTCGCCCCGGGCGAGCGCCCGCTTGCCGCCCTGCCAGCACAGCGTCAGGTCGCCCTCCAGCACGCTCAGCAGACCGAAGTGGTTGATCGCCGGGAGCGCCTGCGCCCCGGAAACCTTCAGCAGGTCAAGGGTGAAGTACGTTTCATCCAGCACGCGGGCCACGGGCGCGTCCGGCGCGGGAATGGGATTCAGGGTGAAATCAAGGTCGGTCACATCCAGCGCCTTGTCGATGTGCAGCTCGCGGCGGTTGCCGTTTTTGTCCACGCGATCCCAGTCGTAGAAGCGGTAGGTCACATCGGAGGACTGCTGAATCTCGTAGAGCATGATGCCCGCGCCGATGGCATGGACGCAGCCCGCCGGAATGAAGCACACATCGCCGGGCTTCACGTCCACGCGGCGCAGCAGCGGCTCCACCGCCGCACCGGCTTCGCAGGCCGTGCGCAGCTCCGGGAGGGTCGTGCCGTTTTGGATGCCGTAGACCAGCTGGCTGCCTGCCGGGGCGTCCAGAATCAGCCACGCCTCGGTCTTGCCCAGCTTGCCGTTCTCGTGGGCATGGGCATAGGCATCGTCGGGATGCACCTGCACGGAAAGGGATTCCGCCGCGTCGATGAACTTGAGCAGCAGCGGGAAGGTCTCCTTCGCATACCGGCCCGCGAAGCGTTCCCCGTAGGCTGCGATCAGCTCGGGCAGCTTCACGCCCGTATCGTCCGTGGATTCCAGCCCGGGGATGCAGCTGATTTCGAGGCTCTCGCCTGTGGGCACCTCCGCGATGGGCTTGCCATATACGGTGCGCAGCTTTTCGCCGCCCCAGGGCGTCAGCTTGCCGCCTCGGAAGGCAGGATGCATCGTCAGGGGCAGCAGGGGGCAGGTGCCGGTCAGGGGCATCTCATAGCAGAAGAAGGGCTGCTCCCGGTGGGGGAACATGACCTCGCCGGCCTTGCGCATCCCGATGCGGCAGTAGAGCTTCTGCGCATTGTCGTTCATGGCATAGGTGTCGATGCGCAGGCTGTCGCAGCCCTGCGCCCGCAGCATGTTGCATACGTCTTCCACCGCCTGCGCGCCCAGACCCTTGCCCTGGGCTTCCGGCGCAATGGCCAGACGGTGGAACGCGCCGGGCCTTACGCCAAAGAGCCAGTTCACCCCGGCATACTCGGGCTCAAAGCACGTGTCGACGGTGACGGCGCACAGGATCGCGTCGCCCTCCCGGGCCACATAGAGCGTCCCGGCATTCAGGCTCTCCTGCAGCACGTCGACAGCAGGGTATTCTCCCCAGCGCCACTGGTGAAGGCCATGGGCAAGCATGTCGGCGCAAACCGCCTGATACAGGTCGCATACGGCGGCAAAATCCTTTTCAGTAGCCTTGACAAGCATCATTTGGAAATCCTCCTTGATCATTCTCAAAAGGTTGTTCGCCCTGCTCGAGATTCGAAGCAACAGCAACGAAAATACCTGCCCACTCCGGCGGCTGCACCCGAACCTCCAAGGGGACGATGCGGCGATTCTGAGAAGGATTGCTTTCGCGTTTCGCGGAAATCAAAGCAATCCTTCTCAGCCAGAGCCGCCCCGAATGCAGCCGCGCTCCCGGACCTCAGGTACCGGCGGGGGGTCCGGGGGGACGCGCCTTTTCGCGTCCCCCCGGCGGCTTTGCGCCGCTTTCGATGCGCGAAAGCGGCTTCCCCGCAGCAGCCACGCATCGCCTCAGGGATTCATCCTCCCTGCGCCAATCCCGCATTTTCACCTGTCGCTGGTATACATGGCGTACAGTCCGGCATAGATGCCGCCCTTGCGGATGAGCGTTTCATGGTCGCCCATCTCCTCCACGCCGTTCTCCGTCAGCACCCAGATCACGTCCGCGCCCCTGATGGTCGTCAGACGGTGGGCGATGGTAAAGACCGTGCGGCCCTTCGCCAGCTTTTCCAGGCTCGCCTGAACGATGTGCTCGCTCTCGTTGTCCAGCGCGGAGGTCGCCTCGTCCAGCACGAGGATGGGCGGATTCTTCAGGAACACGCGGGCGATGGAGATGCGCTGCTTCTGTCCGCCGGACAGGCGCACGCCGCGCTCGCCGGTGTAGGTGTCATAGCCGTTGGGCAGCGCCATGATGAACTCGTGCGCGCCCGCCAGCTTCGCCGCCTCGACGACCTCCTCCAGGGTCGCGCCGGGCTTGCCGTAGGCGATGTTCTCATACACCGTACCGGCAAAGAGGTACACATCCTGCTGCACCACGCCGATGGCCTCGCGCAGGCTCTTCTGCGTCAGGGTGCGGATGTCCTGCCCGTCGATGCGGATGCAGCCGCCGGTTACGTCATAGAAGCGAGGCAGCAGATTGCACAGGGTCGTCTTGCCCGCGCCGGAGGGGCCCACCAGCGTGATGGACTGGCCGGGCAGGACGTGCAGGTTCAGGTTATGGAGCACCTCGGCGTTGTCGCTGCCGTAGCGGAAGGACACGTTGTCAAAGGTGACCTCGCCGCGCACGTTGGTCAGCGGCTTTGCATCCGGCGCGTCCACAATCTCCGCGGGCGCGTCCAGCACCTCGAAGAAACGGTCGATGCCCGTCATGCCCTGCTGGAACTGCTCGGTGAATTCCACGATACGGCGGATGGCGTTAAGCAGCACCGTGGCGTAGAGCAGATACGCCGTGAAGTCCGCGATGGACAGCACCTCCGGGCCCTGTGCCATCAGCAGCGCGCCCGCGCAGACGAGGATGATGTACATCAGGCCGTCGAAAATCCGGTTGGAGGTGCCAAACTGCGCCATGACCCGGTAGCTCTCCGCCTTCAGGTCAAGGAAGCGCTGATTGCCCTTGCGGAACTTTTCCTCCTCAATGGCTTCGTTGGCAAAGGACTTCACCACGCGGATGCCCAGCAGGCTGTCCTCCACCTGCGCGTTGATTTCGCCCACCTGCTTGTTGCGCTCCTTGAAGATGCGGCGCATCTTCCTGTTGAAGTGCGTGGCGAAGAACAGCATGAAGGGCAGCACCGCGAACATCAGCAGCGTCAGCAGCGGGTTCTTCGTGCACAGGATGGTGAAGGACACAAGGATTTTCACGCCCGCGATGAGGAATTCCTCCGGGCAATGGTGCGCGAATTCCGTCACCTGGAACAGGTCGGAGGTGATGCGTGCCATGATCTGCCCCACCTTCGCGTCCGAATAATAGCCGAAGGACAGCTGCTGCAGGTGGTGAAAGAGGTCGCCGCGCATGTCGGTTTCCATCTGCGAGCCCATGATATGGCCGACGGACTGCATGAAGTAGTTAGCCGCCGCGTCGATCACGCGCAGCAGGATGTAAACGCCGCCCAGCGTCAGCACGAAGGGCACGGTCAGCGTCCTGTAGTCCACCACCGCGCGGTCGGTGATTTCCGACACGATCATGGGCAGCACCAGCTCGCATACGGTCGTCAGCAGTGCGCAGAGCAGGTCGAAGACGAGGGTTCTTCCGTGCCGCCTGAAGTACGGCATGAAGCGCCGGAGGAGCGTTCCGGTCGAGAGGGTTCTGGCTTCCGTTTGCATCGTGATTCTCCTGTTCGTTTCATCAGATGCTATTGTACCACGTTTGCCGGGGGAGGGCAAGGGGCGCGGGGATGGTGTTTTTTCCGTCGCAGCACCCCGGATGCCGTTTGCAGTGGAAGAAATTTCCTGGCAGGATGCCGCTGCCTGCGCTTTCTCCGCAACCGCTGCTTGCATTCCCGGCCCGATTGGTGTAGAGTAGAGAAAAGCCTGCACAAGGGAGGTCTGCGTCATGTCCGACATGCCCACCGGTCGCTTTGCGCCCACGCCCAGCGGACGGCTGCATCTGGGCAACATCCTGTGCGCGATGCTGGCGTACCTGTCCGTGCGCAGCAAGGGCGGGAGGTTTCTGCTGCGCATCGAGGATGTGGACGTGCCGCGCTGCCCGCGTCATCTGGCGGAGGATTGCATCGCCGACCTGCGGTGGCTGGGCTTCACCTGGGACGAAGCGCCCCTGTACCAGTCCGAGCGGACGGATATCTACCGCGAAGCCCTAGACCGCCTGACCGACGCCGGGCTTGTGTACCCCTGCTTCTGCACCCGCGCACAGCTGATGAGCCTGTCCGCGCCCAATCTGGGCGACACGCAGGTGGTTTACAACCGTGCCTGCGCCGCCCTGACGCCGCAGGCAATCGCGGAGCGCAGCAGGACCCGCCGGCCCGCCATGCGCCTTAAAGTGCCGGAGGAGGACATCACCTTCACCGACGGGCTCTTCGGGGAGCAGACGGAGTGCCTTGCCCGGGACTGCGGCGATTTCGTCCTCCGCCGCTCCGACGGGCTTTTCGGCTATCAGCTGGCGGTTGTGGTGGACGATGCGCTGCAGGGCGTGACGGAGGTCGTGCGTGGCCGGGACATCCTCACCGCCACGCCGAGGCAGATCTATGTGCAGCGTCTGCTGGGCTATCCGCAGCCGTCCTATGTTCACATTCCGCTGCTGATGGACGCGCAGGGCCGCCGCCTTGCCAAGCGGGACAGGGATCTCGACCTGAGCGCCCTTGCCCGCCGCTTCGCCCCGGAGGACATCCTCGGCCTGCTG
>JBJEUF010000022.1:0-23070 GCA_051883695.1 Aristaeellaceae bacterium
CCACCCCTTCGGCCGCATTTGTGTTTGTTTTTCGTTTTGAATGAGGTCGCCCTGCCGGAAAGCGCGGCGATTTTCCTTGTCAAGCAGCCGGAAAAGCGCTATACTGCATACATTCCCACACAGGAGGCCTTTTACGTATGTACCGCTGCGAAACCCATCTGCACACCTGTCAGGGCAGTGCCTGCGGCGTCTCCACGGGCGCAGAGCACGCCCGCTTCTACCGTCAGGCCGGATATCAGGGCATCTTCGTCACCGATCACTTTTTCGGCGGCAACACCGCCGTACCCCGCAATCTGCCGTGGAGGGAGCGCATCAACCGGTTCTGCTCCGGCTTTGAGGACGCCTGGAACGAGGGGCAGAGGATCGGGCTGGACGTGTTCTTCGGCTGGGAGCAGTCCTTCGACGGGGATGACTACCTCGTCTACGGGCTGGACAAGGCGTTCATGCTCGACCACCCGGAAATGGAAGCCTGGTCACGCAAGGAGCAGTACGAAGCCGTTCACGCGGCTGGCGGCTGCGTGATTCAGGCGCATCCCTTCCGTATGCGCGGCTACATATGGGCCATCCACCTCGGCGACCGCTTCGCGGACGGCGTGGAGGTCGCCAACGCAGGCAACACGCCCGCGCAGGATGCGTACGCGATGCGCTATGCCCGGCAGAAGAGGCTGTACACGATTGCCGGATCGGACAATCACCTGTCCGATGCGCGTTCCGTGCTCTACGGCGTAGGGCTGCCGCAACCGCTCCGCAGCGAGAGCGACTGGGTGCAGCACATCCTGACCCGTCAGCCCCATACGCTGCTGTGCCCCGACGACCGCTGGGACGGCACGACGGAGAATGAGCCGCTGATCCGCACCTTCGTGATGGACGAGAACAACGAGCGGGTGGAAATGCCGCAGAGGTGGCTGCAGCAGGCGAATCCCGCAAGAAAAAACAAACAGAAAACTTCCACAAACCGCCATCTGTGATATAATGGAATATATTCTGTATCGGAGGCTGACTCCCATGAGCAAAACCATCATCCCCCAGGGCTACACGCCCAAGCTGACCCTGTACGAGACCCAGGCCGCCATCAGCCTGATCAAGCGCACCTTTCAGGATCACCTCGCACAGGCATTGAACCTGAAGCGCGTTTCCGCGCCGCTGTTCGTCGAGCCCTCCAGCGGCCTGAACGATGACCTGAACGGCGTGGAGCGCCCCGTTTCCTTCGACATTCCCGCCGCGGGCGTGGATGCGGCGGTGGTGCACTCCCTCGCCAAGTGGAAGCGCATGGCCCTGTATCGCTATGACATCTGGCCCGGCAAGGGCATCTACACCGACATGAACGCCATCCGCCGCGACGAGGAGCTGGACAACCTCCACTCCGTCTATGTCGATCAGTGGGACTGGGAGAAGGTCCTCACCCACGAGATGCGCACCGTGCAGACGCTCAAGGACACGGTCCGCGCCATCGTCCGCTGCATCTACGAGGCCAGCCTGATCGTCAACGGGCGCTATCCCAAGCTGCGCACCCAGCTGTCCGAGGACGTGACCTTCATCACCTCCGAGGAGCTGCTGCAGCGCTATCCCGGCAAGTCCCCCAAGGAGCGCGAGAACCTGTTCGTGAAGGAGCATCCGGTGACCTTCCTGATGCAGATCGGTCACAAGCTCTCCGACGGCAAGCCCCATGACGGCCGCGCCCCCGACTATGACGACTGGAACATGAACGGCGATCTGCTCTACTGGTGCCCGACGCTGGAGTGCGCCATCGAGCTTTCGAGCATGGGCATCCGCGTGGACGCGGAGACCCTCGACCGGCAGCTGACCATCGCCGGCTGTGACGAGCGCCGCAAGCTGCCCTTCCACCGGATGCTGCTGGACGGCGAGCTTCCCCTGACCATCGGCGGCGGCATCGGCCAGAGCCGCCTGTGCATGCTGCTGCTGGGCAAGGCCCACATCGGCGAGGTGCAGTCCTCCATCTGGGACGCAGACACCCAGCGCAAATTCCGCGAGGCGCGCATTCCGCTGCTGTAAGCGCTGCCGCTTCGCACGCATCACCACACCCGGAGGAATCCATGAAAACCGTTCTCATCACCGGCGCATCCGGCGGCATGGGCCGCGCGATCTGCCAGCGCCTGACCGCCGAGGGCTTTCGCGTATACGCCCTGGACAGGAAGCCCCTTGAGCTGCCGGATATCCCCTTTTTATCCTGCGACCTGCGGCAGGAGGACGGCGCCGCTGCCGCCCTTGCGTGGTTCCAGGCGCAGGAATCCCGCCTGGACGCCATCGTCCATGCCGCAGGCGTGTATGATCTGGACTCGCTGGTGGAGATGGACGAAGCCCGCTTCCGCCGCATCTTCGAGGTCAACGTGTTCGCCGCCTGCCATGTGAACCGGCTGTTCACCCCGATGATGACCGCCGGAAGCCGCATTGTGTTCATCACCAGCGAGCTGGCGCCGCTGCATCCGCTGCCCTTTACCGGCATCTACGCGGTGACGAAGAAGGCCCTTGAAGCCATCGCGTCGTCGCTGCGGACGGAGCTGGCGCTGCGGGAAATCGCGGTGAGCATCGTCCGTCCCGGCGCGGTCACAACGCCGCTGCTGGGCGACTCGACCCAGGCCCTTGACCGGTTCTGCGAGAAAACGGTGTATTACCGCGTGAACGCCGAACGTTTCCGGCGCATCGTGGACAGCGTGGAAGCCCGTTCCGTGCCCCCGGAAAGGGTTGCGGACAGCGTGCTGCGGGCGCTGACAGCCCGCAAGCCGCGGCGCGTGTACAGCCTGAACCGCAATCCGCTGCTACTGCTGCTGAACGCGCTGCCCAAGGGACTGCAGGAGCGGGTGCTGGTGCGGATTCTGAAATAAGGATCACACGACACAAATGAATTGGTGCTGCCTTGCACCAGGACAGAAGGAGCGAGGATGCCATGACAAACGAACCGTACTGGGCTGAAAATCTAAAGAATTCTCTGCTGGATGCATTGCGTCAGCCGGAGCTGAGCTATCACGAGTTTGAAAAGGTTCGTGCATCTGCGGCAAATCTGGACGGCTTGCCGTGTATGGAGGAGCTCTCCCGTGCCCTGACGGGAAAGCTGGTGTACTTCGAGCAGTGCTATCAGGCTGCCCTGCATCGGATGACGTATGGCAGCATCTCCGCCATCGAGGACGGCATCCGTGCGCTGGCACCGCTGGATGGCTACAAGGATGCGCATCAGAAGCTCGCGGAAGGACAGGAGCGCATCGTGCAGCTGCGGCAGGAGGAGGAGAACCGCAAGGTACGCCGGAGGAAGCTCATCACCCGAATCTGCCTTGCAGCCGTGCTTATGCTGGTGCTGGCGGTGGCGGGTGTGACCATGAACACCTATCTCAGGAAGCGGGCAGCGAAGGACGCTGTCGCCGGCGCACAGGCACTGGCTGACGCAGGTCAGTACGCTGACGCCATTGCAGCAATCACCGTTCTGATTGAGGATGGCGAGACCGTCGAACAATGCCCGGAGCTTTACAACGTTGCCGGTGCAATCCTGGAGAGCTCCGCCGCAGCGGATGACGCAGCGTTTGCAACGGACAACTGGAAATTGCTTCTCCTCCTGCAGAGTAAAAAGCAGTCCGTTGCCTCTGATAAAATCATTGCGGAAACCTACCTGACCTCCCTACCCGATGCCGATGCCGGTGTGGCGGCAATCTCCGTCGTTTACAAAGGCTTCCTGAATGCCGATCATCCCACCGTGCTCCAGGCACTGGAAAGGTCGCTTGAGGCACAAACGCCCAAAAACGCGTGGAAGCTTGCACAACGCGCCGCCAGTCAGGGCATCATCGACCGTAACAGCGAAACCCTGTACAATGCCTACGTCAGGTATACCAACGATGTGGACGAGGCAGAGGCATGGAATGCGCTTCTGTCCCTCAAGCGTGACAAAGCGCTGGATACACTACCGCAGGAAATCATTTCGCTGGCTGCCGGCAATCACTTGCGCGCCGCGTGGGCGGAGGTAGCCGCCAATGCCACGCAGCAGGAGGTTCAGGCATGGGCGACGCAGCAAATGTCGTGGATGACCGCCATCCCGCCGGCGCCGGATACAGCGCTCCAGCTGGTATACACGCTCAATGACGCGGGCTATGATGTCGCTGCCATCTTCCCGGAAGGCATCCCCGTTGCGATTCCGATGGCAGACAGGATCCTTGCCTTGCTCGCAGCCATCAGCAGCAATGAATCCGAGGCCGACCGGAAGCCCAATCTGACCACCGTGCTGCCCGTCTCAGTCACACAGTCCATGCTGACGTCCGGCGCAACCACCACCTACAGCGCACCCTCGAAGTCCATGCTCAATGCCGCCGTTGAGGACTATCAGCAAAGCGATGACAGCTACGATGTGCGGCTTCTGCCGGAATACCTGTTTCTCCTGCCGGAGGACGCACGCCCAGCCACATTTGCGCAGTGCGGTTCGTTGATGTGTATGGAATACGTGTATTCCTATACCAGCATCATCGAAAGCGTTCAACAAACAACACGGGGCAGCGAGATCATCAGCCAGTACAGCACCTTCTATCCGGCCTTTACTGCGCTGGATTTGATAGCGTTCTATGACCTGACCGATTCGAGTCTGGATGCCCATTGCTGGTGGAATGCCACGCAGCCAAAAGTGGATGATGAGGATTGGTTCTCCCAATACCAGGATAGCGGCATTGTCCAACGTGAAGAATATCGGGTGGCGAGCCATGACCGGCAGGCGACCGAGGAGGCCTTCAGTACATTTGTCAGCAGCTTCGACTCCCTGCGTTTCCTGTTTATGTTAAGGTAACACAAACCAAGGGAAGCTCTGAATCAATCAGGTGGTACGATGACGAGTGGAATTGTTGTCATACTGATTCTCATTCAAAATGTTGCACCGAGCACGGCGGATTTTTCGTTCTGGCAAAGCTGCGTGAAGCGAGGCGTTACTTACAGTACGCCCAGCGGAACGAAGCAAAGCCAGAGCGGAAAAGGCGCTGTGCGAATGCAACATTTTTATTTAGGATTAGTATCAGACAAAAATTTCAAACAGGGCCTTCTCAAAATCGGTCAACGGGTTTATGCTGTCATTGACCGAACGGTTGAACGGAGGAGATGCCATGAACAGCAGGTTCTTTTCCCTGCCCGCAGAAAAGCAGCAGGCCATCATCAACGCAGGCTACAGGGTGTTCTCTGAGAATTCCTACAAGAACAGCCCGATGAGCGAAATCGCTGACGCTGCCGGAATCAGCAAGTCCCTGCTCTTTCATTACTTCCACAACAAAAAGGAGCTGTACATGTTCCTGTGGGACACCTGTGCGCGGATCACGATCGAGCATCTGACGAGGCATCGCTGCTACGAACAGAAGGATCTGTTTGAAAGCATGGAACGCGGCATGCGGGCGAAAATGGAGATCGTTCGTCTCTACCCCGATATGGCGCGCTTTGCGATCAAAGCCTATTTTGAAAAGGACGCTGAAATCGCTTCTGACGTTCAGGCGAGCTTCCGGCAGTATTTCAATCTCAAAGCGGACAGGACACTGCTGCGCGTCGATCCCGAGCAGTTCATTCCGGGGGTTGATATCCCCATGATGTACCGCGAAATGTATCTGGCGTCCGAGGGGTATCTGTGGGAGATGGTGCAGCGCGGAGACGTTGATACCGCTGAGCTGGAAAAGGACTTTATCAAGCTGATGGATTTCTGGAAGAGCATCTATCTTCGGAAGGGAGAAACGGAAAATGGATGTCATTAAGACAACAAAGCTGACGAAGTACTACGGGAAGGCCAGAGGCATCACCCAGCTTGACCTGACGGTCGCGCAGGGCGAGTTCTTCGGATTTATCGGGCCGAACGGCGCGGGAAAATCCACAACCATCAGAACCCTGTTGGGCCTGATTGCGCCCACCGGCGGCAGCGCGGCGATCTTCGGAAAGGACATCATCCAAGAAAGGGTGTCCATTTTGCAGGACGTCGGCTACCTTCCCTCGGAAGCCCTGTTCTACCAGGGGATGAGGGTGAGGGATGTCCTGAAGCTGTCCGCAGAGCTGCGGAAAAGGGATTGCGCCGCCGAATCCCAAAGGCTCTGTGAACGGCTGCAGCTGGACACCTCCCGCAAGGTTGATGAGCTGTCCTTCGGCAACCGGAAAAAGGTTGCCATTGTCTGCGCCCTGCAGCACCGGCCTTCATTGCTGATCCTGGACGAGCCGACCAGCGGTCTTGATCCGCTGATGCAGAAGGAGTTCTTTGACATCCTTCAGGAACGGAATCACGCGGGAGCCACCGTTTTCCTGTCCAGCCACATTCTCTCCGAGATTCAGCGCAACTGCACCCGGGCGGCGATCATCCGCGACGGCAGAATCATTGCCTGCGACCATGTGGAAGCGCTTTCGAGAACGAACGCCAGGCGCATCACGGTTCACGGCGCGGTGAACCTGGCGCCCCTGAGCGGCGTTCGTGACAGAAAGGATGCGGAGGATTCGGTCAGCTTCCTTTACAGCGGGGATATGGGCAGCCTGCTGCGCGTGCTGTCTTCCGGCCAGGTCGACGACCTGACCGTGACCGAGCCCGATCTGGAAGAAATCTTCCTGCATTATTACGAAAAGGACGGTGAGACCGTATGACGCTGATCAGGCACGAACTGCGGCAGGGCAGAACTCCCCTCTTGATTTGGACGGCAGCGATCGGCTTTTTACTGGCGATCTGCGTGTTCCTGTTTCCGGAGATGAAAGGGCAGATGGAGGGCGTCAGCAAAATCTTTGCCTCCATGGGTTCCTTCACCGCGGCATTCGGTATGGACCGTTTGAACTTCGGTACGATGATCGGGTTTTACGCGGTTGAGTGCGGCAACATCGTGGGTCTTGGCGGCGCGTTTTATGCGTCTCTGTGCGCGGTCGGTATGCTCAGCAAAGAGGAAAAGGATCATACCGCGGAGTTCCTGCTGGTGCATCCTGTCAGCCGCGTCAGGGTGATCACCGACAAGCTGCTCGCCGTGCTCCTCCAGATCACAGCGATGAATATCATCGTGTATGGCCTTGCGGTCGGCGCGATCGCCGCCGTCGGCGAAGCCATTCCCCTGAAGGAGATCACGCTGCTGCACCTTTCCTATTATCTGCTTCAGCTGGAATTGGCGGGCATCTGCTTTGGCATTTCGGCGTTCCTGCGCAAGGGCAGCGCCGGTGTGGGGCTGGGTATTGCCGCCATGATGTACTTCCTGAACCTGATTGCCAATATCGCCGATGTCGCTGAATTTCTCAAGTACATCACACCCTTTGGATACTGCGAGGGCGCGGACATTGTTTCAGACGGTCGCCTGAACGGGACGATGGTTTGCATCGGCGCGGGCATCGGGGTTGCCGGCATCATCATCGCCTATTGGAAATACACAAGGAAGGACATCCATTGACGCTGTACATACCCGGCTTTGCATAACAGAAACGACAAGGCATCTTTCAGCTGATGCCTTGTCGCAGCGTGTCGAAAAAGTGCTTTTGGCACTTTTTCGAGGGATTGCACTCCGTCACTGTCAGGGCTGCAAGCAGCCCTGACGGCCGTTCCTCCGTGTAAGGAAAGTTTCCGGCAGGCCGGAAACGCCCCGCCCCGCCGGCAAAGCCGTCGGATACGATGAGAGTCAGAGGGTCTGCGGGCCCTCCGACACCTCCCAAGGCTTTTGGGACAGTCTGCGACAAGGCATCTTTCAGCTGATGCCTTGTCGTTTTTCTTTGCGAATGATCTACCTGTTATACAGAGTAGATCGGGTACTCCTTCCCGTCCCGGAACAGCACGGGAATGACGTCAATGGGCGCAGGCACCGTGACGGTCTGACCGCCTTCGTACACCTTTCCGGTGTAGGCGTCCTTCCAGGTCGCGCCCTTGGGCAGGTAGACGCTGCGCTCCGTCACGCCGGGCTCCATCACCGGAGCCACCAGCATGTCCGGGCCGAACATGTAGCAGTCCTCGGTTGTCCACGCCTGGCTGTCCCTGGGGAATTCGTAGAACAGCGGGCGCATCACCGGTGCGCCGGTTTCGTGCGCCTCCCGCATCAGCTGCCGCACATAGGGCCGGATGCGCTCCCGGATGAACAGGTACCTGCACAGGATCGGCGTGTTCTCCTCGCCGAAGGCCCAGACCTCGTTATCCTGACCGCTGGTGAGCTGCCGGATGTTGTTGCGGTATTCGTTCTCCCGCTCATACCACGGGCTGCGCTCGCCGTGCATACGGAACACCGGATTGAAGCAGCCCCAGGCGAACCAGCGCAGCAGCAGCTCCCGGAAGGCCGGGTCGGAGATATCGCCGCCCATGAAGCCGCCGATGTCGCTCGTCCACCACGGGATGCCCGCCATCTGCATGCTCAGGCCGGCCTGCAGCTGCTCCCGCATCGCGCGGAAGGAGGAATGGACATCGCCCGACCAGGCAAGCACCGCATACTTCTGGCTGCCCGCCCACGCGCAGCGGGTCAGGCTCATGATCTCCGTTTCGCCCTGTGCCCGCAAGCCATCGTAGAAGCCCTTGGCATAGCCCACGGGGTAGGTGTTGGTCACCTGCAGTGCCGGGCCCGCCCAATAGCGGTAATTGTCGAACTCGTAGCAGTCGTATTCCGGCTCCGCCTCGTCCAGCCAGAAGCAGCGGATGCCCTTGGTGTAGTAATTCTGACGGCACTTTTCCCAGATGTACCTCTGGGCGCCGGGATGCGTCGCGTCGAAGTAGACCGTCGCGCCCATCCAGGTCATGGTGTCCTTGCCGCGATCCGTCCGCACGAGGTAGCCGTATTCCTCCATCTCGCCGCGGCTTTCGCTGCGCTCATCCACCGTCGGCCACACGGACACCACGGTTTCGATGCCCATGTCCTTGAGTTCCTTCACCATCGCGTCGGGATCGGGCCAGTCGATGGGATCGAACTTCCAGTCGCCCTGACGCGGCCAGTGGAAGAAGTCCACCACGATGGCGTCCAGCGGCAATCCCATGGCCTTGTGCCTTCGGGCGACGGTCAGCAGCTCCTCCTGCGTGCGGTAGCGGAGCTTGCACTGCCAGTAGCCCATGCCGTATTCGGGCATCATGGGTGTGCGGCCCGTGACGGCGGAGTAATTCCGCTCGATTTCCGCCGGGGTGTCGCCGCAGGTGATGTAATAGTCCAGCTTTTTGGTGGAGCGTGCCGTCCACTCAGTCCGGTTGGTGCCGAAGGTGCAGCTGCCCACCGCCGGATTGTTCCACAGAAAGCCGTAGCCCCGGCTGGACACATAGAAGGGCACAGAGGCCTGACAGTTACGATGGCACAGCTCAAGGGTCGCGCCCTTTTTGTTCAGGTGCCTGTCCTGATACTGCCCCATGCCGAAGATCATCTCATCGTCAAAGGCTTCGAAGCGGGCGGACAGGCTGTAGTCCGTCGTCGCGGGGATGGGCTTGAGCTCCCGCGCCGGAATGCGCAGGGATACGGAGTAACGGTTGATGCGGTTGCGGTTGCGCCAGTATTCCTCCGTCAGCAGCTCGCCCTTCTGATTGTAGAAGCTCAGCCAGCCCTCGGGATTCACCTTCACAGTCAGCCTGCCGTTGACAAACGTCCACTCCCGGCCCGTTTGATGATACTGCGCGTATTCCTCGGCGCGGTACCACGGGTCGGTGGTATCGACCTCCACCGAGGAAATTGCAGGTGTGAGCGCCTCCACCGGCTCGGACAGCGCCCAGTCGTGCCCGTCCATCTGCGGCTCGGCGGTCATGCGGACACGCACGCCGTCCGTGCCCCAGGGGTCAATCCACAGCTGGGTCACGCCACTGCAGATGACAAGTCTGCTGCCTTCCTGAACAATACGCAAGGGTTCCGCCTCCTTCAAATGAGTATTACGCTTTCGCCGTTTTGGGCTCGTCTACCACATTGTTCGCCCAGAAGTCCGAGCGGAGCATGAACAAACCGATCACCAGCTTCACCACGTCGATGAACTGGATGCAGAAATACATCGTCACCACATCCGCGCCGGTGAAACGGCTGAGCACATAAGCCAGCACTGCCGGGACGCACCAGGTGTACACGCTGTCAAACAGGAAGGTGATAACGGTCTTGCCGCCGGAGCGGATGGTGAAATAGGTCGCGTGGAGGAACGCGTGAATCGGCAGGGACAGACCGGCAATCGCCAGCGTCTGCTTCGCCAGCTCGCGCGTGGTGTCCTTCACGTTGAAGAGCATCGGAATCGCTCCGGACAGCGCCGCCAGCATGAGGCCCAGCACAATATGGCTCACCACGGTAATGAACAGCAGCCTGGTGTCCACCTCCCGCGCCTCCCGCTTATCGCCGCGCCCAAGGCATTGCCCGACCATGATCGACACCGCGTTGCCCATCGCAAACATGATGATGCAGAACAGGTTCCAGACCGTGCTGGTGATATTCAGCGCCGACAGCGCGTCCATGCCGCGCGTGGAATAGCACTGGTTGATGAACGTCATGCCCAGCGACCACAGCAGCTCGTTGACCAGCAGGGGCGAGCCGGTGACGGCGATGCGCCGCAGCAGCGACAGGGACACATAGCCGCTGCGGTACGCCCCGTGCAGGAAGGTGTAGCGTTCCTCGTGCAGGTGTGCGTAGATCACCACAAAGAGCATTTCGATCACACGGGCGATTACCGTTGCCAGCGCCGCGCCGCGCACGTTCATGCCCGCGCCCCACATCGTAAAGGTCATGCCCAGCAGGCTCAGCTCGCGCGTTTCAAAGATCAGCAGGAAGTTCAGCACCAGATTCGTCAGGATGGCGATGACGCTGCCAACCATCGTCGCCACCGTCTTGCCCATCTCGCGCATCGACCCGGCATACACCTGCGTCAGCACAAAGGGCAGCAGACCCCAGAGCATGATCTGCAGATAATCGCGGGCATACCCGGTGGCCAGCGCCACGCGTTCCGCCAGCTGCCCGGCGCTCAGGCCCTCGCTGCCCTGCGCGCTCATCTCTCCTTCCATGAACATGCCGATGAACGTATCGCCAAACAGCAGGAAGATCATCACGCCCAGCGCCGTAACGATCGCGCCGAAGTACATCTTCGTCCGGAAGGACTGCCGCATCCCATCCACATCGTTCTTGCCCGCAAACTGCGAGCCGAAGATGGACACGCCGCTCAGGCCGCCGAAGATCGTCAGGTTGAACACCATCAGGATCTGGTTCACCACGCCGACCGCGCAGAGGGTTTCGTCGCCCAGCGAGCCGACCATCAGCGTATCCAGCAGATTGACAAAGGACGTGATGCCCTGCTGAATCACCAGCGGCAGCAGGATCACCAACACGGAGCGGTAGAAGGCCTTGTCGCCGATGAATTTCTTCATGATATTGCTGTGCATACCCCGCATACTCCTCATTGAGTTTGATTCCTTCCTATTGTAGCGGAAACGCGTGGAATGTCAATAGTCTTCGTCAATGAGCCCAGGGCGGCCTCATTCAAAACGGAAAACAAACACGAATGCAGCCGAAGGGGTGGAGGGGGCGATCGGAAAGCCCCCTCCTCGCTTCCGCAGAAGCGAAACACTCCTGCTGCAGAAGGTGTTTCGTGCCTGCGGGCGAGACCAAAGGGCTCTCGGTCATCCAACATCGCTTGAAACCTTGTCTACGGCAACTCCCCACCGGGGAGCCGCTTCTGCGCGATGCCCTTTGGAATCCTTTGGATTGCAAATTCGGGAATGATAAGTACCTGATGAAGCATTGTGGAATCTGGCATTTCAAATGAGGTCGCCCTGTCATCGCCAGCGGTATGCTTGACTCCGCACCGACGACTGTGATAGTATACAAGCTGGATCACACCTTTCATATAAATTTCATTTTGGTAGCCGCCACATGGTTCAGCGTTTTCTTGGAAAGGAGCGTCTCCGATGGCCAGACACTGCCATGCCTCCCCCGTGCCCAGCGCTGTATCCTGTATTTCCGCCGCTTCGCTGCCCATCGCGCTGTTCGTTTTGAGTGTAACCCATACGTTTTCCGTACAGCAGATCGCCGGACTGTGGCTTTGCGACGTTTTCGGTTTCAGTTTTCTCTTTGTGACGATCCCAGCCTATATCGGCGCCCTTCTTCTATACCGGAACGCATCCGACCTGCGTTTTCTTCTTCCCGGATACGGCAAGATGATGACTGCCCTGCTGGCGGTGGACACGATCATCGCCCTGCTTGATCTGATCATGATCGTTTCTTTCATCATCAGCTTTTTCTCCCATTGATGCCCTGTTATTTGAAAAGCGTCACTCCGGTCAGCTGTATCGGAGTGACGCTTTCCTGCTTCAAGTGTGTTTCCAAAAGAGACAGGTGCAGCTTCGCGCAGATTTCCTTGCAAGGCAGGGATGAAAACCGAAGGTTTGCCTTCCGGCAAATCGAGGCCCAAAACGCAGAAGCTCAGAGAAGATACCGAAAATGCCGCCTTGCGGATTGAGAAACGCACTCCGGTATCATTCCAGCGTCAGCCCATAGAAGTAGCCGATTCGATCGCCATAGACCCTGGGATACAGCAGATGCTCCTGCGCAAACAGCGCCGTCAGCTCCTCCACCTCGTCATACCGGACGGCTCCCCTGCGCTGCATGACCAGCAGGTCAAAATCGTCAAAGGCAAACGTCGCGACCGTTTCAAACCGTCCCGCCTGATCCTCCAGCAGATAGCCCGTCAGCTTATCCACCGTTCCGCCGGGCTGACCGGTCTGTGGAACGGTGGGGACAAGGATGTACCTTGCCGAGAACCATGCCCGGGGAAAGCCGTCCGATGGCAGCGCAATGCGATCCAGCGCGACGCATGCCCGCATCGTCAGATCGGGATAGCGCAGCGTGACGAAGGTCAGGCGATCGTAATCGGCGCTGTTCATCAGTATCAACGCGGGATGCGCCGCATCGCAGTGGGCAGAGATGAAGTCGCTGACTGCATTCAGCTGCTCCAGATCCTCCCGGACGGGAGGCCGGAGGCTCACATGGCACAGCAGCGGAGACACAAGCTGCGGCTTTTCCTGCATGACGCTCACGCCCCATTGCACGAGAAGCGCCGCACAGGCGACAGCCGTCATGCCGCCTCGCAGCCAGACGGGCCGGATGCCGCCCAGCATGGCGAAAAAGAGCATCAGCCCCAGCACATAGGCAGGCATCAGCGGCGTCGCCTGATGAAAGGTCATGTTCTGGATGCGGGTAAACAGGAGGATGTAGAACAGTCCGCTGAGCAGCATCATCGCGGACAGATAGCGGATGCTCCGGCTGCGGCGCTGCAACAGTCCCCAGAGATAGCCCGCACCCAGCAGCGCGCACGTCCCATGCCCCAGCAGCCAGGACTGGTTCATCAGCTCATACCGGAGCGCCGAGCCCTCCTTTTTCCAATATGCATAAGCGACAGTGTAATTCCCTCCGAGCGCCCGCTGAAGCAGCGGCCAGAGCAGCACAGCGCCCAACGCGGCACAGAGGACGGCATACAGGACAAAGCGGCGAAGGGCAGCCCAGTCCCGATGGGACAGGTGCCGGCAGAGCGTCATAACGCCCCAGGGCACCAGCCAGCCCGCAAGGAAAAACAGGAACCACCGCCGAATCAGAACCAGCAGCACGGCGGACAGGAAGAGCGCAGCCCGGCGCATCGGCTCCCGCCGGCGGAAATCGGCGTTCCAGGACAGAAAGACAACCTGCAGCAGGCAGGGAATCCCCAGCAGGTTCACCTGCCGCCAGAGAGCCGCCCGGTGCAGCAGCGGCAGCGTAAACACGCACAGGCATGTACCGCCGCAAAGCAGGAGCGTCCGATTCGCAGGCAGGTCAAGCTGATCGGCAAGCCGGAGCGCAATGCGCCGCAGCTGATACAGGATGGGGCTCCAGGCCATCAGCATGACAGCAAGGCCGAAGCCCTCACTGCTCCTGTCCGTCAGGGAAAACAGCGGCGCGAGAAACAGGTTCGGAATCCAGGGGTAGTCGGTGCGGAGACTGGCATACACATCGCGCAGCGTATCCGCCAGGCCGGCCTGCATCCCCTCCGCCAGCTTCAGCTGCTGATAATAGTACAAGGCGTCATCGTTGACGAATACAGATTCCGCAGCGTCAAAGTGCCAGAGATAAAAGGCGGTCAGCGCAGCGCCTGTGACAAGGAAGAGGACAGCCGACCGGCGCCGGATGCGCAGGCTTTGCCGGTTGGGCAGGAACACATCGGCAAGATACACAGAACCTGTCAGGAAAAACACTGCCAGCCAGATCACCAGCGCATGGGCCGCCGTTCGTCCGGCGACGGCGCAGAGCAGCATCCCGATCAGGCCCGCTGCCAGCGCACCGGCCCATACAAGCCGCCTTCGCCCGGTATGCAGCGCTTCCATGGCTGCACCTCCTTTCTCCCATCACCATGATAGCTTATTCCGCGCCGGAATGCAAGCCGCGCCCCTGCTTGCATCGCCGTGTGAATTCTGGTATAATCACAGCGAACCCAAATGGCAAAAGGAGGCGCTGCCCATGAAGAAGCTGATTGCCCTGCTCCTGACCCTCGTTCTGCTGCCCGCCGTTGCGCTGGCGGAGTTCGACACGGAAACGCTCCTTGAACGGGCCAACGTCACCCGGAGCTTTGACAAAAATCAGGATACGGTGTACAGCCTGTCCGATGTGTTCTATCTGGGCGAAATCGACGAGGGCACGCTGCTGCTCACGCTGGATTTCGTTGAGAAATCGGCGCTGGACATGACGCTGATCCGCGTGGATGTGCTGCTGATGCTCTATGACATGATGGTGGCGGACACGGTCACCTTCACCGTTGGCGGCAAGAGCTATGCCTTTACGGTGGAGCCGGAGACCTTCGAGTACGACGGCATCTATCAGGAGGAGTACATTCTCTGTCTGACGGACGCAAGCCTGCCCTTCCTCAAGGCGCTTGCCCAGCAGAAAAAGGACGCCCCCATCCCGGTTGCCTTTTCCAGAATGGGCGAGGTCCGGCTGGAAGGCCAAATCGTCATTCCCGGCGAGGATGCGGCAACCTTCTACGATCTGTATATTGATCTGGGCGGCAAAAAGCAGGATCTGAAGTCGATTGACGACATGTGGCCGTGCGAAACCGTCAATGTGAAGTAACGCCGGTACGGGAAAAGCCGCAGAGCGTGGGGAAAGCCCGATGCTCTGCGGCTTTCTTTTTATAGTTCAATCTCCAGCTTCACGGCCCGGCCGATGAAATTGCATTCGTTGATCTGAACGGTCGTCGCGTCGTACTCGCGGTCGAAGGACTGCAGAATGACGGTGAAGTCCGCCAGACGCTTGACCTTGCGCAGATAGCGGTGGCTGTTGTATTCCACCAGCATGACCGCGCCGTCCACCGGGGAATGGGCGGGAACGATCAGCGCCAGATCGCCCTGATGAATGCGGAAGCCGCGCATGGAATCGTCCGGCGCAAGGTAATAGAACACCTTGTCCGGGGACGCGCCCTCGATTTTGCCGGATTGTATCGGCAGCAGGCGATAGTCCACGGGCTTCATCACGGCGTTCATGACGGGCACGCGTTTGAGCACGCTGGTCAGCGCGTCCAGCCAGACGGAACCGGTGACGTTCTTTTCGCCATCCGATTCGGCGGAGGCGACGATTTCCTCCCTGGGCTGGGGCTTGGCCTTCGGGTGCTCCGTGACCGTCTTCGCCACAGGGGACGCCACCGTAGCCAGATCGACCGTCGCGGCGATATCGTCCAGCGAGAAGTCCGCCTCCGTCTGTTCGCGCAGGCCGATGGACTTCAGGATGCGCCGGGCCTGATCGTCCGCGATGATTTTCGTGCCGTTTTCCACGGCGATCAGGTAGCTTTCCGCCACGCCACATTTCTTTGCGACCTGCCTGGGGGTCAGCTTGGCACGGATACGCTCCGTGCGGATCAAATCTCCGAGTCTGCTCATTTTTCCCTCCGGGGATCATTCGGAAGACGGATATCGGGTTCCGAATGAGATTTCATCTGTTTATTGTAGCGCATTTTCCCATCGGATGCAAGGAAAATGTGCCTTATCCCCAATTTCGCCATTGACAGATAGATACAGGGATGCTATAATGTCGCTCCAACTGCATCAGAAATATCGACATCTGCCGTCATTTTGAGGCCCTTGGGGCTGCGCAGCGCTGTCTGAAATGCGGGAAAGCCATCCGCGTTCAGATGGCGCTGTTTTGTGTACCCGCCTTTCCGATGCGCGAATCCTGCCATACAAAAGGAGGTTATGAACCATGGCATTCATCGAAGCACAGGGGCTCACGAAGCTCTACGTGCGCCACAGCGCGCCGCGCACGGGCGGCATCTCCCGGCTCTGGAAGCGGGAAACACAGCGGATCCCCGCGCTGACGGACGCGTCCTTTTCCATTGAAAAGGGCGAGCTTGTGGGGCTGATCGGCCCGAACGGCGCCGGAAAAAGCACCACGGTCAAGCTGCTGACCGGGATCCTCACGCCCACATCCGGCACCTGCACCGTGGGCGGGCGTTCCCCCTGGGGCGACCGGCAGGCGCATGTGAAGCATCTGGGCGCGGTGTTCGGACAGCGGACGCAGCTGTGGTGGGATGTGCCGATCCGGGATTCCTTCCTGCTGCTGCGGGACATCTACGGGCTGGACAGGGCGCAGTGGCAGCGGCGGCTGGAGGAAATGGTCGATGCGCTGGAGCTGAACGAATTCCTGAACGCACCGCTGCGGCAGCTGTCGCTGGGACAGCGGATGCGGGCCGAGCTGTGCGGCTCGCTCCTGCACGAGCCGGAGCTGCTGTTTCTGGACGAGCCGACCATCGGCCTGGACGCGGTGAGCAAGCTGAAGCTGCGCGCCTTCCTGAAGGAGGAAAACCGCCATCGCGGCACGACCATCCTGCTGACAACCCATGACATGGAGGACATGCTGGCGCTGTGCAGCCGGGTGATGGTGCTGGGCCACGGCAGGCTTCTCTACGACGGCGCGCTGGACGCGCTGCTGCAGCGGTACGACACGGTGCATACCCTACGGGTGCATTATGAGGGCGAGGCGGATCTGCGCGGCGTCGCAGCCTCCGTCTCCCGGGACGGCGATGCGTACATCCTGACCTACGAACCCGCAAAGCTGCCCACAAGCGTGCTGCTGCCGCAGGTGCTTGCCGCCGGACCGGTGCGCGAAATGACATTGAAGGAGCAGAACGTGGACGAGCTGATCGCCCGGATGTATCAGGAGATGGCGCTATGAGAGGACTGATGGACAGGTGGCGGCCCTACATGACCGTCCTTCGCCTCCGGGCGCTGATGGAGACGCAATACCGCGCGGCGGCGCTGGGCGGGCTGGTGACACAGGTGTTCTTCGGGCTGGTGTATGTCTGCCTGTATACCGTGCTTTACGGCGGCCGTGATCCGCAGGCGCTGCGGGATGCGATCACCTATGTGTGGATTCAGCAGATGTTCTTCCGGATGATGTTCTCCACGGACAATGAGCTGACCAACCTGATCATGACCGGCGGCGTGGCCTATATGCTGGTGCGTCCGCTTGACCAGCACCGGTTCTGGGTATGCCGGGATCTGGGCGGTCGGCTGGTGGGGGCGGCGATGCGGATGCTCCCCATGCTGCTGGTGCAGCTGCTCCTTCCGGCGGCGCTGCGTCTGTCCCTGCCGGAAAGCCCGATTGCCTTTATGCAATTCCTGCTGTCGCTGGGGCTGGGCGCCGTCTGCCTGTGCGAGCTGATGGCCATCATTGATGCGGTCAACATGAAAACCCTGGACAGGCGCGGGATATCCGCCATATTGAACCTGACGATGATGACCTTTTCGGGCAATGTCGTACCGCTGACGATGTTTCCCGATGCGCTGCAGGCGCTCATCCGCTACCAGCCCTTTGCGCAGGCGCTGGACGCGCCCATCCGCATGTACCAGCACGCCGCCGCCCTGCCGGAATGGGCGCTCAACGTCGGTGTGCAGCTTGTGTGGATCCTCGCGCTCCGGGCGCTGGGACGCCGGATGTGGCAGCGGCGCCTGAATGACATGATCGTGCAGGGAGGCTGAGAACGATGCGCTATATGATGCATTCCCTGCGGATGCTGTTCAAATCCGCGATGCAGTACCGCTCCAGCCTCATCATGCAGGTGATCGCGCAGTTCGTGATGACCGGCGGAGAGCTGCTGGCGGTGGTCGTGCTGCTGGATCGCTTCCATGTGGTCGGGCACTGGAGCGCGACGGAAATCATGTTCTTCTTCGGCGTGATGCAGTCCTCCTTCGCGCTGACGGAGCTGCTCGGGCGCGGCATTTCGAGCTTTCCATCCTTCGTGGGTGCCGGGAGCTTCGATTCGCTCCTGCTCAGGCCCAGGCCGCTGCTGATGCAGGTGCTCGTCAGCCAGCTTGATCCGCGCAGGATCGGCTCCTTTGCGGTGGGCGTGGCTGCCATCGCGGCAGCCTCCATGCAGATGGAGATTCACTGGACGGCGCTGAAGGCGCTGCTGATGGCGGAGGTTGTGGTGTGCAGCGTGCTGCTGGTGCTGGGGCTGTTTCTGATTGAGGCAACGGTGTGCTTCTTCTCGGTGAAGTCCATCGAGATGGTGAACGTGCTGACCTATGGGGGCAGGAGCACCTGTCAGTATCCCGTGGACATCTATCCGAAGCCGCTGGAGGTGCTGTTTACCTATCTGGCGCCGTTTGCGCTGTGTATGCACTGGCCGGTGAGCTGGGTGCTGGGCCATCCGATGGTGGAGCTGGCGACGGGATGGTACTTCATAACGCCGCTGGCGGGCGCGGTGTTTTTCGCGGCGATGACGCGGGTCTGGTATGGGGGTGTGAAGCGGTACCGCTCAACCGGCACCTAAGACATCCGGGAACGTAGAGTAAGGAAGGAGAAAAGCCATGGAAATCTGGGACGCCTATCTGATGGACGGTACCCTTGCAGACGGGAAGCTGGTGCGCGGCGAACCAATCCCTGAGGGGCTGTATCATCTGGTGTGCGAAATACTCGTCCGCCATGCGGACGGTGATTACCTGCTGATGCAGCGCGACCTGCACAAGGACGGATACCCCGGGTGCTGGGAAGCCACCGCCGGCGGATCAGCTCTGCGCGGAGAGGATCCGCTGACCTGCGCGCGCCGGGAGCTGAAGGAGGAAACCGGCGTGGAAGCGGGTGTGCTGACGGAGATAGGCCGGTGTGTCACACACCATACCATCTACCACCAGTTCCTCTGCACGACGGACTGTGACAGAAACGCCGTCACGCTGCAGGCGGGAGAAACCATCGCACACCGCTGGCTGACGGAAAAGGAGTTCATCGCCTTTGTGAACTCAGCGGAGATGATTGATGTCCAGCGCATGCGTTATCTGCCGTACCTGCAGCAGATGGGCTATGTGCAGGAATGAAATACCGCGGCCGCGCCGCGTGGGGCCGCCCCTCAGGGGCGTATGCACAGCAAGAGCACTGAGTTGACGGGATTGGTGCATATCGTGACCACGCGGCACATCACAGTGCATAACCGCTGTATGCAGTGATGTATAAATGTATTGAATTGCCCTGTAGATGATTTTTTCTGCATTTTTATGCAAAGAGGTGTTGACAATCCTGTCAAAGGGCGCTATAATGCCACTTGTACATCCCCAAAGGGGTTGACAAGGAGGAAACAACAATGAAGAAGCTGATTGCGCTTGTTCTGTCCCTGATGATGATTCTGTCCTGTGCCGCCGTGCTGGCGGAGACCAAGGGCACGCTGATCATGGCGACCAACGCGTCCTTCCCGCCCTATGAGTACTATGAGGGCACCGAGATCGTCGGCATCGATGTGGAGATCGCCGCTGCCATCTCCGCGAAGCTGGGCTATGACTTCGAGGTGGCCGACATGGAGTTCGACGCCATCATCTCCGCCGTGAATGCGGGCAAGGCTGATTTCGGTCTGGCCGGCATGACCGTCACCGAGGAGCGTATGCTGAGCGTGGACTTCTCCGACAGCTATGCGACCGGCGTGCAGGTGGTCATCGTCCTGGAGGACTCCGCCATCACCAGCGTTGACGATCTGTTCGCAGAGGGCGCGATGCACACCATCGGCGTTCAGCTGACCACCACCGGCGACCTGTACGCCACCTGGGATCTGGAGGACAACGGTCTGGCCGTGATCAACCGCTATCCCAACGGCAACGAGGCTGTCCTGGCGCTCAAGGCCGGCAAGGTGGATTGCGTCATCATCGACAACGAGCCCGCCAAGGCCTATGTCGCCGCCAACGAGGGCCTGAAGATTCTGGATACCGCGTATGCGGTGGAGAACTACGCCGCCTGCTTCAAGAAGGGCAATCCCCTGCTGGCTGAGTTCAACGCCGCGCTGCAGGAGCTGATCGCTGACGGCACCATCCCCGCCATCATCGAGAAGTACATCCCCACCGAGGAATAATCGCAGCATCAAGGATGAAGGGAGCGGTTTCCGCCGTTCCCTTCTTTCTTGAGTTTTCTTTTTTCCGTCCCGACCCTGAGGAGGATACACGATTGATCATCAACAGTAAGAAGCGCTTCCTTGCGCTGCTTGCGGCGCTGCTGCTGATCTGGGCGACGGTTCCGGCTGTCGCAGAAACAGTTGCTGCCGAAGAAGCGGATAAGCTGTACGCAGCCATCGACGAAACCGGCTATGCCTATGTAACCGGCCCGGAAGCCACAACCCTCTATGCGGATGAAAGCCTGTCCGAGGAGAGCCGCTGCGGCCTGCTGCGCAAGAAGGTCACGCTGCTTGCGACAGCCTACACGGAGGAAGGCGCGGTACAGGTCTGGCTGAAGCAGGGCGATGAGGTGAAATGCGTCTACGTCGCCCGGGATGCCATCAAGAACCCGCTGAAGGAAAGCAACATCGTCAGCCAGGCGGAAAAGGCGGGCCTTGCGCCGGTGGAGATGGAGGCAGGCAGCTTCTATGTGCACAGCGCTTCCGTCAAGCCGCTGGTGAACAGCGCATTCCGGCAGTGGTTCATCAACGTCGCAGACGATTTCTACAAGAACATCATCGAATTTGACCGCTGGCTGCTGCTGGCGCAGGGCCTTGGCAACACGATGATCATGACTGCCGGCGCGCTGCTGATCGGCGTGGTGATCGGTATCCTCATCGCCATCACCCGCAGCGTCTGGGAGACCAACGGCAGCCGGATGCATCACGGCATCGGCAGATTCCTGCTGCGGCTGCTCAACGGGTTCTTCAAGGTGTATACAACGGTATTCCGCGGTACGCCCATGATGGTGCAGCTGCTGCTGATGACCTTCGTGATCCTCAAGGGCATCCCCTACGCGATGCTGGTGGCCATCATCTCCTTCGGCCTGAACTCCGGCGCATATGTGGCGGAGATCTTCCGCGGCGGCATCCTGTCCATCGACAAGGGGCAGATGGAGGCAGGCCGTTCCATCGGCATGACCTATGCACAGACGATGTGGTATGTTATCGCGCCGCAGGTCATCAAAAACGTGCTGCCCACGCTGGCCAATGAGTTCATCACGCTGATCAAGGAAACCTCCATCGCCGCCTATGCGGGCGTGATGGAGCTGACCATGGCGGGCAACCGTATCCGCGGGCAGACGTTCTCCGATTTCATGCCCCTGATCGCCGTCGCGGTGATCTATCTGGTCATTGTCATGATCCTGACCAAGCTGGTCGGCATTCTGGAAAGGAGGCTGCGTCAGAGTGATGCAAGATAAGAACACGCCCGACAAGGTCGCCCTTGAAAAGAAGGCCGCGAGCCCGCTGATCTCCGTACGGAATCTGCAGAAATCCTTCGGTGAGCTGCAGGTGCTGCGCGGCGTCGACCAAGACATCACCACGGGTGAAAAGGTTGTGCTGCTGGGCCCCTCCGGCTCCGGCAAGACGACCATGCTCCGCTGCCTGAACCTGCTGGAGCAGCCCACCGGCGGTCAGGTGTTCTTTCAGGGCGAGGAGATCACCGCGCCCGGCTGCAACATCAACCTTGTCCGTCAGCAGATGGGCATGGTGTTCCAGCAGTTCAACCTGTTCCCGCACCTGTCCATACTGAAGAATATCACGCTCGGCCCCATCAAGCTCAAGGGAATGAGCAGGGATGCGGCAGAAGCCCGGGCCATTGAGCTGCTCAAGCGCGTGGGGCTGGAGGAGAAGGCCAACGCCTTCCCGCGCCAGCTTTCCGGCGGACAGCAGCAGCGCATCGCCATTGTCCGCGCACTGGCGATGGATCCCGCCCTGATGCTCTTTGACGAACCGACCAGCGCCCTTGACCCCGAGATGGTGGGCGAGGTGCTGTCCGTCATGACCGACCTGGCCCAGGCCGGCATGACGATGGTCGTCGTGACCCACGAAATCGGCTTTGCCCGCTCCGTGGCGGATCATGTGGTCTTCATGGACGGCGGCTACATCGTGGAGGAGGGCCGCCCCGAAGCGGTGCTGGACAATCCCCAGCAGCCCCGCACGAAGGATTTCCTGCGCAAGGTGCTTAAATAAAATCATGCGTGTCGAAAAAGTGCTTTTGGCACTTTTTCGAGGAATTGCACTCCGTCACTGTCAGGGCTGCAAGCAGCCCTGACGGCCGTTCCTCCGTGTAAGGAAAGTTTCCGGCAGAGCCGGAAACGCCCCGCCCCGCCGGCAAAGCCGTCGGATACGATGAGCATCAGAGGGCCTGCGGGCCCTCCGACACCTCCCAAGGCTTTTGAAAGTCTGAGATGCACCGCACTGTCTGATTGTGCGGTGCATCTTTTGATATATCCGGGCAGCCAACTTATCCACAGAAGCTGTGGCAAACATTGTGGATATCCTGTGGATGTTCGCATGATTCATCTTCCGCAGCCCCTATTCTTCACTGTTTTTCCGCAAAATATGCAGAATTCAGCCTTGTATGCATTCTGCAATGTCGATTCCGGTCGGTTTTCATTGGGCATATCGCCATCTGCTGCATAAAAATGATCCACAATCTTATGCGAACACAAGCGGAAGAAATCCACAGTATCCACAGCTTATCCACAGATTCGCACAGGTTTATCCCCAAGAACCGACGAAAGATACCCGAAAACCTGCAATCATCGTTCGGTTTCAGCCTAAAACGACAGAGCATTGGCGTTGCTTCCTGCTGCCCGACTGCCGCCATCCGGCAAAGCCGCACATGGTCACGCCAACGAAACAGCTGCCGGAAGCCCGTGCCTCCGGCAGCCGTTGTCTATGTATTTAGGGTCCCCTCCGCAACCACCCACAAAAATCACGCCCCCACCAACCCCACCA
>JBJEUF010000023.1:0-5372 GCA_051883695.1 Aristaeellaceae bacterium
CCTGCACCACCAACTGCCTGGCTCCCATGGCCAAGGCTCTGAACGATGCGTTCCCCGTGGTGAGCGGCATCATGACCACCGTGCACGCCTACACCGGCGACCAGATGATTCTGGACGGTCCCCATCGCAAGGGTGACCTGCGCCGTGCCCGCGCCGGCGCGCAGAACATCGTTCCCAACAGCACCGGCGCTGCCAAGGCCATCGGCCTGGTCATCCCCGAGCTGAACAAGAAGCTGATCGGTTCTGCCCAGCGCGTGCCCGTCTGCACCGGCTCCACCACCATTCTGGTGGCTGTTGTCAAGGGCAAGGACGTCACCGTGGACGCCATCAATGCTGCCATGAAGGCTCAGGCTTCCGAGTCCTTCGGCTACTGCGATGAGCCCATCGTCTCCTCCGACGTGATCGGCATGAAGTTCGGCTCTCTGTTCGATGCCACCCAGACCATGGTTGCCAAGCTGGATGACGAGACCTACCAGGTGCAGGTCGTGTCCTGGTACGACAACGAGAACAGCTACACCTCCCAGATGGTCCGCACCATCAAGTACTTCGCCGAGCTGTAATGCGGCGAGCCGCCGCGGGCGAAAGGGCCATACAGCAGCGCTTTCCCCTGCTTCAGCGGTTACCGGACAAGGCTTTGCGGGGCTGAGGTCAAGCTAAGAACCCGCCTGTAACAATCTGGCCCCCCCTCTTTCCATGGACATATGCCATGGAGGGAGGGGATTTTGCATCTCCTCATCGGATGCCGGAACGGGAAATCCCCTGCGCCCGATGCACACTTTATGCGAAGAAGTATTATGCAGAGTTTCCTGCTCAAAACCTCTCTCCTCGGTTGCATGAATCACGGAAACATGCTATAATAAACTGATTCCATGTAACCTCTGCCGGATGCAGAGGCGCTGCAAGCCATCAAGCAGGCCAGGTGCGCCTGTCATCAGGAGGTGAGCCGGCGAAAGCCGGAGATCATGCCCATGAAGGAGAAAATGCTGATCACCGGCGGCAATCCGCTGGAGGGCGAGGTTCGGGTCAGCGGGGGCAAGAACACGGCGGTCGCGGTGATTCCCGCGGCGCTGCTGTGCGATGAGCCCTGCACGATCGAGAATTTGCCCGATATTGCGGATGTGTACGCGCTGGTGGATATTCTGCGTGCGCTGGGTGCAAAGGTAGAATATGTGCCCAATCTGTTCATGAAGGTTGATCCGCGTCCTGCGGATGGCTGGCAGGTGAGCTATGCCGATTCCCAGCGGCTGCGCGCCAGCTATTATTTGCTGGGCGCCCTGCTGGGGCGTCGCTGTGAGGCGGAGGTGTATCTGCCCGGCGGCTGCGATATCGGCGCCCGTCCCATCGATCAGCACATCAAGGGCTTTGAGGCGCTGGGTGTCAACGTGGAGCAGCTGGGAGGCCGGATCGTCGCCCGGGCGGACAGGCTGGATGGCAGCGATGTGTTCTTCGACGTGGTGACCGTCGGCGGAACGATCAACGTGATGCTCGCCGCTGCCAAGGCTCAGGGCACCACCATTATCTACAATGCTGCCAAGGAGCCTCACATCGTCGATCTGGCGAACTTCCTCAACTCCATGGGCGCGAAGATCAAGGGTGCGGGCACGGATGTGATTCGCGTCCGGGGCCAGCAGTACCTGCATGGGACAACCTACGCCGTCATTCCCGATCAGATTGAGACCGGCACGCTGATGATCGCCGCCGCTGCCACCCATGGCGATGTGGTGATCCGCGGCTGCATCCCCACCCATATGGAAGCCCTGACGGCGAAGCTGCTGGAAATGGGCGTGCGGGTATCCGACAGCGATGATGCCATTCGCGTGCGCTCCTACGGCGAGCACCGTGCCGTCAACATCAAGACCCAGGTCTACCCCGGCTTTCCGACCGATCTGCAGCAGCCCATGAGTGCGCTTCTGACCACCGCCAAGGGCACCTCCATCATTCAGGAGACCATCTACGAAAGCCGCCTGAAGCACCTGAGCGAAATCAGCCGCATGGGCGCGCAGGTGCGCATCATGGACCGCACCGCCATCGTCGAGGGCGTGACGGGGCTGTATGGCGCGCCCATCACCGCCACGGATCTGCGCGCGGGCGCGGCGCTTGTGGTGGCCGGTCTGATGGCCCGGGGCGTGACGGAAATCTATGAGCCGCACTACATCGACCGCGGCTATGAGCATATCGAGGACAAGCTCCGTTCCCTCGGCGCGGTGATCAGCCGGGAGAAGGGCGACAGCTGAGGGCGCTGACCGACGGGTGATCGCCCAATCACATGGCGCGAAGGCGCGCATACCGGGGGTGAGCGTACGAAAAACCCGTTTGCAGTCCTGGGGCTGGACGCATCCGCAAGCGCGGACGATGTGCGCGCCGCTTACCGGCGGCTCGTCAAAACCTGCCATCCGGACAAATTCCTGGATGAGGCAGAACGGGAGGCTGCCCAGGCGAAGATGATCGCCCTGAATCTGGCCTATGAGGAAGCGCTGAAGCTCGCCTCCTCGCGTCAGACGGTGGACAACTACAAAAAGGAGCTGCCGCAGGATGAGGCGCTGTCCCTGGCGGAAAAAATGCTGCGCCGAGAAAGCCCCGAATCCGCCCTGCGATACCTGATGCGCTCCGATAAGCGGGATGGCGCGTGGTACGCCATGCAGGGCCATATCCTGATGGTGATGGATCAGTACGAATCCGCGCATCAGTCCTACCGTGAAGCCGTCCGGCGGGAACCGGACAACAACGAGTTTCGCCGCGGCGCGCTGGAAGCCGCTGTTGCGCTGAAGAAATCCCGTACCGTTGCCGGAAGAATCAAGCTGTTCCTGAAAAGAGTGCAGCACCGGTGATGGCGCCGCAGCCCCGCCGCTGACCATGCATCCCCTGTTGATTGGCAACAGGGGGTATTCTATTGATACGATGCGTCGAACCAAATCCATTTTGGGTGCGGAATGTTTTTCAATGGGAGTGTTTCGCGTCTGTGGATGCGAGGAGGGGGCTTTCCGATCGCTCCCTCCACCCCTTCGGCCACATGCTTGTTTGTTTTCTGTTTTGAATGAGGTCGCCCTGGCCTTCCCGGGCGTCGATTGACAAACCCCGGATGGAATGGGTATAATATCAAATGTATTCCTGTGTGCCAAACCGAAAGGATGGTGTCCATGCGCAAGCTGATTCCCCTTCTTCTTCTGCTCCTGTGCCTGCCCGTAACGGCGCTGGCAGCGAGCGCCGAGCTGACCCTGACAGCGGAGGAGATGGCTTTTTCCTATGAGCTGACTGCAGAGGGGAACGAGTTCGTCGTGCTGATCTGGGAAGGAGCGAACGAAACGGGCCGGCAGACGCTCTACAGCGGGAACGGGCATTTCTCCGGCCGCGTGGAGCTGCCCTATTCCGCCATGGGCGGCAAGTTCACCGTGAGTGTGGAGAACCTCAAGCAGAGCCGCATCGCCCGGGCAACCGTCACCATCCCCGAGGTGCCGGGCTATGAGGCGCCAAAGGGAAATGCCAATGCCGCGGTCAAAGCCCTGACGCTGGAGGAAACCGCCACGGGCTTCAAATACTCCTTTACCGCTGCCGGATCGGACTATATGATGCTCTACTTCCGCTCCAAGACCCAGTCCGCTGCCTTCCCCGTATATCCGGTCAACGAGGAGGGCCTGTATGAGGGCGAGGTCTTCGCGCCGCTGACGTGGAGCCGCACGCTCTTTACCGTGCAGGTACGCTCCGCCAAGGGGAGCGTCAAGAAGGAGGCCACCTGCCGCAAGGGCTGGGCCGTTCCCGAAGCGCCGCAGCCGCAGGAGGGCCGCCTTTCCGGCGTGGTCGTGTGTATCGATCCCGGTCATCAGGAAAACGGGCAGTATGTCAAGGAGCCCATCGGCCCGGGTCTGACCGGTGCCACGGTGGGCAAGGGCGGTATGGCGCAGGGCGCGGTGACGCTGCGCAGGGAGGACATCACGGTGCTGGAGATCGGGATGCTGCTGCGGGATGAGCTGATCCGGCAGGGGGCAACGGTCGTGATGACCCGCGAGGTGCAGGATGTGTTCCACACCAACATCGAGCGCTGCGAAATTGCTGCCCAGGCTGGTGCGCATGTGATGCTCCGCCTGCACTGCAACAATTCCTCCAACAAGTCCAAAACCGGCATTCAGGTATACTCGCCCCTGAATTCCGACTATGCCAGGGCGGTGGCCTCCCCGGAGGAATACAGGGCGATGGGCGAGGCGCTGCTGAACGCGATCAAAACCGCCGTCGGCTATGAGCTGAAGGACAGCACCGGCATCGTGCGGCTCAATGATACCTACATCGGCAACAACTGGGCGCAGATGCCCTGCTTTCTGGTGGAGATGGGCTACATGAGCAATGTGGCTGAGGACCTGAAGCTGGCGACCCCGGCATACCAGCAGATGCTGGCTGAGGGAATCGCTGAGGGGGTGTACCGGATTGCGCTGCTGCGGGGTCTGGTGGAAGAAACGAATGAGTAAAGTGAGGATACTGTCATGAAGAAGGTATGGCTGTTGCTGGCAATTCTGCTGCTGCCCACGCTGGCAGCGGCGGAGATGCATTTCATTGAGGATGAAACCGGCTTGCCCGAGGGCTGGCAGGAAAAGAATATCCTGCGTATGACCGTTGTGGACACCAACCGTTCCGATGCGATCATCCTGCAGTGCGGCGGTGAGGCAATGATGGTGGACGGCGGCTTCAGCGCCCATTACAGGCGCGTGTTCGCCACGCTGGATGGCTATGGCATCACCACCCTCAAATACCTGCTCAGCACCCACTGCGACGGAGATCATTCCAGCGGACTGACCACGATCATGAACAGTGAGCTGTACAGCCCCGGCGAAATTCTCTCTCCCAACAAGGAGACTTACGATGATCCCGATGACGATCACGAGCGGATGGTGCGTGCCGCCAGGCGGCACAACGTGCCCTATCGCGTGATTGACGACGGGGATGTGCTGACGCTGGGCGATGCGGTCATTACCATCCTGCGCTGTGACCAGAACTGGGGATAAAACGCCCGCAGCGCCGCCTGTCGTGTGGACTTTGGCGACGGCAGCATTCTGCTGCTGGCGGATGTCAGCAACCGCGTTCTCAACTACTGGGCAGAGACCCGTGACCCGGAGGATCTCAAGTGCAATGTGATGAAGGCCAATCATCATGGCATCGACGGTGTCCCTGCAAACTTCCTGTCCCTGGCTTCTCCCGGCGCCATTGTCTGTACCAACTGTGTCAGCCATGACCACAACAAGGAGCTGGAGGCGATGGGTGCGCTCTATTCCGGTGATGGCACCGTCGTCATCGAAACGGACGGCACGGACTGGTACATCTGGCAGCATGACAACTGGATTGACTGATCCGCCCGGTGTGTGACTGCCGGATGAGAATGTAAAATC
>JBJEUF010000024.1:0-22737 GCA_051883695.1 Aristaeellaceae bacterium
CCACACTAGCTTCCACTCCCTCGTCCACTGTGGAACTTACTTTGGGAATTTACTGAATTTACTTCGGCGCGAAAAGGCCGTTTTGTACGGATTTGCTGTTGACATTCCGCACCGTTTGTGCTATCATATTTGCTGGCCGCTCAGGAGAGGTCTATCAATGTGCGCCTGCACTACCTCAAATCCTGGCGAGTAATATGAGGAGGTGCTTTTGCATGTACGCTATCATCAGCGCCGGCAACAAGCAGTACCGCGTGTCTCAGGGTGAGACCATTTACATCGACAAGGTGAACCAGGAAGACGGTTCCACCATTTCCTTCGACGTTCTGATGGTCGAGAACAATGGTGAGATCAAGGTCGGCAACCCCACCGTGGCCGGTGCAAAGGTTGAGGGCAAGGTCGTCGCTCAGGTCAAGGGCGAGAAGATCATGATCTACAAGTACAAGTCCAAGAAGAACTACCACCGCCGTCAGGGCCATCGTCAGCCCTACACCAAGGTGGAGATCACCGCGATCAACGCCTGATGACCAGGTGTACGCTCTATCTGGACAGCGCTTCCCGCATCACCGGTGTCTCCGTCTCGGGTCATTCCGGCTATGCTGAGGAAGGCAGCGACATCGTCTGTGCAGGTGTTTCCGCATTGGTGCTGACCATCAACAACGCGCTGGACAAGCTCGTTGGCCTGAAGCTGGTCGAGCGCACAGGCGATGGTCTGGCGGAGTTCTTCCTCCCCCAGAGCCTCACAGACCAGCAGATGCATGACGCGCAGCTGCTGATGAGCGCACTCCACTTGGGGCTTGAGAATATCGCTCAGGACTACCCCCGCTTCGTGCGGCTCGCGACCCGGAAGGATCGTGAGAAACGACCGTCAAACTGAAATCGGAGGATATTAAGATGATTAAGTTCAATCTTCAGCTGTTCGCTCACAAGAAGGGCGTGGGTTCTACCCGCAACGGCCGCGACAGCGAATCCAAGCGCCTTGGCCCGAAGCGTGCTGATGGTCAGTACGCCAAGGCTGGCAACATCCTGGTGCGTCAGCGTGGCACCAAGATTCACCCCGGCACCAACGTCGGCATCGGCAAGGATGACACCCTGTTTGCCCTGGTCAGTGGCACCGTGCGCTTCGAGCGTCTGGGCCGCGACAAGAAGCAGGTTTCTGTCTACCCCGTTGAGACTGCCGCCGCAGAGTAATCTGCACTGCTTCTGAAGCACTCAGAGAGCCCGCTCCCTACGGACGGGTTCTTTTCTTATCTTCCCTATTCTCCAATGGAGCGTGATCGGATATGATCGGCACCCTTATCAACGTTGTGGCCGTTTTGCTTGGCACCGCCATCGGCCTGCTGCTGCGCAAGGGCATCCCCGAGCGGCTGCGGGAAACCGTTGTCTTTGGTCAGGGACTTTGCGTGATTCTGATTGGCCTGAGCAGCGCGCTCAAGACTGCCGACACGATCGGCGTGATCATCTGCATGGTGATCGGCGGCCTGCTGGGCGCGGCCATCAACATCGAGCAGCGGCTGGATGACCTTGGCAAAGCCATTGAACACCGCGTATCCCCAGGCGGCGGCGAAGGAACCATCGCCAAGGGCTTTGTGACGGCGTCGCTGATCTACTGTGTGGGCGCGATGGCCATTGTCGGCGCAATGGACAGCGGATTGCGCGGCGATCATTCCACGCTGATCGCCAAATCCATCCTGGACGGCGTATTCTCCATTTTCCTCGCTTCCAGCCTGGGCATTGGCGTGGGGCTTTCCGCGCTTTCGGTGCTGGTGTACCAGGGCGCTATCGCACTGCTGGCCGGGTGGATTGAGCCGCTGCTGACAGAGGCAATCATCACCGAAATGAGCGCGGTTGGCGGGCTGCTGATTGTCGGCATCGGCCTGAACATGATCTATGACAAGCACATCCCCGTGGGCAACATGCTGCCGGCCATTTTCCTGCCGATGGCTTATGTGCCGCTGATGGCGCTGTTCTAAGCGCCCCCTACCAAAATCGCGAAAAACGCACCGGAGCCTTCGCCGCTTCGGTGCGTTTTTGATCAATTTCTTTCTTCCCACAGGCCCAGCAGATTCCGCTGGAAGCCGCCGCACATATCCTGCGCGACATCCCGACCATAGCGTTCCTTTAGCATCTCATAGCACAATCGCATCGTGCAGGGACGCGAGGTCAGGTTATGCGCATCGGTCGCCACGCAGTCAATATAGCCCTCGTCCAGCATATGGCGCACCCATCGTTCAAAGAAGAAGCCCTTCTTGCCGATGATCGTGTTGGTGTTCATCTGCATATAAACGCCATATTCATCGCGCAGCTGCTTCACATGGGCGATGTTCCGCAATGCCTGATAGCGCTCCACATGGGCAAATATCACCCCGAAGCCCGCGTTGCCAAAGCTCCGCGCGGCGCTGCAGAGCCGGTCAAACTCCGTGTCCGGCGTAAACTCGACAAGCACGTTCCACGTGTCCGCCAGGGACGGAAAATGCCCTTCCTTGAGCAGCTGCGCGCTCAGATCGGTATAGAGCACCTCACAGCCGTTGTGCAGCCGAACCGGGATATTCTCCGTCAGACACCACCGGCGCGCCTTCTCCATATGCTCGATATAGATATCCGCCGGGAAGGGTCTGCCGCCCGGGGTTGCGTGGGAGGTGCACACAATATCGGTAACTCCCTCCCCGGCTGCCCGCAGGAGCATCTTCTGCATGTCCTCTTCCGTTCGCGCACCATCGTCCACACCGTAGATCAGATGGTGATGAATATCAACGAAATTGCTCATTGTCACCCTCATTCCGGCGCGGACACGTCTGCCGACAACGGCCCTCAGGCTCAGGATTTGGCCTGACTGCCTTCCTCCCGGTTATAGCCGCCCTTGCGGTAATAGCGATAATACCCGCGATTATAGTACTTGCGCGCGCTGATGCTGTCGAAGCTGACCTTGTTGAGGATGCAGCCCAGCACCTTGGTTCCGGAGCGCTCCATCTGCCGCTTGCACTGCGTGACTTCCTTCATACGGGTCTTGTTGTACTCGATGACCATCAGTGAGCCGTCGCACCAGGAGGCGATCTCCGCCGCGTCGATGACCATCCCCACAGGCGGCGCGTCAATCAGCACAAGGTCAAAGTGGTTGGCCAGCTCATCCAGCATCTGCCCGAAGAAGGGCGTATCAATCAGCGCAACAGGATTGCTCACGTCGCGGCCGATCGGCATCAGGCACAGGCCGCCAATGTTCGTCTCATAGATACAGTCGTCCAGATCGCACTGACCGGTCAGGAAATGGGCCAGCCCAAGGCCTTCGCCCTGCAGCTCGATCTTGTGGCGCTGCACGAGGAAGGAACGGCGAAGGTCGGCGTCAATCAGCAGCACCCGGCGGCCGCGGCGGGCAATGTTCATGGCGATGTTCATGGACATCCAGGTCTTGCCCTCGCTCATGTCATTGCTTGTGACAACAATCTTGTGCAGATCGCGCCCCGCGAAGGTCAGGTTTGTACAGATGGAGTTCATGGCTTCCTCGCCGGCGTAATCAAGGGGCTTCACCTGATGAATGACAGCCTGTCTCATTTCCGCTCCCCCTTTTCCCTTTTCTTGCTCTTCTTGCGGTCTGCTTCCTGCACAGGCATCATGCCCAGTGTCGCCAGGCCCAGATGCTTCTGCAGCTGCTCCGCCGTACGGATGCGGTCATCCACGATGAACATCACGATAATCACCGCGGCGGCAGCCACAGCGCCCATCAGGAAGCCCAGGATGACATTCTTGACAAGGCCCGGGCTGTTCTCCTTGCCCTCGCGCGCCAGCTCAAAGTCCGTGGGTTCATCCATCTTCATGGTGGCTGTGATAAAGTCCTTCGCTGTCTCCGCATAGGCCGTGGCAATCCGCATCGCCTCATCCGGTGTATCGCAGGTGACGGTGATCTTGAGAATGCGCGTACCGTTGATCACGCTGACGCTCATCATCCTCTGAATCGCGGAGAAAGTGTACTTCAGCTCGGTGCCGTACTCTCTTTTCATGTAGAGCTTCACCATGTCATAGACATCCTGGTTGTTGAACACCTGAACGAAGTCCTCAGCCACCTTGTCGCCAAGGTTCAGGTCGGACAGGTTGATGGTCGTACCGGAGTTGTTGACCACATACAGCTTCGCCGTGGAGCTATAGGTGGGCTTGACGCAGAAATGCGTGTAAAAGCCCATGCAGGCCGCGCCGATGACGGCAGCAATGGCGATGATCCACGCCTTTTCAAGCAGACGGAAAAACAGCTCCACCAGGTCGATTTCCTGCGTGTCCTCATCAGCGATGGCTTCCAGCTGCTCCTCGTTTGGCTCCAGGTTGTTCTTCTCTTTTGCAGGCATACCGTTCCTCCACATTCATCATTCATACTCGTAGTAGAAAACACTCAGCGCCCATTTGAGCGCAGCGTCCTTTTCCACATCGAACTCCATGTATCCCTTGCTGCCGATGCTGTGCGTACCGGGCAGCGTCTCGATTGGCAGCGCCTCGTAATCCACGACCTTCAGCATCAGATTGGCGATGTCGCTGAGTGTCATGCTGGACATGAGGTATTTGCCGCCGGCATCCCCCACGGGCGTCCAGTCCGACTTGTCAAGAAACGGATTGTCGCTGTCCACACGGTGGTGATAGATGATGCCCATACCGTTCAGCAGCCTGCTTCCGGCATTCGCATCCTCATGCAGCAGATCTCTCAGGCGCTTCCCCGCCGCGTCCAGATAGATCCTCTGGCGCGCCATACGGGATGCGTTGGTCTGATCGCCCACGCCGGACCTTCCCCGGCAGAAAATCTCCGCCTGTGCGCCGCTGAGCGTCAGTGTTGCCCCCGCCGTCATCTCCGGATCCTTGCCCGTCATGTCGTAGGGCACCGTGACCGTGACGCCCCCCAGCAGATCGTTCAGCAGACGGATGCCGCTGATATCCATGGCGATGTATTCGTCAATCTGTGCGCCGTCGTTGTCCGCCTCGATCTGAAGCAGGCGCTCCACCGACCAGATCGTGTTTTCGTTGTTTTCCTCCCGCGTCGCGCCATAGGCATGGGACAGGCAGATTTGCAGCCTGCGGGCCGGATACTGGATGCCGTTGACATCCGTGACGCGAACCCCAACCATGGCGTCGCGGTCAATCTGCAGCATACGGATCGTTTTCGCTTTGTGATCCATCACCATCAGCAGCATGAAGTCCGACTGTCCTCCGTTGCTGTACCCATGCAGCTCATGGGGGAAGCCGTCGTCATAGTGATCGTAGCCGATCAGCAGAAGCGTCGTCAGCTCCGCAGCGGGACGCGCCGCGTATGTCGTTCCGTTATAAACTCTGGTTTTCAGGAATCTGTTATATGCATTCTCAGCTGCCGCGCATGAAAAAAGCGTGCACGCGATCATCAAAGAAGCAGCAAGCATTGCCATGATTCGTGCGGACCAGTGCCGCATGTATCAACCGCCTCCTTCACCGGATGCTCAAATATATCCAGCGTATCTGTTATTATACATCACCCTGCCCGTCCTGTCAATTCGCAAACCGTACGTATTGCATACTTTTACCTGTATCCGGAGAAAATTTACGCATGTAAACCTTCCCGGAGGAGGCGATGCCATGCTCACCCGTTCCCAGGTCATGCTGCTTGCAGGGCTTCTGCTGCTCATCGTTGCGGCGCTGCTGACCCGTATCATCCGCAGTGCGCGCACCGGTCAGCCGCTCATTCCCCTCAGGCGCCGCCGCCTGACGCTTCCGCGAGGGCTGCATTCGCTGATGCGGAGATGCCTTTTCCTGCGGGTGGATGTACCGGAGCTTGCGGTGCTCCATGACCTGTCGCTGCCGCTGACGGAGGCGGTTCTGATGCTTCGGCAGCAGCTGTCCGCGTATCCGGCGCTTCCGGCTTCCGGCGCTCAGGTGCGGCTCATGCCCTTCGCCAGCCGCCTTGTCCGGGAGGAGCGCGTCCGACCGGATCAGCTGGCGGAAGCGCTTCGGGAGCCGGATGCGGCTTCCTTCACCACCACGGAGCGGCTGGCGCTGCCGCTGGCGGTATCCGCCGCCCTCTGCCAGCAGCTGGCGCACTCGCTGCACGCCCTCCTGCAGGACGCGCGGGACAGGCACCGCGCGGTGCGCCTTGCCGCCGTCCTCCCGCGGGAGAAGCAGCCTCTGGCGCGCCTGACCCGGGAGCAGCCGTCCCTGGCGGAGCTTGCCGCGCTGCTGACGCTTGCCCATGCCGGTCAGGACAGCCCGCTTGCTTCCATTCTCAGCGAGTGGCTGCGGGGCTATGGCATGGACGCGGAGCTTGTGGCGGAGCGGCATACCCGGCTCCAGACCGCCATCGCCGACGAGCTCCAGCAGATTCTGGCCCATCTGCGTGCGCTGCGCCTGACGGACTGGCCGCAGGCGGAGGAGCGCACCGATCCCCTCAACGCCCTGCTCACGCGCGACCCCGCCGGGCTGTATGCCCGCATGACGCCCGATTCCCGGCAGCTGCTGCGCATCCGGGCCGACCGGCTGGCCGCCCTGTTTCATGTGGGCACCGACGCGCTGTGCGAAGCGGCCCTTGCCCTGTGCGAGGACGCGGAAAGCAACGCGCTGGAGCGCCACATCGGCTGGTATCTGCTCGAGCCGGAGGGCATGGCTGCGCTCCGGCGGCGGCTTGCCTCCCGGCGCGGCCGGACGGCGCTGTTTCTCCATGCGCACCGCACCGGGCTGTACCGCATCCTGCTGACGCTCTTTTCCCTTTTTTGCGCCGTCGCCTATCTCAACGCCGGAAATCCCCTGCTGCTCCTGCCGGGCTTCCTGTTCATTGCCGGCTGCCTTCCTCGGGCCGTCCTTTCCTTATTCCGCCGCGATCCGCCGCTGCCCATGCTGGAAATCAGCCGCATCACCGGGGAGCTCCGGACGCTGGTCGTCCTTCCGGCGGTGCTTTCCGGCCCGTCGGACGCGCTGCGGGCGCTGCGGTTCCTGCGGACGGCGCAAAGCGCGCTCTCGGATCAGAACGTTGACCTGATGCTCCTGGGCGATTACGCGCCCGGCGTGACCAAGCATCTGGGCGTGGACGGCGTCATCATCGCTGCTGCCTCCCAGGGAGTGGATGCCCTCTCCCGGGAGGCGGACGCCGCCCGGTACCTCTACCTGCAGCGCAGCCGGGCGCATACCGACGGGCAAGACGGCTACGCTCCCCGGGCAGGCCGCGCCGGGGCCGTGGAGACGCTCTGCCGCCTGATTGCCGACGGCGAATGCGAGGACTATTTCGACTACGCAAGCCTGCCGCCCGCCGCCCTCCACCGGCACTACGCCTTCCTCCTTGTGCTGGACGAACGGGAATCCCCCGCGCCGGGCATGCTCCACAGGCTTCTTGCGGCCGCGTCCCATCCCTTCAACACCCGATACCCGACGCCTGCGGGGATGCGCGGCTATGCCTGCCTCTCTCCGGAGACCGTCGCTGACGGAGCGGCCCGCCGCTGCCGGACAAGGCTCATCCGTCCGGATGCGTACCTCGCTGCGCTGGACGGTGTCCTCGCGCCCGGGCAGCCCGACGGAAACGGTCTGCTCACGGGGATCCTCTCCGGCTGGCGAACGGTTGCGGGCGCACACGTCCACGTGCAGGAGGCATCCGGCATTCAGCAGCGAACGCAATCGCGCTGCCGGATAAGCTATGACCTGTGCCGCATTTTCCGCTGGCTGCTGCCCTGGGTGCAGACGCCCGGCGGGTTTGTGGCGACGCCGCTGGACGCGGGCAACCGCTTCCTGCTCCGGGAGCAGCTGCGGAAATCCGCCGTACCTCTGTGCCAATGTCTGCTGATGCTCTGGGCCCTGCTGCGGCAGGATGCGCTGCTCCTCGCACTGGTTCTGATGCTCCCGGGGGTCTGCGCGCTGCTCGGGCGGGGTCGCCGCGCCTGGAGCGAAGCGGTGGAAGCCGTGTGCCTGCTGCCGCTGCACGCCAGCGTCAGCATCTATGCCGCATTCCGTGCGTTTCTGCCCCTTGTCCGCCGCCGTGAGCCCGCATCGCTCCGTGCGCCGGAAAGCTGGCGGAGGCTCGAAATCTGGGCGCAGGGCACCGCTGTGCTGCTCTGCCTGCTGCTCAGCGCCGTGCCTGCTCCCCTATGGCTTCCCGGGCTGATCGCGGGGGCGGCTTTTGCGCTCTTTCCGCTTTTGCACCGCAGGGAAAGCCGCGTGCTTGCGCCCCAGGGCGTACTGCCTGCAGAGGACGAGCCTGCCCTGCACCACATCTCCAAGGCCACATGGCGATATTTTGAGGAGACCGGAAAAGCACCCGATACCGCCCTGCCCCGCTCGGAGCGCCAGTTTTCACCGCCCGTGCGCACCCCTGCGGAGATTACGCCGGAAAGCGCGGGGGCATACCTGCTGGCTCTCGTCTGCGCGCGGGAGCTGTCCTTCCTTTCCGCGCCGGAAGCAGCGAGGCGCATGACCCTTGCGCTGGACGTGCTGACCCATCTGCCCCGTCCCCACGGGCTGCCCTGCCGCCGCTATGACCTCCGCTCCCGTCAGATTGCGGACAGGACGGTCAGCGCCCGGGGCTGCGGCGTGCTTCTGGCTGCCCTGATGACCGCCGCCCAGGCGGTGCGCACCTGGCTGCCGGAGCTGCCGGAGCCACTGCGTTCCCTGCCGTCCGCGCTGGATGATTTCGCCGCCGAGCTGGACGTCAGCCGCCTGTACGACCCGGAGGCGATGCTGATGCGCACCGGCCTTGACCGGGACGGGCAGGGCGTCGGGCATATCCTGTACTTCCGGGACGAAGGGCTGCTCCTGTCCGTGGCCGCCTGCGCCAGAGGGCTTGTTCCGCCTGCGCATTTCACGCGCCTGTCCCACACGCGGGTGCAGTCCGGGAGCGAGGCCCTTCCCCTGTCGGAGCATGGCGGTCTTGCCGATTGCCTGCTGGCGGAGCTGTTCCTTCCCATGGACGCGGCGGATGCCTCCCGGGTGATCTGGGCGCATCAGCAGCAGGGCATGGACGGTCTGTGGGGACGCGCGCAGTCCGCCTTTTACGCCTTCACGCCGGATATGCGTCTGCGAACCGCCGATTTCGGCCTGCACCGGATTGCCGCCGGAGAGTGCCGCGACCAGCCCGTTTACGCGCCCTATGCCGCCGCGCTGGCGCTGCCCTTTGCCCCCGCGGCCGCGCTGCGTTGCCTGCAGAGCTTCCAGAAGCAGGGTGCCTTTGGCCCCGACGGCTTCTGCGACGCGGTGGACTGCACCGACGGCCGCGCCTGCCTTGCGGGGATGCAGGATACCTTTCATCAGGGCCTGCTGCTATGCGCCGCCGCGCATGTGCTCGCCGATGCTCCGCTGCGCCGTTTCTTTGCAGGTCTCCCTGCGGTGGAGGCCTGTCTGCCGCTCCTGCAGCCCGCCGCGCAGCCGCTGCTGCTCCCGCCCCGTCCCGTATACAGAAGGGAGACGGCCGCCCACGCCCCGCAGGAGCGACGCGCCGACCCCTGCCGCACGCCGGTGGACGCGCATCTGCTGGGCAGCCGGGATGCGTCGCTTGTCATGAATGCCCTTGGAAGCAGCGCCCTGCAGCTGCGCAGTCAGCCTGTCACGCCCTTCACCGGATCACCCTCCGCCATCGAGGGACATCAGGTGTACCTGAGCGTCCGGGGGCGCGTCTACCGTGTGCTGTCCCCGGAGGCGGAGGGCGAGACGGTCTACGCCGACGGGTGCATCCGTGCCGAGCGCCTCTGCGGCTCGCTCCGGGTGCGGACGACCCTCCTTTGCGACCCTGCCGCAGTGCGCATCCTGTATATGGTGGAAATTGCCAATCTCTCCACCCTGGATTGTACCTTCGACCTATGCGGCTATCTGCCGGTGGAGGGCGCTCCGGACACCCTTGAAGCCCGGTATCAGGCCCCGGACTGCCTGACGCTGCGCGACCGCAGCACGAACCGGGTGCTGCACTACCTCATGACGCTCTCCGACCCCGGCGCGTCCTTCACCCCCTGTACAGATACGCTGGCCTTCCTTGGACGCGGACGGACGCCCGCGCATCCGGCCTCGCTGGAGGAACCCATGGCTCCCCTGCTTGCGCCCTCCGCTGCGGACTGCCTCTCCCTTCGTGCGGAGGTTTCCCTCGGCGGACGGGGTCAGCTGCGCTGCCTGTTCACCGTCGCCGCAGAGGACGGCCCGCCGCCCGCGTGGAGCGAGCTGCCCAATCTGCTGAACCTGTCCGCGCTGCACGCCCGCTCCGTCGCCGAGGCCATCCCGGTTTCCACGGCCATGCTCCCGGTGGTATCCCGCATGACGGGGGCGCTCCTGTGGCGGCACCAGCCCCATCAGGGCGCACGGGAAGCGATCGACGCCGCGCTGGCGACGCCCTTCCGTCATGCCGACGGCGGCGTCCTGACCCTGACGCTCCCGGATGAAGCCGCATTGCCCCGGCTGACGGACTGCCTGCAAGCCGCCGCATGGTTTGCCATGCACGGCCGCGCCGTCACGCTCTACGTTCTGTGCACCGCCGAAACGGCGGATGATGCCCATCGCGCCGTCGCCAGGAGCCTGCTGGACGAAGCGGACGGCAGCGTGCGCGTCCTGACCGACCCTTCTCCTGCCCTTGAAGCCGCCCTGTTCGCGGTTTCCTCCCTCGTGCTGCGCGGCGACGGGCGTTCCCTGTCCGCGCAGCTGGACACGCTGTCATGCCGCGTCCCCCTCCCGGAGCGTGCCGTATTCCCTGCACCCGGTACGCTGCCCGGCATGACGCTGTTCAACCCCGGCGGCTACGGCGGCTTCGATGCGGACAGCGGCGATTACATCATCCGCCTCGAAGCCGGACAGACCACGCCCGCGCCCTGGACGGTTCGCCTGAGCAGCGGGGATTTCACCTTCACCGCCGACGAGAGCGGGCTTTGCGAGCCCTACCGTGAGCAGGTGCTGCTCTCTCTGGACGGACAGGTCGCCTTCCATCCGTTCCGCGCCGGGCTGCCCATGACGATACGCATCGGCAACGGCGCCGTGCGCTGGAAGGCGTATGCCGACGGCTTCACCCTGACGCTCCATGCCTGCGCGATGCCCGGATATCCCCTTGGGCTCAGGACGATTCGCCTGCGCAACACCGGGCGCGAAGCAATGGAAGCAACCCTGTCCGTCACGGCGGAGCTGGCCCCGTCGCCCACCGCGTTCGTCACGGCCGTGGAGGACGGTTATTTCCTGCAGGACGGGATGGTCTCCGCCTGCCTTGCCGGTGCGGAGGGCAGCTGGACAACGGACACAGGCGTCCCGTCCGGCGCGCAGCGGGACAGCCGCAGGGTTTCCCTGACGCTTCACGCCAGCATTCCCCCGGGACGTTCCGGGAGCGCCTCCTGGCTGTGCGGCAATGCCGACGGGGAGAAGGCTGCCGCCGCGCAGAGCGCCATCCGCGCGAGGGGCGCAGCCGGGTTTGAGCGGGAGGCGCTGTCCGACAGCATGGCTGCACTTCCCGGCGTGACCGTCTCCACGCCGGAGGACACCCTTGACCTGCTTGTCAACCACGTATTGCCGCGGCAGGCGCACGCCGCCGGGGCGCATAACGCGCTCATAGCCCTCACAAGCCCCGAAGCCGCACGGGAGCAGCTGCTTGCCCATGCCGCAAAAGAGCCGGATATGGGGCTGCAAACCGCGCTGATGGCTGCCGAATACCTGCGCATCACCGGAGATGCGTCCGTCCTTGAGGCCCCCGTGGCCGAGGGAACGCTGCTGGGGACGTGCCGGGAGGCACTTCTATCCCACACTGTAAAGGAAGCTGCGGGCAGCGTACACGCCCTTTGCGATGCGCTGCTCGCCGGGTATGCGGCGGATGCCTTCTCCCCATACGACGACGCGCTGCGTGATTTCCGCCGCACGCTGCTGCCCATGGCGGACACGGCGCTCTGGCATGAGGACGCAAGGGAAGCACCAGAGACGCTCCGGCTGGATGTGCAGGCCCGTGCAGCGCTGGTCATGGGCCATACGCCGCAAGCCCGCCGGGCCCTTCGCGCCTGCTGGGATTCCCTCTACGATAGGCAGAACGGGCTGATCCGCCTGCGCCTGCCCGCCGAGCTGCCCGCCTGTCCCGGAACGCCCGCAAACGGCGGACAGGTCACCGACGATGCGGTGACGTATCTGGCAGCCCTGGTGGCGGCAGGCGAAACGGAACGCGCATGGGAGCTGCTGCGGGCGCTCAATCCCCTGCATCACACGGATGATCCGGAGCGCACCGAGGTCTGGCGCGGTGCGCCGTGGCTGCTGCCGGAGGGCGTCCACGCCCTTCCCTCCGAGCCCGGGCGCGCATCCGGCGAGGACGGCACCGCCGCCGCGCGGCTGCTGGAGCTGATCGTGACGCGGATGCTGGGACTGACGCTGCACGAAGGCCGCGTCCGGATGCGGCCCGCCGTGCCGCCGGACTGGGAAGGCTTTGAGATCACGCTGCGCGCCGGTGCGTCGACATGGCGCATCTGCCTTGAGCGGGGCCTGGAGGACGTGACGGGCGACGTGCCCATCCGAGACGACGGCGGGATGCACACCATCCGCCTGCCGCTGAAATAGCTCACGAAAAGGGGTCTCCGGTACACACGCCGGAGACCCCCTTATGATGATGCCGGAATTACCACTTCATTTCGCGTCCCAAGCCGTCCTTGGGCGTACCCAGCAGCAGAATCATGAGATCCACAAAGCAGCCGATGCCGCACAGTCCGCCCGTCAGCAGATACAGCACGCCCAGGCCCGTATGGCCCATATAGAACCGGTGAATCCCCAGACAGCCCAGGAACAGATCCAGCAGCAACGCCGTGAGACGGCTCTTCGGGCTCGTCTGCGGCACAGTCTGAACGACCGGAACCGGCTGGACATACTGCACAGGCTGAACCGGCTGCACGTACTGTACCGGCTGGACATACTGTCCCTGCGGAGGCTGGTTGTAATTCACATTGACCTGGGGCTGAGCCTGATACGGCTGCTGGTCGTAGTGCGTGTGGATATGGATATGCTGCTCACCGCTGGATTCGCTTTCCTGCTTCGGCTGCTCCTTGCCGCAGTAGGGGCAGAAACGGACGCCAGACTGCAATTCCGCACCGCATCCCGTACACTTCATCGGACAATACCTCCCTGTATGTGTTGTCATACACCTCAACGTTATCATAAACCATTTTCTCCGAACATGCAAGTGCAAACTTGCAAAAATTCACAGAAAATTGTATAATACGCTCCAGCAGGGAGGGTTGAAGCATGGAGCATCTCGTCACCGCCGCAGAGGACGGCCGCAGGCTGCGGGACATTCTGCGGCAGGTCATGCAGGTCAGCAGCAGCGCGATGAAATCCGCCAAATGGGACGGGCGCATCACCGTGGACGGCGTGCCGCAGCCGGTGGATACCCTGCTGCGCGAGGGGCAGCGCGTCGCCATCCGCTTCCGGGACGACGCACCGGCGTACCGGCTGACGCCCTATGCCCTGCCGCTGGTCATCCCCTATGCGGATGAGCACCTTTTCGTCATCGACAAGCCCGCGCCCCTGGCCAGCCAGTCCAGCGCCAATCACCCGGACGACACGCTGGAAAACGCCCTCTACGCCCATTTGATGTGCCCGGCGGACTTCGTGTACCGCCCGGTCAACCGGCTGGACAGGGGTACCAGCGGGCTGATGATCGTCGCGCGCACGGCCCACAGCCAGCACCGGCTGCAAGCGCTGCTGCACTCAGCGGACTTCCGGCGGACGTACCTCGCCGTGGTAGAGGGGCATCTGCCCGCCTCCGACGGATTGATCGACGCGCCCATCGGCAAGGAGCAATCCGCCAGCATCCGCCGCATCGTGACGGCGGACGGCAAGCCCTCCCGCACCCGCTACGAGGTGCTGCGGGAAACGGCGCGGCGCTCCCTCGTGCGCATGACGCTGGACACGGGTCGCACCCATCAAATACGCGTCCACATGGCGCATATGGGATGCCCGGTGGCCGGGGATTTTCTCTACGGCACGGAGCTGCCGGAGCTGCCCGGACGGTTCGCGCTGCACTCCCACGAGCTGCATCTGCTGCACCCGCTCACGGGAGAGGCGCTCCATATCCTCTCGCCGCTGCCGCCAGCCCTCAGCGCGCTGCTTGACTGATCGCGTCAAGCAGCCATTTTTGTCCCCTTTCCGCCTGCGCCGACAGCGCGTCATTGACATTCCGCCAGTCCGGCGACGTCAGATCGTCCACGCCAAGCGTCCGCAGCAGCTGATCCACGCGGCTGTTCTTGCTCTCCGGGTCGTCCTCCCGGTAACGTCTCAAAATGCTGCACGGACGGTTCAGGATGGCGCAGAACGCCGCGCCGTGGAAGCTGTCCGTCACCACATGCGCCGCCCCCGCAATCAGCGCCAGCCACCGCTGCGGCGGCACGTCCTCCTCCAGCGGCCACCCGGATTGACGCGCCTCCTCCGTGCGCGGAATCACCCGCACCGGCAGCCCGGTTTCCTCCTGCAGATGGCGAACCCGCTCCCAGTAGGACGCGTCGTTACCAATAAAATAGCACAGGATGCACGGTTCCGCCGCAGCCTCATCGCCAATCAGCGCCAGCCAGCGCGCCCTTGGCAGGAGCATCACCGGGTCGGGCATGACGGCAGCCTCCACCCCCGCGATTTCGCGCAGCAGCGCCGCGCCCTCCTCCTCGCGCACCGAAACGGCGCCAAAGGGCTTTACCAGCCTCGCCATTTTGCGCTGCTTGCGTCCCGCCGGCAGCTCCTTCACGCCCAGCGAGGGCGCGTAGGCGATGCGCGGAAGGTCGGAAAAATCCAGGAAGTACGCGGGATTCAGCCACACCGGCGACCAGATCTGATCCGAGCCGCACACCAGCACGTCGAATGCCTCCGCAGCGTGCCTGAGCGCCGCGTGATCCGGACAGGGCGCGGTCGTGCGGAGGTGCCCTTTGCGGAATTCATCAAAGCCGCCGCGCATCCTCGCCTGGGCGCTCTTTTTCCTCATGCCCTCCAGAATCAGCCGGGGCGAATTGCCCGAATGCAGCAGATTGCGCAGCTTCTCCCGCCTTGAGGGCGCGTAGTCGATGTGCGCGGTTTCAAAGCCCAGGCCCATCAGCGTCTGCTGCAGCGCCCAGGCCTGCAGGGTGGAGCCGTAATTATCGTTGTGCAGAAAGGTCATCGTGCCGATGCGCAGCATAGTCCGTTCCTCCGGTGCTTTTCTTCGCTTCTATTCTACCACGCTTGCGCCGGAGCGTCAAACATGGTACAATACCAAATCGAACCCATTACAGCAGAAGGGAGGCATGGCGATGGGACGCATTGTGGTCGTGGCGGAAAAGCCCAGCGTCGGCCGGGACATCGCGCGGGTGCTGGGCTGCACGCAGCGCGGCGCGGGCTGCCTGATCGGCCGGGACTACACGGTCACATGGGCCGTGGGCCATCTGGTGACGCTGGTCGAGCCGGACGAGCTGGACGAAAAATACAAGCGCTGGCACTTCGACACGCTGCCGATTCTCCCCGGGGACATTCCGCTCAAGGTCATCGCCTCCTCCCGCGATCAGTTCAAGGTCGTGCGCGACCTCATCAACGCCGAGGACACCGACCGCCTCATCTGCGCCACAGATGCCGGGCGCGAGGGCGAGCTGATCTTCCGCTACATCTATGACAAGGCGCAGTGCCGCAAGCCCTTTGACCGGCTGTGGATTTCCTCCATGACGGACGAGGCCATTTCGGAGGGCTTTCGCAGGATTCAGCCGGGCGAAAAATACGACGGGCTGTACCGCTCGGCCCAGTGCCGCTCCCAGGCGGACTGGCTGGTCGGCATGAACGCCAGCCGCGCCTTCACGCTCCGGTACGATACGCTGCTGTCCGTGGGACGCGTCCAGACGCCGACGCTGGCCATCCTCGTCAAACGCCGGAAGGAAATCGAGGACTTCAAGCCCGAGGAATACGCCACCGTCACCGCGGATTTCGGGGATTACCGCGGCGTGTGGTTCGACGCAGCCCTCGATCCGGATACCCACATTCCCAAAATCGCCAACGCGAAAGCCATCGCCGCCGAGGTGAAGGGCCAAACCGGCACGGTGAAATCCGCCGAAACGGTGCGCAAAAAGGATCCGCCGCCCCAGCTCTACGACCTGACAAGCCTGCAGCGGGACGCAAACCGCCTGCTGGGCTTCACCGCCGACAGGACGCTCAAAACCGCCCAGAGCCTGTACGAAACGCGCAAGGCCATCACCTATCCCCGGACGGACAGCCGCTATCTGCCGCCGGACATGGTGCCCCGCGTCGTGCAGACGATGAAGCTGCTGCCCGAGGCGTACAGGGTCCTCGTGCCGCCCGCCCTGCCCGGCGGCAGGCTCCCGGTCAGCAAGCGCACCGTGGACGAAACGAAGGTCACCGATCACCATGCCATCATCCCCACCGCCCAGCGCGTGAACCCGGAGAGCTTCTCCCCGGACGAAAGGCAGCTCTACGACATGATCGCCCGGCGGCTGCTCGCGGCCTTCTACCCCTGGTGCGAATACGACGCGACCCGCATCGTCACCGAGGTTCCGGGCGATAAGCGGACGCACCTGTTCCGCACCAACGGCCGGGTGGTACTGGTGAACGGCTGGAAGGACATTTCTCCGCTGGCGGAGGCGCCCAAAGCGAAGTCGGCCGGAAGGAAGAAGAAGGCCGAGGGCGAGGAGGAGGACGTCGCCCTGCCGCCCCTGAGCCCCGGCGACACCCGCACGGTGCAGAAGGCCGAGGTGAAGGAGGACAAAACCAAGCCGCCCGCCCAGCACAACGACGCGTCCCTCCTGGCTGCCATGGAGCACGCCGGACGCGAAATCGAGGATGAGGAGCTGGCCCGGCAGATGAAGGGCATGGGCATCGGCACCCCCGCGACCCGCGCCAGCATCATCGAGCGGCTCATCCAGGTGGGCTACGCCGTCCGCAAGGGCAAGACCCTCATCGCCACGGACAAGGGCGTGCAGCTCATCGCCATCATGCCGCAGGAGATCGCCTCGCCCGAGATGACCGGGCGCTGGGAGCTGGCGCTGGATCAGATCACCGACGGCAGGCAGGACGCGGAGAAGTTCATGGACTCCATCCGCAGGTTCTCCACCTTTCTTGTCAACTACGCCCGCAATCACCGCTCGCAGGTCGTATTCCCCGACGACGCCCGCCGCATCAGGCGCCGTCAGGGGCTGGTCGAACGCGGAACGCCGGTGGAGGGCTGCATCTGCCCGGTGTGCCGCGAGGGCGCCGTGCTGGAAAACGAGCGCTCCTTCTTCTGCAGCCGCGCGGCGGAGGGCTGCCGCTTCACCCTCTGGAAGGACTGCCTGACCCGGGGCGGCGGCCCGGAGCTGTCCGCAAGGCTTGTGCAGCTGGCGCTGACCCATCAGGCGGTGCGCGGCTCCACGGGCGTCGTCCTGATGGACGAAAGGCAGATCGCCTTCTTCCCCGGGGACTCGCAAACCGCCAGCGTCCGGCGCGATCTGATCTATGAGCGAAGGTAAACCGCGCTTGCTTTTTCCCGGCAAATCGTCTACAATAGGCACAGGCAACACATCCGCTCTGCGGAGGAAAAGAGGTAATCCAATGGCTGATATGAAAAAACGCGCCGATATCGCGCCGCAGTACAAGTGGGATCTGACCCACATCTACCCCGATGACGAAGCCTGGGAGGCCGCGTTGCAATCGGCCTTTGAGCAGGTCAGGGCCTTTGCCGCATGGGAAGGCCGGGTCGCTGAGGACCCCCGCGCCGCCATCCGCGCCTATTTCGAGCTGGACGAGGCCATTTCGCCCGTGTACTCCTACGCCTTTTTGCGCAAGGAGACCGACAACGGTGATCCCGTCGCCCAGTCCCTGAAAGCGAAGCTCATGCAGACCGCCGTGCAGGTGCAGACGATGCTGTCCTTCTTCGAGCCGGAGCTGCTGTCCATGGACGAAGCCGCGCTGGCGGAGATCGCCGTCGACCCGGCCATGGCGGATTACGACACCTTCATCAGGGGGCTGCTGCGCCAGAAGTCCCACGCGCTGCCCAAGGAGCAGGAGAAGCTCATCGCCATGATGGGGCAGCTCGCCGCTGCGCCGCAGAACATCTTCTCCATGCTGACCGACGTGGACATGAAGTTCCCGGACGTCATCATGCCCGACGGCACCGCCCGCACCCTGACCGAGGGCACCTACTCCGCCTTCATCCGCGACGCGAACCGCGACGTGCGCCGTCAGGGCTTTGAGGGCATCATGGGCACCTACGGCAAATTTGCCAACACCATCAGCGCCACCTACGCCGCCGATGTGCAGAAGGACGTGTTCATGGCGCAGGCGCGCAGGTATTCGTCCTGCCGTGCCGCCAAGATGGAGCCGCTGGAAATCCCCGAGGAGGTCTACGACAACCTGATCTCCGTCGTTCACGAGGCCATCCCGACCCTGAACGAGTACCTGGCCCTGCGCAAGGCTTCCATGGGGCTGGACGAGCTGCACATGTACGACCTGTACACGCCCATGGTCAGCGATTTCAGCATGGAGCTGCCCTATGACAGGGCCTTCGATATGGTGCTGGAGGGCCTGACCCCCATGGGCGAGGACTATCTGGCGAAGCTGCGCGAGGCGCGCAAGGGCGGCTGGATCGACGTATACCCCTCCGAGGGCAAGTCCTCCGGCGCGTTCTCCTCCGGCAATCTGCGCCATGTGCACCCCTATGTGCTGCTCAACCACAACGACAACCTCTCCGACACCTTCACCATCGCCCATGAGCTGGGCCACTCCATGCACTCCTTCTATTCCAACACGAACCAGCCCGCGCCCAAGAGCGACTACAGCCTGTTCGTGGCGGAGGTCGCCTCCACCTGCAACGAGGCGGTCATGATGCGCTACCTGCTGGAGCAGTTCAAGGGGGACAGGAAGGCGCAGGCGTATCTGCTGAACCACTTCCTGGAGCAGTTCCGCACGACGGTGTTCCGCCAGACGATGTTCGCGGAGTTCGAGTACATCGCCCACACCATGGCCGAAAAGGGCCAGCCGCTCACCCGCGACGCCCTGACGAAGGTCTACTACGACCTGAACAGGCGCTACTACGGCGAGGTCTGCACCGTGGACGAGCTGATCGGCAACGAGTGGCTGCGCATCCCCCACTTCTACCGCAGCTTCTATGTGTATGTGTACGCCACCGGCCTGTGCGCGGCGGTCAGCCTGTCCGAGCGCATCCTGAGCGAGGGCGCGTCCGCCGTGGCCGATTACCGCAAGTTCCTGTCCGCCGGTTCCTCCGTGCCGCCCATCGAGGCGCTCAAGCTCGCCGGCATCGACATGTCCAAGCCCGAACCCATCCGCGCCGCCATGCGGGTCTTCAAGGAGACCCTGGAAAAATTCAAGGCCGTGCTTTGATCCGGAGGAACCGCCATGCCCCGCACACAGCCCGTCCGCAGCCGGAACGACGTATTCCAGCTGTACGATACCCTGCGCCGCAACCGCGAAAAGCGCACGCATACGAAGTGCTTCTTCCTGGAGGGCGTGCATCCCGTGGAGCAGGCCGTCGCCGGCGGCGAGCGCTTTGCCTCCATCGCCTTTGCCCAGGACAGGCGCCTCTCCGGCTGGGCGGAGGACATGCTCCGCCGCGCCGCGCCCGAGGTGCTGCATCCCATGCCCGCCGCGCTCCTGGCGGAGCTGTCCGACCGGGAGAACCCCTGCGAGCTGGTCTGCATCCTGCATCAGCGCACCGATGTGGAGGAACGCCTGCGACATGCGGTGAACAGCGCCGCCACGCCGCTGCTGGTGCTCTGCGACCGCCCCACCGGCCCCGGCAACCTGGGCACCATCATCCGCTCGGCGGACGCCTTCGGGGCCTGCGGCGTGCTGACGACCGGCCATGCCGCTGATCCCTACGATACGCAGTGCATCCGCGCCAGCATCGGCACCCTGTTCCACCTGCCGGTGCTCCCGCTGGAGTCCTGCGAGAGCGCCGTCCATTTCATCCGCAGCCTGGGGGATTTCCAGATCGCCGGGACGAGCGCGAAGGGCACGATGAGCTTCCATGAGGCGGATTTCACCCATCCGACAGCGCTCATCGTGGGCAATGAGACCTTCGGATTGTCCAGAGCGTGGAAGGAAGCCTGCGATCTGTTGCTGCGCATTCCGATCTACGGCGCGGCAAGCTCGCTCAACGTTGGCTGCGCAGCCAGCATCTGCCTGTATGAAATCGCCCGGCAGCGGCATTTCGACGGGCACCGATAAACGCCATCCAAGGAGGAATCCATCATGATGAACGGATATGACAAGCAGGAGGCGCTGGCCTACATCGTCAGCCGCATCTCCCCGAAGGATCACCGGGAGCTCTCCGGGATGATCGAAACGCTGATCTCCCAGGCCATCGACGCGGACATGGAATTCATGCACCAGTCCGGCGTGCTGGACGCCGAGGGCAACGCGGGCGATGAATACTACGAGGACGACGACGCCTTCGAGTACATGGTGGAATACATCGTCGCCAGGAACAGCCTCTCCCCCGAGCAGGCCGTGAAGGTCGCCGCGCTGGTGGACGATTACATGGACCATCAGCAGGCCTATCTGGAAAGCAAGGGCCTGTGCGACTGGGAATAATACTAATTCTCGTTAAAAATGTTGCACCGAGCACGGCGAATTTTTCGTTCTGGCAAAGCTGAGTGAAGCGAGGCGTACTGGAAGTACGGTGAGCGGAACGAAGCAAAGCCAGAGCGGAAAAGGCGCTGTGCGAATGAAACATTTTTATTGAGAATTAGTATAAGCTGCTGTCAAAGGAGCCATTCATACGCAAGGAGGCGTCCTGTCCCACCCGGGGCAGGCGCTTTCTGTGCGTTTGCGTCCTATCCTTCCGGCTGCTGGTGAAAAATTTCTCAAGGAAGCAGGATATAGGAGGAATGCGTCGAATACGTAAATTTGGGTTAAATTGAGGTATCTGTTTCCAAGCAGGCAGATCACCGATAGGACGGCCGTGCAGGGAGCTCCTCACGGGCGTGCATACCCCGGCGGATGGCGCGCCATCCCCGCTCTGTACCCCGCAGGCCCCGCAATACCACGGCCATACGCCGCTGTGAGAAAGGAAGGTGTAAGAATGCAAATCAATGGTTTTGGCGATACCCTGATGGTCGCCGTCGTCGGTATGCTGGTCGTTTTCTTCGGCCTGTTCATCCTGATCCTGCTCATCAAGGCCATGAGTGCCCTGACCGGCAACATGGGCAAGAAGGCTGAGAAGTCCGCCGTGTCCGCTGCCGCGCCTGTGGCTGCGCCCGCTGCTGCGCCCGTCGCCGCCGTGCCCGTGGTGGAGAGCCTGATCAAGCCCGACGCGAAGATCGAGCCCGCCCGGATCGACGCGCAGACCGTCGCCGTGCTGACCGCCGCGATCGCCGCCACCCGCGGTGAGGGCTACCCCTTCAGGATTCGCCGCATCGTCCGCGTGAACAAGGCCTGATCCCGTCCCCACTGCCGTGCATCCGATTACAGAATGATTTTTGAGGAGGAATCCATCATGCGTACCTATAACATCACCGTGAACGGCCAGACCTACGTCGTGGACGTTGAGGAGGTCGGCGCGCCCGCTCCCGCTGCCGCGCCCGTGGCCGCCGCCCCCGCAGCTGCTCCCGCTGCCGCTCCCGCCCCCAAGGCCGCCCCCGCTGCTGCCCCCACTGCCGGCGGCGAGTCCGTGAAGGCTCCCATGCCCGGCACCATCCTGGACGTGAAGGTTGCCGTCGGTCAGAAGGTCAACGCCGGCGACGTGCTGTGCGTCCTGGAGGCCATGAAGATGGAAAACGAAATCCCCGCCCCCAAGGCCGGCACCGTTGCGCAGGTTGTCGTGGCCAAGGGCGCTTCTGTCAACGCCGGCGACGTGCTCGTCGTTCTGGCATAAGTATTCTCCTGCAGAAATCCGCGGTGAGTCCCCCTTGCCGCGCAGCCTCTCAGAAATACGGACAGAAAGTGAGTTGATACCATGCAATTCATAATCCAATCCCTTAAGGGACTGTGGGAAACCTCCGGTGTCTGCTACTTCGTGAATGATCCCAAGGCCCTCATCATGATCGGCATCGCGTGCTTCCTGCTGTATCTGGCCATCGCCAGGCAGTTCGAGCCGCTGCTGCTGCTGCCCATCGCCTTCGGCATGCTGCTGACCAACCTGCTGGGCAGCGAGGTGTTCCACGAGGAGCTCTTCGCCGGCGGCCATGCGAACTGGGGTCTCTTTGGCGGCGCAGCCCTGCTGGACGGCAACGCCATCAAGGAAATCGGCAACTACTGGGTCAGCGCGAACGGTGACATCTTCACCAACGAGACCAACCTGCTGCTGGGCCACTTCGTCAACTCCGTTGCCTTTGCCGAGAACCAGTTTAGGATGCCGCTGGCAGACGCGCTGGCACAGCTTGCTGCCAACAACAACGCGGCCTCCATCGTGCTGGAGAGCACCTACTACCTCAGCGGCACGGCGGTCATGAGCGCCGAGGGCACTATGATTGCTGCCGAAGGCGGCAAGTACATCTCCGCCGGTCTGCTGGACTACCTGTACCTGGGCGTCAAGCTGGGCATCTATCCCTGCCTGATCTTCATGGGCGTTGGCGCGGGCACCGACTTCGGGCCGCTGATCTCCAACCCCAAGACCCTGCTGCTGGGCGCTGCGGCCCAGGCCGGTATCTTCCTGACCTTCATCGCGGCGGTCCTGATGGGCTTCACCCCCGCCGAGGCGAGCTCCATCGGCATCATCGGCGGCGCGGACGGCCCGACGGCCATCTGGCTGACCGGCAAGCTGGCGCCCCACCTGCTGGGCCCGATCGCCGTGGCGGCGTACTGCTACATGGCGCTGGTGCCCGTCATCCAGCCCCCGATCATGCGGCTGCTGACCACCAAGAAGGA
>JBJEUF010000025.1:0-22652 GCA_051883695.1 Aristaeellaceae bacterium
GCCATCAACAAGGCGAAGCCCGCCGCCGCGAAGGGCACCTACATCCGCTCTCTGTATCTGAGCAGCACCATGGGTCCTTCCGTCCGCGTGAATCCCCTGAAGTTCTGATTGGCATAAAGCTGAGCCGTCCCGATCGCAAGGTCGGGACGGCTTTTGTTATGCGGACAGATCATCCCAGCGCAACGTCAAGCATCATCATCACCACGAATCCCAGCAGCGTCGCGATGGTCATGAAGGCGGGATGGGAGCTGCGCTGGCTCTCCGGAACGAGCTCGGCGATGACAACTACGACCATGGCGCCCGCAGCGAAGGCCAGCGCGAAGGGGAGGATTGTCCGGACATGTACGGCGAGAAAGGCGCCCAGGATCCCCGCGACGGGCTCGACGATGCCGCTGGCCTGCCCCCAGAAGAAGGCCCTCCCGCGGCTCATGCCTTCCCGCCTGAGCGGCAGGCTGACAGCTGCGCCTTCGGGGAAGTTCTGCAGGCCGATGCCGACGGCCAGCATCCATGCGCCGGTCAGCGCGGCGGGCGTGGGCAGGGCAGCCAATGCGCCAAAGGTCACGCCGACGGCAAGGCCCTCCGGGATGTTGTGCAGCGTGATGGAGGCAATGAGCATCGTGGAACGACGCTTGCTGTCGGACATGGCTGCATGGGCGGGCAGCGACCGGGACAGCAGCGCGTCGCAGCCCATCAGCAGGAGGCCGCCGCACAGAAAACCGGCAGCGGCAGTCAGAAACGGTGATTGTCCAAGCTCGCCGGACAATTCGATCGAGGGGGCAAGCAGCGACCAGTAGGAGGAAGCCAGCATCACGCCTGCGCCAAAGGCCAGCATTCCGTCCATGACAGCAGGATGCGTTCGCCTGGCGAATACCACCAGAGCCGCTCCGGCAGCTGTCAGGCCCCAGGTCATCAGCGTGGCGAGACATGCCTGCAATAAAGGGGATAAATTCAACAGTTCGCCCACGGCAAACCGCCTCACTTCCATATTCGGATGCTGCAGCGTATGCCATCAAAACGCATGATGTGAAAAGCAGCCGGGGCTTTCCGGCGGCAGAGCTTTCCAAAAGCCGTGGGAGGTGTCGGAGGGCCCGCAGGACCTCTGACTGCATTCGTATCCGGCGGCTTTGCCGGCGGGGCGGGGCTTTCTCGCCTTCGGCGAGAAATTTCCTTACAAATTCGCCGGCCGGGAGCAAAGCGACCAGGCGTATTTGCACCGCCCGCAGGCGGTTCTCTCCTTCCCCCAAAAGGGGCCGCAGCCACTTTTTGATATGTTGAGCCGCCGGTGTTCTCCGGCGGCAAACGGCGCGCATATGCCTGACGGTACCCCGGCACAGCGCGGCGGAGGGCTTTCTACTTCCGGCAAGCGATCGGCCTCCGCACCGTTCGGTATCAGGATGTACAATCCGGGAAAACTGATTCCGAGTTTCAAAAAAATCTTTCGATGGGATCGACTTCCGGCAGGGATTTGCATGGCGCAAGCAGAAATGAACAGAGTTGCCGTTTTGGAGCGCCCTGAACTCTCCCGGGAGTCATGGCGCGTCCCGGCGGAGTGGGTATGATGTGGAGTGAGGAGCATGAGCCAGATTCCCTATACGCTCCGGACGCTGGCGGGCGCAGAGGAAACCCGAATGGGGGAGCGTCTGTTTGAAGCCGGACGTGTACGAATTGTTGAACAGAGCGCGAAGCTGCTGCGCCTTTATGTGACGGATGTGGGCCGCTGTGAGGTGACCTTCACGCCCGATGGCAGCGGTCGCTGCACCTGTATGACCTGGATGATGAACGGTGCGTGCCGTCATGTGGTGGCGGCGATGCTGATGAGCCACGAGACCGGCGCGATGGACGAGATGCTGCGAAAGAAGGCGGCAGCTTCCGGCCCGAAGCTGATGGCGGCGATGGAAAAGGCGCTGCCGGAGGAAGGCACGCTGCGCATGGCGGTGCGTCTGATAGCCGAGCCTGTCCGCACGAACGAGGCGCCGCGGCTGAAAATCGGACTGATGATCGGCGAGGAACGGCTGTATGTCGTCAAGTCCATTCCGCAGATGCTGGAGGCGATCGAAACGGGAACGCCCATCCCGTATGGCAAGGGCTTCACCTTCCACCCGGAGTGGATGCGCTTCGGTCAGGCGGAGAACAGGCTGCTGAGAATCCTTCGTGCCATGTGCATGGCGCAGAAGGAAGCGGGGTTTGTCCTCAAGGGAGCGGAGCAGCGCGAGCTGGCCCTGCCGGATCCCTTTGCCGAGGCCATCCTGCAGGAGCTTCACAGCCTGCCCTTTTCCATCAGGGATGGGGACAGGACGCACACGGTCAAGCACGTCATCCAGACGCGGATCCCGCTCTATTTCCGCGTTTCCTCGGATATTCGGGGCCTGACGGTCACAGCCCGGTTCCCCAGGGAGTTCCGCCCGCTGACGGCCTCCTGCGGCTACGCGCTGGTCAACGAGAAGGTGGTGGCTGTGGAGGAGGGGCAGCGCTCGATCCTGCGGGTGCTGTATGCGGAGCAGATGGGGGGCCAGTGCTCCTTTGATTATCCTGTGCGCGAGGCGGCCCGGGTCATCGGCGAGCTGGTGCCCTTCCTGCAGCTATCGGGCGTGGTGGAGATTGCGGAGGAGCTGCAGAAGCAGCTGATCCGTCTGCCGCTGCTGGCACGGGTGTATCTGGATCGTGCCACCAACGGACGCGATGTGGTTGCCCGGGCGCAGTTCCGATACGGCGACCGGGAGATTGATCCCTTTGATGAAACGCCGCTGCCCGAGAGCCTCACCCGTTCGGAGAAGCTGCTGCTGCGGGACGCTGCGGCAGAGCGGCAGGTGCTGGATGCCCTGGGCGCTTCGGGGTTCACGGCGAGCAAGGGACATGCCTATCTGACCGGGCAGGACGCGATCTTTGACTTTGTCAGCGAGGGCGTGGGCAGGCTCCAGCAGATGGCGGAGGTCTACCTGTCCAACGATTTCCGGAAGATGACGCCCCGCAGGCCGCGCCTTGCCGGGCGGATGCGCATGAACGGCGCGGCGCTGGAATTGAAGTTCACCGAGGACGGGCAGCCGGCTCAGGAAATCTACGCCATCATGGAAGCGCTGGCCCGCCGCCGCCGGTATTTCCGGCTGAAGGACGGCTCCTTCCTGGACCTGACGGCCATGGAGGAATGGCTGCCCCTTGCGGACAGCATCTTCGAGGTGGCCGGTTCAGAAGGCTTGGATGCGCTTTCCGGCTGCGATGACACGCTGCAGCTGCAGGCGTACCGTACCTGCTACATGAGGAGCCTGCTGGAAGGGCTCGATGTGCCGGTGGAGATCGACGACACGGTGAATCGCACCGTCCGTGCGCTGACCGAGCCTGCGCCGGATGCGGTGAAGCTGCCCGACGGCCTGACGCTGCGGCCCTATCAGCAGCGTGGCTTCCAGTGGATGTATACGCTGGATCAGCTGCATATGGGCGGCGTGCTGGCGGACGATATGGGCCTGGGCAAGACGGTGCAGGTCATCGCGCTGCTGCTGGCGACCCGGGAAGCAGGGCAGACGAGCCTTGTCGTGGCCCCCACCACCCTGACCTACAACTGGCTCAGCGAGCTGGAGCGCTTTGCGCCCGATCTTTCCGTCATGGTGCTGTCGGGTAGCGCGGCGCAGCGCGCCAGCCAGATTCGCCACGTCAAGGAGGTCAGGGACGTGGATGTGCTCATTACCTCCTATCCGCTGATCCGGCAGGATATCGAGCAGCTCACGGACATCGAGTTCCGCTTCGCGATTCTGGATGAGGCGCAGCATATCAAAAACGCCGGCAGCAAGGGTGCCATCGCCGTGCGGCAGCTCAACGCCCGCACCCGTTTTGCGCTGACCGGTACGCCGCTGGAAAACGGCGTGGGGGAGCTGTGGAGCATCTTCAATTTCGTCCTGCCCGGCTACCTGCTCAGCTACAGCGCCTTCATGCGGCGCTATCAGAACGGCGCAGGCCCGGATGGCAGCGTTGACGCGGAGGATCTGCGCCGCCGCATCAGTCCCTTCCTCATGCGCCGCCTGAAGAAGGAGGTGCTGACCGAGCTGCCGGACAAGATCGAGACGGTCATGACCGCGACGATGAGTCCCGAGCAGTCCAAGGTCTATCAGGCTACGATGCTCCGGCTGCGCGACCGCGTGGATTCCATTGTCCGCGAGAAGGGCTTCGAGCGCGGACGCACCGAGGTGCTGGCGGCGATCACCCAGCTGCGCGAAATCTGCTGCCACCCTGCGCTGGTGCTGGATGATTATAGCGGCACCTCCGGCAAGCTCGATATGCTTCTGGACATCCTGCCCGAGGCTATCGGCAAAGGTCGCCGGGTGCTGCTGTTCAGCGCCTTCACCTCCATGCTGAAGATTCTGAAAAGGGAGCTGGAGCAGAGCGGCTACGAAACCATGTACCTGGACGGCGATACGCCTGCGCCCCAGCGCGTACAGATGACGGAGCGGTTCAACGCCGGTCAGGCGCAGATATTCCTGATTTCCCTCAAGGCCGGCGGCACGGGCCTGAACCTGACGGGCGCGGACATGGTCATTCACTACGACCCCTGGTGGAATCCGGCAGCGGAGGAGCAGGCCACCGACCGCGCCTATCGCATCGGCCAGACCCGGAAGGTGGAGGTGATCCGCCTGGTGACCCACGGCTCCATTGAGGAGCAGGTCGTTGCCCTTGGGCAGCGCAAGAAGGCGCTGTTTGAGCAGCTCATCCAGCCCGGCGAGACCCTTGTGGGCGGCTTGTCTCCCCAGGAGATTCTCTCCCTGTTTCAGTAAAACTGTGACATGCAGCGATCCCATCAGGCCGGACACAGGGCTGTATGAAAACGTCCGCGGCACAGCCCATGGCGGACCGGGGCAGAGCTGCGGTGACGGACAGCAGCGCGGCGAAACGTCTGTTCATCCTGAAACCGCCCGTGCTGTAATGGCTGGATGATTTGCGGCGCCAACGGGAAGGACGGACTGCCTTCGTCGTGCTCAGGGCAACTGATGACCTGCAGACCCGCATGGGTGCGGCGCTTTCGGCTTACCTTTTGCCTGAGAAGAACTGCGTCACCGCATCCGTGCATTCCCCGGCAAGCACGCCGCTTTGCCAGCGCGTCACGCCGCAGAGCGCCGGATCCCCCGGAAGATCGTACACGCTGCCGCAGCAGCCCTGGCGCTTGTCCGCGGCGCCATAGACGCAGCCGCTCAGCTGACTCATCACCATCGCGCCGGCGCACATGGGGCAGGGCTCCAGCGTCACATACAGCGTGCAGCCCCGCAGCCGCCAGTCGCCCAAACGCCGCGCGCCCTCCCGCAGGCAGAGCATCTCCGCGTGGGCAGTGGGATCGTGCTCGGCTTCGCGGCGGTTGTGCGCCCGGCAGATTTCCTGCCCGTCCTTCACCAGCACCGCGCCCACGGGAACCTCGCCCTCCTGCGCGGCCTGCTGCGCTTCCTCAAGGGCTATGCGCATCCACTGTTCCTGCATGTTCATCAACTCCTGCCGCTATTCTATCATGGGACAGAATTTCAGGCAAGCAGGAAGAATGTTATGATGAAAATCGTTGGATAGGGGAGGTGACTCTTGATGAAAAGGATGCTGATGCTCGTGATGACCCTGATGGCTCTGTTGACCGCTGCGACGGCGGAGGAATCCCAGCCCCTGACGCTCTTTGCGGTCAATGTCGGCAAGGGGGACGCGCTGCTGCTCAACGCCGGAAGCGACACCTACCTGATTGATACCGGCAAGGCGGAGCATTGGGGCGAGCTGTCCCGGGCGCTGAAAACGCTGCATGTCACGCATCTGACCGGAGTGATCCTCACCCATACGGACGGCGATCATACAGGCGGCGCGTGGCCGCTGGCGACCTCCTCGATTCAGGTGGACGCCTGGTACGCGTCGGCGTACTATGCGGATGTGAAGGAAAGCAGGCACCCGGCGGTCACGGCGGCGGCGCTGCGGGGACAGGAGGTCGTCTGGCTCCGGGCAGGGGATACGCTGCCCCTTGGTGACGGCGCGCTGCGGGTGATCGGCCCGCTGAGCCCGTCGGAAAAGGAAAACTGCAATTCCCTCGTCATGGTTGCCGAGGGCGGCGGCGGACGGATGCTGCTGACCGGCGATATGGAATTTGACGAGGAGCTTGAGCTGCTGAACGCCGGGGTCATTCCGCGCTGCGAGGTGCTCAAGGTGGGGAATCATGGGGAGAACGACGCGACCTGCGAGGCCCTTGTGCATCATGTCCATCCCGCAATCGCCGTGATCAGTACCGCCACGGAAGAGGAACCGGACACGCCCGCCCTGCGCGTGGAGCGCGATCTGCTCAGGAAGGGCGCGGCGATCTATGAGACCCAGCAGGCGGAATCGGGCATTCTGGTGACGCTGCAGGCGGGCGAAGCGGAGGCGCAGCGGATGAGCTACCTCGAGCACCCGGAGCTCCCGCAGGGCGTGACGCTGGCGGACAAGGACGCCAGGGCGGACCATATCCGCATCCGCAATGACGGCGGCGACACGGTCGACCTTTCCGGGTGGTACATCGTCAGCGAACGCGGCGGGGAGATCCTCGTGCTGCCGGACGGAACGGCGCTTGCACCCGGCGGCGAGCTGCTGATCAGCACGCTTTCATCGGATGACGCGGGCGACGTGGTCTGGCCTGAAAAGAAGGTCTGGCACAAGTCCAAGGCGGACACGGCCCGGCTGTACGATGTGTACGGACGGCTTGTCGATACGCTGGAATGATCGTGCATAGCAAGCTGTCAAAGCCCGGGAGGTGTTGGAGGGCCCGCAGGCCCTCTGACTGTGATCGTATCCGACGGCTTTGCCGGCCGGGAGCAACGCAACCAGGCGAATTTGCACCGCCCGCAGGCGGTTAACTCCTTTTCACCAAAGGGCCGCAGCCACTTTGGTGACGCAATGAGCCCCGGCAGAGCCTGCATGGCACTGCCGGGGCAAGTCTTATCTGTAGGGGAACACGTATTTTTCCTCGGAGGTCTGCAGCGGCTCCATGTTCAGCAGCTCGGAAACGGTCACCAGCTCGTAGCCGTCCTCGATCAGCTGCGGGATAAGCACCTTCATGCAGGCCAGATCGACATAGTTGGTGTGGAACAGGAGAATGGAGCCGTTCTGGGTGGCAGAACGCGCCTGCTCCGGGTCGGTGTAGCTCACGTCCCACATGACGGTCTTTTCGATGCCGTATTCGTAAAACATGGGCAGCAGGTTCACGCTGCCCTCCTGATAATAGCCGAAGGGCGGACGCAGCAGCCGCAGCGGGTAGTGGTAGCCCAGCAGGTTGTCCCAGGCCTCCTGCGTGAGGAGAATCTGGTTGCGGGCGTTGTGGATGGAGATGCGGGTGAGGTAGGGATGCTTCCAGGTGTGGTTGCCGACCTCGCCGCCCCGGGCGATCACATCCTCCCAGATATCCCTGTCGCTCTCGCGGATCTGCGTACCCAGCACGAAATAGGTGAAGGGAACGTCGTATTCCACGCTCAGCTCATGCATCATGCGCAGGACATCGGCATCATAGATGTCGTCGATGGTGATGGCAATCCGCCTGACCTCGCGATCCCCGTGGTAAACCAGAAAGCCGGGCGGAACGGCCAGCGCGGCGCCGCACAGCAGCATCAGGCACAGGGCCAGGGCGAAAGGACGGATGATCCGCCTCATCAACGTCACCTCCATCGAAGGATTCATATACAGGAAAAGGGGTCGGAGACCCCATGCGAGCGTGACAGTAAGCCGAGTTCTGTCGAGGGTCGATCATCTATCCAGACCCGGCGTTGCCGCGCGGGTTCAAGCGATACCGGGGACGCGACGGGCAGCCGCATGTGTCCTCATACGTATCTTGCACCGGATGGGGTTTACAGCACGGACGAGTCGCCAGGCCGTGGGTGAGCTCTTGCCTCGCCTTTCCATCCTTACAGGAACGCGCGTCCACTTTCCATCCGGGTTCCCCGGATGACTGACGGGCTGTGCGCCCTGCGGTTTATTTCTGTTGCACTCTCCTTGGAGTCGCCTCCACCTGCCGTTAGCAGGCATCCTGCCCTATGGTGCTCGGACTTTCCTCATGCCGTGGGGCACGCGATCGCCTTGCCACCTCGCACGGGTATTATTGTACCCTGTTTGCGGGGGAAAGTCAAGCGTTCATCTCTTGAACCAGGGCGACCTAATTCGAGATACCAGATTATACAATGATTCATCAGGCGGATATCATTCCAAATGTGCAAGCCGAAGGATTCCAAAGGGCGATCGGAAAGCCCTTTGGTCGCGCCCGCAGGCGCGAAACACTTTCTGCGGCAGGAGTGTTTCGCTTCTGCGGAAGCGAGGAGGGGGCTTTCCGATCGCCCCCTCCACCCCTTCGGCCGCATTCATGTTTGTTTTCCGTTTTGAATGAGGTCGCCCCGCTCTTGAACACCCGCGGATTTACACCTGCAGAAACCGATTTCCATGGAAGAAATGTCCATGCGCCATCGTTGTATGGACAGAAAGCAAAAGGAGGGATTGCGCAATGCGCCGATACCTGATGATGCTCCTGTGCCTGATGGTGCTGGCTACCGCCGCGATGGCGGACGAAAGCTGGACGGAGGAGAGTGACTGGGGGGATACCATCTGCAACACCCGCACCGATACGGAATGGGGCAGCATCCTCTGTAATGGATTTGGAGAAAGCGTCATGTGGATCAGCAGGCTGACCTGTGGCAGCCTGACCATCACTGAATGCGATGCCTATGTGGCGGTCGATGATGCATCGACCGGGCTGGAAACATTTTATCGTGGCGTTCCATGGCCGGAGATTGATACGCCCGAGGAAGCGCTTGCTGCTTTTGCAGAGAATGTCGTGGCGAATGCGGAGGTCGCATTCGTGCATGATAAAGGCAGGCATCAGCTGATGATTCCCGGGGCGGGCGAGGTGGAAGTGCCATCGCAGGCGTCGGTCAGAGACGCATACAACCGCGGCCCGCGGCTGTTCATGACCCTCGACACGGCCGATGAGCGGCATTTCCTGTACATCGTCACCTGGGAGGACGGGCTGGATGTGCGTGCCATGGAAATGCCGTGGGCGGGCTCCTTTGATACATATCACATCTCTCCGAATGCGGAGGACAACGACTGCTTTATCCTGTATCTGGATGCTGCGGAGGACTTTGGCTACATCGTAGTCGAAGAGCATGAAAACCGCTGGCAGATCAGCTGCATCAACACCGGCTGGGAGGTGCTGGCTGTGCAGGCATGGGGCGTGTGGGACGATGTGAATATGTATCCTGCATATGGCACGCACCCGTGGCACGATATCGAAACGATGGACTGGAATACCCTGCCGATGTCGTATGGGGAGGCTGTCAGCGTCCTGCAAAACGAGGGCTGGAGGTTTGCCGTGCAGGATGCGCCCCTGTACGCCGAGCCGGACGCGTCCTCGCCCGTCACGGTGACATGCCCGCAGGACACGCCCGTGCATGTGATCCGCACCGAGGGGGATTGGGCGTGGATCGGATTGCAGATGACGGACGATGACCTGGAGCCCTATGTGGGGTACATGCTCCTGAGTGAAACGAACGCCCTGCCGGAGACCGTGCTGCCGGGCGGCGAGGTTCTGGGCTGGTTCTGCACCATGACGGTGGAGGAGAATGTGCTGACCTTTGCGCCGGTGGATGACTACTACGAGTTTCCTTCGCTGGAGGTGGCGGAAGGCTTTGCCGATGCTGTCCGCGCCGTTTACGCCCAGACCGGGTACGCGGCTACGCCTGTCCGCTTTGACGATGCGCTGCTGCCTTATTTGAAGGGCTATGTCTACCCGCGCCAAACCGTTTGCGATGCGTTCCTCACGGATGAGGCGCTGATGCTGTCTGTTTACGACCCTGACGAAAACGCCTGTTTGCTGCAGATCCTTGCCGAACTGCCGGAGGGCGAACGGGAAACAAGCCTGCTGATGCCGGGCGCCTTCCGCTTTGACCGGCGGAATGTGGATCGGTGGGAGATCGGGATCACGTTTGTGGAATAATCTGCGGCATCATGCTCTTTCCGCCGCCGGAAGGGGCATGATGCTTTTGTGTAGCGCCCGATTCGGGAAATTGTGAAGTCCGCACTTGAAATCCCCTGCGGCGCGTGGTATAATCATAAGCTCAGGGAGGTGTGTCCATGCGAAGCATGACCGGTTACGGTCGCTGTCAGGTATCCCGGGACGGCTGGGAGGCAACGGCGGAACTGCGCGCGGTCAATCACCGCTATCTGGATCTGGCCATGAAGCTGCCGCGCAGTCTGACGTTCCTGGAGGACGGCGTGCGCAAGAGCCTTGCCGCCCTTGTGCGCGGCCATGTGGATGTGTATATCACCGTGCGCCGCGTGGAGGGCGCGACACGTCAGGTGGAGACGGACGCGGCGCTGGCTGCGGCCTATGTCGAGGCCGCGCGGACCATCCGGGAAGCCACCGGCGCGGAGAATGACCTGACCGTGACCCGGCTGATGGCCATGGAGGGCGTGACCACCGTCACCGAAGCCGCCATGGACGAGGAGACCGTCGCGCGGGTGTGCGGGGAAGCCGTACGGGGCGCCATGGACCAGCTGGACGACATGCGCCTGCGGGAGGGTGAGAGCCTCCGGGCAGACCTGGCTGTCCATCTGGATGCGGCGGCAGCCCTGCGGGAGCGCATCATCGGCTATGCGCCCCATGTGGTGGAGGAGTACCGGCAAAGGCTGCTGGACCGTCTGGCGAAGCTGCCGGTGGAGCCGGTGGATCCCGCCCGGCTGGCACAGGAGGTCGCGCTGATGGCCGACAAGTGCGCCATCGACGAGGAGCTCAGCCGCCTGGACAGCCACATCTGCCAGCTTCGCCGGTATCTGGACATGCCGGGGGAGACGGGCAAGAAGATGGATTTCCTCATTCAGGAGATGAACCGCGAGGCGAACACCATCGGCTCCAAGTGCTCCGATGCGGACATCGCCCGGTGCGTCGTTGATCTCAAGAGCGAGATTGAGAAGCTGCGCGAGCAGGTTCAGAATGCGGTGTAACGGCAACACGGTCTGGGGCGACGCCCCATGGGAGGAACACGAATGAGCGAAACGCGTAAGGGTATGCTGCTGGTGATCTCCGGCCCGTCGGGCACCGGAAAGGGAACGATCATCGAGGAGCTGATGAAGGCGGACAGGTCGCTTGTCTTCTCCGTCAGCGCAACGACCCGCGCTCCCCGCGAGGGAGAGGTGGACGGGAAGCATTACCACTTCATGACCGTTGAGAGATACAATGAGCTGGTGGCGCAGGATGCTTTTGTGGAACATGCGCAGGTGCACGGCAACCTCTACGGCACGCTGAAAAGCGAGGTGGAGCAGCGCCTGGCCCGGGGCGAGAACGTGGTGCTGGACATCGACGTGCAGGGCGCGCTGAACGTCATCCGCAGCGGCATGGACTGCGTGAGCATCTTCATCCTGCCGCCGAGCATGAAGGTGCTTCGCCAGCGGCTGACGGACCGCGGCACCGAAACGCCCGAGGAGATCGAACGCCGGCTGCACAACGCCGTCTGGGAGCTGTCCCAGAAGGATCACTACGAATACAAGGTCATCAACGATGATCTGGATGCAACGATCCGCTGCGTGCAGTGCATCATCGAGGCGCAGAAGCACGCTTCGGCCTACTACTGTGTGGACGTCCCGGAGGAATAATCAAACCCCAATTTCTGGCTGAACATCAAAGGAGGACAAACCCATGTCTATCGTCGATCCCTGCATCCTGGAGCTGCTGGAGCATTCCGATTCCCGCTACACCCTGGTCGTGGAGGCCAGCAAGCGCGGCCGCCAGATCGTGGGCGGTGCGCCCGCGCTCATCGACAACAGCGGCATGAAGCCCCTCAAGACGGCGGTGGAGGAAATCAACCGCGGTCTGATCGCCTATGATCGCCCTGCGGACGATGAGGCTGTGATCCCCAATGAGCTCTGAGGCGCTGCGCCTGACGGGCAAAACCGTCGTGCTGGGCGTGACGGGCGGCATTGCGGCCTATAAGGCCTGCGAGGTGGTTTCCCGCCTGCGCAAGCTGGGCGCGGAGGTGTACGTCGTCATGACGCACAATGCCTGCGCCTTCGTTCAGCCCCTGACCTTTGAGACGCTGTCCAACCATCCCGTCGTGACGGACACCTTCGCCCGTCCCGAAACGTGGGAGGTGGAGCACATCGCGCTGGCAAAGCGGGCGGATGTGTTTGCCATCGCGCCTGCGACGGCGAACATCCTGGCCAAAATGGCCTGCGGCATCGCGGACGACATGCTCTCCACCACTGTGCTGGCGACCAAAGCGCCCGTGCTTGTCGCGCCCGCGATGAATACGGGCATGTGGACGGCGCAGGTCACGCAGGAGAACTGCGCGCGGCTTCGGGCGCGCGGCGTGCGGTTCGTGGGGCCGGACGCGGGCTTCCTGGCCTGCGGCGATACCGGCGCGGGCCGCATGAGCGAGCCGGCGGCCATTGTCGAGGCGATCGGGGCGCTGCTCTGTCCCGTGCGGGACATGGCCGGGCTGCGCGTGCTGGTGACCGCCGGGGCTACCCGGGAGCGTCTGGATCCGGTGCGGTACATGACCAACGATTCCTCCGGCAAGATGGGCTTTGCCGTGGCGGAGGCGGCGGCGAAGCGCGGCGCGTCCGTCACCGTTGTGGCGGGCAGCACCACTGCGGCAGCGCCCGGCGGCGTGAACATGGTGCGCGTGGAGTCCACGCAGGAGCTGTACGATGCCGTGACCGCCCTTGCGCCGGAGATGGACGTGGTGATTCAGGCGGCGGCGCCTGCGGATTACCGCTTTGCCGTCACCTACCAGGAGAAGCACAAGAAGGCCCATGACGGGCAGCCCTTTGTGGTGGAGCTGGTGGAGAACCCGGATATCGCCGCGGCGGTCGGCGCGGCCAAGCGTCCGGGGCAGACGCTGGTGGGCTTTGCCGCAGAGACGGAGAACCTCCATGCCAATGCGTCCGCCAAGCTGGCGAAGAAGAACCTTGACCTCATTGTGGCCAACGACGTGAGCCAGCCCGGCGCGGGCTTCAACGTCGATACGAACATCGCCACCCTCATCACCCGGGACGGCATGACCGAATGCCCGCTCCGCACAAAAAAGGAGCTGGCGGAGGACATCCTGAACAAGGTGATGGCGCTGCGGCATCCATAAAACAATCAAGCGGGACTGCTTTCCTGACGGAGGCAGTCCCGCTTTCGTATGCGGCTTGATTCTTCTATCGCGGCAAGGTTACAGAATAGACCTCGCTGTTGCTGGTGACGATGGCGTAGCCGTTGTTGGTCAGGCCGATGAAGTCGCTCACCGTGCGGCCGTCGGGCAGGGGAATCGCATAGGCGTAAAAGCGCTGGCTGTTGATGTTGCCGGAATACAGATAGTCCGGCGCAAAGGCGAAGATGCGCTCGTTCCGGATGGCTGCGCCCACGCAGGCCGAAGGCAGCGTATACCGCCGGTCGAGGGTGGAGGAGATCACGCGCAGGTCGGTGATGGTTTGCGTTTCGTCAATCTGCCGGGTGGGAGCGAGCAGGATGTTGGCGCTGCCGCGGGAGGGCGTGGAATGATCCAGATACTTCCAGCCGTAGACCAGCAGGGTGCTGTTCTTGTCGGCAACGCCCTTGTAGTCGTAGACGAACATCTGCTGGCTGGTGAACACGTTCAGCCGGTCGTTGGCATAGATGACCTTGTTGGGCAGATTGTCGTTGATGGTGGCGATGCCCGTGTTCATCTGGCCGACCTGGAAGGTGTGCATGAGGCAGGTGACGACGGGGTTGTAGTAATCATAGGACAGCGTCCACAGGTACTCGTCATTGCTGCCGTAGAAGCCGCAGTCCAGCATGAACTGACCGTCGAACATGGCGGTCTCAAAATCCACCTCGGCCCCCTGCAGATCCTTGATGTAGACGGTGGGGGTCAGCGCGTCGCCGGTGACGATGGCGGCGTGCTTTTTTCCGATGCGGGCGAACTGGATGGCCTCGTCCATCGCGCGGTTGTAGGAGGATTTGCCCCTTGCGTCCACGATGGACAGCTGCGTGCCGGCCCAGACGATCATGTGCGTATCGGAAACGGAGAAGGATGCGCCGTCGCCTGCGGGATACGACCACTCGATGCCGCCGCCGGCATTGACGAAGTGGATGGACGCGCCGTCATAGTACAGCACGCCGTCCTGAAAGACCGTCACGTCCTGATGGGCGTAGCAGGGAAGGGACAGCGCGGAAATGCTGCTTCCGCCAGTCCCGAGGCTGCTGATGACTACGGTGAGGATCACCACCGCGGCGATCACGCCCAGCAGGATGGCCCAGTTGCGCAGCTGACGCCTGCGCTGCAACCGGCGCTGTTCATCGGTGGGAAGAAGCGGCTTGGATCTGTTCTGCATAGGGTAGCTCCTTGTGTTCCGGAGTCGAAACCGAAAAAGTGCGTGCCCGGTGAGGGACACGCAATATTATAGCAGGAAATGCGCCGTCTTGCAACCGGTCAGCGCGCTTTGAGCATGTCAACCATTTCTGCAAAGGAGCCCTGAGGACCTGTCCAGGGCGCGTCGGGCGCGGGGATGCGGCAGTCCGTGACCAGATAGCCGGGGATACCGGCGGCCTGCGCCGCATACATATCCTCCCGGTCGTCGTTGCCGATCATCAGGCAGCGATCGGGCTGCAGGTTCATGCGCTGGCAGATGTCCGTGTAATACGCGGGATTCGGCTTGCAGAAGCGGTCGGAGGTGTAGCAGGTGACCAGATCGAAGTCCTCCGGCTTCAGCCCGATCCAGCTCAGCCGCGTGGCCTGCCCGGCCATGGGAAAGAGCGGATTGGTGGCGAGAATGACCCTGTCCGCCTTTTCGCGGGCGGCGCGGACGGCTGCGACGGCCAGCGGGTTTTCGCCTGTCGCCGCGCGCGCCTGATGGAAGCCTTCGCTGTAGAAACGGTCGCAGACGGGCTCCACCGCCGAACGGGCAAGGCCTGTCAGGCCGGAAAAAAGCTCCCAGAACACATCGGCGTTCGGCTTCTGCCCGTCGTTGCGGACCATCGCTTCCGTGCCGCTCCAGACGGCCTTGAGCAGCGCATCCGGCGCGATGCCAAGGAATGCGAGCTCTTTGGCGAGCGCGCCGAAATACGCCCTGGTAAAGGTCTTGATGTCCATGGGCAGCAGCGTGCCGTCCAGATCGAACAATATGGCCTGATAGTGCATAACTCCTCCTGAAAGCCGGGAAACCGCCGCATCATCCGGTGACCCGACGGTGGTATTCCCCTTGTCATGCTACCATGATACACGCATTTCGCCTGTTTGGCAAGGGGGGGGGACACAGGGCAGCCGCAGAAGCGAAACGCTCCCTTCACAGGCGGTTATCCGCCGCAGCGGATGCGGATGGCCCGGGCGATGAAGGCAGCGGTCCCCTCGCCGCCGGCATGGTCGATGCTCTTGCGGAAGTCACCGCTCTCGTACATCTCCGCAAGGCCGAGCAGCACCGCATCGGTGCAGGTGTAGAAATGGTCGGTGATGAAGGTCTGCAGCCGGGCGACGAAATCCTGTGCCTCGCGGCTGTCGGGGGACGCCGGACGGCTGCGGCCGAACGCACCGATCATATCCATCAGCTGCTTGCCGCAATCGGCGCTTTCGCCGGGCTTGCGCTCCTTTTCGCGGCGTTCGTATTCCTGCCATGCTTCCGTCTGTCCCCAGGCGGCACGGGCCTGCCGGGCGTAGTCCTCCGTCTGTCGCTTGTCAAAGGCGGAAAAATCCATATGTGTCATTCCTTTCTCATCGAGGGTGTCGGTCAGGGCGATCAGCCGGTCGATGTGCTCGCGCCGCATGGTCAGCAGCGTGCGCTGCTGCGCGAGGACGGCGCGGGGATCGAAGCCCGGACTGTCGAGGATGCGGCGAATGTCCTCCAGCGGCACCTCCAGCTCCCGGAACAGGAGGATGGTGTGGAGCCGTCTGAGGGATTCCTCGTCGTAGAGACGGTAGCCCGCTTCGGTCACCTGCGATGGCCGGAGCAGACCGATGCGGTCATAGTACCGCAGGGTGCGGATGGTCACGCCGCTCAGGCGTGCGCATTCTCCGATGGTCATGGGCGCCTCCTTTCATCCGGGATGATAAGCCATGACGTAAGCAGAGAGTCAAGGGCTTTTTGAAAATTTCCGCAAAAAAGCAGACAGCACCTGGTCGTGCCGTCTGCGGGTGGACTTAGGGGGATACCGTGAGGTCGGTCGGCGTGGCGGGCGGCTCGTTCATCAGGTCATGGACGAAAATTTCGAGGAACCTCAGCACGTTCCCGTCGTTGCCGGTGTCGTGGAAGACGCAGATGTACAGATCGGCCGGATCCGTCCAGAGCAGGTTCATCGCGCCGGCCAGCTCGCGGCAGGGAATGCCGTAGACATGCTTTTCTCCTGTGGCGGTGTTGGTGCGGCGGCCGCGGCTGAGGCTGATGCCTGCCTCCTCCAGCGCGCCGAGCAGCTCGGGCTGCACCTCGTCCAGCGCCATGAAAGCCCCCTGGGAGGCCCAGTTCTGGAACTGGGTGGAGGGCAGTATGTAAATATCGCATTCCTTGGCGACCATGCGCGTGGTCAGGATCATATCGCCATAGGTCGCGTCCGGCAGGATGTCCATCGCGGAGACTTCCTCCATTTCCGGCAGATGGATGCGCTGCACCTCCAGCAGGTAGTCGTCCAGATGGACCTCCGTGCCCGAGCCGTAGAGGCCGATCACGATCTTTTTCTCCTCGGGGGCGCGGGGATTGGTCATGGAATAGGCGATGCTCCAGAACATAAAGGAGATCACGACAAGGAGGATATACTTCCACCAGGAATAGGTCAGGTGGTTTTGGAGCTTCTGGCGGGTGACGGGTGTCTTCATGCATGTTCCTTCTTTCGCAGGGATCGTCGGTTCTATGATACAGCATTTTGCCAGATCATTGTGAATTCACGGTGAAGCGGCGCTGCGGCTCCTGCTGTATCATCTTAGCACGGATCGGGCGGAATGGCAAGGCTGAAAAGAAGCCCGGTGCGGCCCCCGGCGCGGGTCATGACGAAATCTGTTCTCTTTGATATAGAATTGACAAAAGAGGCAGGATCAGCTATAATGTAATGTAAACTCGTATCTGTGTGCCCATCGCACAGGCTGGGCTGGAATGGGAGGCGGAGTGCATGACGATCCGTGAGGTGGCGGAGCTGCTGGAGGCCAGATGGATCTGCGGAGAGGACGACGCGGAGCTGGAGGTGCGCTTCGCCTTTGCGTCGGACATGATGAGCGATGTGCTGGCCCATGTGGTTGAGGATACGCTGCTGCTCACGGGCCTGATCAACAGCCAGTCCGTCCGCACGGCGGAGATGCTGGACGTTCCCTGCATGGTGTATGTGCGCGGCAAGCTGCCGCATCAGGACGCGGTGCAGCGGGCGAGGCAGATCGGCCTGCCGCTGCTGGTGACGAACTGCTCCATGTACGAGGCCTGCGGCAGGCTCTATGCCGCGGGTCTGGCGGCGTGTCAGCTTGAGGACTACAATGGGGAGAACGACGATGACGATTAAGGAGCGATTTCCCGTCAGGGCGGACGACATGACCACCGCGGGCGACGTTTCTGCCCGCATCAAGCGCCAGCTCAAGCAGCTGGGGATCCCGGCCGGCGTGGTTCGCCGCGTGTCGGTGGGCACCTATGAAGCGGAGATCAACCTCGTCATCCATTCCGACGGCGGCTATATCGAATATGAAATCACGCCGGAAAAGATCATCATCCGCGTGGTGGACGTGGGCCCGGGCATCCCGGACCTTAAAATGGCCATGACCGAGGGCTGGTCGACCGCCTCCAACGAGGTGCGCAATATGGGCTTTGGCGCCGGCATGGGATTGCCGAACATGAAGCGCAACGCCGATGCGTTCGACATCAAATCCGAGGTCGGCGTGGGAACGGACATCACCATGATTTTCAATATCTGACCATCAGCGGCAGACGAGGGCAAGGGAGGGCAGCAAGGTGAAGGGCGAAGAGAAGTATTTCCACTCTGTCCGGCTGGACGCGGACAAATGCAAGGGCTGCACCAACTGCCTCAAGCGCTGCCCGACGGAGGCCATCCGCATCCGCAAGAACCGGGCGACCATCATCCCGCAGAACTGCATCGACTGCGGGGAGTGCGTGCGCGTCTGCTCCAATCACGCCAAGATCGCCGTGACGGATCCGCTGTCCGTGATCGAGGGCTTCGAGTACAGGATCGCCCTGCCCGCGCCCGCGCTCTACACGCAGTTCCCGCAGGTGCACCGGTCGGACGGCATCATCGCGTCCCTGTACCGGCTGGGCTTTGACGATGTGTTCGAGGTCGCCCGGGCGGCGGAGGTTGTCTCCTACGCCATCAGCAAGACGCTCATCAGCGAGGATCGCCCGCGCCCGGTCATTTCCTCCGCCTGTCCGGCGGTGGTCAGGCTCATTCAGCAGAAGTACCCCAGCCTGCTGGACAATGTGATTGATATCGTGTCGCCCATGGAGGCGGCGGCGCGCATTGCCAAGGAGGAGTTCAGCAGGAAGCACGGCGTACCCGTGGAGAAGATCGGCGCGTTCTTTATTTCCCCCTGCGCCGCCAAGCTCTCCGACGTGCGCAACCCCATCGGCATCGCGAAATCCGCCGTGGACGGCGTGATTGCCATCAAGGATGTGTACCCGCAGATTCAGGCCCATGTCAAGGGCGAGTTCACGCCCCTGGAGATTGACCGGGCCAGCACGGTGGGCGTGCGCTGGGCGATTCCCTCGGGCGAGGCGGAGGCGGTCGGCATGCGCCACACCCTGTGCGTGGACGGCATCGACAATGTGAAGCACGCGCTGGAGCAGATCGAGGACAGCCGCTTCGACCGGCTGGACTATGTGGAGCTGATGGCCTGTGCCAACGGCTGCCTGGGCGGCCCGCTGACGGTGGAGAACGGCTACGTTGCCAAGTCGCGCCTGAACGCCATCCTCCGGCACACGCCCGGCCGGATGGTGCAGAAGACCGAGATCTTCGAAAACGCGCAGGAAAAATTCCGCATGACCGAGGAGATAGAGCCCAACGATGCCCAGCAGCTGACCGGCACGATGATGGAGCGCATCCTTAAGGCGGCCCGGATTGATGAGATCGAAGCCTCGCTGCCCGGGCTGGACTGCGGCTCCTGCGGCTCGCCCTCCTGCCGTGCCCTGGCGCGGGATATCGTGGGCGGCTACGCGACGGAGATGAACTGCATCTTCAAGCTCAACGAGCGCATCAGCACCCTGGCGGGCGAAATGGTGGCCCTGGGCGCGTCCACGCGCTTTTCCGTGGGCGGCAACCGGGAATCCATCGGGAAGGACGACCGTACCCCAGACAGCAAGGAGGAATGACCCATGCAGGTTTCCGAATTCGTGAAGCTCTCCGGCAGCCGCGTGCTGACCGGGGAGTATGAGGATCGCCCCATTGCCTGCGGCTACACCTGCGATCTGCTCAGCCATGTGATGGGCAAGGGCCAGGCCGACATGGCGTGGATCACCGTGCAGGCGCATATGAACGTCATCGCCGTGGCGGCGCTGCTGGACTTCGCCTGCGTCATCATCCCCGAGGGGCTGCCGGTGGACGAGACCATCGTCAGGAAGGCCGCCTCCGAGGACATCATCCTGCTTTCCAGCGGGCAGACGGCCTATGAGCTGGTCAAGCTGCTGGCTGACCATGGCGTGCCCTCGGCCAAAAAAGGATGAAGCTGTACTGTGACCTGCACATCCACTCCTGCCTCTCGCCCTGCGGCGACATGCTCATGACCCCCAACAACATCGTCGGCATGGCCTATATCAAGCAGCTGGACGCCATCGCCGTGTGCGACCACAACGCCTGCGCCAACCTTCCGGCGCTGCAGGAGGCGGCGGACATGATGGGCGTGCTGCTGCTGCCGGGGATGGAGCTGACGACGCGGGAGGAGGCGCACATGCTGTGCTATTTCCCGGATGTGGACAGCTGCCTGGCCTTCGGGGAGGCGGTGCACGCGCACCTGCCGCCCATTCCCAACCGCCCGGAGTTCTTCGGCCGTCAGGTTGTGATGAACAGCCAGGACGAGGAGACCGGCGAGGAGAAAACGCTGCTGATCAGCGCCCTCGACTGGGGCTTTGAGGAGTGCGAAAGGCAGATTCATGCCCATGGCGGGCTGTGCGTACCGGCGCACATCAACCGCGGCACCAACGGCGTGCTGAACGCGCTGGGCTTCCTGCCCGGCGGCGCGAGGTACGACGCGCTGGAGGTATCGGACGCGGTGGCGATGCCGGAGATGGATCTGAGCGGCTACCGGCTCCTCCGCTCGTCCGATGCCCACTATCTGGAAAACATACTGGAGCCTTCCTTCACCCTGGAAGCGCGGGAGAGGAGCGTTCAGGCGCTCCTGGACGCCATCGCCGGGCGCGGGTGAAGCATTCACCGGCAAATCTCACGATCGCCCGACCCTCGGGCGGGCGCGTGATTTCAGCATATTACCCCACGATATAAGGAGGACGGATCAATATGTGTTGCTGTGACTGTAACAACAACATGGACAAGTACGCTGCGCTGCAGCAGGTCATCGAGAAGCTCAAGGATGAGCCCGGCTGCCTGATGCCCATCATGCAGCAGGCGCAGGACATCTTCGGCTATCTGCCCGAGGATGTGCAGAACATCATCGCCAAGGGCCTGGACATCCCCGTGAGCGACGTCTACGGCGTGGCGACCTTCTACGCGCAGTTCAACCTGGAGCCCAAGGGCAAGTACACCATCAGCGTCTGCCTGGGCACCGCCTGCTACGTCAAGGGCGCTCAGCTGGTGCTGGACGAGCTGGAGAAGGAGCTGGGCGTTCCTGCCGGCAGCACCACGCCCGACGGTCTGTTCACCCTCAACGCCACCCGCTGCCTGGGCGCCTGCGGTCTGGCCCCCGTCATCATGGTCAATGACGACGTGTACGGCCGCATGACTCCCGATCAGGTGGCCGGCGTCATCGCCAAATACCGCAGCTGATAAGGCAAAGCCATGATGCGTGAGCTTGCGGACAATATCATGGATATTGCCCAGAATTCCATCTCGGCCGGGGCGACCCTGACGGAGGTGCATGTGACGGTCAGCCATGCGGAGGACCGGATCACCTTCGTCTTTCGGGACAATGGCTGCGGCATGAACGAGGAAATGGTCAAAACGGTGCTGGAGCCCTTCACCACCTCCCGCAAGACCCGCAAGGTGGGCCTTGGTCTGCCGCTGCTCAAACAGACGGCGGAAATGACCGGCGGCGATGTGACGATCCGGTCCGCCGTGGGCGAGGGCACCGTGGTGACGGCGACCTTCGGCCTGAGCCATATCGACCGTCCGCCCATGGGCGACGTGGCGGGCGCGTGGTTCAGCCTGGTGGTGATGAATCCGGAGACGGACTTCCTCTTTACCTATGACGTTGATGGGCAGAGCTTCTCCTTCGATACCCGCGTCGTTCGGGAGACGGTAGCGCCCATCCCGCTGAATCAGACGGAGGTTGCCGACTGGATCAGGGAATGTTTGCGACAGGAAATCAATGAACTGCATGGAGGGATGTTTTCATGAAATCTTTGGCAGAGCTGCAGGCCATCCGCAACAGGATGATCGATCAGGTCAACATGCGTAAGGACGACAATATCGACACCCGCGTGGTGGTCGGTATGGCGACCTGCGGGATCGCCGCCGGCGCGCGTCCCGTGATGCTGGAGTTCGTGGAGGAGCTCAAGCGCCGCGGCCTGGAGAACGTCACCGTGGCCCAGACCGGCTGCATCGGCATGTGCCGTCTGGAGCCCATGGTCGAGGTCTATGTGAAGGGCCAGGAAAAGGTGACCTATGTCCACATGACGCCCGAGAAGGTGGCCCGCGTGGTCAACGATCACATCGTCAACGGCCGTCCCGTGGAGGAGTACACCATCGGCTATCAGGCTGAGTGAGAGAAGGCGGTCGGGCTGCGTGCCTGACCGGCGACGGTTCGCCCCGGGCGGACCGAGCGGAGCCGGACCCCGGCCCGGGTCGGGGGATGGCCGATTATAGGAGGAATAGAACATGGATCTGATTCGTTCTCATGTGATGGTCTGCGGTGGCACGGGCTGTACCTCTTCCAATTCCGCGGCAGTCATCGCCGAGTTTGAAAAGCTGCTGGCCGAAAAGGGCCTGGACAAGGAAGTCAAGGTTGTCCGCACCGGCTGCTTCGGCCTGTGCGAGGCTGGCCCTGTCTGCATTGTGTATCCCGAGGGCTCCTTCTATGCCCATGTCAGGACCGAGGATGTCGCCCGCATCGTGGACGAGCACCTCGTCAAGGGCCGCATCGTGAAGGACCTGCTGTACAAGGGCTCCATGGAGGAGGGCGACAAGACCGTCAAGTCCCTGGACAAGGTGGACTTCTACAAGAAGCAGAAGCGCGTCGCGCTGCGCAACTGCGGCGTGATCGACCCGGAGAACATCGAGGAGTACATCGCCTTTGACGGCTATGCCGCGCTGGGCAAGTGCCTGACCGAGATGACGCCCGACGACGTGATCCAGACCATTCTGGATTCCGGCCTGCGCGGCCGCGGCGGCGGCGGCTTCCCCACGGGCCTGAAGTGGAAGTTCGCCAGGAACTCCGTGTCCGACAAGAAGTACGTGTGCTGCAACGCGGACGAGGGCGACCCCGGCGCGTTCATGGACCGCTCCATCCTGGAGGGCGATCCCCATGCCGTCATCGAGGCCATGGCCATCGCGGCCTACGCCATCGGCGCGGATCAGGGCTATGTGT
>JBJEUF010000026.1:0-5293 GCA_051883695.1 Aristaeellaceae bacterium
GGTACGACTAAACAAGCTAAGAAAATTGGCTGGTAACTGTAACATTGTAAATAGGTAAACATTGATGGGGCGCCGTGTGAATCGAAAGGTTCGCGCACGGTGCTAAGCGGGGGAAAACCCGGAGATAACTTCAAACGGTTACCTATCGCAAAAGTACTTCCCGCTGGTGGAAGCCTTCCGGGGGCAGGTCATCCGCATTTCTCCCACCAGCACCAGCTATGTGAACCCCATGGACATCAACCTCAACTATTCCGATGAGGACAACCCCCTCAGCCTGAAATCGGACTTCATCCTGTCCCTGTGCGAGCTGATTGTCGGCGGGCGCGAGGGCCTGCAGCCCATTGAGAAGACCATCATCGACCGCGCGGTGCACATCATCTACCAGCCCTACCTCAATGACCCGCGGCCGGAGAAGGTACCCATTCTGGAGGATCTGTACAACACCCTTCGGCAGCAGGAGGAAAAGGAGGCCCAGCGGCTGGCTACAGCCCTTGAAATCTACGTGACCGGCTCCCTGAATGTGTTCAATCATCGCACCAACGTGGATGTGGACAACCGCATGGTCTGCTACGACATCAAGGAGCTGGGCAAGCAGTTGAAAAAGCTCGGCATGCTGATTGTGCAGGATCAGGTGTGGGGCCGCGTGACGGCCAACCGCGCCGAGGGCAAGGCCACCCGGTACTACATCGACGAGTTTCACCTCCTTCTGAAGGAAGAGCAGACTGCGGTGTATTCCGTGGAGATTTGGAAGCGGTTCCGCAAGTGGGGCGGCATTCCCACCGGCATCACGCAGAATGTCAAGGATCTGCTGGCCAGTCAGGAGCTGGAGAACATCCTGGAAAACAGCGACTACATCTACATGCTCAACCAGGCGGCGGGCGACCGGGAGATTCTGGCGAAGAAGCTGGGCATTTCCCCGCATCAGCTGTCCTATGTGACCCAGAGCGGCGAGGGCGAGGGACTGCTGTTCTATGGCAATGTGGTTCTGCCCTTCCGCGACCACTTCCCGAAAAATACCAGGCTCTATACCCTCATGACCACCAAGCCGTCCGAGCGGCAGACGGCCTGATAACCCAAGGAGGAAAATGGCATGTCCAAGACACACAACCGGGATTCCCCCAGATTGCGCTTTACCGAGGAAGAAACGGCAGCACCGGAACAGCAGATGCCGGAGGTGCCAGCAGCCAAAGCGGCAAAGGGGAAGCAGATCGGGAAGCAGCCGAAAAGCGTCCCGAAGCTGAGCTTTGAGGAATCGAACCCCAAGCGTCCCTCCAAGGTTGTCCACCCCATCGAGCGAACGGTGCGAACCGCCGGCGATCAGCTGCACAGGCAGGTGGCTCAGGCCAACGAGGATGACAACGTTGCCGTGACCGCTGCGCTGAAGGCAGATGACGCCCGGGCAACCGTCCTGCAGGAGGGTGAACGTGCTTATCATGCACGGAAGCTCCGTTCCCAACGACGGAAGGCAGAGGGCAGGAAGAACAGCCCTCCGGCTGGCACCAACGCATCGTCTGCTGCTCCCGGGAAGGCTCCATCGGGACGTTCCAACGATTCTCCCCATTTTTCCAGTAATCCCGCATCCCGGTGGCAACAGAAGCGCGCCATTCGCCGGGAGTATGCGGCAGCCAAAGCGGGAAAGTCGGCTTCGAGCCGCACCAGACAAGCTGCCAAAGCAGCTGAGAAAACTGCGGAACGTGCGGGAAGCGCAACCGGGAAGCTGGGAGAGTACCTCGCAAGGTACCCCAAGGCTCTGATCCTGATCGCGTTAGTCGGCATCCTGCTGGCAGTCATGAGTAGCCTGCAATCCTGCACGCCCTTGGCACAGTCCATCCTGGAATCCCTGGTCATCGGTACCTATCCTGCTACGGAGGATGATGTCCGTGCTGCCGAGCGTGCCTATGCCGGGATGGAGCGGGAACTGAAGAATGAGCTGGATCACTATGAGCAGTACCATCCCGGATATGACGAGTACATTGTGGAGGCGGACGAAATCTGGCACGATCCCTATGTGCTCATTGCCATCATCTCTGCTTGCACTGACGGGCAGGACTGGACGGTGGATACAGCCTATCCGGTGCTGGAGAAGTATTTCCGGCTACAGTATGTGGTCACGGAGAGCATCACGACGGAGATTCGCTATCGCACGGAACGCAAGACCGGGACACGCATTGTGACCGATCCTGAGACCGGGCAGAGAAGAACCGAAACCTATTCCTACGATGAACAGGTGCCCTACACCTACCGCATCTGCCATGTGAGCATGGAGAACCGGAATCTGTCCCATCTGCCGGTGCTGAGCATGAGCCACCACACCATGGGCATGTACGCGCTGTACATGGCGACCCACGGCAACATGGAGGGCATCTTCTCTGGCAATCCCTACGCAACGCCGCTGCGTGACCCGATGCTCTACGACATCCCCCAGGAAACACTGGATGCCGACCCCACCTTTGCCCGGCTGATGGAGGAGGCCACCCGGTACATTGGCTATCCGTATGTGTGGGGCGGTGCAAGCCCGGAAACCAGCTTCGACTGCTCTGGCTTCGTTAGCTATGTCTTCACAAACAGCGGCGTGTACAACACGGGCCGACTGGGTGCCAAGGGCCTGCGGAGCCTGTGCCGCATGGTACCGGATGATCAGGCAAGGCCCGGTGACATCGTATTCTTTGAGGGCACCATGGGCGAGGGCGTGGCAGGCGTTACCCACTGCGGCATCTATGTGGGCAACGGGATGATGCTGCACTGCGGCAGCCCTATCGGGTATGCCAACCTGAACGATGCCTACTGGCGCAGTCATTTCCATTCCTTTGGCCGTATTCCCGAATAACGAAACAATGACTGCGGAGTCCTGCATGAGCAGGGCTCCGCGCGCTCTGAAAGGAGAATGACCATGAAATCCCCGCAAAACAGTGACGCTTACGCGATGAACATTGCCAGGCAGGTCATTGCTGCCGCGCTGGCCCTTATGCTGATTTCCGCACTGATTCCTGCCCGGGCCGAAACGATCGACCCGGCGGATGAATCATGGCTGAGCGATACGATCATTCTGGACGACCCGGCCTATTTCATTCTGGAGGAGGAAGCCACGCTTCCAGTCATTACCTCGGTCGGGAAAAGCAATGTGAAGGTCAATGGCGTGAAATCGAAATACAAGTTGGTTCGCTACACGATTCCGGAGCAGCTGCTTGCCAATGACGAGAACTTTCTTCGGCTCATGATCGAGGCCGAAAAGTACATCGGCTATCCCTATGTGTACGGCGGCAGCAGCCCCAAGACCGGTTTCGACTGCTCGGGGTTTGTCTGCTGGGTATTCAGACAGTCCGGGGTGTATGACACCGGGCGGAAGGGGGCCAATGGCCTCTATTCCCTGTGTACCGATATTCCGGCAGAGGAAGCCCGCCCCGGCGACCTGGTATTCTTTGAAAAGACCATGGGCAGCGACGTGAAGGGCATCACCCACGTGGGCATCTATGTGGGCAATAACATGATGATTCACGCCGGTGATCCGGTGGGCTTCGCCGATTTGAAAAGCAGCAAGTGGGCCAAGAAGCTATACGGCTATGGCCGCCTGCCCATCGACTGATGAGGTGATTGATTTGCACGACAAGAAAAAGAAGCGGTATCCCGCCGACCGGCAGAAGCTGCACGCGCTGCTGGACAAGAAGGAGCAGGAGCTGCTGGAATTGCAGGAGGAGGTGGCGGAGCTCCGCCGTCTGGTGCAGCAGGCAGACCGTACCGCCATCCACACCACCTGCGAGCTGTACAACGTGACCCCGGAGCAGCTGGCAGCCTTCTTCAAGGCGCAGTTCGGGCAGGAAAGCATGACCGTGCCCCAGCTTCCCGAGGGCGCTACCGTTGCACCTGCCCTGTCCGAGTACGATGTCATGCCGAAGGAGGATGCCCCGGATGAAGATGCGTGATTCCTGCTTGCGTCGGGGTACGGCATGCGTTCTTTTGGCCCTGTTGCTTATGGTTTTTTCTTGCCTTGCGTCTGCAGAAGAACAACCGGCAACGACGGAAGTACCCATGGAGTCAGTTTCCCCCTACCGCGTGGTGCTGACGGTTCCCGGCGGCTGGAGCAATACCAACAGCGCGACGGTGAAGGTGTCCATCACGGACAAGGACAATCTCGGCTGGTACAAAATCGAGTACCGCATGAACGAGGGCAGCTGGATCGACTGCGAGAACCAGTTTGCCGGCGGGAAAGCCGGGATCACGGTGCGGGAGAACGGCACCTTCACCCTGCGCATCACCGCTCCTCACGGGCACATGTTTGAGGAATGTGCGCAGGTGAGTTGCATTGACCTGACTGCGCCGGTACTCTCCGCCACCATCAATGGCACAACCCTTCAGATTGAGGCCAGGGATGACCTGTCCGGCGTGGCCGGGGTGCAGGTCAACAGCATGCTGTTCACCACGCTGACGGGCGGCGTGCTGAACGTGCCGCTGGATGAAACCATGAACCGGTTTGAAAAGCTGGCTGTCCGGGCCTTCGACTATGCGGGCAACTTCACCGAGCCGGTGAGTCTGGACAATCCCTGCTATGCCAAGCCCGCTGACCCTACGCCCACGCCCACAGCCACCCCGAAGGCAACGAAGAAGCCCTCTGACGCAACGGTAACGCCGGTGGCCACACAGACAGCGACGGTCACGCCCAATCCGTATCAGGGTTTGGGCAGCTCGCTGATCTATGTCTACGATGAGCCCGACCCGACCGCAGTCCCCACCACGGCCCCCACGCCGGAGCCCATCATTCAGACGGAGTACATCACCATCGGCCCCGGCATGCCCTACCAGGCGGACGGTAACAGCCACACACTGGACGTGCTGTACTCCGCGGCGACCAACAAGCAGTTCATCACGCTGCAGTCCAAGAGCGGTAATACCTTCTACCTGGTCATTGACTATGACAAGCCCATCGACGAGGAAGCCGAGATGTACGAGACCTGCTTCCTCAACCTGGTGGATGAGCGCGACCTGCTGGCCCTTCTGTCCGAGGACGAGCGGGAGGAAGTGCCTACGCCCACGCCCGAAATCATCTATGTGACGCCTGTTCCGACCACAGTTCCCGCAGTGACTGCGACACCTGCTCCCGCAGAACCGGAAGAACAGATCATATCGGAGCAAGTGAAAGCCATGCTGGCACTTGGGGCGATTGCGGGTCTTGCTGTGGTTGGCATCCTCGTTTTCCTGCAGGGCAAGCGCGATGGTGCAAGGGCCCGGGCTGACAACGACTTTGAGCTGGATGACGATGAGGATGAACAGAATGAAGCATAAGGAATGCTGCCCTGTG
>JBJEUF010000027.1:0-22482 GCA_051883695.1 Aristaeellaceae bacterium
GAAGCCGATGCCCCATTCCTCGTGGTAGATGCCCACATCCACGCAGAACACCATACCCGGCGCGACGGTCTCGGGGCGCGCCACCACGTCGTGCACGTCGTAGCCCACATGATGCGCGCCGCCGTGCCACATGTATCTACCGATGTTCTCCTCCCTGTCCAGCACGCCCGCGTCATGGAGCAGCGCGGCGTTGTAGCGGCGGATCTCGCCGTCCACCTCCGCCATGGCATAGCCGGGTTTGATGATGTCAAAGAGGTGGTTGGAGGTTTGCAGGGCGCACTCGTAGAGCAGCTTCTGCTTTTCGGTGAAGCGGCCGTTGCAGGGGAAGCCGCGGCTCACGTCGGTCATGAGGGAATCGTGCTGCGCGCCCACGTCGTTGAGGATCATGTCGCCGTCGTGCGCCTGTCCGGTGTAGCTGTAATAGTGGATGCAGAAATTGTTTCGTCCCGCGCTGATGATGGACGGAAAGGCCGGGCCGCAGGGGGAATGCTGGCTGAGGGCGTAGTCGAATTCGGCCTTGTACTGGTATTCGTACATCCCGGGGCGGGAAGCCTTCATCATGGCAAGGATGCCTTCGCCGGTCACCTTCTCCGCCTCGCGGATGGCGGCAATCTCGCAGGGCTGCTTGATGAGGCGGAGCCGGCGCAGGAGGACGTTGGCGTTCTCGACGGCCAGATAGGGACAGTCCGACTGAAGCCGCCGGAGCAGCTTGTGCGCCGGACGGTCGACATCGCGCGGGCTGACGCGGAACAGGTCGAGGTAGATGTGCGAAAGGTCGCTCATTCCGGCGGAGTAATGCCCGCCGGCGCACAGGGCGTGGAGGTCGCTCTCAAACTGGCTGACGAAGCGCACGTCCCGGATGCCGGAGATTGCCTCGGCTTCGGCGGGCTTGATGCGGCGTCCCGTCCAGCGCTCGGCCATCGGGTCGGGCGGCAGGATGTACACGCGCTCGGTGACCGCGCCGGAGGCGTCCTTCACCGCCAGGAGCGCGAAATCGTGGCTGTCCAGACCGGTCAGGTAATAGAAGCTGCGGTCGGTGAAGAAGGGCCAGTATTCATCGTTGGTCTTGCGGATGTCCTCGCCGGAGAACATCACCAGCAGGGAAGCGGACTTCATCGCGGCGTAGAGACGCTCGCGGTTGCCCGTGTGGAAGGACTTGTCCATGGGGGTGACCTCCTTGGTGCTCGTATGGAAGCTGCCGGGCGGACGGGATCCGCCTTGCGGATATTATAAGCAGAATCGGTGAAGCTGTAAAGGGGAACGCGCCCTTGACAAGCGGGAGGAACGGTTCTACAATAGGAGCAGCATCATCATACAAGGAGCCGCTTTGCCATGACCCTGTTTCTGACCTCCAGCCCCTGTGAGGACAACGTTCCCGAGGGCGTCGATCTGCCCTGCGTCTTCGATGCGCGCAATGGGTTTGTGGAAAACCTGCGGCGCTTCGTCCGGCCCGGCGGACGCTTTTTGCTGATCGCTTCCGCGCCGGACAGCCATGCCCGCAGCGATGAAGCCGCGCAGACCTTCGCCGGCTGCTTTGCGTACCACGGCATGGCCTTTTCCGCCGTGAAGGTGCTGGACAGCCGCAATGCGTCGGATGCCGCCGCTCTGGTGCGGAGCAGCGACGTGATCCTGCTCTCCGGCGGACATGTGCCCACGGAGAACGCCTTTTTCCGGGAGATCGGCCTGCGGGAATTGCTGGCGGACTATCCCGGCGTGGTTATGGGGGTCAGCGCAGGCAGCATGAACGCGGCGGAAGTGGTTTACGCCCAGCCGGAGGAGCCGGGCGAGGCTATCGACCCGTCCTATTGGCGGTTCATCCCCGGCCTGGGGCTGACGGCGCACAACATCCTCCCGCACTACAATCAGGTGAAGGACAGCCTGCTGGACGGGATGCGCCTGTTTGAGGACATCACCTTCGGGGACAGCATCGGGCAGGTGTTTTATGTGCTGGAGGACGGCAGCTACCTGCTGGAGGCGGAGGGGGAGGCGCGGGTCTGCGGCCGCTCCTGGACCATCAGCGACGGCGTGATGAAGCCCCTGTGCGGCGATGGGGAGAGCGTGCGCCTGTGATGCGGAAACAAAAATCAGCATGCATGAATGAAAATGCAAACGGAGGCATCCAACATGAGCAGAAAGAGCAGAATGCATGATGCACAGCAGGCGGCAAGCCGGAGCGAGGAAGCGAAGCGGCGCCGGAACCTGCTCCTTGCGCTGGTGGCTGTGCTGGCGGTGGTGATGCTGGGCGCGGGAACGATCCTGCTCAACGGCTGGGGACGCAGCGCCGAAGTCGCTGACAATGGGCAGAGCGGCGAGGCCGTCGTGCCTGTCGCCACGCACCGGATTGAGATTGCCGTAAAGGACTATGGCACGATCACCGCGGAGCTGTACGGCAACGTCGCGCCCATCACGGTGGATAATTTCGTAAAGCTGGCGCGGGAGGGCTTCTATGACGGATTGACCTTCCACCGGGTGTTCAGCGGCTTCATGATTCAGGGCGGCGACCCCAACGGCAACGGCACCGGCGGCTCCGGCACGAATATCAGGGGCGAATTCAGCAGCAACGGCGTGCAAAACCCCATTTCCCATGAGCGCGGCGTGCTGTCGATGGCCCGGAATTCGGTGTCGATGGACAGCGCCAGCAGCCAGTTCTTCATCATGCAGGAGGACGCCGCCTATCTGGACGGCGACTATGCCGCCTTCGGACGGGTGCTCAGCGGCATGGAGGTTGTGGACGCCATCTGCGCCAACACGCCGGTCACGAACAGCAACGGCAGCGTCGCGCAGGCATATCAACCCGTCATCACCAGCATCCGGGTGCTGGAATGACGTGCCCGTCAGGCAGGCTTCGGAGGCAGGAAGCCTGCCTTTTTGCGTCGGAATCGGCAGAATTCCCATTTTGGCGTTGCGGGAACGGACGGGTCATGCTATAATGAAGGTATCCTGATGTGATGCTGATTTGCGCCGGAGACGCTTCGCCCGCCTGAAGCCTCTGTCCCTGGGACACTTTATTATGATAAAGCGAAGTGGCGCGGCGAAGCATACAGGACGCAGGTCGGCATGAACAGTCCCTGTTTTGGAAAGGAATGAGAGGCATGAAGAGAATCAGAATCCTTCTCGTGCTGGCGCTGGCGCTTTGCCTGCTGTACGGTTCCGCACTGGCTGAAGGCGGAGCAAGCTGGTCCTATGACACCGACAACTTCTACCTGAAGGTGAACGGTGAAATGAGCGGGGATGTGACGATCCCGGCGGAGGTGGACGGCTGCGCCGTGACGGCGCTGAAATACAACGCGTTTGTGGATCAGCACGGGGTGACCTCCCTGACCATGCCCGATTCCATGCGCGCGCTGCAAAACGGTGCGATCGGCCGTATGGACGGCTTGACCAGCGTCACGCTGAACGACGGGCTGGCGTACATCGGCTCCAATTTCGTGGGCTGCGATGCGCTGACCAGCCTGACCATCCCGGCCAGCGTGCGCATCATCGACGGCGCAATCTGGAACTGTGCCAGCCTGCGGGAGATCCGCTTTGAGGGCCCCTGTCCGATCTTTATGAACACGGACTGGTGCTTTTCCATGATGCCGGAGGATTACACGATCTATGTGCCGGACGATCAGCTGGTTGCCTATGCCGCCGCGCTGGCCCACATCAACGGGGCTGCGTCCCACCTCGCGCCCAGCGGAAGGAACGCTGTGATGCCGGCAAAGGAGAACATGGAGGACTGGTTCGTGTTCGACGCGTCCACCGGCACCATCACAGGCTACACCGGGTTCCACGCCTTTGTCGAGGTGCCCGGGACCATCGGCGGCGTGGCGGTGAAGGCGATCGGCGCCCATGCCTTCGACCGTGATTATTCCCTCTACGGCATCGTGCTGCCCGAGGGCCTGGAGACCGTCGGGGAAGGTGCGTTCCGGCAGGCAAGCAACCTGTGCTACATTCACTTCCCATCAACCCTGAAAACCATCGGTGACGAAGCGTTCTTCAACACGCAGTCCAGCTTGATCGAGTGGAACGAGGGGCTGGAAACGATCGGTGCGCGGGCGTTCCAATATGACCGTTCGCCGGTGCTGACGCTGCCCTCCACCCTGAAAAGCATCGGCGACAGCGCGTTCGAGGGCGCAAGCTGCTTGGAACTGCATCTGGGCGGCCGGGTGGAGCACATCGGCGCGCGTGCCTTCGCCGGCACGGCCCTGTACTATGTGATGCTGGATGCGTATACGGTGATCGACATCGCACCGGACGCCTTTGCGAACACGTCTCTTGCGGATCTGGATCTGCCGTGGGACAGCTCCCCCGAAAACCGGGACGCTTACGCGGCGCTGCTGCGCGAGCAGTGCCCGAACTGCACTGTGTGGATCAACAACCCCATCAGCGGCGGCGTGGCGGAATATCCTGAGAACCGCGCGGATGTGACCACCATCGCGGACGGCGTGTGGACGGCGTACCATGGCGATGCGGCGGATCTGACCGTCTGGACCTCCTATGACCGGATGGATGTCACCGCCCTGGGAGACGGCCTGTTCAAGGGCAATCAGTCCATCCGCTCCTTCTATCCCCATCACTGCGGCTGGTTCACCACCATCGGGAACGAGGCCTTCGCTGATTCCAGCGTGGCCTATGTGGAGCTGTTCGGCTCCATCACCACCATCGGAGAGGGCGCCTTCCGCAACTGCGTGAACATCACCGAGCTGACGCTGCCTGCGTCCCTGACCAGCATCGGCAAGGGCGCGCTGGATGGCTGCACGGGCCTTACGAAGCTGACGGTGCTGTGCGACCCCGCGATTCTGCCCGCCGATCTGACTGCGAACTGTCCGGCGCTGACGGAGGTGTACGCCGCGCCCGATGCCACCGACGGGCAGGTGCGGGCGCTGAGCGCAATCGTGGGCTATCCCTGGTACAGCCCCGTGCCGCGCGTGGGTGAGCAGCGCAGGGCGCTGCTGACCATGCCCGACGCGTCCCTGCCCGGCGACGATTTCTGGTATGACGGGGAATACAGCCGTCTGGACCGGTACAACGGCTATGAGCTGAACCTGATCCTGCCGCAGGAGATTGACGGCGTACGGCTGACCACCATCGGCGGCACAATGATGAGCCGTGCCTCCTCTGGCGACAACTTCGATGTCGAGCTGCCCGTGGTGTCGCTGGTGATTCCTGAGGGCTACACGGAGATCGTGCCCTATGCCTTTGCAAATTGCGATACCCTCGAAACGGTGATCTGCTACGCGCCCATCGAAACGCTGCCGGAGGGATGCTTCAGCGAGTGCGCGAGCCTGCGCGAGGTGGTGTTCGTCAACGGCGTGCGCAATGTTGACCGCAATGCCTTCGCGGGCTGCTTTGCCATGGAGACCCTGTATCTGGGCGGCTGTGTGGAAAGCATAGATACCGCCGCGCTGCTGGATGCATACGGCGTGGAGGCCTTCACGCTGACGGATTGCCTGACGGAGACGCTGCCCGACGTTGCCGCGCTGCTGGATGCGGTCAGGTGCGGCCCCATGCCTGCGGAGCCGGATGAGCCGGAAATAGAGCTTGTTGCGCAGCCCGTGGGCGCGGAGGGCGAACCCTTCCTCGGCGTGTGGAACGCCCAGAGCATGGACATATCCGGCGAAATCCTTCCGCTGGCGGCGATGGGCGTGGAAATGCGCCTGACCCTGAATGCGGACGGCACGGCGGAGCTGTATGACGGCGAGGAAGCGCATGTCGCCGTCTGGACGGTTGCGGAGGGCATCGCGATGGTCGACGGCACGGCAGCGGCACTGACGGAGGACGGTACGCTGCGCATGGAGGAGGACGGCGTGGCAATCCTCTTCCGGCGGGATGCGGAGGCTGCGGGAGCAGCCGTTCCGGCTATGCCCGATGTCACCGAACCCGCTGCATCCGATCCGATCGACCTGAGCGCGCGGTATGGATGCAGGTATGTGATGGCGAGCGCCGACGTACAGGGCGTAAGCATGACGCCCGCCATGCTGGGCGGCCTGGAGTATTCTCTGGTGTTCGGCGCAGACGGCACGGTGGTGTTTACCATTGCCGGTACGCCGGTGTCCGGCCTGACATGGACGCAGGGCACGGCGGACGGGCAGGATGCGCTGGTCATCGACTATTACGGCCTCCCCATGTACGCGGTCATCACCGAAGAAGGCTTCGACATGAACTACTTCGACGCGATGCTGATTCATTTCGTGGCGGAGTAATTGAAAATAGCGGAAGCTGGCAAATTCGCTCCCGGACATCTGCTCCGGGAGCTGTTTTGTTGCGTCAACAGAAGCAACATTGTCTCCGTCCAGAACGTCCGCCGGATTCGCATGACGGACAGCGAAAGGCACCTGCATCGGCGGACAGCCACGCAGGTTTTTCTGTCAAGCCGTCTTTCGTACTTTACAATTCGCACAAAGAACGGTATAATAGTATGAATGCATATGGTATTCAGCATTTTGTGTGCAAAAAAACGGTCGGAAGGGGGTCGATGACCCATGGCGAAGGTGATCTCCATCATCAATCAGAAGGGCGGCGTGGGCAAGACGACCACGGCGGTCAACCTCTCTGCCATCATGGCGGATATGGGGCAGCGGGTGCTCCTGATTGATCTGGACCCGCAGGGCAATACGACCTCCGGTCTGGGCATGGCGGTGGAGGAGAAAAGCATCTACGAGGTGCTGATGGGCCGCGTCCGGATGAAGGATCTGGTGGAGAAGACGGATTTCAGGAACCTGTCCATCGCCGGGAGCGATATCCGCCTGGCGAACGCGGAGCTGGAGCTGGTGAACACCGACAAGCGCGAGTACCGGCTCAAGACGGCGATCGCCGCCATCCTGAAGGACTTCGACTTCATCCTGATCGACTGTCCGCCCAGCCTGTCGCTGCTGACGATCAATGCGCTGGCCGCGTCCGACGGCGTGATGATCCCGATTCAGTGCGAGTACTACGCGCTGGAGGGCGTGGCGAGCCTGATGCAGACCGTGCAGCGGGTGAAGAAGACGATCAATCCGCGCCTGGAAATCGAGGGCGTGCTGCTGACGATGCTGGACGGCCGCACGAATCTGGGATTGCAGGTCGTGGAGGAGGTCAAGAAGCACTTCAAGAAGCAGGTGTACGCCACGGTCATTCCGCGCACGGTGCGCCTGGGCGAAGCACCCTCCCACGGCGAGCCCATCCACGTGTATGACAAGCGCTCCGCGGGCACCGCGGCGTATGTGGAGCTGGCTAAGGAAGTTCTGGGGCGCAATGGCGTGCAGGTAAAGGATTACAGGCTGTGACGGCTGTATTTGATCGAGAGAGGATAGGGGAGTAACATCATGCCCAAGAAGACGCGCGGACTTGCCCGTGGCCTTGACGCACTGCTGCCTGAAATGGATACGGCGGCTTCCGGCGCAGGGCAGGAGATCGCCATCGGCGATATCGATCCCAACCCTGACCAGCCCCGGCGCGTGTTCTCCGAGGAGAGCATTGCGCAGCTGGCCCAGTCCATCCGCGATCAGGGCGTGCTGCAGCCCATTTTGGTCACGCCCGTGAGCGGCGGACGCTACCGCATTGTCGCCGGTGAGCGCCGCTGGCGTGCCGCCCGGGAGGCCGGGCTGGAGACTGTGCCGTGCATCGTGCGCGAGCTGGACGCGGTGCAGCAGATGGAGATTGCGCTGATCGAGAACCTGCAGCGCGAGGATCTGAACCCCATTGAGGTGGCGCAGGGCATTCAGAGCCTGATGAAGCAGTGCGGCTATACGCAGGAGACCGTGGCGCAGCGGCTGTGCAAGTCCCGTCCGGCGGTGGCGAATCTGCTGCGGCTGCTGACGCTGCCGGACAGCGTCATCGCCATGGTGCGCCAGGGAACCCTCAGCGCCGGTCATGCCCGTGTGCTGGCGGGCCTGGACAATGAGGAGATGAAGCTGACGCTGGCCAGCCGCACGATTGCCGAGGGCTGGAGCGTCCGCCAGCTGGAAACGGCTGCCGCGCTCCTCAAGCAGGACGCTGCGAAGCTCCCCAGAAATGAAAAAAAGCCCAGGCCGCTGCCTGCCGAGCTGACCGAGCTGGAAACCCTCTGCCGGGAGACCTTTGGGATGCGCGCGACCCTGACGGGGAATGCGAAAAAGGGCAGGATCGTTCTGCAGTACTATTCGCAGGACGAGCTGGAGCGGCTCAACGAGCTGCTGCTCCAGATGAGTCACCAGTAATTCGCAAGGAGGCGTTTCCCATGTCCAAGCTCCCGCCGCTTCCCGAGCTGCCCCGTTGGGATGGCCCGCTGTCGCACCCGTTCTATTCCCGGGTGGTCAAGCGTGCGCTTGATTTTCTGCTGGCGCTGATCGCCCTGATCCCGGCCGGGCTGGTGATGATTCCCCTGGCTGTCTGGGTCAGGCTGGACAGCCCCGGGCCGGTCATCTACAGGGCGGTTCGCGGCGGATACAAAAACAAGCCCTTTTATATCATGAAGTTCCGCACCATGGTGGTGGGCGCGGACAAGTCCGGCGGCTGCACCGCCAAGGATGATCCCCGCGTGACCCGCTCCGGCAAAATCATGCGCCGCCTGAAGCTGGATGAGCTGCCGCAGCTGTTCAACATCCTCAGGGGCGAAATGTCCTTCGTCGGCCCCAGGCCGGAGCTGCTGCTGTATACCAACGCCTACACCGAGGAGCAGCAGTGCATCATGTGGGTGCGCCCCGGCATCACGGACCGTTCGTCCATCGTGTACATCGCGCAGGACGAGATCGTGGGCACGGAGAATCCGGTGGAGAATTATGAAAAGTACGTGCTGCCCGAAAAGAACCGGATGCGTGTGGAATATGCGAAAAGCCAGAGCTTTCTGCTGGACATGAAGCTGTTCTTCGAGACGATTGGCGGCGTGTTCAAAAAGGCAAAAAACATGGCTGATGAGAAGGGGAGTCAGAAATGACCTATACCGAACGGGTGCACGCGGGCTTTGCCGGACAGCCGGACACCGGTGATCCCCGGGTGCTGGCGTGGCTCATCCGCCGCCATGGGCTGGAGATGACCCACCTGAGCCGCGGCAGCCATATTGGCTCCGTCTTTTCCGCGGCGGAGCTGATGGCGGTGCTGTATACGGGCGTGCTGCATGTGGATCCCGCTGACCCGGGGATGCCTGATCGCGACCGGCTGATCCTGTCCAAGGGCCATGCGGGTGCGTCGGTATATGCGGCGCTGGCGGAGCGCGGCTTTTTCCCGGTGGAGGAGCTGCAAACCCATTATGCCAACGGCAGCCGCCTGTCCGGGCATGTGAGCCACAAGGGCGTGCCGGGCGTGGAGTTTTCCACCGGCTCGCTGGGCCATGGTCTGCCTGTTGCGGCGGGCATGGCGCTGGGCGCGAAAATGGACGGCGCTCCCTGGCGCGTCTACTGCGTGCTGGGTGACGGCGAATGCGACGAGGGCTCCGTCTGGGAGGCCGCGCTGCAGGCTCATCAATATCAGCTGGATAACCTGATCGCCGTGGTGGATCACAACCGGATGCAGTCCCTCGATTTCTGCGAGAATACGCTGTCGCTCTCGCCCTTTGGGGACAAGTGGCGGGCCTTCGGCTGGAACGTGCTGGAGGTGGATGGACACGACACGGACGCGCTGCAGGCGGCCTTTGCCCAGGCGCAGGCAAATTGCGGCACGGGCAGACCCACCGTGATCCTGGCCCTGACGGTCAAGGGCAAGGGCGTGTCCTTCATGGAGAACGATATCCTCTGGCATTACCGCACGCCGCAGGGCGAGGAATATGAAGCTGCATTGAAGGAACTGGAGGCACAGCGGCCATGAGAGATGCATTCACCCGGGTGCTGATGCGGGAGGCTGCGGCGGATCCCCGACTGACGCTGATCACGGGCGATCTGGGCTTCGGCGTGCTGAAGCCTTTCTGGGAGACCTATCCCGGGCAGTTCGTCAATGCCGGCATTGCGGAGCAGTCCATGACGGGCCTTGCCGCCGGTCTGGCGATGACGGGCCGAACGGTGCTGACCTATTCCATCGGCAATTTCCCGACCCTGCGCTGCCTGGAGCAGATTCGCAACGACTGCGCGTATCACGACGCGAATGTCAAGATCGTCTGCGTGGGCGGCGGATTTGTGTACGGCAGCCTGGGCATGAGCCACCATGCCACGGAGGACATGGCGGCTCTGCGCGCGCTGCCGGGCGTGACGGTTTTCACCCCCGGCGATCCGGCGGAGGTGGAGGCGGTTGTGCCGGTGATGCTGCGCACGCCCGGCACCTGCTATCTGCGCCTGGGACGCGGCGGCGAACCCACGCTGCACGACGGGCCCGTGGAGGGCTGGCGGCTTCCGCGCGCGCTGACCTTGCGAACGGGCAGCGACGTGGCACTCCTGTCCGCGGGCGGCATCCTGACCCAGACGGTGGGCGCGGCAAGGCTGCTGGCGGAAAAGGGCGTGAGCGCGGAAGTGCTGTCCTTCCCGTGCATCAAGCCCATCGACCGGGAAACGCTGCTGAATCTTGCACGGCGCTTCCGGCATATCGTCACGGTGGAGGAGCACTCCGTCGTGGGCGGCTTTGGCAGCGCGGTGTGCGAGGTGCTGGCGGAGGTCGGCAGCGCCTGCCGCGTTCACCGCATCGGCATGGACGATGTGTATTCCACCGTTGTCGGCACGCAGCAATACCTGCGCGAGGTTTACCGCATGGACGAAAAGGCCATCTGCAACCGGACGCTGGCGTGGCTGGAGGACTGAAACGAAACAGCCTGCTCCTGCGTATGAATCAGTATCATACCAAATGGAGGAATGACTGATGAAGAAATGGCTTTCCGTGCTGCTTGCGCTTTTGCTGGCGGGAACGACGCTCGCACTGGCGGAGCAGCCCGCGCAGGAGACCCACACGATCACGACGGATATGGCGGACGTGACCTTCACGGTACCGGAGGGGATGCTCTGCCTGACCATTGAGAGCAGCGTGTCGGAGTTCAACCGCTGGGGCCTGAGCCAGCGAGAGTTCTTTGCGTATATAGAGGATAACGGCGTCATTGCGGTTCTGTACGATCTGGACACGGGCGATGAACTGCAAATCTGTGTGAGCCCGTGGGATGATATCAGCCTCGATGACATGGATGAAACGGACATTCATCTGATCTGCGCGGAAACCCTCAAGTGGCTGCGGGAATACGGCTATACGGTCAAGACCGGCGTCCATCGGAACACCGGCTACACCTGGCTGGTGTTTGACACCCTCTATACCTACGAGGATGGAGAGACGGAGGCTGCGCTGATGCTGAAGACCAGCCAGCCGGGCTGTCTGGCAGAGATCTACGCCTACCCTGCGGAGGGAGACACGGCGGACGCGCTGACGGATACCGCCAAGGCGCTGGCGGATTCCCTGGTCATCCAGCCCCAGAAGCTGACCGTGACCACGCAGGAGCTGCCCAGCGGCGACTTCCTGCTCATCGCGGGCGGCACGCTGCTTGGCTTTACGCCCCTGGACGTGAGCTTCTACGTGACCCGGGAGAGTGGCAGCTTTGCCTTTGACCGCATGGGCTATCGCCGCGAGGAGACGCTGGAGAACATGGCGCAGTACAATATCTATGCCATCCTGCAGGATCGCAGTCAGCGGGTTCTTGTGCAGGTGTATGTCCTTGACGATCCTGATGCGGAGGACTATGCCGGCATGGTGGACTGGATGATGAAGGCCGTCGAGACGCGGCGGGCAAGGGACGGGGGCTGGACGGTTCACAGCAGCGGGATCCTGACGGAATCAGGGCTGCCCTTTGTGAAAATGACCCTGTCCCGTACGGGGGAGGACGGTACGGTGGAGTACCGAATGGTCTACAGCACCTGTCTGGACGGCGTGCGGCTGGAGATTGATGTGTTTGCATCGGGCGAAAAGACTTTGGAGATGGCGGAGGAGCAGACGGACGCGTTTGTCCGGGGCATCCGCAAGCAATAACGCCGGGGAACCGGCTTGTACGGGAGCAGCATGACATATGGAAGAAAAGAAACTGAGCCTGCCGGAAATCCACGCAGAGCTCACGGAGCAGCTGAAGGATATCGCGGCAATCTGCGACCGCCATGGCATCACCTACAACCTCATGTGCGGCACCCTGCTGGGCGCGGTGCGCCACAAGGGCTTCATCCCGTGGGATGACGATGTGGATCTGCTCATGAGTCGCGAGGAGTTCGAGAAGTTCCGCGTTGTGTACCCGAAGGAGTGCGACAGGCGCTTTGAGCTGACCTATCTGGACACGTGGACGCCCCGGGTCATGAACCGCGATCCGGACAAGGCGGCGGCCTTTACGGACTTCTTCATTCTGGACGCGGTGCCCGCCGGGGGACTGGGGCGCAAGCTGTGGTTCCTGCGGCTGCATCTCCTTCAGGGCATGATGAAGAAGAACGTGGACTACAGCCGCTTCAGCCTGAAGAACCGGCTGCTGCTTCGGGTGACGCACCTGCTGGGGCTGCCTTTCTCCACCGCGAGGAAGGCGGCGTGGTACGAGAGGTGCTCCCGCTCCGCAAAGCCGGGGCATGGCGTGTGCATGTCCAACGGCGCGTTCGAGCTGATGACGCACATCTGGCAGCCGGAGCAGTTTGCGGAAAAAATCCGGATGCCCTTTGAGGGGATCGACTGCCTTGTGCCCGCGAAGTGGGACGAGGTGCTGACCATCCTCTACGGCCCGGACTATATGACGCCGCCGCCGGAAAACGAGCGCGTGGCGAAGCATCTGGACCTGTAAGCATTTGGGCCGCGTGGCGGCATGAAAGGGCGTGCGCCGTTGTGACGTGCGCCCTTTATGAAAGGATTCCTGCATTTGATGGATATGATTTTCTGCCCGCTCTTTTCCGGCTCCAGCGGCAACGCGCTTTTCGTGCAGTACGGCGAGACGCGGCTGCTCATCGACGCCGGAAAGTCGGGGAAAATGATCGACGAGGCGCTGGAGATGATCGGCGTGGATCCGCGAACGCTCAATGCGCTCCTGATTACCCATGAGCACAGCGACCATATCAGCGGCGCGGGCGTGCTCAGTCGCAAGTACAGGCTGCCCATCTATGCCACCGCCGGGACGTGGGCGGGCATGGCGGGCAAGCTGGGCAAAATCAGCGAGGAGCAGAAGCGCGTTTTCGATCCCTTTTCGGATTTCTACATCGGGGAGATCGGCGTGGTGCCCTTTGCGATCCCCCATGATGCGGAGGAACCGGTGGGCTACAGGCTCTGGGGCGGCAATCTGAGCGTCTCGACCGCGATGGATCTGGGGTATTTCCCCCGGGCTATCCGCGATGCGGTCGCGGGCAGCTCCCTCGTGCTGCTGGAGAGCAACCATGACCCGGACATGCTGCGCATGAACAGCCATTATTCGCAGCAGCTCAAGCGCCGCATCCTGTCCAATCACGGCCATCTGTCCAACGAAGCCTGCGCCGATGCCCTGCTGCAGCTGGTGGACAACGGCACCCAGCATGTCATCCTCGGCCATCTGAGCGGCGAGAACAACACCCCCTCGCTGGCGCGGCAGGTCAGTGAGGGCAGAATGCGGCGCGAGGGCATCCGGCTGGGCGTGGATCTGTGCCTTGACGTGGCCAGCCGCGACCGTGTGGGCAATGTCTACAGGCTGGAGGCGGACGCGTGAGCCGGGCCCGCCGGGCGCTGCTTGTGCTGCTGGGACTGACGCTGCTGCGGACGCCGATTGCGCTGCTGGTGAACGCCCTGCTGCCCTCTGTGACGGATGCCCCGGAGATGAACTATGCGGCATCCCTGCTCCAGTCGGTGCTGCTGTTTGCGCTGCCGGGGTGGCTGCTGCGCCCTCGGCAGAAGGCTCCGGCATGGCGGGGCAGGAAATGGCTGGGCTGGGGCGCGCTGAGCGTGAGCGCGGCGCTGTGTACCCGGATTGTCGTGACGCCCCTGAACCGCTGCTGGAGCGGATGGCTGCGAGCGGAGGTCACGCCGCTGACAATGCCGGAGGGCCTGCCGTCGCAGCTGCTGATGATCCTCGCGCTGGCGGTGGTTCCCGCGGTCGCGGAGGAGCTGTTTTTCCGCGGCGCGCTCCTGACAAGCCTTATGCAGAGCGGGTCGCAGACGCAGGCCGTGGTGCTCACAACGCTGATGTTCGCCCTGATGCACGGGAGCCTCGCCGGACTGCCGGGTCATCTGCTGACCAGTCTGCTGCTGACGCTGCTGATGCTGCACACGGGACGCCTTGCCGTACCGGTGACGGTGCATCTGGTCTACAACCTGTCGGCGCTTTTCGGGCCGGAAACGGCGATGCTGCTTCCCTGGTTCTGCGGCGCGGCGCTCCTGGCGCTGATTCTGTGGCTGATCCTGCGGCGGGAATGGCGGGGGAAAGCGAAGCTGCAGCCGGGGACGGATGGCTGTCCGCTGCGATCCTGCTCCTGATGGGAGCGCAGTACCTGCTGTGAATGCGGGATTTCCTACTATTATATTATATAGATGATGAATGGATAGATACCGGGGAGGGAGAGGATGATCCTTCTTTCGCTGCAAGGCGTACAAAAGAGCTTCGGTACCAATGAGGTGCTGCGCAACGCATCCCTCGTGCTGCAGGACGGGCAGCGCATGGGCCTGGTGGGGGTCAACGGCTGCGGCAAGTCCACGCTGATGAAGATCATTGCCGGTGTGGAAGCCTCCGACGGCGGCACGATCACCATGCAGAAGGGCCTGCGGCTGGGCTACCTTGCCCAGCAGGGCGAGGTGGGCGAGGGCCGCACGGTTCTGGAGGAGCTGGAAAGCGTCTTTGAGCCCGTGGTGCGCATGGAGCAGCAGCTCCGCGAGCTGGAGGCGCAGATGGCGGAGTGTGCCGACGATCTGACGCGCCTGAGCCGCCTGGGGAACCAGTACGATCAGCTGACCCACGAGTTCGAGCGGCGAAACGGCTATGGCTGGCGCTCCACCGTGCAGGGCGTGCTGGCGGGCCTTGGCTTCCGCAAGGAGCAGCAGGGGCAGCTGGCGAGCCTGCTGTCCGGCGGGGAGCGCACCCGGCTGTGCCTGGGCCGGATGCTGCTGACCGAGCCCGATCTGCTGCTGCTGGACGAGCCGACCAACCATCTGGATTTGAAGTCCATCGCCTGGCTGGAGGAATATCTGCGCACCTACAGGGGCGCGGTGCTGCTCATCAGCCATGACCGCTATTTCATGGATCACGTCTGCGACCACATGTGCGAGCTGCTGCTGGGCGTGACGGAGTGCTACGACGGCAACTACACGCGCTACATGGCGCAGCGGACGGAGCGGTTTGAGATCCGCATGAAGGCCTATGAGCTGCAGCAGAAGGAGATCGCCCGGCAGGAGGCGATCATCGCGCGCTACCGCCAGTTCAACCGGGAGAAGTCCATCAAGCTGGCCGAGAGCCGCGAAAAGCGGCTGGAGAAGATGGAACGGCTGGAAAAGCCGCAGGAGGAATCCGCCATCCGCTTCCGCTTCGACGTGCGCCGCCGCACGGGGGACGACGTGCTGATGATCGACGAGCTGGCCAAGGGCTTTGACGGCCGCACGCTCTTCGAGCATGTCAGGATGCACCTGCGCGCCGGAGACCGCGTGGCGCTCATCGGCGATAACGGCGTGGGGAAATCGACGCTGTTCAAGTGCATCACGGGCGAGGTCAAGCCGGATCAGGGCACAATCCGCTTCGGCGCGGGTGTGGATATCGGTTATTACGATCAGCATCAGGCGCACCTGCATGAGCATAAGACCGTGCTGGACGAGGTGTGGGACGATTTCCACCGGCTCGATCAGACGGAGGTGCGCGGCGCGCTGGGGCTGTTCCTGTTCACGGGCGACGACGTGCTCATGCCCGTCAGCACCCTGTCCGGCGGCGAAAAGGGCCGGGTGGCGCTGACGAAGCTGATGCTGCGCAAGGACAACGTGCTGCTGCTGGACGAGCCGACCAACCATCTGGACATGGATTCCCGCGAGGTGCTGGAGGATGCACTGGAGAATTTCCCCGGCACGATCCTTGCCATCAGCCATGACCGCTATTTTATCAACCGCTTCGCGACCAGGGTCTGCGTGCTGGAGCCGGACGGGCTGAAGGAATATCTGGGCAACTACGATGACTATTTCGAGAAGATCAACCGCCAGCAGGAGCCGGACGGCGAAACGGCCGGGATGACCCGGACGGCTATCGAGAAGGAGAAGCGCAAGTCCCGCGAGGAGGAGAAGCGCATCCGGGAGCGCAAGCTGGCGCTGGCGAACGCGGAGAAGGCCATTGCCGCAGCCGAGGACGAGGCGGCGGAGCTGGAAGCGCAGCTGGCGGATCCTGCGACCTATCAGGATGCGGACAGGGCTTCGCAGCTGGCTAGGGCTTACCAGGCCAAGAAGGAGGAGATCGAACGCCTCTACGCCCGCTGGGAAGAACTGGAGGCGGAAGAAGGCTGAACGGGGAATCTCCGCAGCAGGCAGCGGTGCAATACACGGAACCGGATGTGTCTATGCGATGCGTCCGGTTCTGTTTTGTCCATACAGAAATGCATACAGAATAGATACACATGGATAGGTGTATATAAATTACGGAGGGAATTCAGCGATTGCAAGGGATTGCGGATGAACGGATGAAATTCTGGAAACTGCACTTTGAAAAGAGGGATGTTTCACCCGGAGTATAGATACACCGGACAACGTGTTTATAACACCTGTCGGCAAATGCCCGAAAACGCGCTGATGCAGGCAGGAATAATGAAAAAAACCTTCAAAATTTCCTGAAAAAGATGCGAAATCCCTCTTGATTTTTTGATGCATATCCTTTATAATATGACTGTTGTCTGTTTAGGGATGAAGTGGTAAGTTGCCGCCAGGCCAGGCGGGTAATTATCATGGACCAGCCCGACAATCGGGCGACGGACTCGAGACACGGCGGTATCTGCACCTGCAGTGGATAGCGCGACGGTGTCAACGAGACGCAATAGGAGGTAAATCAATGGCCATCCAGAAAATCCGCATCAAGCTCAAGAGCTATGAGCACACCCTGATCGACCAGTCCGCTGAGCGGATCGTCGAGGCTGCCAAGCGCACTGGCGCCCGCGTGTCGGGCCCGATCCCGCTCCCCACGGAGAAGGAAATCGTGACCATCCTGCGCGCTACCCACAAGTACAAGGACAGCCGCGAGCAGTTCGAGCGTCGCACCCACAAGCGACTGATCGACATCATCAACGCGAGCCCCAAGACCGTGGACGCCATGTCGAAGCTCGAACTTCCTGCTGGTGTCGAAATCGAAATGAAGCTGTAAGGCAGGAGGAACGAAACAATGAAGAAAGCGATCGTGGGTAAGAAGATCGGCATGACGCAGATCTTCACCGAAGATGGCCGTCTTGTTCCGGTCACCGTGATCGAGGCTGGCCCCTGCACCGTTGTGCAGACCAAGACCGTTGAGTCCGACGGCTATGCGGCCGTTCAGGTCGGCTTTGGCGAGCTGACCGAGAAGCGCGCTGAGAAGCTGCTGACCAAGCCCGTTCAGGGCCACTACAAGAAGGCTGGCGTCGCCGCCAAGCGCGTTCTGCGCGAGTTCCGCTTCGATGACTGCAGCGGCTACAAGGTGGGCGATGAGCTGAAGGTTGATCAGTTCGCCGCCGGCGACAAGATCGATGTGACCGGCACCTCCAAGGGCCACGGCTTCACCGGCGCCATCGCGCGCTGGAACCAGCACACCGGCCCCATGGCGCACGGCTCCAAGTATCACCGCGGCGTGGGTTCCCTGTCCGCGAACTCCGATCCTTCCCGTGTGTTCAAGAACAAGCACATGTCCGGCCATTACGGCGTGGATCGCGTGACTGTTCAGAACCTGGAAGTCGTCTCTGTGGATGCGGAGCGCAACCTGCTGCTGGTCAAGGGTGCTGTGCCCGGCGCCAACAAGGGTCTGCTGATCATCCGCGACACCGTCAAGTGATGCCGCGAGGAGGAAAGTAACAATGGCTAAGACTGCTCTTTACAATATGGAAGGCGCGGCCATTGGCGAGATTGAGCTGAGCGATGCGATCTTCGCGTCCGAGATCAATGAAGCCGCCATGCATCTGGTCGTCCGTTCCTACCTGGCCGCCCAGCGCCAGGGCACCCAGAGTGCCAAGACCCGCAGCGAGGTTCGCGGCGGCGGTCGCAAGATCTATCGTCAGAAGGGCACCGGTAATGCTCGCCACCATGGCAACCGTGCTCCCCAGTTCACCCACGGCGGCGTCGTGTTCGCGCCCAAGCCCCGCGATTACGTGATCGCGGTGCCCAAGAAGGTTCGCCGCCTGGCCTTCAAGTCTGCCATGACCTCCAAGCTGAACGCCGGCGAGATCGTTGTGGTGGACGAGCTGAAGCTGACCGAGGGCAAGACCCGCCTGATGGCGAAGGTTCTCAAGAACCTGAACGCCGAGAAGAAGGCGCTGGTCGTCCTGCCCGAGCGCGACGAGAACGTGGTCCGCGCCACGGCCAACCTGGCGCAGGCTTCCACCACCTACGTCAACACTCTGAATGTCTACGATATCCTGAACGCCGGCAAGGTCGTTCTGACCAAGGCTGCCCTGGCGTCCGTCGAGGAGGTGTACGCATAATGAAGAATCCGCACGACATCATCCGCCGCCCGGTTCTGACCGAGAAGGCGTACGCCGGCATCGCCGACAAGAAGTATATCTTCGAAGTGGATATCCACGCCAACAAGACCGAGATCAAGCAGGCCATCGAGGCGGTTTTCGCTGAGGACGGCGTGAAGGTTGAGAAGGTGAACACCCTGCGCACCATCGGCAAGATCAAGCGCCAGGGCCGCACCTCCGGTCGCACCCCTGAGGTCAAGAAGGCCTACGTTCAGCTGAAGAAGGACTCCAAGCCGATCAAGTTCTTCGCCGGTATGGACGAAGAATAAGCAAGGGAGGACAAGAAAATGGCTATTCGTCTTTACAAGCCGACTTCGCCCGCCCGGCGCTTCATGTCGGTTCTGACCTACGAAGAGATCACCAAGAAGGCCCCTGAGAAGAGCCTGTGCGAGTATCTGCCGAAGAACGCCGGCCGCAACAAGCAGGGCAAGATCACCGTCCGTCATCAGGGCGGCGGCAACAAGCGCAAGTACCGTATCATCGACTTCAAGCGCAACAAGCTGGACATCCCCGCCAAGGTTGCCGCGATCGAGTACGATCCCAACCGCAGCGCGTTCATCGCTCTGCTGAACTACGCCGACGGCGAGAAGCGCTACATCCTGGCGCCTCTGGGCCTGAATGTCGGCGACACCGTCATCTCCTCCGAGAATGCGGACATCAAGCCCGGCAACGCGCTGCCCCTGGCCTGCATCCCGGTCGGCACGCTGCTCCACAACCTGGAGCTCAAGCCCGGCCGCGGCGGCCAGCTGGTCCGTTCCGCCGGCATGAGCGCTCAGCTGATGGCAAAGGAGAACGGCTTCGCGACGGTGCGTCTGCCCTCCGGCGAGATGCGCAAGCTGCCCCTGAATGCCAAGGCTACCATCGGCACTGTGGGCAACACCGATCATGAGAATGTGCGTCTGGGCAAGGCTGGCCGCGTCCGTCACATGGGCATCCGTCCCACTGTCCGCGGCGTTGTCATGAACCCCTGCGACCATCCGCACGGCGGCGGCGAGGGCAAGAGCCCCGTCGGTATGCCTGCTCCTGTGACTCCGTGGGGCAAGCCCGCTCTGGGCCTGAAGACCCGCAAGCACAAGAAGTATTCCAACAAGATGATCGTCAAGCGCGCCAGCAAGAAGTAAGCGCGCATCCTACAGGAAGGAGGCAGCCAATCAATGAGCCGCTCTATTAAGAAGGGCCCCTATGTTGAGGCCGCGCTGATGAAGCGCATTGTTGAAATGAACAACACCGGCAAGAAGAACGTCGTGAAGACCTGGTCCCGCTCTTCCACGATCTTCCCGGATTTCGTCGGCCATACTGTCGCCGTGCATGACGGCCGCAAGCATGTTCCGGTCTATGTGACCGAGGATATGGTCGGTCACAAGCTGGGCGAATTCGCCCCCACCCGGACCTTCAAGGGTCACGCGGGTGACAAGGCTACCGGCCGCAAGTAAGAGAGGAGTGAAACGATATGGCAACCCGTTCTCGTGATAAGACGGCAGCGCGCAAGGCGAATGCCGACAAGCGCCCGAAGGCTCATGCCAGGTACGTTCGCATCTCCTCCCGCAAGGTGAAGATCGTGATCGATCTGATCCGCGGCAAGAATGTGGACGAAGCAGCGGCGATCCTGACCTACACCCCCAAGGCCGCGTCCCCCGTTGTGCTCAAGGTGCTCAACAGCGCCATCGCCAACGCCGTGAACAACCTGGAGATGGATCGAAAGGACCTGTACGTCGCCGAAGTGTACGCCAACCCCGGCCCCACGCTGAAGCGCTACGTTGCCCGCAGCCGCGGCAGCGCGTCCCCCATGCTCAAGCGCACCAGCCACATCAGCGTGGTGCTGGACCAGAAGAAGGCGTAAGGAGGTTTATCCATGGGTCAGAAAGTCAATCCCCACGGCGCACGCGTCGGCGTGATCTTCGGCTGGAGCGGTCGCTGGTACGCTGGCAAGAAGGACTTCGCCAACTACCTCGTTGAGGATAACAAGCTGCGCAAGATGATCAAGGAAGAGAACTACGCCGCCGGCGTTAGCAAGATTGACATCGAGCGTGCCGCACAGTCCGTCACCATCAATATTTTCGTCAGCAAGCCCGCTATGGTCATCGGCCGCAAGACCGAGACCCAGCCCGCCAACATCGAGAAGCTGAAGGCCAAGGTCGCCACCATTGTCAAGACCCCCTTCCGCATCAACGTGCTGGAGGTCAAGCAGCCCGATGCCGATGCGCAGCTGGTGGCTGAGAACATCGCGCAGCAGCTGGAGAAGCGCATCAGCTTCCGCCGTGCCCTGAAGCAGGCCCAGCAGCGCGCCATGAAGCAGCAGGGCGTCAAGGGTATCAAGACCAGCGTTTCCGGCCGTCTGGGCGGCGCTGATATCGCCCGCACCGAGCACTATCACGAGGGCTCCATCCCGCTGCAGACCCTGCGTGCCAACATCGACTACGGCTTTGCCGAGGCGAAGACCACCTTCGGCCGCCTGGGTGTGAAGGTCTGGATCTACAAGGGCCAGATCCTGCCCAAGGCCAAGAAGGCTCCCGCCGCGAAGGAGGTCAAGTAACCATGCTGATGCCTAAGAGAGTCAAGCGCCGCAAGGTTTTCCGCGGCCGCATGAAGGGCGCCGCACACCGCGGCAACTTCCTGGCTTACGGCGAGTACGGCCTGCAGGCCACCGAGCCCTGCTGGGTCACCTCCCAGCAGATCGAGGCCGCCCGTATCGCCCTGACCCGCTACACCAAGCGTGGCGGCCAGGTCTGGATCAAGATCTTCCCCGATAAGCCCGTGACCGAGAAGCCCGCTGAGACCCGAATGGGTTCCGGCAAGGGCACTCCCGAGTACTGGGTTGCAGTTGTGAAGCCCGGCCGCGTTCTGTTCGAGGTTGCCGGCGTGCCCGAGGAGGTCGCCCGCGAGGCGCTCCGTCTGGCTGCCCACAAGCTGCCCCTGAAGACCAAGTTCATCAAGCGCGCTGAGAAGCCCGCGACCGAAGAGGCTGGTGAAGAGTAATGAAGGCGAATGAATTTGTTTCCATGAGCAAGGATCAGCTGACCGAGAAGGTTGCTGAGCTGAAGAAGGAGCTCTTCACCCTTCGCTTCCAGCTCGCCACTGGCCAGCTGCAGAACACCATGCAGATTACTGCCGTGAAGCGCGACATCGCCCGTGCGTTGACCGTGCTCCGCCAGCAGGAGAAGGCTTAAGTGAGAGTGGAAGGAGGCAGCTGCTGCCATGTCTGAAATCAACAACAATGTGGAGCGCGGTCTGCGCAAGACCCGTATCGGCGTCGTCGTGTCTGACAAGATGGACAAGACCTGCGTCATTCAGATCAAGACCCGCGTCCGTCATCCGCTGTATGGCAAGATCATGAACAAGACTTCCAAGCTGAAGGTTCATGACGAGAACAATGAGTGCGGCGTTGGCGACACCATCCGCGTGATGGAGACCCGTCCGCTCTCCAAGGACAAGCGCTGGCGCCTGGTCGAGATCATCGAGAAGGCAAAGTAATCCGCGCGTTAAGGAGGAAAAACTATGATTCAGCCGCAAACCCGGCTTAAGGTTGCCGATAACTCCGGCGCCAAGGAAATCATGTGCATCCGCGTGCTGGGCGGTTCTTTCCGTCGCGACGGTTCCATCGGTGATATCATCGTGGCGAGCGTGAAGTCCGCGACCCCCGGCGGCACCGTCAAGAAGGGCGACGTCGTCAAGGCCGTCATCGTCCGTATGCGCAAGAACAAGCGCCGCCCCGACGGCTCTTACATCAAGTTCGACGATAACGCTGCCGTTATCATCCGCGATGATAAGAACCCCCGCGGCACCCGTATCTTTGGACCTGTTGCCCGCGAGCTGCGTGAGAAGGACTTCATGAAGATCGTCTCCCTGGCTCCCGAAGTTCTGTAAGAGGAGGCGGAAGAGATGCACGTTCGTAAGAATGATCTGGTGATGATCATCACCGGCAAGGACAAGGGCACGAAGGGCAAGATCACCGCTGCGTTCCCCAAGACCGGCAAGGTCATCGTTGAGGGCG
>JBJEUF010000028.1:0-22402 GCA_051883695.1 Aristaeellaceae bacterium
CCACCCTAAATTCCACACCTCTTTTCACTGTGGAACTTACTTTGGGAATTTACGTTCAAAAACCAGATTGCGCAATGCTTCATCAGGCAGTTATGGTTTCCCAATATGTGGGCCGAAGGATTCCAAAGGGCATCGTGCAGAAGCGGCTCCCCGGTGGGGAGTTGCCGTAGACAAGGTTTCAAGCGATGTTGGATGACGGAGAGCCCTTTGGTCTCGCCTGCAGGCACGAAACACCTTCTGCGGCAGGAGTGTTTCGCTTCTGCGGAAGCGAGGAGGGGGCTTTCCGATCGCCCCCTCCACCCCTTCGGCCGCATCCTTGTTTGTTTCCTGTTATGAATGAGGTCGACCTGATTGCCGCGCGCAAAATGCGTGACAATCCGGCGCATTTGTGTTATGCTATAGGACAGAACAACGCGAAAAGGAGTCCTTCCATGAGCGAAGCACCCACCATGGGCAAAGGCGCTGCGCCCGGTGTGCCTCGGCGGTTCGCCGATACCTTTCATCGCTGGCTGAACAGGCCCGCCGATCCGTCGCCCACCCACATCCCGGAGTTGAACGGGCTGCGCGTGCTGCTGGTGTTCATCGTCAGCTGGTACCATTTCTGGCAGCAGTCCTGGCTGACGCCGTCCATCGGGTCGACCTCGCTGGACTTCCTCGTCCGGGCCGGTTATGTGCCGGTGGACGGCACCATTTTACTGTCGGGCTTCCTGCTTTTCCTGCCCCACGCCCGGTCGATGGTGCTGGGGGAGCCCGTGCCCGAGCTGCGCACCTTTTATCAGAAACGCGTGATGCGCATCGTTCCCAGCTATTATTTCGTCACGTTCCTGATCCTTTTTGCGGTGGCGCTGCCGGGGCTGTGGAGCAACGCGAACCCGGATTACGCCAAGTCCCTTGCGGACTGGCCGGATTGGGCCGGGCGATCAACCCACGGGCCTGTCATGTCCTTTGGGGACAGGATGCAGTGGATTTCCGATACCTATCAGGGCGATGTGCTGCGCTATCTGGGCGACTGGATGCGCAATCTGACCGCCATCTACGGCGGCAATGCCGATAGCATGTGGCATGACATCCTGCGGCACCTGACCTTCACGCAGACCTTTGACTATTCGACCTATGTGGGGACGCCCATCGGTGTGGCCTCGTGGACGATCGCCATCGAGATGCAGGCGTACCTCATCTTCCCTCTGCTGGCCAGGGCGGCCCGGAAGCATCCGTTCTCAACCTTCACCCTCATGGGGACGGTCACGATGATCTTCCGCGCGTGGGCGCTGGCGAACAGGAGCGAGGTTTTCGGCTACAACATGACGGTCAATCAGCTGCCCAATTTCCTGGATGTGTATGCCATCGGCATGGCGGCGGCGCTGATATACGTCAGGCTCACGACCCTCTGGCCGAAAAACCGCAGCGAGCAGGGCTGGTGGCGGCTGACGGCCACGCAGCTGGTGATTGGCGCGCTGGTGGGATTGACGATGGCGCTCCGGGCGCAGGCCGGTACCGGGCAGAACACGCAGATGATACAGCGTCCGCTCTTTGCCCTGCTGCTGGCGGTGCTGGTGCTGGCGCTGCCCTTTGCGGCGCGTCCGATCCGCTTTTTGATGGGCAACCGGCTGATGGGCTTCCTTGCGATGATTTCCATGAATTATTACCTTATCCATCAGAACCTTGCCGTTTTCCTCAAGCAGCGGCTGCAGCTGCCGTCCGCGGCGAATTATCCCTTCCCCAACATGGCCCCCGGCGGCACCGAGCAGCCCTGGGCGGATCAGTACACGGCGATGTGCTTCGGCCTGTCGCTGCTGGCGGCGATTCTCATTACCTTCCTGATCGAGAAGCCCTGCGCACATCTGCTGGGCAAGGCCTTCCGCAGGATGAATCGGGCGATGGACAGGCGGAGAGCTGCCTCCTGAACACAACTGACAGAAAGAAGGTTTCCCGCATGAGCATTTTCTACCGTTTCCCCGGCGGGCTAAGCAAGGCCCTCACCCTTTCCTACGATGACGGCGTGGAGCAGGACATTCGCCTGATGGAGCTTCTGGACAGGTACGGCATCCGCTGTACCTTCAACCTCAACAGCGGCTGCTGGGCGAAGGAGGGCACCATCTATCCCCAGGGGCAGATTCACCGCCGCATGAGCGCCTCGCAGGTGGCGAAGGTCTACCGGAATCCCAACCACGAGGTGGCGGCGCACTGCCTGACCCACGCGTCCCTGACGGAGCTGACGCCCGGTCAGATCGCCCATGAGGTGCTGGCGGACCGCGAGAACCTGGAAGCCATGTTCGGCCATCTGGTGCGTGGGCTGGCCTATCCCTTCGGCACCTATTCCGATGAGGTCGTGGCGGCGCTCAAGGCCACCGGCACAGCCTATGCCCGCACGGTGGTGAGCACCAATGACTTCACCGTTCCCACCGACTGGCTGCGCCTGCATCCCACCTGCCATCACAATGCGCCCAACCTGATGCAGCTCTGCGACCGTTTCCTCCATGAATCCGTACCCTTTGGCAGCCGTCTGTTCTACCTCTGGGGACACAGCTACGAGTTTGAGGCGAACGACAACTGGCAGGTCATGGAAGCCTTCTGCGAGAAGATGGCCGGGCACAAGGATGTGTGGTACGCCACGAACATCGAAATCGTCGATTACGTCAACGCCTGCCGCGCCATGCTTTCCAGCGCCGACGGACATACGCTGCACAATCCCACCGCCACGGAGGTGTGGGCGGAGGTGGACGGTCGCTGCGTGTGCATCCGGGCCGGTGAGACGGTCAGGGTTTGAGGGCCATTCATCCGGCAATACAGGCAGGCCGCTGTCCATCCGTCATGGAAGGACAGCGGCCTGCTCAGCGTTTCGAAAAAGTGCTTAAGGCACTTTTTCGAGGAATTGCACTCCGTCACTGTCAGGGCTGCAGGCAGCCCTGACGGCCGTTCCTCCGTGTAAGGAAAGTTTCCGGCAAAGCCGGAAACGCCCCGCCCGACCGGCAAAGCCGGTCGATACGAATCCAGTCAGAGGGCCTGCGGGCCCTCCGACACCTCCCGGGGCTTCCTTGTCAAGCCAAGCTGGCCGCTGTCATGCGGCAGCCTCCGCGGCAAGCCGCGCAAACCTCTGGCGGGATCCCTTCGTGGTGCAACGGTACATGTAGGCCAGCATCGCCTGTGGATTGCTGCGGTATTCCCTGGGCAGTTCATAGGCCCGGGCGGCGTTCATCAGCGAAGCCAGAGCAGGGGTGTAGCAGCCGCACAGCTCCGTGTTCACGTCAAGCATGAGGGTTCTGACCAGCGCGACCGCCTTACCGGCCAGAACGCAGTGTGCCAGCGCCTTGTGCGGGTACTTCATGGCTGTTCCCAGCAGGGTCACGTCATGGAGGAATTCGCCGCTGAGGCAGGAGAGCACCGCCGAGGTGCTGCTGTGGCGTAGAATCACGGCTTCCGGGTTCATCTCGCTGCCGGTGGCGATGACCATTTCCCCCAGCTCGGTATAGCCGGGCATGTCAAGGCGGCGCGCCTGCTTGCGGTAGGCATCGCGGCAGGCGTTGGGGGCGGACTTCATCAGGTACAGCACAACGCTGTAGGCGCCGCTGCGGCGGGTCATGTCCAGCATCCTTTCCATCGCGGGCTGTCTGTCCTCCTTCAGCCGCTGGGGAGACAGGAGGCGCATGGTCCAGTCGGTAGCAACCTCGTCCATGCTCAGCCCGTTCTGACGGATCATGGACATGCAGCCGTCCTGAAGCAGCGCAACCCTGAGCATCCACAGCCACAGGCTTGCGCCGATCTCCTCGCGCAGTTCCGGTGCAGCCTCCAGATCGGCCATGGTCACGACGCCAGCGTCGGACGCGCTGGTCAGGGCGGTCATCATGCGGGTCTCGGAATCCATCTGCTCTCTGGTCAACATCGCTGTGTTCCTCCTGTGTATCATGCCGGGCCCCCGGCCTTAGTGTGATTCTATCCTACTACACAGGCGTCCAGACATCATTGGAAAAATGTTGCGCAGCGTAATTCCTGTGGATCTATCCGTTGATATCCTTTCTTCAGCATGGGGAACCGTGCAGTTTTGCCGGTCGCAGACGGCATTCCTTTCCCTCAAAATATGGCTGCAGCCGTTTTGGACACAATGAACGGAGCCTGCACGCATCGGCGCAGGCTCCGCAGGGGATTCGGTTGGGGATTACTCCTGGGTGCTGAGGAACGCCTGGGCTTCGTCGCTGTAGACGATCTCGGCCTCGGACATCCACTGGGTCATCACTTCATTCAGCTTCTCGGACTGGGCAGGCTCCAGCAGCGTCATGCGCAGCACTTCCATCAGATCGGTGGTCAGCTCCACGGGGCCGCCGGGGATATCCGCCACATACTGCAGGATATGCACGCCGTGCTCCGTCACCACCGGCGCGGTGATGTCGCCGATGTTGTCCACGGTGAAGGCTGCGTCGCGGAACTCGGTCACCCACATGGTGGAATCCATGTGGACGGCATAGCCCTCGGCGATGGCTTCGGCGGTGTTCATGCCGGGGTCAGCGGTATACTGGGGAATCAGCTCGGCAAAGGTCGCGCCGTCGGCCAGCTTCTGGTTGATTTCATCAATGGTGGGCTGGACGGAGGCGATGATTGCCAGCCGGGCATTCTCGACATCCTCGGCGGTTACAGCCTCCCCGGTCAGCTCGCCGCCCTCCTCCAGCGTGGACTGCTGCTCCTCATAGGTTGCCTGCAGATTCGCATACGCCGTCAGCAGCTCCTCATCCACGCTCAGCAGGATGTGGGTCACGGAGCGGTAGCCTTCGGGCACATAGTACAGGTCGGTGTAATAATCGGTATAGCCGAACATGAGATACAGCTCGTTCATCTGCTGCACCTGCTCGTAGGCGGCCGCATTGTTGGCATAGGCCACCTGATCGGAAGCCACCAGCTCATTGTAATAGGCCAGCACTTCCTCGTCAGACACGACGACATCCCTGACCATTTCATTTTCCAGCTTGATGTAGCCGGCGTTGAGCACCGCTTCCTCAATGTAGCTCTCCTCGGTGTAGCCCATGCTTTCCAGCTCGGACAGCACCTGCACCAGCAGCGCGGCGACCTCGGCCTCGGTGGACGTTTCGGTCTTGCCGTAGTAGGCCAGGCCCTCTTCAAGGGTTTCCTCCCAGACCTCGCGGGCTTCCTGCTCCGCATCGGCACGCTCCTCGTCCGTCAGGCTCAGGCCCAGCTCGACGATCTTCTGATCCATCACGCTGTACTGCACCAGCGTCATCAGCGCAATCTCCTTGATTGCCGCCGCATTGGACTCGGTGGTCACGTCATAGCCCATGTTGGTGTAATAGGCGTTCAGGTTGCCCTCATATTCCTCAAACGCCGCGCGGGTGATGGCCTGACCGTTCACGGTTGCCATCACGTCGTCGGGGCTCTGGGCCGTTTCTGCCAGCGCCATGCCGCAGCAAAGTGCCAATGCCAGAACCAGCGCCAGCAGTCGGTTCATCCGTTTCATGTCCATGTCCTCTCCTTATTCATCCCGCGATCAGCCGCGGGGAACTGCTTCTATTATGACATGGATTCGGCTTTCGCGCAATGCTTTCCCGGAAAAGTTACAGGACATTCACAATTCTTCAGTTCCCCGTCACACAAGGGGCTTGAATTTCTCCGCCGGCATCTTGCACAGCGGGCAGGTCTCCGGCGGCGTATCCCCCTCGTGAATATAGCCGCAGACGGTGCAGACCCATTTGGTCGTCTTTGCGCTGCTCTCCGGTTTGGCCTCCGCGGCGGCAGGCTCGGCGTCCATGGGCGCGAAATCCTCCTTGCCGTGCTTGCACAGCGGGCACAGGAAATCCTCCGGCACCTCGTCGCCCTCATACACATACCCGCAGACGGTGCAGACCCAGGCCTTCTTCTTCACCGGCTGGGGCTTGCGCTTGATATCGGACTGGTAGTAGGCATAGGTGCAGACCGGACGCTCCGAAAGCACCTCGCCGTCCGTCACCTCGCCGATGAAGAGCGTATGGGAGCCCAGGTCAAGGCTTGCCGTGACCTTGCAGGACAGGTAGGCGCAGGTGTTCTCCGTCATGTAGTACAAACCGTTAGCGCTCCGGGAAACGTCGCCGCGTCCGGCAAACTTGTCCGTCTCCCGTCCGCTGCTCATGCCGAAATGCTGGAACAGCCCGAAGGGCGCGTCCACCGTCAGCGCGGAAAGATTGAATTTCCCCGTGGCAAGCACCATATCGTGGGTGCGCCCGCCCTTGATGACCGAAATCGAAACCCGCACCGGGTTTTCCGCGACCTGTACGGCGGTGTTGATGATGCATCCGTTGTCCTGTCCGTCCTCCTGCGCCGTCAGCAGGTACAGTCCGTAGGTCAGCTTCCACAAGGCCTTCTGATTCATGTTGATTCCTCCTGTTTTGTCGTGCCGGGCACCTTTTGCTCAGTAGTATACCACAGATTCAACCGGCGCGAAACATTTTCCCGAAAAAACTTTCTCGTGCATAAATACAATAGAAATACACTCAAAATTGAATAAATATGCTTGACAAATGAATATGGCAGGATTACAATACCGCATGTTCCAGCAAGCAAACAATTCCCGAAAGGATGGTATCCCATGATGAAAAGCATGAAGACCCTGATGGCGCTGGTGATGGCGCTGGCGCTGTGCCTGGGCGCTGTGGGCGCATCCGCCTGCACGGCCATTTATGTCGGCTCCGACCTGACCGCGGACGGCTCCACCATGTTTGCCCGCTCCGAGGACATCTCCAACAGCTACAACAAGGTGTTCTATGTGGCGCCCGCCGGTCTGCACAAGGCTGGCGAGGTGTACAGCGGCTGCTATGGCTTCACCTACACCTTCACCAAGGACAGCTATGGCTACACCGCCTTCTCCGATGACAATCTCTCCGGCGTCTGCCCGGACTGCGGCGGCGAGCATGCCCACGCCCCCTATCAGGCCGCCGGCACCAATGAGATGGGCCTGACTGTCACCGCCACCGAGACCCTGGGCGGCGGCTGCAAGGCTGTCAAGGAGGTCGATCCCTTCAACCGGGATACCGGCATCGAGGAGGCGGAGATCCCCACCGTGCTGCTGAGCGAGTGCGCCACCGCCAGGGAAGCCGTCGAATTGCTGCTGAGCATCTACGACAGCGTGGGTGCGCAGAGCGGCTCCGGCATCTTCATCGCCGACAACAATGAAACCTGGTACATCGAGAACACCACGGGCAAGCAGTACGTTGCCCTGAAGCTGAGCGAGTCCGTGGCCTTCGCGGTGCCCAACCAGAGCGCCATCGGCCTGATCGACCTGGATGATGAAAACGTCATCGCCTCTGCGAACCTGATCGCCGTGGCGAAGGAAGCCGGCACCTACGTGGGCGATGAAGCCGCCAACACCATCGACTACATCGCCTCCTACCTGCCCGACCAGACGGTCAACACCCGCTACATGAGCGCCCTCAAGCACTTCAATGCCGCCTTCGACAAGGCTGCCGAGGACGTGACCTCCGCCGACTACGCCATCTCCAACGTGGACGCCGAGGGCAGCATCGTGCCCTTCTACACCAACATCGCCGTTGACCGCGTGTTCTCCGTCGAGGATGTGATTGCCTATTATGACATTCCCGGCATCGGCTCCACCGGCAACCTTGAAATCCACATCTTCCAGACCTTCGCTGAGGACAGCAAGACCGATACCGTTGAGTGGGTCGCCATGGACAACGGCTGCTGGAATGTGTTCGTGCCCTACTACCCCATGCTGACCACCGATGTGTACGCTGCCTACAAGCTGGGCACTGAGAGCGCGCTGTTCGTGCAGGAGCAGCCCACCGGGGGCCTGTACTACGCCACCACCAGCCGCGTCCGGGATGCCGAGGGCAACCGCGTGACCGTCGAGGGCTTCAAGGTGCTGCCCGACAACTGGGCGGATTCCATGTACTGGACCTTCGACGCGCTGAGCAACCTGTGCGAATTCGGCAATGTGTCCGATGCGCAGAAGGCCGATGTCGAGGCCGCGCTGGCTGCACTGCAGCAGCAGGCTTATGCCGCCTATGAGGAGCTGAAGGCCACTCCCGACGCGGCCACCGAGATCAGCATAAAGATGGCTGAGACCGTGCATGCCGCCGTGGTGGAGCTGGTCAACGGCATCAAGTAATCCCAATGAGTACCCGCGCCCGTTCCTCCGGCAAAGGAGGAGCGGGCGCTTCCTGTTATCGGAGCATGCCGGCGGTCCCCCCTGTTTGCGCTTCTTGCTCCTGCGAAATATTTATGGTATAATCATATCGCCTGATCAAATATTTTCCGAAGGAGGCATGGATTCGTGAAAAGAACCCTGCTTCTCCTGATGGTCTGCCTCCTGATGACCCTGCCCGCCCTGGGAGAGGATATGGCGCAGGAAAGCATCACCCTGACCGTCGGCGAGGAGCTGACCGTCACCCATCTCCTTAACGCGCCGGACACAGCCGCAGCCTCCGATGCGGAGCTGCTGATCATCCACCTGTGCGAAACGGGGGATTATCAGCAGGCGGCAGCCCTCAATGAACAGCTTGCCGCACGGGGCGATGCGGAAGCCCTGTACCGCCTTGGCTGCCATTATCTGAACGGTCTTGGCGTAAGGCAGGATGAACAGCAGGCGCTCAGCCTTTTTGCCTCCGCAAAGGAAGCGGGCAGCAGCGATGCCGCGCTGGCGCTCATTCTGGCCCGGCTCAATGGCTGGGGCATGACGCGCGATCCGCTCGGCGCGACGGCGGAGCTGACGGCGCTGGCCCAGGAGGGACAGTTCCGCTATGAGCTGGCGCTGCTCTACCTGCACGGCGCTTATGATGTGCCGGCCCATGAAACCACCGCCCTGTACTGGTTTGACCTCTGCTATGAGCCGTACAGGCAGAGCGACCCCGAGGCATATGCGCAGCGGCTTGCCGATTTCCGCAGCAGCAGCCCGACCTGCCTGACCGACCGACTGCCCGTGCAGCATGGGAAATGGCGCGATGTGGGCGCACGCGCGGAGCTGAGCCTGGAGGTTGCGCGGTTCTGGCAGGAGGGCCGCGGCGGGAAGGTCGATGTGCAGGCTGCAGCCCGTTGGTACGAAGCGACCGCCGGGCTGCGGCATGAGCCGGAAGCCTCTCAGGCGCATGAAGCGCTGTCGGAAATGTACCTCGGCGGCGCACTGGGCGCCGTGGATGCAGCGCGCGCCGTCTCCCATCTGCTGCAGATCCGTCCGGAAAGCGGCGAGGGCGCCTACCGTGCCGCGCAGCTGTACTGGGACGGCTTCACCGGCGGGGATGGCATGGTCTGCCTGATGCAGGATCGTGAAACGGCGCTGTTCTATCTCAGACAGTCTGCCGAAGCCGGATATCCTCCCGCCTGTGCCTTCCTCGGCGATGTCTGCCGTACAGGCGACGCCGCCGATGCGCGTACCGCCGCGCACTTCTACAGCCTTGGTCTTTCCGGTTCCGACAGCGAGGATTGCTATATGCCGCTGCTGGAGATGTATAAGCAGGGTCTGCTGTACGACAGGACGGTCATGGAGGAAATCTATGCCGGTCTGCGGCAATGGCAGGGGACAGATCATCAGCTGGCCATCCTGCTGGCGGAGAGCTGGCTGAACGGTGTGACGGCGGAGGACGGAACCGTGCTTGTCGCACAGGATCGCGCTCTGGCCTGCGAGCTGATGGAGTATTTCTACAATTATCATCAATCCCTGCATGAGGTGCCCGAGGTCTTTATGCTCAACTGGCTTGGCTGGTTTTACAGCGGCAACGCGCCGGAGGCTGTCGAACGGGATTATGCCAAGGCCCTTGCCTTCTACGCCGAATCCGCCCGGCTGGGGAACGGCTATGCCATGGCGATGGTGGGCGTGTTCTATCAGAACGGACGCGGTGTGCTGACAAATCACATGGCTGCCCGCGCCTGGTACACGAAGGCCCTGAATGCGGGCTATTCCGCCGCGCAGGGGTATCTGGACGCGCTGAATGCCGCGTACCCGGAATACCCGGCTGATCTCGCCGTCACCCTGACCACCTCTCAGGGACTGACCGCCGCCCATATTGTCAACCGCACCGACGCCGCGAACCCGACCGATGCGGAGCTGCTGTCCGCAGGCTATGCCCTGGACGGGCAGTGGGAGCTGGCGCTGGATATCAACCGGCAGCTGGCGGAAATGGGCGATGTGGAGGCCATGTTCCTCCTTGGCGCGCATTATGCCGGCGGTCTGGGCATTGCGCAGGATGACGCGCGGGCTGTGGAATGGCTGCGCAAGGCGGCTGACGCCGGGTGCGAGGAGGCCGTGTTTGCCCTTGCCTGCATGTACCTCAACGGCTGGGGCGTGACGCAGGATGCCGTCCGCGCCGCTGCCATGCTGGAGGAGCTCAGCGTCAGCGGTGCAACGCCCGACATGCAGTTCCTGCTGGCGACCCTGTACAAAAACGGCTGGGCAAATCTTGCGCCGGACGAGGAGAAGGCGCAGGCCTGCCTGAACGCGGCGACCGCCGCAGACCGCCAGATTCTGACGGAGCCGGAAGGTATCGACGGCATCGCGCTGGATACGGCTGCCCGCGGCTACGCGCAGCGCATGGACGCCTATGCCGCCTCCACCGCGCCCGACGCGCGCCTGACCACCCGCCCTGAGCCCATCATGTCCGGCTGGACGGATGCCTCCGGCGCGATATATGTCTCCCTGGCCAGCCTCTGGGCCGAAGGCCGCTGCGGCATGACGGATTACGCCGCCGCCATCCACTGGTACGGTCGGGCGCTTGCTGCGAACCCCGGGGACAGGGCAAGCTGCATCGCGCTGGCGGAGATTCTCCGGGATGGAAAGGCCGGCTTCTGCGATGTGCAGCAGGCGATTGGGCTGTTCATTCAGGCAGGCGCGTTTGACGAGGCGGGTGCGATGTTCGACACAGGCGTCACCGGCCCGGACGGTCGGGTCTGTCTTGCGCCCAACACCATCATTGCCGACAGCTTCCACACCTGGGCAAAGGAGCCCGGCAGCGTCCAGGCCGCGATCCTGCTGGGCGATCTGTTCCGGGACGGCACGATCGTCACGGCGAACGCCAATATCGCCGCCGCCTTCTACTGGGGCGCAGGGACGGATGCTTCCTGCATCGAAAGGCTGACAGCCCTGATCGAAGCGAACCTCGTGACCGATGACAGGCTGCTGTACACGATGCTCACGCAGGCAAGCGAACTCGAAACGGATGCCTCCGCCCTGATCAACGCCCTTGCGCAGGGGGTGCAGCGCGGAACGATTGCCCCGGACGGCGTGCTCTGCGGCGCCGACGCCATGCGGCTTGTCCGGGAGATGCTGGAAGCCCCTGCCTCCCCATAAGTCATCCCCCGGTACGTCATGTGCCGGGGCTTTATGTGCGCAAAATCTGTTTATATACACACAAGGTTTCGCTTGCTCCTCCTCTGAGAATCCGGTACAATGTTCTCAGCCGATCCCCGTTCAGCCCAATACGAGAGGAGCTTCCACCCATGAGCAAGATTACCGTAACGCCATCCTCCATCCTGTTCCAGATGCGCGACGAGAGCATCCTGTTCGAGCCCTACGGACCGGACACCATCCGCGTCCGCGCCACCCGCAACGGAACGTTCTCTCAGGAGAAGTGGACGCTGCTGGATCCCCTGCCCGCTGCCTGCAGGGTGGAAGGCGACGCCGATCACGCCGCCATGACCGTCGGTGCGCTGCGCGTGGAGGTTTGGAAGGGCTGGCAGCGGGCGGAATTCCGGTTCCTGCGCAACGGCAGGGTCATCCTCCGCTCCCGGGAGGACGGCGACCCCGTGACCAGATACATCCATCTGTCCGGCGATATGTACCGCATCCGTGCCCTGTTCGACGCGCAGGAGGGCGAGCACTTCTACGGCATCGGACAGGAGCAGCAGCCCTGCCTGGACCGCAAGGGCACCGCTACCGACCTGTGGCACTACAACACCAAATCCGCCCTGCCCTGCGTGTATTCCTCGCTGGGGTACTACTTCCTGTGGAACAATCCCAGCCCGGGCCGCGTGGAGTTTGGCCGCAGCCGCACGCTGTGGGAGGCCGGCTGCGCCTATCAGGCGGATTACGTCGTTGCCGCAGCCGCCACGCCTGCCGCCGCGCTGCGCCGCTATGCGGAGCTGACCGGCTTTTCCCCGGAGATGCCCGCATGGGCTGCGGGCTACTGGCAGTGCAAGCTGCGCTACGAGAGTCAGGAGGATCTGCTGGAGGTCGCGCGCAGGTACCATGCCATGGGCGTGCCCGTTGACGCGATTGTCATCGACTACTTCCACTGGACGGAGCAGGGCAACTGGGAGTTTGAGCCGTCCCTCTGGCCCGATCCCAAGGCCATGTGCGACGAGCTGTACGCGATGGGCATCCGCCCTGTCGTGTCCATCTGGCCCACCATCAACCCCGCCAGCCGCAACTGGAACGCCATGAACGATGAGAACATGCTCGTCCGCACGGAGAACGGCCAATACGGCACCTTCGATTTCTACGGGCAGCAGACCTTCATCGACCCGACGAATCCCCGCACCCGCGAATTCGTCTGGGAACAGGTCAGGAAGGGATACTATCAGTACGGCATCCGTACCTTCTGGCTGGATGAAGCCGAGCCGGAGTTCCACCCGCAGCAGAACAGCCATCTGCGCTATTACATCGGCAACGGCGCACAGGTGGGATTGACCTATCCCTATTATTACGCCAGAACCTTCTACGACGGCCTGAAGGCCGAGGGCGAAACGGAGATCGTCAGCCTCACCCGCGCGGCGTATCCCGGCAGCCAGAAATTCGGCGCCATCGTCTGGAACGGCGACATTCCCTCCAGCTGGCAGGCGCTGCGGGAATCCGTCATATCCGGTCTGAGCATGGCCATGTGCGGCATCCCGTGGTGGAACTCCGACATCGGCGGCTTCCATTCCGGCGACATCGAAAGCGACGATTTCCGGGAGCTGATTGTGCGCTGGTTCCAGTTCGGCTTGTTCAGCCCGGTGATGCGCCTGCACGGCTCCCGCCGCCGCACCAGCCATCAGGTGGACCGTCATCCCGGCGTGAAGGAACGCTCCGGCGGCGACAACGAGATCTGGTCCTTCGGCGATCAGAATACGCCGGTGCTAACTTCGTATATCCGCCTGCGCCAGCGGCTGAAGCCCTACATCCTCGATTGCGCAAGGCGCACCAGCGAAACCGGCGAGCCCATCATGCGTCCGATGTTCTTTGACTTCCCGGAGGACGAAGGGTGCTATCGGCTCGACGACCAGTACATGTTCGGCCCGGATATCCTGTTCGCCCCGATCATGGAGGCGAAGGCGACCGAGCGCGAGGTATACTTGCCCGCCGGACGCTGGATCCGCGTGGGCGGCGGGGAGCGCGCGGTGCTTGAGGGCGGTCAGACTGTCCGCTGCCATGCCGGGCTGGCGGAATTCATCGCCTTCGTCCGCGAGGGCGCGGAGGTCATCCGCAGCTTCGGATGCTAATTCTCCATAAAAATGTTTCATTCGCACAGCGCCTGTCCTCCAATACCGGAGGGCAGGCGCACTGTTTTTGTACCATACAAAAGCGGCGCATCGCACATAAGCACGATGCACCGCCGGGTATCAGATGAACTTTTCCGGATCAACCGTGTAGCTGTCGGTCAGGATGCGGATGAAATCGATCAGCGCAAGTATGCCACTGCCAACGCCGCAGGTCACCACCATCAGGATGATCTTCAGCACACCCTTCTTCGTTTCGCCCATCATGAAGTTGTGCACGCCCAGGCCGCCGAGGAAGAACGCAATCAGTCCCATCGTCATCTTGTCATACTTGCCAAGGCCTGCCTTCTTCACCGCCACACCGCAGGTCATGCAGATCGTTGCCGCAGGGTCTATGGGCGCGCCGCAGTTGGCGCAATAGCTCGAACCTTCACCCGTCTTTACGCCGCACTTGACGCAGATCGCCTGATTGTCATTCATTTGCACACCGCAGTTCCTGCAATACATTGCATATTCCTCCCATTATCCACAGTATCCGACGATTTTTCGCCGACTCATTGTATCACAGAGTCAGAAACCCTGTCAATGACAGATGCATATCATCACAGAACTTTCACCAGCCAGTTGACCGCAAATCCGACGCCCAGCACCGTCCACAGCGCGGCATTGAGCCCCCTTGACCGGAACAGCTTTCCATCGTAGAGGAAAAGCAGCAGCAGCAGCGGCAGTGACCAGACCATGCCGTGGTATGCAAAGGCGCCGGCGATATCCCCCTGCAGGAGCGACAGCGCCGCGCGGGTCATGCCGCAGCCCGGGCAGTCCACCCCGATGATCCGCTTGATGATGCAGCCCGCCTTGAGCAGGTACATCCCCAGAATCACCACACCGAGAATGGCCAGCAGCTGCAGCTTCGACCGCAACTCAGCCGGTCTCCTGATTCCCTTCATCCGTTCCGCTTCCTTCCCTGACGAGTCTTGTCGGACGATTTGTCCCCGGGCTATGGCATATTTGTATACCTGCCTGCTTATCATATTACCACACCACAGGAAGGAGGACAAGCTCATGCTGGATACGATTTCCCTGCTTTTGACCATCATCGGCGGCATCAACTGGCTGCTGGTGGGCATTTTCCAATTCGATCTGGTGGCATGGATCTTTGGCGGTCAGGGCGCGCTGGTCAGCCGCATCATCTACACCATCATCGGCGCGGCGGCACTCTGGTGCATCACGCTCCTGTTCAAGCGCCGGGAGATGAATTGAGGAAATCTCACCTTCGACCGCTTCTGCGTTTTGCAGGGGCGGTTTTGTTATGGGGTGGATCATTCTGAACAAAGACAGCACTTGACCTGCGTGTCGCATCCGGTATACAATAGAGAAAACGGTTTTGAAAGGATGACCTGCCATGATGTTTGACCGTGTCGGCCTCGTTCCCTGTGATCTGCTCCTGCCCGCCGCCCATGTCGACCCGGCAAAGTGGGCCTGCGTAGCCTGCGATCAGTATACCTCCCAGCCGGAATACTGGCAGGAGGTTGAGCAGCTTGTGGGCGATGCGCCCTCCTGCCTGCAGCTGGTGCTGCCGGAGTGCTATCTGTCCGAAACGGCCCGGCGCGTCCCTGCCATCCACGCGAAAATGGCGCAGATGACGGCGGACGGCACCCTCACCCGGCAGGTGACGAACGGCTTCGCATTGGTGGAGCGCACGACGGAAACCGGATCGCGCGTGGGCCTGGTCGGCGCAGTCGATCTGGAGGCCTATGATTTTACCGGCAGGAAATCCCTCATCCGTCCGACGGAGGAAACCATCACCGCCCGGCTGCCGGCGCGGCTGGAGATCCGCCGGGGCGCGCCGCTGGAACTGGCGCACATCCTGCTGTTGATGGACGATCCCCTGCGGACGGTGCTGGAGCCGCTGTACGAGCGCCGCGCCACGCTGCAGCCCCTCTATGATTTTGAGCTGATGCAGGGCGGCGGGCATCTGCGGGGCTGGGCGGTCACGGCGGAGGCGGATCTCGCCGCGCTGCATGCCGCGCTGACCGCCCTGCGGGACAGCCTCGGCGCTGATCCGCTGCTCTTCGCCGTGGGGGACGGCAATCACTCCCTCGCCACGGCCAAGGCCCGCTGGAATGAAATCAAGTCCGGCCTTTCTCCGGAGGAGCAGGCGGCACATCCGGCGCGGTTCGCGATGGTGGAGGTGGAGAATATCCACGATGACGCGCTGGCATTCGAGCCCATTCACCGCGTGCTGACCGGACTGGAGCAATACGGGATGAAGGCCGCCGACCTGGTTGGCGACTGGCGCGCCTATGCCGCCATGTATGCATCCGACAGGGCTTCGCAGACCGTCACAATGTGCTGCGGGGGCGAGGAAGCCGCCGTGACGATCGACCGGCCCGAAGGCCCCATTCCCGTCGCGACGCTGCAGATGTGGCTGGATGATTTCCTGGCCCGCCATCCGCAGGTCAGGATTGACTACATCCACGGGGACGACGTGCTGCGCCGTCTTGCCTCGCAGCCCGGCGCTGCCGGCTTCCTGCTGCCCGCGCTGGACAAATCCGCATTCTTTGATGCCATCGCGGAGCTGGGGATCCTCCCGCGCAAGACCTTCTCCATGGGGCATGCCCATGAAAAGCGCTTCTACATGGAATGCCGCGCGCTGCTTTGAGCGGGGCAAGCCGGATGCGATCACAGCCAGTGATGCTGCGGGCCTGCCGCCTCCTCCAAAGGTTTTTTTGACAGACTGTTTCTTTTTTCCTTATTCTATGATACAATAGGATCAATCCGCAGGCACGCTGCATTTTGCATACGGGTGTGCTGCATTTATCGTCAACGAATCAAAAGGAGGCACTGACTCATGGCCAAGCGTAACAACGGCCGAAATCCCTTGCTGATTCCGCTCATCATCGTGCTTGTCCTCTCGATTGCCGCGATCTGTGTGCTGTATATTCAGTATAGCGACCTGTCTGCGCAGCTTGACGACACGCAGACGGCTCTGACGGATACGCAAAGCAAGCTCGCCAATACGGAATCCACGCTGTCCAGCACGCAGTCCACCCTCGCCGCCACCGAGGAAACGCTATCGAGCACCCGGAACGCGTTGAGTGAGACACAGGGCAGGCTGTCGGACACCGAAAGTGAGCTTGCCGCCACCGTGGAGACGCTGACCGGCACGCAGTCCACCCTCGCTACCACCGAGGAAACGCTGGCAAACACCCAGAGCGAGCTGACCCGGACGCAGGGCGAGCTGGCTGCTGCGCAGGACAATATCAAAGCGCTGTCCGAAGAAAAGGCCACCCTTGAAACAGAAGCCGCTAACCTGACCAGCGAGAAGACCACGCTGGAAACCCAGGTTGCTGCGCTGAATCAGCAGCTGGATACCGCAAACACGGACCTGAACGCTGCCATCACGGCCAAGGACGCTGCGGAAGCCAGCATCATCACCCTCACCAATGAGAAGAAGGCGCTGGAGGCCAGCGTCGCGAACCTGACCAATTCCCTGAACGCAGCCGACGCCAATCTGGCGGCTGCAGCTGAGGCAAAGGCTGCTGCTGAAGCGAGCATTGCCGCGCTGAATAGCGAAAAGGCCACGCTGGAAACCCAGGTCGCCGCACTGAATCAGCAGCTGGATACCGCAAAGGCTGATCTGAGCGCCGCGAACCAGGCCAGGGACACTGCGGAAGCCAGCATCATCACCCTCACCAACGAGAAGAATGCGCTGGAAGCCAACGTGGCTACGCTGACCGGTTCCCTGAGCACAGCTGACGCAGATCTGGCTTCCGCTGTGGAAGCCAAGGCTGTCGCCGATGCGAACATCACCACGCTCACCCATGAAAAGGCTGTGCTGGAGGAGCAGGTCGCCGAGCTGAACGCTGCCCTGACCGAAACCACCGAAAAGCTGACCGCGGCTCAGACACAGCTGGATACCGTCACCGCCGAAAAGGCTGTGGCGGAAGCCAGTGTTGCTTCCCTGACCGATGAGGTGTCTTCTCTGACTGCCGCGCTGTCCGAGAAGGAAACACAGCTGGGCGCGTTGAATACGCAGCTGAGCACCGTCGAGGATGAAGCGGAAATCGCTACCCTCGAGGCTGAAAAGACTGCGCTGGAAGCCCTAATCAGCGAGACCAGAACCGCACTGGAGGCTGCCAACACCAAGCTCGCCGGCACGCAGTCAGAGCTGACCGCCGCAGAAGCCGCTTTGAGCGATGTGCAGGCCAAGGTCAGCACGCTCTCCGAGGAGAAGGCCGCCATGGGCGCACAGGTTTCGGAGCTGACCGGCAAGCTGGATCTCACGACAACGGCACTTGTCAACGCCGTGAACGCACAGGCCAATGCAGAAGCCTCCATCAGCAGCCTGACCACCGAGATCGCCAACCTCAAGGTTCGTGTGGATGAGCTGACCGCCGAGCTGAATACTGCCAGCGCCAATCTGGCGGCTGCGGAAACCGCCAAGCGCGAAGCCGAAGCCGCTGTCACGACGCTCACCGCCGAAAAGACCACACTGGAAGCGCAGGTCAGCACCCTGACCGATCAGCTGGATGCCGCCAACAGCAATCTGACGGTTGCCAACGCGGAGCAGGCTGAAGCGGAAGCCTCCATCACCAGCCTGACCACCGAGATCGCCAACCTCAAGGTACGTGTGGATGAGCTGACCGCCGAGCTGGAAGCCGCCAACACCAGTCTGGCTGCCGCGGAAGCCGCCAAGGCGCAGGCTGAGGCAGCTGTTGAGACGCTTACCACCGAAAAGACGCAGCTGGAGACTCAGGTGACCGCTCTGACCGCACAGCTGAACACGGCCAACGAGAATCTGGTCGCCGCCAGTGCGGAACAGGCTGAGGCCGAAGCCTCCATCGCCAGCCTGACTGCCGAAATGACCCAGATCAAGGCCAATGTGACGGCGCTGGAAACCAGTGTTGCTTCCCTTGAAGCCGACAAGGCGGCGCTGGAAACCAACGTTGCTTCCCTTGAGGCTGACAAGGCGGCGCTGGAAACCAGTGTTGCTTCCCTTGAGGCTGACAAGGCGGCGCTGGAAACCAACGTTGCTTCCCTTGAAGCCGACAAGGCGGCGCTGGAAACCAACGTTGCTTCCCTCGAAGCCGACAAGGCCGGTCTGGAAGCCAACGTGTCGGAGCTGACCACCCAGCTGACCAATACCGCCTCCGATCTGGAAAACACCAGGGGAACGCTGAGCGACACCCGTTCCACCATGACGAGTATGCTCAGCCAGAATGCTGTGATGCCGGGCTTCGGCGGCGATATCACCGTCACGGCGGTCGTCAACGATGACGGTATCATCGCCTATCTGACGGTGGATGCCGCCGGTGAGACCGAGGGCGTCGGCCAGCAGGTGATGGATCCGGAATTCCTGACCCAGTTCCTCGGCAAGTCGCTCCCCCTGACGATGGGAAAGGATGTGGACGCCATTTCCGGCGCAACCATCTCTTCTCAGGCGGTTGTGGACGCGCTGAACCTGCTGAACACCGATTATCACAACACCGTGGATCAGAATACCGTTGTCAATCAGCGTTCCGTTGTCAGCGAGATGGTCTACGTGCTGTGTGAGCATGGCTATGCCGGCAGCGTGAAGGTCATTGTGCGGCTTGACACAAACGGTGTGATCACCTCCCTGCGCATTGACGCCAGCGGCGAAGGCAACGGCGCTGCCGTGATGGAAGCCGCCTTCCGCAACCAGTTCATCGGCAAGACGCTGCCCCTCAGCATGGGCACGGACATTGATGCCGTGACCGGCGCAACCGTCACCTCTCAGGCCGTGGTCGATGCGCTGAATCGTCTGGCTGACTGATGGATCATGAAATCAGCGCACCTGATCGCGCTGCATGGCGCGCCTGTCTCGGTTGCAGGCGCGCCTTTATCAACACAAGGAGGTTGCCCTGATGAACCCAAAGAAGACAAACACCGCCAAGAATGTGCAGATTGTGATCCTGCTTGTGCTGCTGGTCGCTGCCTGCACGCTGGCCTTCCTGGCGCTGAACCGCGCCTGGGATGCCGAAGCGCAGCTGGACAGCATATCAAGGCAGAATGCCCAGCTGCAGCGCGACACCCTTGCCGCGCAGGATGCCGCAAAGGCTGCCGAAACCGCGCAGGCTGAAGCCATCAGCACCCGCGACACCGCCCTGTCGGAGGTTGAGCCGCTCAAAACGGCCAATGCCGGGCTGACCGCCACCGTGGACAGCCTGACGGCCGAGCTGGCAGCGACCAGTGCCGCATTGACCGACAAAACGGCGGAGGCTGTATCGCTTTCTGCGGATAAAGCAAGCCTGGAGGGCAGCGTTGCCGACCTGACCACCCGGCTCAACGCCACCAATATCGCCCTCGAATCAGCCCAGAGCAGCGTCGCCGGCCTGACCACGCTCAACGCCAGCCTCAGCGCATCGGTGAAGGAGCTGACCGCGCAGCGGGATTCCCTGACCGCATCCCTCGCCGCAGCCGAGGCGAACATCACCTCCCTGACCGGGGAGAATGCCACGCTGAAGGCCGAGATTGCCACTCTCTCCTCCACCATTACCGCGCTCAATACGGAAATCACCTCCATTCAGGCGAGCCTCGCCGCTGCACAGGCAAGCAACGCCACGCTGACCGAAGAAAACACCGAGCTCAGCGCGCGCCTGGCCAGCGCCAACGCTTCCGTCAACGAGGCCATGGCGCTGCTGGAATCCCTCATGCAGAGCATGCAGGGCGCGCAATAAGCAGCGTGAATCGCTGGAAGGAGTTGAATCACCATGTCCATGCTTCGCCGCCATACCGCGCTGCTGCTGACGCTCCTGATGAGCCTGCTGCTGCTGCTCACGCCCGCCGCCGCAGCCGGGGATATGACCATCACCGAGCTGGGCGATGCGCTGCGTGAAGCGCAGGCTGCCTTCGATCAGGCCGATGCGGATTACGACGCGCTGTGTGAAACGGTCTTCGCGCTCAATGAGCGCTACGAAAACGGATCGGACGCCGAAAAGCTCCAGGTACAGGACGCCCTGCTGGAAGCCATGATCGGCGAGGAAGCCGCCTATGATGCCCTTGATACATGCACCGCGGCGCTGGAGGAGCTGAACGCCCTCCATGCCGGCATGGTCACCGCATCCGGCCTGAAGGCGCAGAAGCTCACCGCCAGAGGCTATGACAGCACGCTGACCATCCTCGTCTGGCTGGACGGGGAGAACGTGATCTGGGACATTCAGGTCACCGCCGAGGGGAACGAGCAGGACAAGGCTGTGGAGGAGGACAGCTTCCTCGTTCAGTTCATCGGCCGCGCGCTGCCCCTGAGCACCAACAGGAAGGACGATGGGTACATCACCCTTCTCTCCGAAGCGAAAAAGACCTCGCAGGCGGTTGTGGATGCGGTCAATGGCCTGGCGGACAAGCCGGAGCAGAAGACCTCCGGCGGGCCGATCATCGAGCCGCAGGCCATCGCCGACTACCTCTTTGAGCACGGCAGGCTGCCGGACAACTTCATCACCAAGAAGGAAGCCCAAAGCCTCGGCTGGGACAGCAGCTACAATTATGTCAGCGACGTTGCGCCCGGCAAGTCCATCGGCGGAGACCGCTTCGGCAATTATGAAGGGCAGCTGCCCTCCAAGAAAGGCCGCCAGTGGTACGAGGCTGACTGCTATTACACCAAGGGCAGGCGCAACGCTTGCCGCATCCTCTATTCCAGCGACGGTCTGGTGTACTACACCGACGATCACTATGAAACCTTTACCCAGATGTTCCCGTCGGGCAACTGATGCGTACAACACATGAAGGAGGAAACACCATGTCCAACGCCCCTGCAAGGAAACCCGGTCTGAAGAAGCTCCTGCCTGCCGTCATCCTGCTGATCGGCCTGCTCATCATGACGGTCTGCTTTTTCACCGTGAACGCCCGGCTGAACACAGCCAATGAGGCTGTTGCCAGGGCCAACGCGGAGCTGACCGCCGCCCAGGCCCGGATCTCCGACCTGACTGCCCGCCTTACAACCAGCAGCGATGAGCTGAACGCCGCCAATGACAGCCTGACTGCCGGCAGCAGTGCCGCCGCGACCCTCGAGGAGCAAATCGCCATGCTGACCGCCACCATCGATGAAGCAGACGTCATCATCGCCCAGCAGCAGAGCGCTCTGGATGACGCCTACACTGCGCTGGCTGAGCAGGAAGCCGCGCTGACCGCTGCCAATCAAACCATTGCCCAGCAGCAAAAGCAGCTGGATATCGCCAACGATGCGCTGGTGGAAGCAATGAATGCGCTGTTCCAGATCGGACAGGCAGCTGAGTAATCCCTGTGGCAGTTACCGAATCCGTTGCGATGGCAGCTGATTCGGCAACTGCCCTTTCTTCTGTCGGCCAGGCAGGCTGATAGCCCGCTCATGACAAATTTTTCACTTTTGTCGCGCAAAACCCGATGAAAACCGCCTTCCCCCCCTTGCAAAACAAACCAAAACCGGGTACAATATTGGATGGGAATATACACCCGCGAACGATATGAAGGAGGTAATTCCAATGTCCGTTAAGGTTGCAATCAATGGCTTTGGCCGTATTGGCCGTCTGGCTTTCCGTCAGATGTTCGGCGCTGAGGGCTACGAGGTTGTCGCGATCAATGATCTGACCTCCCCCAAGATGCTGGCCCACCTGCTCAAGTATGACTCTGCCCAGAAGGGCTACTGCGGCGTGATGGGTGAGAACCTGCACACCGTCGAAGCCACCGATGATTCCATCGTCGTCGACGGCAAGGAAATCAAGATCTACGCCGAGAAGGATGCCGCGAACTGCCCCTGGGGCGCTCTGAACGTGGATGTCGTGCTGGAGTGCACCGGCTTCTACTGCTCCAAGGACAAGTCCATGGCGCACATTAACGCCGGCGCCAAGAAGGTCGTCATCTCCGCTCCCGCCGGCAACGACCTGAAGACCATCGTTTACAACGTCAACAACGAGATCCTGACCGCTGATGATCAGATCATCTCCGCTGCTTCCTGCACCACCAACTGCCTGGCTCCCATGGCCAAGGCTCTGAACGATGCGTTCCC
>JBJEUF010000029.1:0-22388 GCA_051883695.1 Aristaeellaceae bacterium
AAGCCGGTCGATACGAATCCAGTCAGAGGGCCTGCGGGCCCTCCGACACCTCCCGAGGCTTTTGGGTCACACTGAGGCGCACTCGCAGTCACGCAAGTGCGCCATGGTCATGCTCTCCTTATTCGGCAGCAGGCTCGACGGCCATTTTGCGGGTACGCTTGGGCTTCGCCTCCGCCTTCACTTCCTCCGCGGGGGCTTCGACCGCCGGAGCAGCCTTCTTGCGGGTACGCTTGGGCTTCTCCTCCGCCTTCACTTCCTCCGCGGGGGCTTCGACCGCCGGAGCAGCCTTCTTGCGGGTACGCTTGGGCTTCGCCTCCGCCTTCACTTCCTCCGCAGGGGCTTCGACCGCCGGAGCAGCCTTCTTGCGGGTACGCTTGGGCTTCGCCTCGGTCACTGGCGCTTCCGCAGCGGGTGCCTCGGTCTTCTTCTTGCGGGGCGCACGGGGCTTCTTCTCCGTGACAGGCGCTTCGACCGGTGCTTCCTCTGCCGAAACGGGCGCCGCCTCGGACACGACCGCTTCCTCAACGACGATCTTCTCGGGAACCAGCTGCCTGTAGAGCTCCACATACTTGCCCGCGGAGTTCGTCCAGCTGTAATCACCGGTCATGCCGCGCTGCTGCAGCATCGCCCAGACATCCTTGTGGTTCCTGTAGTAGTCCATGGCCCGCTCAATGACGTGCAGCATGTCATGGGCATTGTAATTGAAGAAGGTAAAGCCGTTGCCGTCGCCGGTGTATTCGTTGTAGCTCAGCACCGTGTCGCGCAGTCCGCCGGTTTCGCGGACGATCGGCACCGTGCCGTAGCGCAGGGCGATCAGCTGGCTCAGGCCGCAGGGCTCGAACTGGCTGGGCATCAGGAACATGTCACAGCCGGCGTAGATCTGGTGCGCCAGGGTGTGATCCATCGCAAAGCGTGCGGCCACCTTGCCCTTGAACTCTCCTTCGGCCCAGGAGAACAGGTTCACATAGCGGCTCTCGCCCATGCCGAGCACCACCAGCTGCACATCCTGCTTCAGCAGATCGCCGATGATGTAGTCGACCAGATCAAGGCCCTTCTGGCTGCTCAGGCGTCCGACCATGCCGATGATGGGGGTATCGGGCTTCACATCCAGGCCGAGCTTCTCCTGCAGCGCGGCCTTGCAGGCAGCCTTGCCGGACATGTCGGATGCGCTGTAGGTCTTTTCGATGCGGGCGTCGGTAGCGGGATCATAGTCCACCATGTCGATGCCGTTCAGCACACCGAACACCTGATGCCTGCGGGCACGAAGCAGACCGTCCAGGCGCTCGCCGTAGTAAGCGGTCTGAATCTCCTCGGAATAGCTGGGGCTGACGGTGGTGATCAGGTCGGCATATACCAGCGCGGCCTTCATGAAGTTCGCGCAGCCGTAGCATTCCAGCTTGTCGTCCGTCCACAGGCTGTCGCCCAGGCCCAGCACATCCTTGACCTGGTTGATGCCGAACACGCCCTGATACTGCAGGTTGTGGATGGTGAACATGGTCTTGATGTTGGTAAAGAAGGGCAGATGCGCATACTGAATCTTCAGCAGCGCGGGCACCATGCCGGACTGCCAGTCGTGCGCGTGAATCACATCGGGCTGGAAGCCGACGATCGGCAGGAAGTTCAGGCAGCCGCGGCAGAAGAAGCCGAAGCGCTCGTACTCATCGCCGCCCATGCCATAGATATAGGGACGGCCGAAATAGAACTTGTTGTCCATGAAGTACCACTTCACGCCGTCCTGCTCGATCATCTCGATGCCGCAGTACTGCTTGCGCCAGCCCAGCTCGATTTCAAAATCGCACACATGGGTCATCTTCCCGGTGTACTTTTCCGGGATGGCCGCATACAGGGGCATGATGACGCGAACATCGTGTCCTTCCTTTGCCAGCACGGGCGCCAGCGCGCCGACCACATCCGCCAGACCGCCGGTCTTGACAAAGGGAACGCATTCGCTTGCCGTAAATAAAATCTTCATAAAAGCCAACCTCCAAATCGGATGATGATGCAGCGGATAACCAAAAGCCGCGCCAACAGTATAGCACAAATTGGCGCGGCAAACAAGAGGATCAGATCACGACGTTCTTGGCGATCACGATGGGATACACCGCAGGGCCGATCAGGCGCGCATTGCGCTTGATGACAGCCTGCTTGTCCAGAATGCAGTTCTCGATTTCAGCGCCGGCCTGAATCTGACCATCCTGCATGATGATGCAGTTCTTCACATGCGCACCGGCAGCCACACGCACACCACGGGCCAGGATGCAGTTCTCCACCGTGCCCTCGATCACGCAGCCGTCAGCCACCAGGCTGTTCACCACGGAGGAACCCTCGCTGTAGCGGGTGGGCATCTCGTCACGCACCTTGGTGTACACGGGCAGATCAGCCGGGAACAGACGGCGGCGGGTCTCGGCGTTCAGCACGTCCATGTTGAACTTGAAGAAGCTCTGCACGGAATCCAGGCACCAGCACGGGCCGGTGTATTCCCAGGCGTTGACGCGGGCCTTGCCGTCCTGCACCATGCGGAGCAGCACGTCGCGGCGGAAGTCATGCAGTCCGTGGGCAACGCCCTTGTCCACCAGGGAGCGGAGCAGCTCGCGCTTCATGACGACGACTTCCATATAGGTCGTTTCGAGGTTGGGGTGGGTGGGCTCGACCTCAAGATCGGTCACCGTGCCATCCTCAGCCACGTTCATGTAGGTGCCGTACTCATCGCGCTTCATGGAAGGATCGCGGGTGTACATGACCGTCACATCCGCGCCGGAGGTCTGATGATAGCGGACAAAATCATCCAGATGGGCATTGTAAATGATGTTGGAGCCGGAGAACACGACGTACTCCTGCTTGGAGCGGCTCAGATAATCGGAGTTGGAGCGCAGGGCATCCAGCGTACCGGTATAAACGCCGACGTTCTCGCGGGTCAGGAAGGGCGGCAGAATGTGCAATCCGTCGTTCTTGCCGTGCAGATCCCACTCCTTGCCGGAGCCCAGATGATCCATCAGGGAATGATAGTTCTTCTGCATGATCACGCCGACGTTCTTCATGCCGGAATTGACCATGGAGGAAACGAGGAAGTCAATCACGCGGTAGCGGCCGGCCACGGGCAGAGCGGCGATGGCGCGGATGAGCGTCAGCTCGCGCAGGCGGGCGTCGTTTTCTCCGGTGTAGATAACACCCATTACGTTCTTCATTGTATTCAATCCTTTCGCTGCTGTGTTGAGCGGAATCAGACAGTCGGAATCAGAAGGTGGCCGTTTCGTCGATCTGCTGGCCGGCGGTGACGGTCACGCCCGCGGGCAGCGTCACGCCATTGCCGACGACGGCGATGTTGCCGGTCTCCTCGCCCACGATCGCGCCGGGGCCGACGACTGCCTTCTCGGCGATGATGGCGCGGCGGACGACCGCACCGCGGCGGATGACGGCGCCGGGCATGATGACGGAATCAATGACGGAAGCGCCTTCCTCCACATGCACACCGGCGAAAATGACGGAATGCTCCACCTTGCCGTAGATCTCGGAGCCCTCGGTGATCAGGCTGTCCGCAACCACAGCGCCCTTGGCGATGTAATGGGGGGCCAGGCCGGGATTCTTGGCGAAGATGCGCCACTTCTTGTCGTGCAGGTCGATGGGCATGGGCTGCTCGAGCAGGTCCATGTTCGCCTCCCACAGGGACTCGATGGTGCCGACGTCCTTCCAGTAGCCGTCGAAATTATAAGCCACCATGACCTGCTTGTCGCCCAGCATGGCGGGGATGATGTTCTTGCCGAAGTCGTTGGAGGAGGTCTTGTCCGCCTCGTCCGCGGTCAGATAGGCGCGCAGCTTCTCCCAGGTGAAGATATAGATGCCCATGGAAGCCTTGTTGGACTTGGGGTTCTTGGGCTTCTCCTCGAACTCGACGATATTGTCCTCGGCATCGGTGTTCATGATGCCGAAACGGCTGGCTTCCTCCCACGGCACGGGACGGACGGCGATGGTCGCATCGGCACCCTTGCGGATGTGGTAGTTGAGCATCGCGTTATAATCCATCTTATAGATATGGTCGCCGGACAGGATGAGCACATAGTCAGGGTCATACTGCTCAATGAAGGCCATGTTCTGGTAGATGGCGTTTGCAGTGCCGCGATACCAGTCGCCGGTTTTGCCGGTCTGATAGGGGGGCAGCACGAACACGCCGCCGTTGGAGAGGTCCAAATCCCACGGAGCACCGGAGCCGATGTAGCTGTTCAGCTCCAGAGGCATGTACTGCGTCAGCACGCCGACGGTATCAATGCCGCTGTTGGTGCAGTTGGACAGCGGGAAGTCGATGATGCGGTACTTGCCGCCATAGGGGACAGCGGGCTTTGCGACCTTCTTGGTCAGGACGCCCAGACGGCTGCCCTGGCCGCCAGCCAGCAGCATGGCGACACACGTCTTCTTCTTCATGGGAACACGCTCCTTAATCCTTTATCTTGCGGTTTTTCACCAGAGGTCACCGCGCTGTCCAGGTGGTGAAGAAGGGCAGCGCACAGGCGCATCGCGCCCAAAGGCCAGATGCGCGCGAAGACCGGGCGGATATCCTTTGCGCAACAAAAGGCAGAGCAATCTCCCGGCAGGTAGCCGGAAAAGCTCCAAACTGTCTCTTGCGCTCAGATAATCTCGTCATGATCTCTCATCCCTATTGTAACCACATTTATGCATTCTCGTCAAGGTAAATTCGCGATTTTTTCAAAATAATTTTCGTTTTGACAACCCGTTTCATATGCTATATGGCACAATGCATACCATGCATGACAGTTTTTCTCTTTTCGGCAGCGATGAATACCATGCATTTCCATTGCTCCATCCGTTTGCGCCTGTTTCTGTTTTCCGTTTGGAATCTGCCGTCGGGAGCAGCGGATTTTCCGTTCCGGCCATGCAGCGTGAAGCGGACTGTACCATGGAATGAGGCGGTTCCCGTCCGTGCATACTGTTGGAAAAAGGCAGGGAGAGATCAGCCATGAAAACCGCACTGCATCGCGCCGCAAAGGCATTTGTCCGCTTTTTCCGCGAGAAGGGCTTTGCCCTTGCTGTCACAGCCTGCGTCGCCGTCATCACCGGCACCGCCGTCTGGACCGGCGTAGGGGATGACACCTACGTTGCTCCGACACCGCCCGTCGGCGAGGATCGCGCCGCCAGCCTGCACATGCAGCAGCACCTGCAAAGCGCTGCGACGCCTACCCCATTGCCGACTGCCGCTCCCATCCTGTACCGCGCTCCCCTGTCCGGCATGAGCGTCCTGACACCCTATTCGGTCACGGACATGGTGCGCTCGCCGTCCACGGGAATCTGGCGTGTCCATGAAGGCGTCGATCTCCAGGCGGCGCTCGGCGATCCGGTGTACGCCATGGCGGACGGCATTGTGCTGTCGTGCAGCACGGACAGCACCGACGGAACCATCGTCCGCATCCGCCATGCGGACGGTATCGTCACCGGCTATTGCGGTCTGTCCCTTGTCTCCTCCGTTCAGGAGGGCGACAGGGTTCGCGCCGGACAGACCATCGGCTATGTCGGCAACAGCGTGCTTGACGAAAAGCACCTCGGCCCGCATCTTCATCTGTCCGCCTGGAACGGAGAGACTTCTATCGACCCGATGTCCCTGATAGAATAAACCGTAAAAAACTTCCCTGAAGGCTTGCATTCTGCGCAGCAGCCGTGTATAATGAAGACGTTATAATACGTATTATCCGGAGGCGAATGGCTATGTGTGGTATTGTCGGCTATATCGGTCAGCGTCAGGCGCAGCAGATCCTTCTGGACGGTCTGGCGCGTCTGGAATACCGCGGCTATGACAGCGCGGGCATTGCCGTGATGGAAAACGGCGTCATCCACCTGAGCAAGGCGAAGGGCCGCCTGAAGAACCTGATGGATCGTGTGGCGGACGCGCCCCTGACCGGCTGCATCGGCATCGGTCATACCCGCTGGGCGACCCACGGCGAACCCAGCGACATCAACGCCCATCCCCATACCGATATGAAGAGCGGCATTGCGATCGTGCACAACGGCATCATCGAGAACCATGACGAGCTGCGCACCATGCTCAAGGCCAGGGGCTGCGTGTTTGTCTCCCAGACCGACACGGAGGTCGTGGCGCATCTGCTGAGCGTGCTGTACAACGGCAACATGCTGGAGACGCTCTTCAAGGCGCAGGGGATGCTGGAGGGCAGCTATGCCCTGTGCGTGCTGAACGTCCACGAGCCCAACACCCTCTACTGCACCCGCAAGGACAGCCCGCTGGTGGTCGGCCTCGCAGAGGGTGAGCAGGTCGTTGCCAGCGACATCCCCGCCCTGATTGCCCACACCCGCGAGGTGGAGCTGCTGGACGACAAGGAGATCGCCGTCCTGACCGGCGATACCGCCAGGGTTTACGATGCCTACGGCGTGGAGCGCCCGCTCAAGCCCATCCATGTGGACTGGGACGTGGAGGCCGCCGAAAAGGGCGGGTATGCGCACTTCATGCTCAAGGAAATCCATGAGGAGCCCGGCGCGCTGAAGAAAACCTTCACCGCCCATGTCGATCCCGAAGCCCTGGCGCTGCGCCCCGAGGTCTTCCCCATCACCACCGAGGAAGCCAATACCCTGACCAGCCTGACGATCGTCGCCTGCGGCACCGCCTATCACGCAGGCGTCGTCGGCAAGTACGTCATTGAGAAGCTCGCCCGTCTGCCGGTGACGGTGGATGTTGCCTCCGAGTTCCGCTACCGCGATCCGATCATGGGCTCCGGTGACCTGTTCATGGCCATCAGCCAGAGCGGCGAAACCGCCGATACGCTGGCTGCCATGCGTGAAGCCGGACGGCTGGACGCAAAGGTCATGGCGCTGACCAATGTGGTCGGCTCCTCCATTGCCCGCGAAGCCGGAAAGAACGTCATGTACACCTACGCCGGCCCGGAGATCGCCGTTGCCAGCACAAAGGCCTATATCACGCAGGTCGAGGTCATGCTGCTGATTGCCGTTGATCTGGCTGTCAAGCGCGGCAAGATGACCGCTGAGGAGGCCAGCGCCTTCCTGCGTGAAATGACTGCCATTCCCGAGCAGGCCGAGAAGCTGCTTGATTGCGAAAGCGATGTTCAGCGCTTCACCAGCAAGTATTATGACCGCAAGCACGTCTTCTATATCGGCCGCGGCATTGACAACGCGCTGGCCATGGAAGCGTCCCTGAAGCTGAAGGAAGTCAGCTACATCATGTCCGAGGCCTATGCCGCGGGCGAGCTGAAGCATGGCACCATCGCCCTGATTGAGGAGGGCACGCTGGTCTGCGCGCTGATGTCTCAGGAGCGGCTGGCCGACAAGACCCTGTCCAACGTCCGGGAGGTCAGGAGCCGCGGCGCAAAAACGCTGATCATCTGCCCCGAATCCCTCCGGGACAAAGCCGCCCGTGAAGCCGATGAGCTCTGGGTTGTTCCCGACACCCGCGCAGAGCTGATGCCGCTGCTGGCCATCATCCCCGTACAGCTGCTCGCCTACTATATGGCCATCAACCGCGGCTGTGATGTGGATAAGCCAAGGAATCTGGCAAAATCGGTTACGGTCGAATAATCAAACGATCCCACGCATCCATTTTCAGCGATGCGTGGGATCATTATATTTCAGACTTTCGGTCTGTTTAAAAGCATGACGGAGCACAGCCGGGAATGCTTCTGATTGCATCCCAGCCTGTCGGACTGCTTACCTCCGACACAATGTGTCAGCCGCTGTGTCGGCTCTGTGTCAGTGCAAACCCGGTTATTTCAAGGCGTTTCGGGCTTTGACACACTTGACACAGCAATTATGTACAAGTAAGAAAATACAAAGAAACAAACAAAAAAAGATAGAGAATCACTGTGTCATTGTGTCAGGTGTGTCAGAGCGATCGTTTGAGAATCGGTTGTCCGATCGCATCAGAATAGATGATGCTGCACATTCTCTCTCAGCATTGCATGGATACAACGAGATCCAGACTATCGGTCTGTTTTTGCTGATTGCAGCTGTTCGCCATGCACCGTTCATGATGCCTGACGCAGTCCATGCCGCCGACGACAAATGAACCGCAGCGCTTACTGCCCCTGATTCCGCAGAAGCCATCATAAAACCGCCTCTCTCAATCACTGAAAGAGGCGGCTATTGATGTTAGTGAATGTCCGTCAGCTTCGTGCAGTTGGCAAATGCGCGTCGGCCGATGACCTGAACGGAATCAGGCAGGTCGATGGTCGTGAGCGTCGTGTTGCCCTCAAACGCGCCCTCTGCAATGTATGTGACCGGAGCACCGTTCACCTCGCCCAGCACAGTCACGCTGCCGGCGGAACCCACATACTTGACAACCGCCGCAAGGCCATCCTCCACGAGGTACTTCACATCGTCAATTACCACATAGGGATCGTACTCAAGCAGCTGCACCGTATCCGTGTAGACCGTGACGCCATTGGCATCGGTGATCTTGCAGCGATAATAGTTGCCGATTCGGTTCTGGCGTAGCTCCACGCTCAGCGTGTCCGTGGTCGCGCCGGTCAGGCCGCTGTCGTACCATGCATTGACGGTCGCGCTGCGCCACTGCCAGATGTAGGTCAGGCCGGAGCCGGTAGCCTTCACCGTGAATTGGGCAACCTCGCCCAGCGCAACGCTCTGACCCACAGGCTGCGTTTCGATGGTGATCGCATTGCCCGGTTCGTACAGCAGCTGCGCCGCATCCGAAAGCACTGTCTTGCCGGTCACGTCCTTGATTCTGCAGCGATAGCTGTAGCCGTTGCGGGCCTCGGTCAGAACAACCGAGATGGAGTTGGTGTTGCAGCCCGTCATGCCGCTGTCCTGCCATACGCCAAGGGCGGGATTCAGGAACTGCCACTGGTAGCTCAGGCCCGTACCCGTAGCTACCACCTTATAGGTGGCGGTCTGTCCGATATCGAGCTTCTGCGTGGCCGGCTGCGTGACAATCACCAGCGGCTCAGCCTCTGCGGCAAGCGACAGGGTGGCTGCATTGGAATACAGCTTGTTGCCGTTGATGTCCGTCACCGCGCAGCGGTACGCATAGCCGACGCGCGCCTGGGTCAGCTCAACGTTCATCTGTTCGGACTTGCTGCCCGTCATCCCGCTGTCGTACCAGGCATTGACGCCCGCGGGATGGAACTGCCACTGATAGGTCAGTCCGGTACCGGTCGCAACAACCTTGAAGGCTGCGATATCGCCGATCTGGCCCGCGTAATCCTTGGGATGGGTGACGATTGCGAAGGCGGTGGCGCTTGAAATGCTCAGGGAGGCAGGATCCGAAACGAGCTGTTTGCCGGAAGCATCCGTAACGACACAGCGATAGGCATAGCCGTCGCGGGCCTTGGTCAATTCCACGTTGATCTGCGCCGTGGTAGAACCCGTCATGCCGCTGTCGAACCACGCGCTTGCGGAGGCAGGACGGAACTGCCACTGATAGGTCAGGCCCTCACCGGTCGCTACAATCCTGAAGGTTGCGGTATCGCCCACATTGCCGGCATAGCTCTTCGGCTGGGTGATGATCTCAAAGCCGTTCTGATCGATTGTGAGCTCAGCCGCGTTGGAATAGAGCGTTTTACCGTCGCCGTTGGTCACCGCACAGCGGTAGGCATAGCCATTGCGCGCATTGGTCAGCTCAACGCTGATGGCATTCGTGTTCGAGCCCGTCATGCCGCTGTCGAACCAGGTGGTCACATCCGCCTTGTGGAACTGCCACTGATAGGTCAGGTTATCGCCCTTGGCTTCAATAGAGAATGTCGCGATATCACCGATTTCGCCCGCGTAGGATTGGGGCTGCTTCACAATCGCGAAATCAACGTGGTTGGTCAGCAGCTGCGCACCCTCCGTATAGACCGTCGTGCCGGACGCATCGGTGATCGCGCAGCGGTACGCATAGCCGACACGCGCCGCGGTCAGCTCCACGGAGATCGAAGGGGTATTGCAGCCTGTCATGCCGCTGTTGATCCAGGTGGTGGAGGACGCATTATGGAACTGCCACTGATAGGTCAGACTGTCACCGGTTGCCTCCACCGTGAAGGTGGCAATATCACCGATTTCGCCGAAATAGGTTTCAGGCATGCTGATGATTTCAATGGAGCCCCTTGCGCCCAGATTCAGGCCGTCATTTGCCTCATCATCCGTCCGTACATCGTCTTCCGTCGCCGGAGCATCTGTCTCGGACGGAACCTCAGTCTCCACGGGAGTCTCCGTCTCGGCAGGCGCTTCGGTCGCCTCAGGGACTTCCGGCTCCGCAGGCACTTCGGTCACCTCAGGGACTTCCGGCTCCGCAGGCACTTCGGTCACCTCAGGGACTTCCGGCGCCGCAGGCGCTTCGGTCACCTCAGGGACTTCCGGCGCCGCAGGCACTTCGGTCACCTCAGGGACTTCCGGCGCCGCAGGAGCCTCCGTTACTACCGGCGCCTCCGTTGCAACAGGCGTAGCAGTCGGTTCCGGTGTCGCGGTTACAACAGGCTCCGGCGTAGCTGTCGGATCCAGATAAACAACCGGAGGTGTATTCGTATTCGACGCAGCCAACTGGGCGGCGATGTTACAGCCGTCGAAGGCATTACCCGCAACACTCCTGACATTCGCTGCCCAGGAGGGATTCATCGGCAGACAGCCGGCAAAGGCATAGCTGCCGATCGACTCCAGGGCAGAGAAATCCGCGAAGGAAACGCGGGACAGCTTGCTGCAGCCCGCAAAGGCCTGGGATTGAATCTTGGTCACCTTGCCGGCGAAGCGCACGGAGGTAATGGTGCGGTTGTTCAGGAAGGCGCCCGATCCAATGATCTCCACTTCCGCAGGCACCGTAACGGACGAACTGTTTCCGTTGTACCTCACCAGCTTGTTCCCGGAGATTTCAAACTCGGGAGCCCCGTCGCCCTCTGCATACACGATTGGCATGAGCGTGAACAGCATCGCAATCACGAGCAGTACCGATACGATTCTCTTCATGATGTGTCCCTCCCGTGGGCTGTGAATGGCATCATCTTAGCTATTATTATAGCAAATTGTCCGGTGCGAATCAAGTAGTCTGTCTCGCTGTTTTATGAAATCAGCATCTTTTTTACTTCTCCGCATACTTCAGCGCCTTGCGAAGGACGGCTGAAAAGGTCAGCAGGAAAATTTTCACATCAAAGAGGAACGAACATTTCGTCACATATTGAAGCTCCATTCTTTGACGCCTGCCGGATGCATATGTGTCCTCCGGCCTGGCACACGCCTGCCAATACCCGGTCAAGCCGGGCGTTACGCTGAGCAGCAGCGGCTGCTCCTCCGGACTGTAGCAGGCAATCTCCTCCGGCAGAATCGGGCGCGGCCCCACAAAGCTCATCTCCCCTTTCAGGATGTTCCAGAGCTGGGGCAGCTCGTCCAGACTGGTACAGCGCAGGAAGCGTCCAAGCCGTGTCAGCCGCGGATCATGCTCAATCTTGAACTCCTGCATGTATTGCTCCCGAAGCTCCCGATCCAGCCGCTCAAGCTGGACCTCCGCATCCGGACACATGCTGCGGAATTTGTAGACGGTGATGATCCGTCCGTTCCTGCCCAGGCGATGCTGCCGGTAAATGACGGGCTGTCCGTCCCGGATCCGGATGACGAGGGCAATCAGCAGCATCGGCAACGCAAGCACCAGCAGCGCGACGGCCGACAGCAGCACATCCATCACCCGCTTGAAGAAGCGATATACGCGCCGATCAGGCCTGGTAGCTCTTTCATCCAGCTCAGACGCAATGGCCATTGTCTCGAATCACCTGCACGATCGATTCACAGCACGCGCTGCACACATCCTCGCTCTCAGCCTCGACCATGACGCGGATCACAGGCTCCGTGCCGCTCTCGCGCACCAGAACGCGGCCTGTTTCGCCCAGCCTTTCCGCCACAGCGGCTACTGCCTTCTGCACATCGGGGTCAGCCTGTGCTTCGGCCTTGTCCTTCACGCGGACGTTGACCAGCTTCTGCGGATAGATGACCAGTTCCTTCGCCAGCTCGGACATCGTGGTCTTGCGGGCGCAGACCACCTCCAGCATCTTCAGGCTGGTCAGGATGCCGTCGCCGGTGGACGCGTACTTGGTGAAGATGATATGTCCCGAATTCTCACCGCCCAGCCGGCAGTTGTTCTGCGTCATGTACTCGTAGACATATTTATCGCCGACCGCCGTCTTGGCGTAGTCGATGCCGATCGCATCGAAGGCGCGGAAGAGGCCAAAGTTGGACATCACCGTCGTCACGACCGTGTTGTTCAGCAGCTTGCCGCGCTCCTTCATGTACTTGCCGTAGATGTACAGGATATGATCGCCGGTGATCACCTGACCCTTCTCATCCACGCACAGGCAGCGGTCCGCATCGCCGTCATAGGCAAAGCCGACGTCGCAGCCGTTTTCGACCACAAATTTCTGCAGTCCCTCAATATGGGTGGAGCCGGCGTTTTCGTTGATGTTCAGGCCGTTGGGCTCCGCGTTGATGACCATCGTCTTGGCGCCCAGGGCCTCAAAGACCGCCTTGGCAATGTTCCAGGAGCTGCCGTTGGCGCAGTCCAGTGCAACCTTCTTGCCCTTGAAGGAATACATGCCCAGCGAGATCAGATAGCCGATGTAGCGGTTGCGCCCGGAAACGTAATCGACGGTACGTCCGATCCTTTCGCCGGTCGCAAAGGGGATCTCGTCCCAGCGCTGTCCGAAGGCTTCCAGACAGCCGTCAAGGTATTGTTCGACCAGATCGAGGGTTTCTTCCTCCATCTTCTCGCCCTGACCGTTGATCAGCTTGATGCCGTTGTCATAGTAGGGATTATGGCTGGCGGAGATCATGATGCCGCAGTCGAACTCATCCACGCGCGCCACATAGGCCACGGACGGTGTGGTCGTGACATGCAGCAGGTAGGCATCCGCCCCGGAAGCCACCAGTCCGCCGACAAGGGTATATTCAAACATATAGCTGGAACGACGGGTATCCTTTCCGATCACAATGCGAGGCGGCGTCATGTCGCCCGCGCGGCGTTTCTTTTCTCCATAATACCAGCCAAGAAAGCGACCGACCTTGTATGCGTGATCCGCTGTCAGGTTCTGATTGGCCTCTCCGCGGAAACCATCGGTGCCGAAGTATTTTCCCATTTCGATACTCTCCTTACTATACTATTGCGATCTGATGCGCCATTTTCTGCGGCATCATCCATCATTCCCTATGCGCTGCACACGGATACGAATCAATTATACCATCTGCTCCCATTGATGTCAACTTGACGCGCTGAGGGTATGTGTGTCCATCCTGCCCGTTTTTTCGACACATCGCGTCATTCCAGGCCCCTGATTAACGCGATATAATAATATAGTCATCCAATCATCCTTATGCTGATTCGTGCCGTCACGTTATGGGGATAGACCTCTGCCAAGCGCATTGGGGATTTTCCATTGTCAGCGGTATCATCCTGTTCATGCGCCAGGACCCTTCCGTCCTTTCGTTTCGGAGACGGATTACCTCGCCAGACGGCTCGGTTTCAGTCGGATGCATGGAATAAGTGACATTCTGAAATTTCCTCTGAAAAAAATAAAAAAAACCCTTGCAAAACTGACAGAAGTACGCTATATTATATATATCGAAACCGATTTAGTCATATGATGGCTGCACAATGAAATGTTGTGCCCTGGATGCCATTCGCCAACTGATCGGCGTCATTCCTTCATGTCAATAACGGCACTGACATGTGCTGTTAGAGAAATAGCGGCTCAGCCGCAAAAAAGGAGGACCTACCCCATGAAGAAGTTTGTCAGCTTCCTTCTCTGCCTGGCGCTGCTTTGCTCCTGCGTCTCCGCCTTCGCCGCAACTCCCGTTGCCGCGTCCGATCTGGAGTACAAGGGCGAGCTGTCCATCATGCACTTCTCTACCTCTGAGGAGTCTCAGGGCAACGGCGGCTCCGATGGCTTCCGTACCGTGCTGGCTGCCTGGCAGGCTGCGCATCCCGACGTCAAGCTGAACGAGACCGTCATCGCCAACGCTGAGTACAAGATCAAGATCGCCGCTCAGACTTCCAACCTGCCTGACGTGTTCCTGCTCCAGGGCATGAACACCATCAGCTGGGCTAAGCAGGGCCTGGTGCTGGATCTGACCGAGATCATCGCTCAGAGCCCCTACTACGCTGATTACAACACCGCTTACTTCACCCCCTTCACCACCGAGGGCAAGATCTACGGCTTCCCGGTGCTGACCGGCGGCACCTGCACCGTTGTGATCTACGACAAGGCTATGTGGAAGGAAGCCGGCTATGACAGCTTCCCCACCACCTGGGCTGAGGTTGAGGCCGCTGCCGAGTACTTCACCGCGCAGGGCATCATCCCCGTGGCCTTCGGCAACGGCGGCCAGTGGCAGATGAACTCCTGCTTCATCTCCACCCTGGGCAACCGCTACACCGGTCCCGAATGGTTCGCCAGCCTGATCGCCAAGGAAGGCGCCGCCTTCACGGATGAGGCGTTTGTGGCCTGCCTGAAGGAGACCAAGCGTCTGTTCTGCGACACCAAGATCTTCAACAGCAACTTCAACACCGTCACCAACGAGGACGCCCGCGAGTACTACATCGCCGGCCAGGCTGCGGCCTTCATCGGCGGCAACTGGGACGAGAGCTACATCGCCGCGACCCTGAAGGATTCCGACGCGGAGAAGTGGGCCAACATCGGCTTCGCCGTGCTGCCCCAGCCCGCTGACGCCACCAAGGCGCCCAACTCCCAGAACATCGGCCTGGGCTACGCCGTGGCCATCAACCCCAAGGTTGCCGAGGATCCTGACAAGCTGGCTGCCGCCATCGACCTGGCGCAGGAGCTGACCGGCCCCGCCTTCTCCACCTATGTGGCTGAGAACTACGCCCTGGGCGGCCTGACCGCTGCCGGCGAAGTTGACCTGTCCAAGTTCGACCAGATCACCCAGGACTTCTACAACTGGTCCTATGTGGACACCGAGACCTGCGAGATCTACGACTCCTACATCAACTCCGCTGTGTGGGGCGTGTTCAACCAGGATCTGCAGGCGATGCTGAACGGCGACATGACGCCCGAAGAGGTTGCTCAGAACGCTCAGGCTGCCTACGAGGCGAACTACTAATTCACGAATAGCTGCCTGACTTCATTGTCTGTTAGCTGACGTGGGGCCGTTCTGCCGATTCCAGATCGGCGGAACGGCCCTTTCCATTTGAGAAAACGGCTGGCTGAAAAGCAGGCGGAAAGAGAGGGAATGTCATGCTACAATCCATCAAACCAAAGAGAATTACAATCCTGCTATATCTTCTCGTCCCTGTGTTGGCTTTCGTCTTTACGGTGTTCTATCCGCTCTGCCGCGCCCTCATCTACAGCTTCTATGACTGGAAGGGCGGCCCCGTCATGTCCTTTACCGGCTTTGCGAACTACCATACCCTGCTGACTGACCGCGTGTTCTGGGAGGCCTTCGGGCACAACCTCTATCTGGTCATCGTATGTATCATCGGTCAGATTGGCATCGCATTCATTCTGGTTCTGTTTGCCAATTCCAAGCTGACGCATTGCAAGGGTGTTCACCGCACCTTCGGCTTCTTCCCCAGCACCATTTCCGCCGTGTGTATCGGCATGATCTGGAACATCATCTATCTGCAGGACGGCCTCCTCAACACCGTGCTGAGCAAGATGGGCATTCTGTCCGGCACCTGGCTGAACTGGCCCAACTGGCTGGGCACCGGCAATGTCATGCTCACGGTTTCCATCCCTCTGGTCTGGCAATTCATCGGATACTACATGGTCATCATGTTCTCCGCGATTGCCGGTATTGACACTGAAATCTTTGAGAGCGCGGAGATCGACGGCGCCAACGGCTTCCAGAAGGCTCTTTACATCACCCTGCCTCTCATCAAGAATACAATGCTCGTGTGCCTGACGCTGTGTATTGCCGGCAATATGAAGGCCTTCGATAACATCTACGTCATGACCAACGGCGGCCCGGGCACCAAATCCATGGTTATGGCCATGTACGGCTACAACACATCCTTCCGCGATTCCAACATGGGCTATGGCAGCACGATCTCTGTTGCGATCTTCGTGCTGTCGCTGCTGGTCATCGGCGGTTCCCAGTGGCTGGTCAAGAAGGCTACGAAAGGAGTTGAGAATTGATGAGCATGACGGAAACGAAGCAGCGTGTCCAGCGCAAAAGCCAGGTTAAGGTATCCTCGCGCATCGGCGGCATTGCCATGGATGCCGTGCTGTGGATCTTCTCGCTGAGCTGCATTTTCCCGCTGTTCTGGATGGCTTACAACTCCCTGAAAACCAAGCGTGTTTTTAATGCTGACAAGCTGTCGATTCCCGGCCTTTTCGGCGCCAAGGCTCCTACGCTGGAGAATTATGAGAAGATACTTACCAACAAGGACTACCATCTGTTCGAGTCCATGTGGAACTCGGTGCGCACCACCGCGATCAGCATTCTTTGCATTGTGGTGTTCTCCTTCGTTGTGGGCTACATCCTCTCCCGCATCAAGGCCAAGTGGAACCGTCCGCTGTATCTGCTGTTCCTGTCCGGTATGCTGATCCCGATCCACTCCCTGCTGGTTCCCATCTACGTCGTCTTTCAGGAACTGGGCATGAACAACCAGTGGTACACGCTTCTGCTGCCCTACATCAGCTTCGGCTTGCCGATGGGTATCTTCCTCGTGGAGGGCTACGTCAAGAGCATCCCGGTTTCCATGGAGGAAGCGGCTGCCATTGACGGCTCCAGCTTCTCCCATACGCTATGGCGCATCATCCTGCCCATGTGCAGGCCGATTCTGGTTACGGTTGCCATCATCCAGATCTTCGGCTGCTGGAACGAGTTCTCCTTTGCGCTGGTACTGATTGATGACGCCAATCTGCAGACCGTACCGCTGGCGCTGACACAGTTCAAGGGTCAGTTCGGTTCGGACTATCCCAAGCAAATGGCCGCTATGCTGATTACCATGCTGCCCATTGTGATCCTTTACTTCATTTTCAGCAAGCAGATCATCAAGGGTATGGTCGCCGGTGCTGTCAAGGGGTAAAGAAGGTCCGATATATACTTCATGCCGCTCCCTGGCATTACAGGGAGCGGCATTCTGATTTGCGGTCATTGCCTATCTGCACGATCTGCGTACCATTCTGCCCGCGGCAAGGGTCATCACGTGGGAGGTCGCCAGCAGCAGCGGGTCGCCATCGAATACTGCCAGATCAGCGCGCATCCCGGGCGCTATTCTTCCCCGATCTGCGAATCCGAGAATGTCCGCAGCCGTGCCCGTGACCGTACAGAGCGCGCGGCTCCTTGGCATGCCATCGCGGACGCACAGGCTGATGCACACCGGCAGCAGCCGCAGCTTGGCGGCCGGATAGCAGGTGCTGACCGCGACCCGGACGCCCAACGCATCCAGCCTGGACGCATCCTGCCATGGGCTGGCGCCGCACCGCCGCACGCCGATGAGCGCATCGCACCCACAGGCTGCAATCCGCTCTGCCAGCCCTTCTGTCACCGGCGGGTTCAGGAGGATCACCCCCCTTCCCCCCTCGCCTATCGCCTCCAGGAAACGCGTGCACATCCGCTCATCCAGCCCGCTGAGCAGTACCTTCTTCCCGAGCTCCAATCCCATTCGGGCCTGCTCAACAGCCCAGTCGGAATCGGCGCCATCCGTCCGAATCGCAATCACGCCGCTCTCCCGACAGCCTTCGCTGTCCATGATATACATTTCCCGGCGCTCATCATCCCGCACAAGCGCCGATGTGATGCCCGAATTCAGCATCATCGCATACATGTAATCATGGTGCAGCGCGGCTGCGTCAATGCACATGTCAATCATGCCCGGCAGCACCACGCAGCCGGTCACGTCAAGCACTTGCGCGTCCGCCGTTTCGGCGGTGTCAATTTCAGGCGCAACGCGCCGGATCCGTCCCTCAGCTATCAGCACATCTCCGGCAAAAGTCCCCTGCTCCGTCATCGTCATCAGCATCCCGCCCTTGAGGAGCAACGCCATCCTGCTCACCTCACAGCAGAATGCAGATCATGCCGCCTTCACCCTCATTGACGATGCGCGTGAGGGTCTCCTGCACCTTTTCCTGTGCATCCGGCGGCATCCGCATCAGCTTGTTGCTCAGGCCTTCCCGCACCATGCTGTCCAGAGAACGCCCGAAGAAGCTCGTTTCCCAGACCTTCTGCGGATTCGTCGCGAATTCCTCGTTCAGCTGACGCACCATGTCCGCCGATTGCTCCTCCGTGCCAACCACCGGCGTCACCTCGGTTTCGATGTCCACCCGGATCAGATGCAGGGACGGCGCATGGGCCTTGAGCTTCACGCCGAACTGACTCCCCTGCCGCACAAGCTCCGGTTCTTCAAGGGAAAGCTCGTTCTGCTGCGGGGTCACCAGGCCATATCCGGTGCTCCGGACAGAGGCCAGCGCATCCGCCACATGATCGTATTCAGCCTTGGCATGAACCAGCTCCTTCATCAGCGACAGCAGATGCGCATCGCCGCGAATTTCCGTCCCGCATTCCTCACCGAGGACACGGTTGAACAGGCCCTCCTTCATCGGCATGGTGAAGTCCATCCGGCCTTCCCCGGGATGCAAGCGAAGGCTCTGCACCCCCTCCGTATAGGGCGATGACGCAAAGGATGCGTCGAACACATCCGTTTCCCGCATGACGCGCGTCGTGCTTCCCGCCGCGCGAACGCCCTCCAGTACATGCTGCACAAGCCAGTGATCCATATCCAGCGCACTGAGCCAGGCCGGAACAGCCAGCCGCGCTTCCCGCAGCGGGAATTCCAGGAGAACCGACTCCAGCACGCGCTGAATGTCCTCAACCTGCATTTCCTTCACATTGAGCAGCATCACCGGCACAGCATACTTGTCTTCCAGCGAATCCCGCAGGGTCAGCGTTTCGGCATTGCGCGGCGTGGCCGAGTTCAGGACGATCACGAACGGCTTGCCAAGCGCCTTCAGTTCGCCGATGACGCGCTCCTCGGCCTCCGTGTAGGCATTCCGGGGCAGCTCGGTGATGCTGCCGTCCGTCGTGACGACCAGGCCGATGGTCGCGTGGTCGGTCATGACCTTCCGGGTGCCGATTTCCGCCGCCTGCTCAAAGGGGATGTCCTCATCGAACCACGGCGTATGTACCATGCGCGTCCCGTCCTCCTCGGATACGCCAAGCGCGCCGCGCACCAGGTAGCCCACGCTGTCCACAAGGCGCACCCGAACAGGCGTATTCTCCCCAAGGGAAACCGTCACGGCTTCGCCCGGTACGAATTTGGGCTGCGTGGTCATGATGGTGCGGCCCGAGCCGGACTGGGGCAGCTCATCCGCGATACGGGCTTTTTTGGGGCTCTCCGGCAGCTTGGGCAGCACCAGCTGCTCCATGAATCTGGCGATAAAGGTGCTCTTACCCGTCCGAACAGGCCCCACGACACCCAGATACACATCCCCGTCCGTCCGCTCCGCGATATCCCGATACAGGTTGAAGGCCGAGCTGTTCTCCATATTCTCCCCTCCATCAGATCAGCATTTCGATGTCTGTCCCATGGATATGGAGGTCATCACGCATTTATGACAAAACAAAAACGAGAGAGCCGAAACTCTCTCGTGTACTGCCGCAGGCAGGCAATGCGATTACACGCGCTTGACTTCCTTGATCTTGGCGGCCTTGCCCTGCAGCGAGCGCAGGTAATACAGCTTCGCGCGGCGCACCTTACCATGACGGATCACGGTGATGCTGCCCAGACGGGGGCTGTGCAGGGGGAAAGTACGCTCAACGCCGATGCCGTAGGACACGCGGCGCACGGTGAAGGTCTCGCGGATGCCGCCATTGCGCTTGGCAATGACCACGCCCTCAAAGGCCTGCAGACGCTCGTTCTTGCCCTCAACAACCTTCACCTGCACGCGGACGGTATCGCCGACAGCGATCGCGGGCACGTCGTTACGCAGCTGCTTGGCTTCGATAGAACGGATGATTTCGCTCATGTTGGTTCCTCCTTCCATCATAGACGTTCATAACCGGCTCTGCATGAGGTCAGAGAACCCGATCAGCGGACCGCCCGTTTTCAACGCCTCTTATTATAGCACAAATCAGGATGAAATTGCAAGGGGTAAATCGGGTTTTTTCAGGCTTTCTGCAAGAATCCGGCACGAAAATGCATTGCCTGCATGCTCATGCCACCGCTGATGCCAGCTTCCGACGCCTTCCGCTCGGATTGTTTCATCTGCACACGCACCAGATATAGTAGCGATCCTCTGTCACCCGCTCGATCTGTCCGCCGCACTTGCAGGCCACCCGCACGGACGCGGGGTTATCGCTGTGCACCGTGATCAGCGCCCGCTCGATCCCATGGAGCGCCGCTTCATGCAGCACAAGCCGGAGCAATTCCGTCCCCAATCCCCAGCCCCGCGCATCGGGCGCAATGGCATAGCCGATATGCCCGCCGGATTCGCGCAGCGCGTCCGTCAGAAAGTAACGCAGCTTCGCCACCCCCACCGGGATTCCGTCCGCATAGAGCCAGTAGGTTGCCTGAGGCACGCGCCATCCGTCCTCGATCACGGTTTTCTCCGCGCTCTCCGCCTGACACCTGAGCCATAAGCGGAAGGCTTCCCTCGTTTTACCCGCCATCGGGTTCATGAAACCGTTCTCATCCGCTGGCAGCTTCTGCAGGAATCCATACACATCCTCGCCATCGTCAACCGTCAGCCTGCGAAGCTCAATCGCCATGGAATCGCCTCCCTTCGTTGAAAGCATCATACACCACAATTCGTCCCATGTCAACACAAAGGCGACTCCCGTCCGAAGACAGGAGCCGCCGATATTGCTTGTGAGAGCGGATTAGCCCTTGATCGCAGCCTGAGCAGCAGCCAGACGGGCGATCGGCACACGGAAGGGAGAGCAGGACACATAGTCCAGGCCGATCTTGTGGCAGAACTCGACGGACACAGGATCGCCGCCGTGCTCGCCGCAGATGCCGTAGTGCAGCTTCCTGCCGGTGGCCTTGGACTTCTCGATGGCCATCTGCATCAGCTTGCCCACGCCGTTCTGGTCCAGCTTGGCGAAGGGATCGTTCTCATAGATCTTGGCCTCATAGTAGGCGTTCAGGAACTTGCCCGCGTCGTCACGGGAGAAGCCGAAGGTCATCTGGGTCAGGTCGTTGGTGCCGAAGCAGAAGAACTCGGCTTCCTGTGCCACTTCGTCAGCGGTCAGGCAGGCACGCGGAATCTCAATCATGGTGCCGACCTCGTACTTAAGCTCAGCGCCGGCAGCGGCGATCTCAGCGTCAGCGGTCTTGACCACGACGTTCTTGACGAACTTGAGCTCCTTCACGTCGCCGACCAGGGGGATCATGATCTCGGGAACGATGTTCCACTCGGGATGACGGCCCTTCACAGCCAGGGCAGCACGGATGACGGCCTTGGTCTGCATGGCAGCGATTTCAGGATAGGTGACAGCCAGACGGCAGCCACGGTGACCCATCATGGGGTTGAACTCATGCAGGGAGGAAATGATGTCCTTGATCTGCTGGACGGTCTTGCCCTGGGCCTCAGCCAGCGCGGCGATGTCCTCCTCGGTGGTGGGCACGAACTCGTGCAGCGGGGGATCCAGGAAGCGGATGCAGACGGGATACTCCTCCATGGCCTCGTACAGGCCCTCGAAGTCAGCCTGCTGCATGGGCATGATCTTTGCCAGAGCAGCCTCGCGCTCTTCCACGGTGTCGGAGCAGATCATCTCACGGAAGGCGCCGATACGGCCCTCCTCGAAGAACATGTGCTCGGTACGGCACAGGCCGATGCCCTGAGCGCCCAGCTGACGAGCCTTGATGGCGTCACGGGGAGAGTCGGCATTGGTGCGAACCTTCAGGGTGCGGTACTGGTCAGCCCAGGCCATGATGCGGCCGAACTCGCCGGCAATCTCGGCTTCCTTGGTGGGGATCAGGCCGTCATAGATGTTGCCGGTGGAGCCGTCCAGGGACAGCTCATCGCCCTCATAGAAGGTCTTGCCGGCCAGGGTGAACTGCTTGTTCTCCTCGTCCATGGCGATTTCGGTGCAGCCGGACACGCAGCAGGTACCCATGCCGCGGGCCACAACGGCAGCGTGGGAGGTCATGCCGCCGCGAACGGTCAGGATGCCCTGCGCAGCCATCATGCCCTCGATGTCCTCGGGAGAGGTCTCCAGACGAACCAGAACGACCTTCTCGCCGCGGGCAGCCCATTCCTTGGCGTCCTCAGCGGTGAAGACGATCTTACCGGCAGCAGCGCCGGGAGAAGCAGCCAGAGCCTTGCCGATGGGGGCAGCCTTCTTCAGGGCAGCCGCATCGAACTGGGGATGGAGCAGGGTGTCGAGCGTACGGGGCTCGATCATGGCGACGGCCTTCTTCTCGTCGATCATGCCCTCGTCCACCAGGTCGCAGGCGATCTTCAGAGCGGCGGGCGCGGTACGCTTGCCGT
>JBJEUF010000030.1:0-21674 GCA_051883695.1 Aristaeellaceae bacterium
TTTCCGGCTCTGCCGGAAACTTTCCTTACACGGAGGAACGGCCGTCAGGGCTGCTCGCAGCCCTGACAGTGACGGAGTGCAATTCCTCGAAAAAGTGGCTTAAGCACTTTTTCGACACGCTGAGGCCGTGCTTCCCTGACCCGGAAGCACGGCCTTCACCATATTGGGTGATGATCTCATCCCTGCACGCGGCTGCCCTCGGTCACCTGAATCAGCCGCTCATGCATCACCGTCATCACTGCCAGCAGTGCCAGCAGGAAAACCGGGAACAGCCACATGCCGATGGCTGAGCCCAGCATGCCGAACAGCGGCGGCATCAGCGTCGTACCCAGATACGCGGAGGCCATCTGCACGCCGATGAACGCCTGCGATTTCTCCGCGCCGAACCGTGCCGGGGTCGCGTGAATGATGCACGGATAGACCGGCGCGCAGCCCAGGCCGAAGATGACCAGACCGGCCATCGCAGCCCATTCCCCAAGCGGCAGCAGCAGCACCGCCGCGCCTGATACCATGATGACCAGGCTTGCGCGCACCAGCTGCGTGTCCGAAAACCGCATGGTCAGGAAACCGTTCACCGCGCGTCCTGCCGTGATGCCGATGTAGAACAGGCTTCCGCAGAAGGCTGCGGTGGCTTCCGTCAGGTGATGATGGCGCACCAGAAAGCTGCTGGCCCACAGTCCGGCGGTGGACTCCAGCGCACAGTAGCAGAAGAACGTCAGGATCACCGCCCGTGCGCCGGGCATGGTCAGCAGCTCGCGCAGGGGAATCGCCCGGGCAGGCTTGCCGTTCTTCTGCGCGCTGTCCGCACCGGGGTGTCTGCGCCACAAGGGAAGGCTCAGCACGATGACGGCCGTCAGCACAAGCTGCATCAGCGCGATGATCCGATAGCCCATCGGCCAATCGTTGCCGCCCGTCAGCACCCAGCCCATGATGACCGGCCCGACCGAGGTGCCCACGCCCCACATGCAGTGCAGCCAGGACATGTGGCGGCTGGAATAATGCAGGGCGACATAGTTGTTCAGCGCCGCGTCAATGCTGCCCGCGCCAAGGCCGTAGGGGATGGCGATCAGGCAGAGCATCCAGAACTCCGTCGCGCAGGAAAAGCCAAAGAGCGCCGCCGCCGTCAGCGCCACGCTGATGGCAGTAACCTTGCCCGGGCCGAGCTTCAGGGTGATTCGGTCGCTCATGAGGCTGGAGAGCACCGTGCCCAGCGAAATGAGCGTGGACAGGAGACCGGCATAGGACGCCGGCACATTCATTTGCAGATGCATCGTCGGCCAGGTCGCGCCCAGCACGGAGTCCGGCAGGCCGAGGCTGATAAAGGCGGCGTAGATCACCGCCAGCAGAAGTGCGGACATTGGATGAAGCCTCCCTGATGGATGATTCGGTATTCTGACGGATTGTATCATAAACGGGAAGCGTTCACAAGAGGGGGATGAAAATATCCCTTGAACCTGCCGGGCAAATGCGCTATACTGTTCCCATACCGCAAAAGGAGGAACCCTCATGAACTGGAAGCTGCTCGTCCTGCTCCTTGTCCTGGCGGGGCATGGCTATCGTCTGCTGCTGGAAATGGTGCATTACCGTTCTGCCAACAATCCCACGCCCGCCAATGTGGCGGATGTCTATGATGCGGAAACCTATCAGCGCTGGAAGCGCTACAGCGCCGAGAAGAGCCGCCTGAGCATTCTGACCACCGTGGTCAGTCTGATCCTCACGGTGGCGCTTCTGTGCCTGAATGCCCATGCTGCCGTAGCCGGTCTCTTTGGCAGCAATGTGTATGTGCAGCTGATCGCCGTGCTGGTGTTCCAGGCGCTGGTGGAAACCGTTGCCAATGTCGGCCTGAACTGGGTGGACACCATGGTCATCGAGCAGAAGTACGGCTTCAACCGCTCCACGGTCAGGACCTTTGTGACGGACCAGCTGCGCGGGTTCGTGCTCGAGCTGGTGCTCACCATCGCCCTGATGAGCCTGCTGGCCCTGATCTACCAGGCCCTGGGCGACTGGGTGATCCTGCTCTTTGCGGGCGCTGTGTTTGCCATCACGCTGGTGATTGCCTTCCTGTACGGCCCGGTGTTCAGCCGCATGGGCAACAAGTTTGTGCCGCTGGAGGATGGCGAGCTGAAGGAAAAGCTGATGGCGCTGCTGACGAAGCATGGCTATCAGGTCAAGGCCATCGAGGTGATGGATGCCTCCCGGCGCACCACCAAGCTCAATGCCTATTTCACCGGCTTTGGCAGGCTCAAGCGGATTGTGCTCTTTGACAATCTGCTTCGCGCCATGACCACGGACGAAATCTGTGCCGTGTTCTCCCATGAGCTGGGTCACGGGCTGCATAAGGATGTGCTCAAGCAGCAGCTGCTCAACTTCGTCAATCTGCTTGTGATGGCTGTGACGGTTTGGCTGTGCGTGCGCATCCCGGGGCTGCATACAGCCTTTGGCTTTGCGGAGGTCAACTATGGCTTTGCCTATGTGCTGCTGGGGGCGGGTCTGGGCCTGCTGCAGCCGCTGACGGGCATGATGATGAACGCCTACAGCCGCCGCGCCGAGTATCGCGCCGATCAGCAGGCCGTCAAGGAGGGCTACGGCGAATACCTCACCGCCGCGCTGAAGACGCTGGCGAAGGAGAACTTCTCGCACCTGTCGCCGTCTCCGCTGCTGGTGGTGCTGGAGTACAGTCATCCGCCGCTGAGCCAGCGTGTCGAAGCCATCGACAGGGCGCTGAACAAACGCTGAAATCCCGGGTGTGAATTCCCAAAGTGAATGCCACAGTGCAGCGTGTCAAAAAGTGGCTGCGGCCACTATGATGAAAGGAGGGAACTGCCTGCGGGCCCTCCGACACCTCCCACGGCTATTTTGACAAGCTGCAGTGGTATTGACTTTGGGAATTCACTCTTGGCACAAACCGGCACATAAAACGGAAAATCAAGGTTGACAATCCCGGAACGGATGTGGTATCATATTTGAGCTGACATGCGCCCGTAGCTCAGTTGGATAGAGTGTCAGACTCCGACTCTGAAGGTCACAGGTTCGAATCCTGCCGGGCGTACCACGAAACACCTGCAATCTCAACGGTTGCAGGTGTTTTCTATGAAAAAATTGTGTTCAAAATGAACGCATTGAGTTTGTTTGTTCAGTATAGAAGGGGTCAAAACGGGGGTTAAAAAAGCAGCCAGCCCGAAGGCCGGCTGTCAATGAATCGCATCAACCGCCGCTTTGCTGCGATAACGCCTGACGCACACCCGTCGCCGCCAGGCCGCTGGCTGCCTTCGCGGGCTGCATCCAGCGCGCAGCCGATCATGCCCACGACCACCGGAACCCATAAACTCATCTGCCATTTCCTGTGGGTATTTACCCCGGGCAGAAAATCTGCGAAAACAGAGGTTTGCGCCTTGACAATGTGAAGACTGGCCGATATAATGTCCATAATGGAAAATGTCTGATTTGGTCTGAGGAGGATGGGAAGCATGGAGTCCTACCTGTTTGCGAACATTGGCGAATCCGCCACAACCCTCGTGGCGGAGGGCTGGCATAAGCCCGGCAGCCTGACAAAGGCAAGCGGCGCGTGGATTCATGCAGCCGGTACGGCGACCTTTGGCGCCGGCGATCATCCCATCATCAGCCACGATCAATGGGTATGGTTCGCGGTGGAGGCCGGCGAGGTGACGCTGCACTGGCAGGATACCCAGCTGGCTCTGAAGGCGAATGACACCTGCTTTCTGCCGTCGGGGGAAAAGACGGCGTACCTGTCCGTGAACGACCAGGCGCGCTGCGTCTGGGTTGCGCTGGAAGGCCCCCTTGCCCCCATGGTTGTGCGCAAGATGGGCGCACTGCTGCATATGCCCCTGCGTCAGGCTGCGTTGCCCAGCCAGATGTATCTGGCGAAGCAGATCGTGCAGGTGATGGTGCGCCACAGCGGCACCAGCGACGCGACCTATCAGCTGCAGCACCTGATGTACGGGATGCTGGCCAGCCATTGGGGACAGCCTGTGGCCATGGATGCGATGCTCTCCCATGAGATCGCCAAGGTTGTGGATACCCTGCGCGCCAATCAGTACCGGGATAATTTCTCCCTTGCGGAGATGGCTGCCATTTCCCGCATGCCCATGGAGACCTTCCGCAAGCGATTTGTCGCTGAGGTCGGTATGCCTCCGCTTTCCTATGTGCTCCACTGCAAGATGGAGCGCGCCAAGGAGCTGCTGCGCGAGGAAGGGCACACGGTCCGGCAGGCGGGCATTGAGGTCGGTATGCAGGATCCCTATCATTTTTCAAAGCAATTCAAAAATATTGTCGGCATCAGCCCCTCTGCGTTCATGAAGCAGGCTGCCAAGCCGGATGCGACCATCCGGGGCAGCAAGAAGGAAAAATAATCGTTTGATCCCCGCTGAACAGGCGGGGATTTCGTGTTTCTTTGGGAAATTCCTGTTTTCGGTCGATCGAAAAGTTTCGCTCTTGTCCGCATTGGGGACAATCCTGACCGATTGCAACAGGGATTTGCTGACGAAAATGCACGGATGTGCATAGTCATGCAGTATTGCAACATGTGTAAACAGGGGATAGGGCATTGGGCAGGGTATCCACAGGGTTCTCCACAGCGGTGGATCGTGTGGATGAAAGCTGTGGATAATTTGTGGATGATGGGGATAACATTGTGAACATCAGCGAAACAGCGCCCTTTGATGCGGATAAAGCTGTGGATAACCCTGTGGACACTGTGGATGAATAGGTCTTTGGCTGTGTATAAGCGAAATTTTACAAATGTGAATAACGCTTGCAAAAGCGCCCGGAGCCGCGTCCGGCTGCCCCGGAGCGTGTTGTATACGGCTGAATACAGGCAAGGCGGAAACCGGTGACACATCTTTGACGAAGATGAGGATAACCGGGCGGTGTTCAGCATAGCCTTCCGGCGGAGGGATGCAGGATGAATGAAAGGCGACCCGTCGTCCCAAGGATGAAGGCAGAGCACTTTGCGACGCTTGCGGCGGCGCTGCTGGTGCTGATCGGAGGCTTGCTCGCGGTGGCAGCCTGGCGGAAGGATAGGGATGCACCGGCTGTGGGAGCTCCCACCGCCGTTCCCTCACCCACCCCCATGCCCTCCGGGCCCCTGGCCGGGCTGACCATCCTCGTCGATCCGGGACACGGCGGCTATGACGGCGGTGCAAAATGCAGGGACAGCGGCATCTGGGAAAAACACCTGAATCTGGCTGTGGCTCTGGAGGTCGAAACAGCCCTCACCCAGCGCGGCGCAAGGGTGCTCATGACCCGCCGGGAGGACGTGGATCTTGTGGAGGCACAGCGGCCTGCGGCATTGACCAAAAAGCGGCAGGATATGCAGAACCGGGTGGCCCTGGCGGTGGACGGCGGCGCGGACATGGTGCTGTCGATCCACATGAATGAGTACAGAAGCCGGTCGGAATCCGGGCCGCAGGTGTTTTATCGCGCCGGGTGCGAGGAGGGCCGACTGCTTGCCGGGTGCGTGCAGGCGGCGCTGATTGCCGGTGTGCAGCCCAGGAAGGAACGGGTGGCGATGGCGGGGGATTACTTCATCCTGCAGCTGGAGGTACCCTCTGTGCTGGTGGAGTGCGGGTTTGTGTCGAATGCGGCGGAGGAAAAGCTGCTGCTGGACGCAGCGTATCAGGCGAAGCTCGCGGAAGCAATCGCAGAGGGCGTGTGCGAATATCAAAGGCTGCGGGGCCATGACTGATACTGCGTTTCGTTCATGGCACGCCCCTCACACAGCCCGGGCAGGGGGATATCACGGCATGCCGTTGTATGAAGACAAGGCGGTGCGGAGCAGCGCGTTCAGCGCGTGCTTCATCGTGAGCGTGCGGATGCGCTCCCGGTTGCCCGTCAGGGAAAGGGGCAGCGCCCATACCTTCTCCCGGGTCGCTACGCCCACAAACACCGTTCCCACCGGCTTTTCCGCCGTTCCGCCATCCGGCCCGGCCAGGCCCGTCGCGCTCACGGCGATATCAACGCCCAGCTTCTCCCTCGTCCCCCGGGCCATCTCCCGGGCAACCTCCGCGCTCACCACGTCATACTGGGCAATCACCTCTGCCGGTACGCCCGCCAGCAGCGTTTTCGTATCCGTCTGATAGGTCACCAGCCCGCCGCGCACCACGCTGGAGGCTCCGGGCACCCCGACCATCGCCGACACGATCATGCCGCCCGTCAGGCTCTCGCAGGTTGCGCAGGTCCAGCCTAGCGCCTTCATGGCTTCCACGGCGGACTTCGCCAGAGATCCGCGGTCATCCTCCTCAATGGCGTAAATCACATCACCCAAACGCTCCTGCACCTGCGCAAGCAGCGGCGGCAGCAGGGCTGCGGCCCCTTCGGCGGTATCCGCGGAGGCTGTCGCCCGCAGCATCACCTCTCCCAGAGAACAGTAGGGCGACAGGGTCGGGTTGCTGCCGTCCATCAGGTCGCGCAGACGGCTGTCCACCTCGGCTTCCCCCATGCCGAAGATGCGGATGTAGCGGCTCACCAGCGCGCGCCCGGAGCGCCGCAGCAGGTAGGGCTCCACCTGATCGACGAACATCGGCTCCAGCTCCATGGGCGGGCCGGGCAGATGAATGACGACCTTGCCGCCGCCCATGGGGACGATGGCGCCCGGCGCGGTGCCGTTGGGGTTGAGCAGGAGCGTCGTGTCCGGGGTGAACATCGCCTGGGAGAGATTGTTGGGGGTCATGTCCCTGTGATACTGGCGGAAACGCTCGCGCACCATGCTTTCGGCCTCGGGGAACAGCACGAGCTCCTGCCCGGCGACTTTGGCGGCGACGCGCTTGGTGATGTCATCCACCGTGGGGCCAAGGCCGCCGGAGGTAATCACCACGTCCGCACGGCGAAGGGCGAGGCGATAGGCGGCTTCGAGCCGTTCGGCGTTGTCGCCCACGACCGTTTGATGATACTGGCTGATGCCCAACGCGGACAGGCGGCGGGAAAGGAACTGCGCGTTGGTGTTGAGCACCTGTCCCATCAGCAGCTCCGTGCCGATGCAGAGAATTTCAGCGATCATAGAAAATGCCTCCCTGAGATTGACTTCTTCAGGGAGGCAGTATTCGCGATGGGGTCGGCAATCTCCTGCTACAGCCTGCCGTTCATGATGGCGGTGATGAGGTTGCCGTTCATGAAAACGGGCGCAAGGGCGCTGCCGTCCAGCAGCTCGTCGATCAAATCCATGGGAACCATCGTCTGCACCAGCGGCACCAGGGTGAAAACGGCCAGACACAGCAGCAGCCCCCGCAGGAGACCGAAAATGCCGCCCGCCAGCCCGTCCAGCTGCTTGAGCACCGGGAACCTGAAGATCGCGCGGATCATGTTGAACAGGCAGGAAACGACGAAGTACATCAGGATGAAGCAGATCACGAAGCACAGGATGTTGATGCTGGCCTGCAGAATCGTCTGGTTGACATACTCGCCGACGGTGGAGATGCCGAGGTTGGAAAAGACGGAGTTCTCCAGATTGACGCGCAGGATGGAATCCAGCGGTGCGGGAAGGGATACCTTGTCCAGCACCTGCTGCACGCCGGAGGAGCCCAGCGCGGTCACGTTGGTTTCGGACATCGCCAGGTCAAGGCCGGAGCCGGGCTCCAGATAGTACGCAAGGGTCTTCTGCAGCCCTTCGTTGGACTGGATGAGCGCCGCCATTTTCGGGTACAGCCAGAAGGCTCCCAGAAAGGACGCCAGACCGCCGCCCACGTTCAGCACGCTGCTGACGAAGCCGCGGTACAGCCCGAACAGCACTGAAATGCCGATCACGCCGATGATGATGTAGTCTACGATGTTCATTGAGGTCGGTCACCTCCGTCAGTCCTCGTCCGATTCGTCCACCCAGTAGCGCAGTTCGCCGGGCGTCAGCTCCTCGAAGGGTATGGATTTCAGGTACTTCATCCGCGCCTGCGTCAGGATGGGATCGTGGTCGCCACTGAAGGCGTGGGCTTCGTTCACCGCGTCGATTTCCGCGCGGCGCAGGGCAGGGGCGCAGTAGGGGCAGAACTCCAGCTCGGCGCACCCGTCCGCGTCCAGATCGGAATAGGGGAAGGTCTCAAACCGGACGGTCGATTTCGCGCTGGCGCAGGTTGGGCCCCGGTGGTAGTAGGAGCCGCCGTTGGGGTTGTAGTAGAGCAGCAATTCGTCGTCCGGGTATTCCAGCTGCCGGCCCTGCCAGTCCTCCCAGATGACGATGCGGCCGATCTCCTTCCTATTATCCCAGATCCACTGCATGTTGATGCCCTCGGGCGTTTTTTTGCGCTGGACGCGGATGCAGCCGTGGCTGGCGCGCTGGCCCAGGTAGGGCTCGGTGGCGGTGTAGATCTTCGATCCGCCCTCATAGCGCTGGATGTAGGGCACCTCATGCAGCAGATCGCCGTCATTGAACTTCATGGCCAGCGGGCAGTACATGTTGTCCGACTTGAAGCCGCCGGTGGGGCTGATGTAAAGGAACTCGCCCGAGCGGGTTTCGTTGTAGGGCTGATCTGCATTGGCCAGACCGGTGGAGACCAGCAGCGTCGAAATCAGCCCGTCCTCGCTGAACAGATAGGCGCGTTGGGTCAGCTTGTCCACGACGATGCCATACTTCTTGTTGACTTCCTGCGTCATGAGGGTGCTCGTCCTGACATAGCCCTGCACGAGCATGTTCCACGCCTCGATGGAGTTGTCGTGGAAGGTGGAGGAGTACAGCTCGATCAGCGTCCAGCCGTCCCCCGTTTCCTCAATGACGCGCACGCCCTGGCTCTTGCCCGTCACAACCGCCACGGCGCGGCTCTTGTCGCTCGGCTCGGCGTAGACCTTTGTCTGGCTCTTGAAGCTTGCGTTGATCACCGTGATGGGCGCGGACAGCATGGCCCAGATGGCCTCCTCGTCCGTGATGTCCATGGGGGTGTTCCAGTAGTTGGGCGCTTCTCCCTCTATTTCGGCATAGGGGCTGCCGTAGGAGGGGGTGAAGGTGATGTTGGGGGTGGGCGTGGGGGTCGGGGCGGGGGTTGCGGTCGGCGTTGCCGTCGGGGTGGCGGTGGGCGTCGCCGTCGGGGTGGCGGTGGGGGTGGGGGACGCCGTCGGCGCTGCCGTGGGCGTTGCGGTCGGCGTCTCCGTGGGCGCGGGCGTGGCAAAGGTGATGCCGAATTCCTCCGGCGAAACGGCGATGTGCTCCTCGTTGGAGGAGAAGCCTGTCGCGTCCGTCAGGGTCAGGGTCACGGCGGAGGTATCCGGCGTCATGCCTGCCGCGTTCCAGGTGATGCTGTTGCTGCCGGTGGAAATCTGCAGGTTCTGCTGGAGCGTCCAGGCGTTGCCCGCCCAAATGCCCACCGTCAGCAGACCGCTCACGCTGGCGTAGAAATCGACGGTCATCACGGCGTTCTCAGCGTCCTTCCGGGCGGTGATGGCGGTGATGTAGGGCGCCATCGTGCCGACGGTGACCGGGACGCTGACGCTCACGCCATTCTGGACAAGGGTCAGGGCGTAGCTGCCCTCGGGCGCGGGCGCACCTTGATAGGTGCCGTTCCACCACAGGTGGTTCACGCCCGTGCTGACGGGCTGCGCCAGCACGATGGGCTGCACTGTGCTGCCGTCCGCATCCAGCAGCAGCAGGTCGCATTCCCCGGCGGCAGGCACGCTGAAGGTCAGCAGGACGGCCTTGCCGGGACGGACGGCGCCCTCGGGTTCCTCGATGGAGAGCGTTGCCACCTCGGACAGCACCGGCAGCGCCGGCAGCAGCAGCGTCAGGCAGAACAGCATACACAGCAGTTTTCGCATGGTATCCTCCATATCAATCAAGTATTTCCCGCCTCGGGAGGGACATCCCTGGCTGTTTGGCCCATGACCGGGGCCAGCTCCGTCAGGGGATTGCGGATATGCAGATCGCACACCGCGTCCGGGAAGCGATCCTCCGGGTCGATCAGCACGGACAGGATGCCCGCGTTCCGCCCGGATTCCGTGTCCAGCGGTCTGTCGCCGGCCATCATGCATTCCGCCGGGTTCAGCCCGTGCCTGTCCATCAGGTGCAGCAGCATCTCCGGCGCGGGCTTGCGGGGCAGGCCGTCCTCCCGGGTGACGAAGCCGCTGAAGCAGGTCAGCAGCCCGGCTCTGTCCAGCAATTCCCGGCAGACCAGATCGCGGTGCGTGGCGACATAGTGCTTCACGCCTGCCTGCCGCATCGCGCGCAGCGTTTCGGGAATCCCGGGCATGGGCGGCAAGCCGCGCAGCAGCTCGTCCTCCTCATGCCTGCGGAAGGCATGGTACAGCGCCGCTGCCGGGATGTTGTTCTCCGCGCCGACGACCTCGCAGCAGTGCGTCAAACAGTCCTTCATCAGGTCGAGGGTGCGCTCCGGCGCGACGGAGACGCCGTATTCCGCCGCAGCCGCCGTGAACGCCCGAACCATTGCCGGATAGCTGTCCATGAGGGTTCCGTCGAAGTCCCAGAACACATGCCGGATGCTTTGCAGCGCGAGTTTGCGGGCAATGGGCCCGTCCGCCGGGCAGAAGTCGAAGCGCAGCAATTCCGAGGGGGTGACGAACCGCACATCCTCATGCTCGGTGCGGATGGGCTGCCCATCGGTGCGGGCGGTCAGGAAGGTGAAGCGGATGCCCTCGCAGGCACGCTCGTCCATTTTCCGGATGTCGCGAACCGGCAGGGACAGCTCCTCCAGCAGCTCGCGGGCCAGGCAGTCCGCCGCCGTTTCGCCGCTTTCGCGCTTGCCGCCGGGGAACTCCCACAGGTGCGCGTGATGGCGTCCCGCGCCCCGACGGCAGATCAGGACGCGGCCTTCCATATTATAGATAACGCCTGCGGACACCTCAATCATGCATGATGCTCCTTCAGCAGCGAAATTTCTGCCGCATAGCCCGGCAGCTCGTTGGGCGTTTCCAGCAGCATGGGCAGGTGACGCAGCGCCGGGTGGTTTGTGACGCGCAGGATTGCGTCCAGCCCGATGCAGCCCTCGCCCAGCTTTTCATGGCGATCCTTCCGGGCTCCGCACGGGTTCTTTGAGTCGTTGATGTGCAGGGCCTTCAGCCGGTCAAGGCCGAGGATGCGGTCAAAGCGCTCCAGCACGCCGTCAAGGTCATTCACGATATCGTAGCCCGCGTCGTGCACATGACAGGTGTCCAGGCAGACGCCGAGAGCGTCCGAACGCTCCACCCGGTCGATGATCGCCCTCAGCTCCTCAAAGCTGCCGCCGATCTCGCTCCCCTTGCCGGCCATCGTTTCCAGCAGCACAGTGGTGTGCATGCCGTCAAGGAGTACGCTGTTGAGCATGCCGGCGATATGGGCGATGCCGGCTTCCGTGCCCTGTCCCACATGGCTGCCGGGATGGAAGTTGTACAGGCTGCCGGGGATGGCCTCCAGCCTTTGCAGATCATCCTGCAGCGTGCGGTGGGCGAAATCGCGGACGGCCGGGTCGGCGGAGCAGCCGTTGAGGGTGTAGGGCGCATGGGCGAGAATCTGGCCGAAGCCGTGTTCCTGCGCATAGGCGCGGTAGGCGGCGATGTCCTGCAAATCAAGCGCCTTTGCGCTTCCGCCCCGCGGATTGCGGGTGAAGAACTGGAAGCTGTTCGCGCCGATGGACACGGCCTCCTTCGCCATGTGCAGGTACCCCCTGGAGGCGGACAGGTGACAGCCGAGAATCAGGTCGGACATGGGCATTCTCCTTTTGGCATCGGCAGGATGGGGCAATCAACGAAGAATTGTATTACCTGACCACCAGCCCCAGCAGCTTTGCCAGCTCTGCGGCCTGCGCCGGGGTCACCACCATCCCGCGCAGGTCGGGCAGGCTGACAGTCAGCCCGTCCAGCTGGCAGGTGCGAAGGTCAAGGCCGGCAAGGGGCGTGCGGAACAGCGTCGCCCGGGTCAGGTCGCAGTCCGTGAAGGCGGCGTTTTTGAGGACAGCGCCCTCGACGGCGGCTTCCGTCAGGCTGCAGTCTGTGAATGCCACGCGATCGGCTTTGACCTCGGACAGGTTCAGATAATCGGCTCTGCAGCCGATGAAGGCGGTGGACCGCAGAATCGCCCTGACCAGGTCCGCGCCGGAGAGGCGGCAGGTATCGAAGCGTACCCGCTGGAACACGGCGGTGTCAAGGTTCGCCCGGCTCAGGTCGCAGTGATCGAACCATACGTCCGCAAACCCCGCCCGGGTCAGATCCGCGTCGGTCAGCGTACAGCGGCGGAACACGCAGCCGCGGAATTCCCGGGCGCGCATCCGTTCATGGGCCATGTAGGCTTCGGCAAACAGGCAGCTGTCGAATTCGTCCTCGTCCGGGAGCTCAAAATGCTCCTCAAGGGCTTCGGGAATGCGGGGCGCTTCCACCTTCATGGCTTTCTCCTCCGGAATCTGATCGTGCTTCATTCAGACTGCGCCATCTGCGCGGCAATCCATTCCACATGGCGGCGCGCCTGGCTGGCGGCGGCGGCGGATTCCGCCGGGCTGACCGGCGTATCCCCCATCAGGCCCACAAACTGGCTCACCTTCAGACCCAGCGCCTCCTGCATCACCGCGTCCGAGCCCTGCGGCGCGACGAGGTAGTAGCACAGCAGGCTGTCCTCCTGCCCCATGCGGTGGGCGCGGTCCTCCGCCTGGGAGTGCACGGCGGGCGACCAGTCCAGCTCGCCGAAAACCACGCAGGTGGCGCGCTGGAGGTTCAGGCCGCTGGCGGCGCGCAGGCTGATGCACAGCAGATCCGTCCGACCCGCCATGAAGCGGTCGACCGCCTGAGCCTTCGCGCCGATGGTCTCCCGGCCGGTGATGAAGCCGGGATGATAATGCTTCAATTCCTGCCCGTAGGCGTCCATGACCGCGTGATGGTGCGCGAAAAGCAGCACCTTTTCGCCCGCGTCCAGCAGCGCCCGGACAAACTGGCACACATAGGGGGCCTTGGCGATGCCGGTGGCCTGCCGTGCGTGCTGGGAGATGGATTCCTCCAGCATCGCGCGGGCGGAGGGCGTGAGGGTGCCGTCCTGCTTCCAGCGGAGGATGTCCGGCAGCACCGGCGCCATCAGCTGGGCGTAGAGCCGGTCGTTCCAGTCCAGCTCCTGCACGGCGCGGCGCTTGGGCGGCAGCTCCTTGAGTACCTCCTGCTTGGTGCGGCGCAGCATCAGCCCTTCCCGGCGCAGATACGCGCCCAGCAGCTCGGGCTTGACGACCACGGCGTTGCCGTAGCCATAGCACCACTCCCGGGAGAAGCTCTCCCAGTCGCCAAGGAAATGGAAGTCAAGGATGTTGATGACGTTCCAGATTTCGCCGCCGGTGTTGTAGATGGGGGTGCCGGACAGGCCGATGACGCGCTCGCAGCTTTCCGAGAGGAGCGAGGCGGCGGAGTATTTTTCCGTCCCGGCGTGGCGCAGCTCCTGCACCTCGTCCAGAATGACCGCCTGAAAGCCCAGCCCCGGCAGCACCTCCTTCCAGCCGCGCAAGAGGAGGTAGTGCATGATGTAGATGTCCGCTTCGGGCAGTTCATAGGGCTTCAGCCCGCGAATGACGTGCACGCGCGGCATCTCGCCCTGCAGCCGCAGAAAGCGGCAGGCTTCCTCCGTCCAGTTGCGCGTCAGGTGCGCGGGCGGAATGATGAGGGCGGGAAAGGCGTTCGTCGTGGCAAGGTAGGCCAGCGCCTGCACCGTCTTGCCCAGACCCATTTCGTCCGCCAGCAGACAGCGGTCGTGCCGAAGCAGAAACGCCAGACCTTCCTGCTGGAAGGGGCGCAGCTCGCCCGTGAAGGTGCCCTCGGGCGGCGATATGCGCTCGGGCAGCCGGGCGGCGAGCTCCCGGCGCACGGCATGCTCCCGGCAGTCGGCCACGGCCCTGTCCCACAGCGCCCGGTCGCGGGGGGCGATTTCCAGCGGGAAGCGGAGCATCAGCCACAGCAGATCGCCCACCATCCGCCGGTGCGCGGTGAACCGCGCCTCGCCCCGGCGGCTTCCGGCGCTGCCGGGAAAGAGCCGCTTGCACATCTCCGTCACGGACGGATCGCCCTTTACCGTCCAGCACTTGCTGCGGCGGTTGTAGGACAGGGTGCCGAAGGTGTGCGCGGGCTGCGGCGGCTCCCGCAGGTAGGCCGGAAGGAGCTCGTCCTCCGGTTCCTCGGGCGGCTCGAGGAGCAGCTCGTCCAGGTAGTCCATTTCGTAATCCATTCGTACTCTCCCTTGGGGCGGTTACAGCGCGATGCCCCACAGGCGGTTGAGGCAGATGACCCGAACCGGCTTGCCGCCGAGCTGCCGGGGCACGGGCACGGTTCTCTCCGATACGAGGATCAGGGCCGTCACCTGCGGGCAGGCGGCGTATTTCGCCAGCTGTGCGCGGATGCGGGCCGGTTCGGGCCTGCCGCGCTTGATCTCGATGCCCACGCCGCCGCACATCAGGTCGATGCGGCAGCGCGGGGCGAGCTTCACCTCGTGCTCCCAGGGGATGCCGGAAGCGTCCAGCGCGTCCATCACAAGGCGGTGCAGGTCGTATTCTCCCTGCTGCAGCGGCGCGCGCAGGGCGGTCAGGGCTTCGTATACCTGCTGCATCTCAGTATCCTGCCATTGCCTGGGTGACGATGCTCATCGCGTCCACAAGGGCCTCGGTGCTCAGGTTCGGCTGGCTGATGGCCCACTGCAGGTTGTCGATGGCGTTTTGCAGCTGCTGGTACTGGTAGGAATAGGCGTCCAGCGTATTCAGCTTCATCTGGGCCTGCACCAGCAGGGTGGCGGCATCGGAGATCAGGCTGCTGTTTGCCTGCGAGCTGCCGCTGCTGCCGGAGGAGGAGGTGTGCCAGGTGCAGGTGGTTTCCTGTCCGTAGATGCAGTAGCTGCCCAGATACTCGATCAGCACATCCTCGTATTTGGTGCCGATGAAGCGGGAGAGCGCGTGGCCCTGCGGGATGACGATCACGCCGTCCTCCGAAACGTTCGTGCAGTAATCCGAGGCGGGCATCCCGCTGTCCCGACAGATGCGCAGCGTCGTGTGCATGTTGCAGTATTCCGTGGGCGGCGTGACCCAGTAGTCCCTGACGGTGCCGTAGCCCATGCTGTCGCTGCGGCAGGCGTCCGTGGCGCGCAGCCCCGAAACCGTGCAGGTTTCCACCCGCGTCAGGCCGTACTGGCTGTAGTCGCCCTCCAGGATATCCCGGTTGGGAAGCCCTTCATGGATTTTCTTCATATAGGCCTGCCACAGGGGCGCGGCGGCGCTGGAGCCGGTCGTCTTGGAGGACAGGGCCTTGTAGTTGTCGTGACCGATCCACAGGGCGGAGGCGTAATACCCCGTCATGCCGGCGAAGTACACGCCGCGCTGGTCGGAGTTGGTGCCGGTCTTGCCCGCGACGGTCTGCCCGGAGATCTTCGCGTTGGTGCCCGTGCCGGACTTCACGGCGTCCTTGAGCATATCCACCACGCAGTAGGCTGTCGATTCGGAGAACACGCGGCGGCGCTCCTGATTGGCGTGGCCGTCCCAGATGGTGTTGCCCTCGCTGTCGGTGATGCCCAGCACACTGATGGGCTCGTAGTAGATGCCGCCGCTGGCCAGCACGCCGAAGGCCACGGACATCTGCAGGGGCGTGATGCCGCTGGAGCCCAGGGACAGACCGAAGGGCGTGGCGTCGATGTGGCGATCGTCGATGCCCATGCGGTGCAGGAAGTCCACCGAGCGCTCCACGCCCACCATGGTCAGCAGCGTCTGGGCGGCGGCGGTGTTGTGGCTGTTGACGAGGGCCTGGCGCAGGGTCTGCGGGCCTGCGTAGAAGCTGCCGCCGTAGTTGCGCGGCCAGTCGTCCTCGCCCTTTTCGTTCTTCCAGCCCTGGATGGGCAGGGGCATGTTGCTGACCACGCTGGCCGGGGATGCGCCCATCTCGATGGCCGGTGCGTAGACGGAAATCGGCTTGATGGAGGAGCCGACGGGCATGACCATGTCCACGGCGCGGTTGAGCGTCTTCTTGGCGGTGGGCACGGTGCGGCTGCCGACGATGGCCTTGATTTCGCCCGTGCGGTAGTCGATCACCACGGCGGCGGATTGCGGCTGGATGATCTCGTCATAGGTGCCGTCGGCGTTGCGGGCGCGGTACACCTTGTCGGAGGGATCGCGCAGGGAGGGATACTTCGTCCAGTTTGCCAGCGTGTCCTCCACGGTCTGCTGAATCCCGGTGTCGATGGCGAGGAACACGCGATAGCCGCCGGTGCGCAGCCTGTTTTCCATGGCGCTGCGGTTGGCGGTGGTGTTCTCCAGGCCGTTCAGCTCCAGCAGGATGTCCACAACCTCGGTGACGGCGTATTCGACATAGTGCGGATAGTCGTACATGCCGGTGCTTGTGTTCGGGTCGGATTCCAGCACGCGGGCGGTGGATGGATCGAGGGCCTCCTGATACTGCTCCCAGGTGATGAACTTGTTTTCGTACATGCAGCGCAGGACATAATCCGTGCGGTCGTTGGTGATGGCAACATAATCCACGCCCTCCTTGGAGCGGGTGTAGAAATTGCGGCGCGGATTGTAGTAATAGGGGCTGTTGCAGGTGCCGGCGAGAATGGCGCACTCGCGCAGCGTCAGCTCCGACAGCTGCTTGCCGAAGTAGCCCTCGGCGGCGGTCTGCACGCCATAGTAGTTCTCGCCCAGCCAGATGGTGTTCAGGTAGCACTCCAGGATCTCGTCCTTGGTGTACTGGGTTTCCAGCTGCATGGCCAGGTAGGCCTCCTGAATCTTGCGCTTGTAGCTCTGCTCGGAGGACAGGAGGGTGTTTTTGATCAGCTGCTGGGTGATGGTGGAGCCGCCCTGGGTGGAGGAGGAGGACAGGTTTGAAACAAACGCGCCCACGATGCGCTTGAGGTCAACGCCCGAATGGGTGTAGAACCGCGCGTCCTCCACGGCGACAAAGGCGTGCTGCAGATAGGCGGGCATCGCGCCGATGGGAACCATGACGCGGTTCTCAATGCCCTTGTATTCGGCGATCAAATTGCCCTTTGCGTCATAGATGAAGGAGGTTTGCGCCTGGTCGTCCAGCGCGGCAAGATCAAGGGACGGCGCGGTTTCCATATATCCCTTGGCGATGCCGGCCACCGCGCCCACCAGCGCCAGAGAGCCCACCAGAATCAGCACCGCGAAGATGCGCACCACGTTCACCAGCACGCAGAGGATGAAATTCGGCTGCCGGACGGCAGGCTTGAAGATGGAGTGCGGATAGACCTTCTCTTCCTCCCCGGGGTTCTCCCCGTCTTCCTCCGGGGGAAGCTCGTTCCAGAAATCCTCATGCGCGAAAATGCGCTTCTTTGGCGTTTCGTCATTCGTCTCCGGCTCCTCCAGCCAGAGGTCATCGTCCTTTCGGGCCACTGCATTGCCTCCTTTGCGGCATATTGGCACAATTCAGCACTATAATTATAGCACGATTCAGCCGGATGCACAACCGTCCGTCACCAAACCTTCAGCGGACGGTATGACCATATAACGAAGGAGGCGGTCAAATGACTGCAAGGAAGCCGGGACTGCGGCGGCGCGTGGTGCTTGTATGCCTGCTTTTGTGCCTGCTGGCGCTGGGGAGCGCCGTGCTGCTGATCGAGCGGAACCTGACCCGGGTAGTGCTGTCGCTGGCGCAGGCTCAGGCCAGGGCGATGGCGGTGCAGGTGCTCAACCAGTCGGCGGCGGAAATGCTCTCCGGCGGCAGCGTGACCTACGACAGCCTCATGAACGTGAGCCGGGACGAAGCCGGGCAGGTGCGGCTCATCCAGGCCAATGCGCCGGAAATGAACCGTCTGGCGTCGCAGGTGAGCCTGCTGGCGCAGGAGAAGCTGCTGGCGCGCGGCGATCAGACGGTGAAGGTGCCGCTGGGCAGCGCGCTGGGGCTGACGCTCCTTGCCGGCTCAGGGCCGAAGATTTCCGTGCGGGTGCTGCCGGTGGGGAGCGTGCACGCGGAGTTCCGCACCGACTTCCAGACCGCCGGCATCAACCAGACCCGTCACCGCATCAGCCTGATCCTCACCGCGCAGGTGCAGCTGGTTATCCCGACCGGCGCGCAGCGGGTGGAGGTCAGCACGCAGGTGGCCATGGCGGAGAGCATCATCGTGGGCGAGGTGCCGGAAACCTTCACGGATGTGGGGGGAGATATGGATATGCTGGATCTGGTGCCGTGAACCGGCGGGCGAAAGGCAGGAATTTGGGGTTGAATTTCTCCGCGCCGCAGGGTATACTGATGAGTACAGGACGAACGACACCAATCGACCCGGAATATATGGCTGCACAAAGGAGGCGCACCCCATGACCTTCACCCCCAGATTCCCCGCCTTTCTGCACGGCGGCGACTATAACCCCGACCAGTGGCTTGACCGCCCGGACATCCTTGAGCGCGATGTGGAGCTGATGCATGCGGCGCATGTGAACTGCGTGTCCGTGGGCATCTTCTCCTGGGCGCGGCTGGAGCCGGAGGAGGGCGTGTACGATTTCGCATGGCTCGATCAGGTGATCGACCGGCTGTGGCAGGGCGGCATCCACATCATCCTGGCCACGCCCTCCGGCGCGCGTCCGGCGTGGATGGCGCAGAAGTATCCCGAGGTGCTGCGCGTCAACGATCACTACCAGCGCGATCACTTCGGCGCGCGCCACAACCATTGCCTCACCTCGCCCGTCTACCGCCGCAAGGTGCATGAGATGGACACGAAGCTGGCGGAGCGCTATGCCGGGCATCCGGCGGTCATCATGTGGCATCTGTCCAACGAGTATTCCGGCTCCTGCTGGTGCGAACTGTGTCAGGAGAAGTGGCGCGGCTGGCTGAAGGAGAAGTACGGCACGCTGGACGCCCTCAACAACGCCTGGTGGACGAGCTTCTGGGCGCACCGCTACACGGACTGGTCGCAGGTGGAGGCCCCCGGCGGTCTGGGCGAAAGCAGCACCAACGGCATGTTCATCGACTGGCGGCGCTTCTCCACCTGGCAGTGCAAGACCTTCATGATTGCGGAGCGGGACGCGGTGCAGGCCGTGAACCCGAGCCTCAAATGTACCGCGAACCTGATGGAGCGCTTCTGGGATTATGACTATTTCGATCTGGCGGAGGGCATGGACGTGGTGTCCTGGGACAGCTATCCCATGTGGCACTCCGGCGATGACGTGGCCCGGGCGGCGGAATTCGCCATGAACCACGACATCATGCGCTCCCTCAAGGATCAGCCCTTCTTCCTGATGGAATCCACGCCCTCCCAGGTCAACTGGAAGCCCGTCAACAAGCTCAAGCGCCCCGGGATGCACCTGCTGTCCTCCATGCAGGCGCTGGCCCACGGCAGCCAGAGCGTCCTGTACTTCCAGTGGCGCAAGGGACGCGGCGGCGCGGAGCAGTTCCACGGCGCGGTGGTGGATCATGACGGGCGCGGCGATACCCGCGTGTTCAGGGATGTGACCGCCGTCGGCAGGGCGCTGGAGGCGCTGCAGCCCCTCTACGACAGGCCGAAGGGACGCGCGGAGGCCTGCATCATCTTCGACTGGAGCAACTGGTGGGCGATCGACTATGCCCAGACCGGCCAGAAGGAGAACATGCAGTACTTTGACAGCGTGAACATGCACTACCGCAGCCTGTGGGAGCGCGGTGTGAACGTCGACTTCCGCGACATGCGCGAGGGCACCGACCTGAGCGGCTACAGGCTGGTCGTCTGCCCGATGGTGTTCATGATGAAGGAGAGCTTCTCCGCCAGGCTCCGCACCTTCGTCGAAAACGGCGGCACGCTGCTGCTGACCTACTTCTCCGGCGTGGTGGACGAAACGGGCAATGCCTGGCTGGGCGGCGCACCCCACAACCTGATCGACGTGATCGGCGTGCGGGCGACCGAGCTGGACGCGCTCTTCCCGGAGGATCGGCAGGGCCTTGTGCTGAAGGATCAAACCTACCGGGTGACGGAGCTGTGCGAGATCCCCGAAATGCACGGCGCCCAGACGCTGGGCACCTACGCGGAGGATTTCTACGGCGGCATGGCCTGCCTGACGAAGAACGCCTTCGGCAGGGGACAGGCGTACTACCTCGCCGCGAAGGTCGAGCAGGCCGGCCTGGACGCGGTGTATGCGTCCATCATTGATGAATTGCACCTGACCACGGCGCTGACGGACGAGCTGCCCTGCGGCGTGATTGCCACGGAGCGCGGCGGCGCCGTCTTCCTGCAGAACTACTCCGGCTGCGCGCAGCAGGTGACGCTTGCGGGAACGTACACGGATATGCTCACCGGCGAGCGGGTGGGCGGTACGTTCGGGCTGCCTGTCAACGGTGTGATGGTGCTGACAAAGGGATAAGCTGTCATGCGACAGCCAAGGGAGGAACCTATGCGACTGGATGAGATTCGGTATGATGGCAGCCGTTCCATCGACATCCGAAGCCTGCCGACCCATGCGGGACGGGCCAAAACGGACAAGAAGATCCTGATTGAGGAAACGGCGGAGAATATGGAAAAGGCAGCCGTGCTGCAGGAGAAGCTCTTTGCGGCCGGGAAGGAGGGCCTTGTCATTGCCATACAGGCACGCGACGCGGCGGGCAAGGACAGCCTGGTGAAGAAGGTGTTCGGGCTGCTGAATCCCGCGGCGCTGGAGGTACATGCCTTCAAGAGCCCCTCCAGGGAGGAGCTGAGCCACGATTACCTCTGGCGCATCAACCGTGCGCTGCCGCCCCGCGGCAAAATCGGCGTGTTCAACCGCAGCCACTACGAGGATGTGCTGGTCACCCGCGTGCATCAGATGGAGAAGGGCTACGCGATGCCCGAGCGCGTCACCGGCGATCCGGCGTTCTATGAAAAGCGCTATGTGCAGCTGGTCCACTGGGAGCGGTACCTCTATGAAAATGGCTACCGCGTTGTGAAGGTGTTCCTCAACGTGGGCAGGGACGAGCAGAAGGCACGGTTCATCGACCGCATGGAGCTGCCGGAGAAGCATTGGAAGCTCTCCCTGGGCGATCTGCCGGAGCGTGCCCTGTGGGAGGCATACAACGAAGCCTATGAGGACGCGATCAACCGCACCGCCACGCCGGAGAGCCCCTGGTATGTGATTCCGGCGGACGACAAGTGGTATGCCAGATACCTGATGAGCGAGATCCTGTTGCAGACGCTGACGGAGATGGCGCCGGAGTATCCGTCCATCGCGCCCGGCTCCGCGGAAGCCGTTGCGGAGGCTCTGGCGAAGCTGCGGGCTGAATAATACCGGAATCCCCAGAAAAGCGCACGATCCGCCGGGCCGTGCGCTTTTCGCTGCGGGCCGGGCACACCGCGCCCCCGCCGGGCATATCCTGCCCGTGAGGTGATCTGCGATGCCCATGCTCACATATCAGGAGCTGACGCCCGCCGCCTGTATGGAGGTGCTGCGGGAGTCCTCCGTGACCCGCGCGGCCTTCACCGATACGGAGCGGCCCTACCTCGTGCCCATGGCCTTTCACCTGGACGCGGACGGCCTTGTGCCGGTCATTCGCCTGTGCATGCCCGATCAGGGGCGCAAGGTGGATTGCCTCGGCCGCAGCAGCCATGTGTGCCTGGAATTTGAGCGTCCCGGCTGCGCGTGGGTGGACGTGGTGCTGCTGGAGGGCACGGCGGAGCTTGACCTGTGGGCAAAGGGCGAGGGCATCGCGCTGCATGTCAGGGCGGAGGCGCTGAGCGGACGGAGGTTCTTCCTGCCGGAGTGACGCGCCCGATGGAAACGCCCGCAAACCCGGTGGGATCCCGTAAATTCCCAAAGTAAGTTCCACAGTGAAAAGAGGTGTGGAATTTAGGG
>JBJEUF010000031.1:0-5069 GCA_051883695.1 Aristaeellaceae bacterium
CACGGACGGACGAACCTTCATGCTCTGTTACCTCCTGTTGTAGCGTCTGAGCGGGCCGGCGACGAATCGCCCCACCCGGTTGATTCGATGCATAGCTGTAGCACAGCATCATTGATTATACACCACTTGACACAAACCGTCAAGGGGAAATCCTTCACAATTTCGTGCTCAGGACTTGCTGCGCCAGGTGATCCGGCCACGATTGAGATCGTAGGGAGACAGCTCAATGGTCACCTTGTCGCCGGGATAGATACGGATGAAGTTCATGCGCATCTTGCCGGAGATGACCGCCGTCACCTGATGGCCATTGGGCAGCTCAACCTTGAACATGGCGTTCGGAAGGGCTTCAATGACCTTACCTTCCATTTCGATGACATCGCTCTTGGACATTGTCAGTCCTCCTTTTCAGGGGCGGCCGTCTCGGGTCGCTTCCCCTTCTCACTCTCAATGGTGGCGGAATCCTCCGCACCGGCTAACGACTTCATATCCAGCCCATGTTCAGCCAGCGCGTTCCGCAGGTCGCTGTCCTGCAGATGCCTGTTGGGCAGCTTCTCGCCGTCCACATTGACCACGATGGGCTTGGGACGAAGGTGCTTGACCTTCTTCTTCTTGGGATTTGCGATTTTGCGCGACTGACCGTCCGCCATGAGCACAAACTGCTCATCCATCACCTGCAGCACGATGAAGTACCGTCCCGCATCACGGCCCTGGGTGGAAAGCACCACCCGGCCGGGTTCCATCAGCAGCCGGTCCATCATGCTTCCTCCTTCAGGACGAAGCCCGGGTAGGTCAGGATTTCAGGCATCCCGCTTTCGTTGATGGCAAGGGTGTGCTCGTAGTGTGAGCACAGGCTGCGGTCGCGGGTGCGGTAGCACCACTGATCGGCATCGCAGGTCACGCGCCAGTCACCGGACGAAATCATCGGCTCCACGGCGATGGTCATGCCCTTGCGCAGGCGCAGACCCCTGCCGGGCGTGCCGTAGTTGTACACCGGCGGATCCTCGTGCATCTCCCGGCCAATGCCATGCCCGGTCAGGTCGCGGATGACACCGCAGCCGTTAGCCTCCGCCCAGGACTGGCAGGCATAGCCCACGTCGCCCAGACGGTTTCCGGCAACGCACGCTCGCGCGGCACGCCAGAAGCACTGCTCGGTGATCTCAATCAGCCGCTGCGCCTCAGCGGAGATTTCGCCCACCCCCACCGTGAAGGCACTGTCGGCCTGCCAGCCATCCAGCACCAGGCCGCAGTCAATGGAGATAATCTGACCCTCCTTCAGAATCTGCTTCTCCGAGGGAATGCCGTGCACAACGGCGTCATCCACGGAGGCGCAGATGGTTGCGGGATAGCCTTCGTATCCCTTGAAAGAGGGAATCGCGTGGTTCTTGCGGATCAGCTGTTCAGCATAAACATCCAGCGCAGCGGTGCTTACACCGGGCTTCACGGCTTCACGAACCTTCTGCAGGACTTCATAAAGCAGCGCGCCGGCTGTGCGCATCTTTGCGATCTGGTCCGGATTCTTCAAACTGATCATGGCTTCAGCCCTTCACAACAGCCAGAATGGACGCGTAGATCGTATCCATATCCTGCGCGCCGTCGATCACCTTCAGCGTACCCTTCTTCTGGTAGAAATCCACCAGCGGAGCGGTCTGGCTGTGGTACACATTCAGACGGTTGAGGACGGTTTCAGCCTTGTCATCGTCACGCTGGATCAGCGCTTCACCGCAGGCGGCGCACTTCGTCTCGCCGTTCAGACGGGACACATGGTAGGTCGCACCGCAGTTCAGGCACACGCGGCGACCGGACAGGCGTGCAATCAGCACCTCGTCCGCCACGTCCAGATCAACCACAACGTCAATCCTGGCGATGCCCTCCAGCGCCTCGGCCTGAGGCACCGTGCGGGGGAAGCCGTCCAGAATATAGCCATTGGCGCAGTCCGCCTGGGCAAGGCGGTCACGGACGATGTCGATGATGACCTCGTCGGGTACCAGCTTACCGGCGTCGATGTATGCCTTCGCCTTCAGGCCCGTGGGGGTCTGCTCTTTGATGGCGCGGCGGAGGATGTCACCGGTGGAGATCTGCGGAATATTCAGCTCGGCACAGATACGCTGTGCCTGCGTGCCCTTGCCCGCACCGGGAGGGCCCAGAAAGATCACATTCATGATGATGCTCCTTCCTGTAGGTCATCGTATGACAGAAACGCTTTCCCTATACGCATTCTCGTGGAAATGCTGCACCGGGCGCAGCGAATTTCCCGTTCCGTCAAAGCTGTGTGAGGCGAGACGTTGCTGACCGCACGACGAACGGAACGATGCCAGAGCGTGAAGGCGCTGTGCGCATGTAGCATCTCTATTGAGAATGCGTATATCCATGCTTTTCGCATGCAAGCAGGAAAGCCATGCACCGAAGAAGCGGACTTACGACGGTGCATGGCCAGCTCAGTTTACATGAAGCCGTTGTCCTTGGAGGTGTCGATGCCACGGATGGACATCTCGCCCTTGATGGTACGAATCGTCTCCAGCGACACGCTGACAGCAATCAGCATGGAGGAGGCAGCGAACGAAATGCCGATGTTGGCAAAGGACATGAGCATAGAGCCCACGACGTTCAGCACAGCCAGGAACAGCGCAGCGAACAGGTTCAGTCGGTTGACGGAACGCTTCAGGTACGCTTCGATGTTCTTGCTGCGGCTGCCGGGGATCGTCGCGCCCTGCTCCTGCAGCTGCTGCGCCTGCTTCTTTGCGTCGAAGCTGATGGAGCTGTAGAAGAAGGTGAACAGGACGATCAGGAGCGTGGAGATGACGATGTAGAACCAGTGGGACTGGCTCAGCCAGGTATTGCACCACGTCTTGAAGCCGTTGCCGTCCTTCAGGAAGTTGGCAATGATCTGGGGGAAGGACAGGAAGCTGCTGGCGAAGATCAGGGGCAGAACGCCAACGGACACAACCTTCAGGGTCATGTGGGTGTTCTGACCGCCGTACACGCGGCGGCCCTTGACCGCCTTGGCGATCTGCAGGGGCACGCGGCGCTCGCCCAGGTCAACGAAGGTGACGGCGACGCAGATGACGAGGAAGGCCACCAGGAACACGCCCAGCTTGCCCAGCAGTACCCACCAGTCAGAGCTGATGGGGGAGGTGAACAGCGTCACGATCACGTTCGCCAGGCCCTCAAAGATGTTGCCGGCGATACCGGCGAAGATCAGCAGGGAGATACCATTGCCGATTCCCTTGTCGGTGATCCTTTCGCCGATCCACATCGCCAGCGCGGAACCGCCGGCCATGGAGACGCCCACCAGAATCTGATTCCACAGGCGATTCTCAGAGTACACATAGCCCATGCCGGTGGACAGGCCGATGGCCTGCACGGCAGCCAGCACGATGGTCATGTACCGGGTCCAGCGGGTGATCTTCTCGCGGCCGTCGGGCTCCTCCTGCACGCGCTCCAGGTAAGGAATCGCGATGCAGAGGAGCTGCATGATAATGGAGGCATTGATGTAGGGGCTGATACCCATGGCCATGATGGTCATACGGGAGGTCATGCCGCCGGTCATCATATCCAGCATACCCCAGCCATAGAAGCTGCTGGCCGTCTGGAGCTTGGTGACGTCAATGCCGGGAGCATAGATCTGACCGACTCCGCAGAACAGAGCCAGCATCAGAAAGGTATAAATGATCTTCTTGCGCAGGTCTTCGATCTTCCACAGCTTGCGAACCGTCTCAAGCATGTCAGATCACCTCGGCGGTGCCGCCAACGGCCTCAATCTTCTCCTTTGCAGAAGCGGTGAACTTGGCAGCCTTGACGGTCAGCTTCTTGGTCAGATCGCCGTTGCCCAGCACCTTCAGGCCGTCCTTGGAGTTGTGAATGATGCCGGCCTCGATGAGGAGCTCCTCGGTCACGACGGTATCGTTCTCGAAGATCTCCAGCTCCTCAACATTGACGGTCTCATAATCCGTACCGAAGATGTTGTTGAAGCCCTTCTTCGGCACACGACGATACAGGGGCATCTGGCCGCCCTCGAAGCCGGGGCGCTTACCGCCGCCAGAGCGGGCCTTGGCACCCTTGTGACCCTTGCCGGCAGTCTTGCCCAGACCGGAGCCAACGCCACGACCAAGACGCTTGGCCGCAGTGGTGGAACCCTCGGCGGGATGCAGCTCGTGCAGTTTCATTCGGGGTTTCCTCCTTATTATTCGTTGACTTCTTCAACCTTCACCATGTGCTTCACGGCGAAGATCTGGCCGCGGATGGCGGCGTTGTCGGGCTTGGTCACCGTCTGGCCGACCTTGCGCAGGCCCAGCGCGGCGACAGTCGCCTTGTGCTTGGGCAGAGAGGCGATGGGAGACTTGATCAGCGTAACCTTCAGCATTTCTCTCTACCTCCTTAGCCCAGGATCTCTTCCACAGTCTTGCCGCGCACCTTGGCGACTTCCTCGGCGCTGCGCAGCTCCTTGAGGGCCTCCAGGGTAGCCTTGACCATGTTGATGGGGTTGTTGGTGCCGAAGGACTTCGTGCGGATGTCCTTCACGCCGGCCAGCTCCAGCACCGCGCGGGCAGCGCCGCCGGCAATCACGCCGGTACCTTCGGGAGCGGGCAGCAGCACACACTTGGCAGTGGAGAAGTAGCCAACGGTGTCATGGGGAATGGTGGTGCCGTTCAGGGGCACGTTCACCAGGTGCTTCTTGGCATCCTCGTTCGCCTTGCGGATCGCCTCGGGGATTTCCGCAGCCTTGCCCATGCCGGCGCCGACGCGGCCCTTCTCGTCACCCACAACGACCAGTGCGGAGAACCGCATGTTGCGGCCGCCCTTAACGGTCTTGGAGACGCGGTTGACGGCAACCAGGCGATCCTTGAATTCGCTTGCCTGTTCGTAGCGTTGCATTTCCGTGCTACCTCCTTAATTAGAATTCCAGACCCGCTTCACGGGCGCCGTTGGCCACCTCGGCCACGCGGCCGGTGTAGACATAGCCGCCACGGTCGAAGACGACGGTCTTGTAGCCAGCGGCCAGAGCACGCTCGGCGACGAGCTTGCCCACCAGCTTGGCAGCGCCCTTCTTGTCCAGCTCGTTCAGCTGCTCC
>JBJEUF010000032.1:0-5056 GCA_051883695.1 Aristaeellaceae bacterium
CACCCTAAATTCCACACCTCTTTTCACTGTGGAACTTACTTTGGGAATTTACGGGGGGAATGCGGTCGCCCCATTGTTACAAACCGTCATTGACAACACAGCCCCGCATGGGGTATCATGGAAGCGACAAAAAGGAGGGAACGACGATGAAGAAACTGCTGATGATGCTGCTGGTGATGATGCTGTGCGCACCCGCCTGGGCGGAAACGGCGGAGGAGCCGCTGTCGCCCTTTGCGATCGCCGTTCCGGACGGTACGACGGTGGAAGGCGGCGTCGGCGGCATGAGCCAGACCTATGTCCATGAGAACGGCACGACGCGCGTCGTGGCGATGGTGCTCACCCGCGTGCCGGACGTGGAGGCAGATCATGCTGCCGAGCTGACGACGCTGATGGCGCAGTTCGCGCCCGATGCGCAGGAGGGTATGCCCCTGACCCTGACGGCGGGCTTCCATGGCCTGAAGGCCGTGACGGAGAACGCGCTGGAGGGCGCGGAGGGCGCACGGGTCGATCAGGTGACCGTCATGGTGCTGTGGCAGACGGCTCTGCGGGGCGAGCTGTTGATCCTGTCCGGCTATGACATGACCGGGGACACCGACGCGGTGGAGCGCTTCATGGACGCGCTGCTGGCGGCAACGACGGTGAACGACGCGCCCGTTCTGCCGCTTCCGGCCCTGACGGAGACGCCGGACAGCAACTGAATTGCATATTGACCCTGCGCGAAACCTGTGCTATGATCAGCACAGGTTTTTGGTTGAGCGACACATTGTACAGGAGGGAATTCCTATGGCACTGATGCACGTCAACTTCTTCTCTAAGGCGCTGGGGGTGGCTTCGGCGGTGGAGGTCATCCTGCCGGAAAACGATCAGGGCATCGGCGTGACAGGCTCCGGTGAAGCCTGCGATCCGTCTGCTGCGCCGCTGCCCAGGGTGCTTTACCTGCTGCACGGCTATTCCGACGACCAGACCATCTGGCAGCGCCGCACCTCGGTCGAGCGCTATGCCGCCAGCCACAATCTGGCGGTCATCATGCCCGCCGTGAATCATTCCTTCTACTGCAACGAAGTGTACGGCGAACGCTACTGGGATTACGTTTCCCAGGAGCTGCCTGCGCAGATGCAGCGCTTCTTCCGCCTCTCCGACAGGCCGGAGGATACCTTCGTCGCCGGTCTGTCCATGGGCGGCTACGGCGCAATGAAGCTGGCGCTCAATTTCCCCGAGCGCTTCGGCGCGGCAGCCAGCTTCTCCGGCGCGGTGGATATCGTCTCCATAGCCGACAGGAAAAAAGATGACTGGAAGCGCGTCTTTGGCCGGAAAAAGATAGAGGGGACGGACTGCGACCTGTTCCACATGATGCAGAGGAACGCCGGTGCGCCGCACAAGCCGCGCCTGTACGTCTCCTGCGGCACGGCGGATTTCCTCTATGCGCAGCATCAGCAATTCGTGCCGGCGCTGCGGGAAAACGGCTGGGATGTGACCTGCTACGAGGAACCGGACGCGGTGCATGAATGGGGCTTCTGGGATCGGGAGATTGCCAAATTCATCCCGTGGATGCTGGGAGCGGAATCATACTAATTCTCGTTAAAAATGTTGCACCGAGCGCAGCGAATTTTTCGTTCTGGCAAAGCTGAGTGAAGCGAGGCGTTACTTACAGTACGGTGAGCGGAACGAAGCAAAGCCAGAGCGGAAAAGGCGCTGTGCGAATGCAACATTTTGAATGAGAATTAGTATAAGCTGCATAATCATTGAAGCACGCGAATCACCCGTTGCAGGCGGTTCGCGTGCTTCTTTTTGTGCTCAGCCGTTCCCTTCCCAGAGCCAGCCCTGCGGCACAAAGGCAACCTCGCCGTCCTGCCCCAGCAGGATGTATTGCGCATCGCCTTCCACGCCTACGATCAGGAAGCCGGTATCCAGCGGGTTGCTGACCTCATATTCCTCCCGGAAGATCAGCTCCGGGAACGCGGCCTTCACGCTGTCCATCGCTTCTCCGAAGGCAAGGAATTTTGTCATCACCCAGCCTGTCCGCGCGGTGCTGCCAAAGCCCAGCTGCACCTTTGTCCATTCGCCGTCCGTTGCCAGCACGCGCAGGGGCGTGCCGTTGTAGAGCTTCCCCTGGGAGCGGCTGCTGCGGCTTGGCTCCGTGCGCAGGTGCAGGCGATCCGCGGGATCGGGGTTGGCAACCGCCGCCCAGCCGGACTGATCCAGCTGCGGACGGCTTGCGTCGAACCGGGTCAGATCCGCCGTGAACAGGTCGCCGTTCAGCAGCGCGCCAATGCGCAGGGCGCTGTCCTCCTCACCGGACTGCTGCCATATTCCAAAGGCGCACGCGCCCATAAACCAGCTGTCCACCTCGCCGTAGCGGCTTGCCGAGCGCAGGAGCCATTGCCCGTCCGCACTGCGGGAGAAGCTCGCCATGCAATCGTAATCGCCCCACACAAGGAGCGCTTCATCATCCATGCTGTGGAAAAGATCGAGGGATACATCCTCCGGCAGCGGCAGCGTGCGACGGGCTGTGAAGCCGCTGCCGTCCTGCGTCAGCTCCCAGATATACAGGCGGCGCGCGCCGTCCAGCTCCACCAGGGCGATCACGCTCGTCTCCTGCACCTGATTGTCCAGCAGAACGGCGCTTTCGGGCAGGGCAAGGCGCTCCCGGTCGAAGGCAGACTGCGTGAGGAAGGTGCAGTCCTCGCCGGAGCAGCTGATGAGAGCGTCGAAGGGCTCGCTTTCCAGCCGCTCAAGGAGCGAAGCCGAAAGCGGAACGGGCTGGCAGACCACGTTGCAGGGCTGCTCACCGGCGGTGAAGCTCGCCCGGAGGATGTACAGCATCCCATCCGTCACGCAGCTGTAAGCGGCGCTCGCGCCTGTGCCGTGATTGTAGGCTTCATAGGAGCGCAGGGTGTAGTCCGGATAGAGCGCCGCCACCCGTTCCTCGGTGATGGCCGCCAGCTCCCGTGCGCGCTGCGGGGTAAGCGGCAGATCGTCCATCTGCCAGGGCCAGTCGACCACACCGCCGGGCAGAGCCTCCTCCGTCACGCCCGCGCCAAAGCCATAGCGCAGCGTTTCGCCGTCCACGATCACCCGGTCATAGCCCGCAAAGCGCCACTCGCACAGGCGGTAGGTCATGCCGTATTCAGCCGGGGTCAGCCGGTAGGTCATGCGCAGATTGCCGTTCTCCGACACGATGGAGAAGGCAGTCTCCCCGCTGTCCGAACGGACGAGATGCGCCGGATACATCCCGTTCATCAGGGACGTCGTGAGCGTGATGCGGCATTCGCCCTCCGCGTAGTCATAGCCCACAACGCTGCTGCCGGAGAGCACCAGACCGCACTGGCTGCCATCCGCCATGTCAAAGCGGACGGCATCCGTGACAGCGGCGCCGCAGAGGTATTCGGTCAGCCGGGCTTGCACCGGTTCGGGCAGCTTCTCTGCCGCTGCGGGCAGAAGTCCCAGGGCCGTCAGGGAAAGCAGGAGCAGAAACAGGATGGTTGTGCGCCGCTTCATGGTCAGTCCTCCGTTTCATGGGTGGAATGAGGGGCCGTTACCTCTATTAACGAATGGCGCAGGGAGATTCTTCCGGCGCCATGCAATAGCCGTGTCCTCAAGCCCGGCGCTCCTTTCCGGCACGGCAGGCATAGGCCATCACCGCCGCCGTAATCGCCTCGGCTGTCGCGAAGGCCAGCCATACGCCGGTCATCCCGAAGAGCGCCGCCATCACGATGGCGCAGACGACGATCGCGACAAGCCCGCGCAAAAGGGAGGTGATCGAAGCCCATTTCGCAGCGGCGATGGCGCTGAGGTAGCCCGTGCCGACGATGTTGAACCCGGCGAACAGGTAGCCGGGGAAGTACAGGCGCATCCCCTGCACCGCAAGCTCCGCCATGACCGGATCACCCTCGCTGTTGAAGATGGCGACCACCGGCTCCGCCAGCAGAAACGCCGCCAGCATGATGAGGACCGCCAGCGTCAGCGCCGTGCCCACCGACAGATGCAGCACATGCCGCACGGCGGCATGATCGCCCCGGCCATGGAAATCGCTCAGCAGCGGCTGCGCGCCCTGGGAGATGCCGGAGAAGATGCTCGTGGCGACCATGGCGACATTCGCAACCACCCCGAAGGCCGCTACGCCCACATTGCCTGACAGCGCCAGAATGAGGAAGTTGAAGACCAGCGTCGCCACGCCGGAGGAGATTTCCCCCACAAAGGCCGCCACACCCACCTGACAGGAACGCCACAGCCGTCCCGCCTCCGGCAGCATCCGGGGCATACGCAGCGTGTTGCGACCGCGCAGAAAGTGCAGCGAGCACACCAGCATGCTCACGATGGGCGAAACCGCCGTAGCCAGCGCCGCGCCGGTCATGCCCATGCCGCAGGGGAACATGAGCACATAGTCCATCATGATGTTGAACAGGCTGGAGGAGAGCGTCGCCAGCATGGCGAGGGACGGATCGCCATCGTTGCGCACGAAGGCGGTGAGCACGCTGTTCCACATGAAGAAGGGCGTGAACAGCAGGAAAACCTGCGCATAGGGCGCGCCGACCGGCACGATGGTGTCGTCGCCGCCCAGCAGGGAAATCAGCTGCCCCGGCGCGAACAGCCCCAGCGCAAAGAGCGGCAGGGACAGGATCGCCGTCCACCACAGCGCGTTGGTGAAATACCGCTCCGGCTGCTTTTCACCCGAGGCACGGCCGATGGCAAAGCGCGTCGCCGAGCCCACGCCGATCATCGCGCCGATGGCGAAAATCAGCGCATAGACCGGCAGCACCAGATTCAGCGCGGTGATGCCGTCGCCCTGTGCGGCCCGGGAGATGAAGAAGGTGTCGGCAAGGATATAGGCGGATATGCCCATCATGCCGAGGATGTTCTGGGATATATACCGGGCGAACTGCGCGCTCACGGAGGATGCTCTGCTCATGAAAGAATCTCCTTGCATATTCCAGCCTATTTTATAAGGATTTTACCGTTTCGTCAAGGGACAGGCCTTTTCAAACGCACGATTTTTCTACTGAGTGAATTCCCAAAGTAAATGCCACAGTGGCATTTGAAGTGGCATTTAGTCTGG
>JBJEUF010000033.1:0-4864 GCA_051883695.1 Aristaeellaceae bacterium
CCGGGCCTGTACACGAGGCTCCTGCTGAGCGGGAAGCTGATGGCGCATCTGCAGGAGATCGAGCAGACGGCACAGAGCAGGCTCATGAGCCTGATGAGCCAGCTGCCGAAGCAGGCGGGCGTAACGGAAGAACTGAAGGCCCGGGATCAGATGGCCTGGGTGCAGCAGATGAACGCCCTGAAGGCGCAGGCGGAGGAGCTGATCCTGTCGGAGCTGATCTACGACTGACGGGCCATGAACCGCTGTCGGAGCAGATGAGCTTTCTCATCCCCAGCGAAGCGGCGCAGATTCAGGTCATTGATACCATGGAAGCGGAGGGCACACAGACGCCCTTCGCTTTTTCTGTACCCCAGGAGGTGGTGGACGAGTTCCTTCGCATGGGGAGCAACAGTGCCGACCACAGGATGACCCTTGCGGCAGCGTTCTCCCGAGGCCTTCCCCCGGAGCAGCTTGCGCTTCGTGTGCGCGGCCTCTACCATGGCGGCAACGGCCTCATGCTGGATGGCAGGCCCTACAGCGCGTGGTATGATGACGAGGGTATCCGCATCGCGGCAGGAAAACGCGCCCGGAATGTCCGCACAGCCCAGCAGATTACCTGGGAGGATGCAGCCTGGCGTATCGGAGAGCTGCTGGAAAGCGGGCAGTTCATGAGCATGATGGAGCTGGCCACGACGCCTGCCCATGAGCGCAGCATGCTGGCACAGCGGCTGTGGTATCTGTACGGGGATATTGCTGCGGAAGGGCGCGGGTTCATGCCGTCCATGCAGACCATCCGTGGCGGAGGCTTCCCCGAGGAAACGGCGCAGCTGGCGGATCGGTTGGCGGACCCGGAATTCCTGTCGGCAATGACCGCCGAAGCGGAAACGTTCGCTGATGCATACCGCCAAAACCGTGATCTCATGCGCTTTCATTTCAACAAGCCGGATGCTGTGGCGCATGCACTCCGTGAGCTTGCGCTGCCCCGCCGGACCTACGGCTCCCTATTGACCGAGGTGGCACAGCCGTCCGGATTCATCACCGAGGACGAAATCGACGCTGCCCTTTCCAGCGGGAGCAGTATGGCGGGCGGCAAGGGCAGAATCTACCGTTACTTCACCGCTTACCCTGCGCACACCGCCAAAGAAAAGGCCGACTTTCTGAAAAGCGAGTATGGCATTGGCGGCCATTCCCATGCGGTGTCCGGCTCCGATCATAGCGCCGAGAACCATGACGCCAAGGGCATCAGGCTGGAGAAGGGCAACTGCCCGGCTGTTCAGCTTTCCTGGGCGCAGGCCGCAGCCAGGATAGATACCATGATTGCCCATGATCGCTACATGACCCAACAGGAGCTTGCCGACATTGGTGCGCTGCAGGAGGAAGAACAGGCGGATGAATCCATTGACACCGAAGCTGTGCGAGAGCGGCTGGCTGATGCGGGCATTGTCAACGGGGATGTCGTGGACGAGGAGGCGCTCAGAAACAGCCCGTTCATTCAGCAAGTGACGGAGCAGGCGGAACAGATTCAATCCGAGCAGGATGAAGGTGCAGCTTCAGCTGGCAGGGAGATTCCCTACAAAGTCGGAGATACCGTCTATCTGGACAGCAAGCCCTTCGTCATTACGCAGATCGGGCGCTTCAATGTGCAGCTACAGGATCCATCGCAGGCGTATCCCATCTTCCGCTCAGAAAGCCATGAAAGCCTTGCCCGCCTGCTGGCGCAGGATGAACGCAATGCCGGTATGCCTGCCCCGCAGTCTTTCAGGGATGAAGGTACGGCCCTCACCTCGGAGCCGGTGGCCATCTATCCCGCAGCAGAAAACGGCCTGCCCTATGATGTGGTTGTTGAGCGGCTGCATACGGAAAGTCCGGAGCATGCCGCTCCGCTTCCACCCTCCGCTGAGAACTTCCGCATCACGGACGAGCATCTGGGCGAAGGCGGACCCAAGGCCAAGTTCCGCATGAACATGGATGCGATTCAGCTCCTGCACCGGCTGGAAGCGGAGCATCGCGCAGCCACCCCGGAGGAACAGAACGTGCTCTCCCGCTACGTTGGCTGGGGCGGGCTGGCAGACGCCTTTGATCCGGACAAGCCGGCATGGGCGGACGAATCCCGACAGCTTGCCGCTTCCCTCACACCGGAGGAATACGAAGCAGCAAGAGGATCTACCCTCAACGCGCACTACACCAGCCCTACGGTCATCCGGGCCATGTACGATGCCGTGGCGCAGATGGGCTTCACCAGCGGCAACATCCTGGAGCCGTTCATGGGCGTGGGGAACTTTTTCGGCATGCTGCTCGACCGCATGCAGGCCAGCCGCCTTTACGGCGTGGAGCTGGACAGCATCACCGGACGCATCGCCCAGCACCTCTACCCCAAGGCCAATATCACCGTCGCGGGCTTTGAAACCACCGACCGCCGCGACTTCTTCGACCTTGCCATCGGCAATGTTCCCTTCGGCAACTACCAGGTCAATGACCGGGCCTACAACAGGCTCGGTTTTTCCATTCACAACTACTTTTTCGCCAAGGCCATCGACCAGGTGCGCCCGGGCGGCGTGATTGCCTTTGTGACATCCCGCTACACCATGGACGCGCAGAGTCCCGAAGCCCGGCGGTACATCGCCCAGCGGGCAGAGCTGCTGGGGGCCATCCGCCTGCCCAACGATGCCTTTCGCGCCAATGCAGGCACCGAGGTCGTTTCGGACATCCTCTTCCTGCAAAAGCGGGAGCGGGCCATTGACCTGGAGCCGGATTGGGTGCATCTGGGGGAAACGGCGGAGGGCTTCCCGATCAACAGCTATTTCGTGGAGCACCCGGAGATGATCCTGGGTACATTGGCCAGGGAAACCACGCAGTACGGCCGGGAGAGCATCACCGTCCTGCCGGTGGAAGGCGCAAGCCTGGCGGATCAGCTGCATGAAGCCATTCAGCACATCCATGGCGCCTACCGGGAAGCCGCCCTGCCCGATCTGGATGCGGGGGAAGCCAGTGCCGCAACCCTGCCTGCCGACCCTGAGGTCAAAAACTATTCCTATACTGTGGTGAACGGCGAGGTTTACTACCGGCAGAACTCCATCATGGTGAAGCCCGACCTGAATCCTACGGCCCGGGAACGCGTCAGGGGCATGGTGGGCTTGCGCCAGTGCGTGAACCAACTCATCCAGGCGCAGATGGAAAGCGCTGATGACGCTGCGCTTTCCGCCCTGCAGCAGGAGCTGAACACCCGGTATGACGCGTTCACCGCGCGCTTCGGGCTGATCAACGCCCGCAGCAACGCCAGCGCCTTTGCGGATGATTCCTCCTACTACCTGCTCTGCTCTCTGGAGGTACTGGACGAGCAGGGCCAGCTTCTGCGCAAGGCCGACATGTTCACCCGGCGCACCATCCGGCAGAAGGTCGAGATCACCCATGTGGACACCCCTGCGGAAGCATTGGCTGTGTCCATCTCGGAAAAGGCCGGGGTCGATCTGGCCTACATGGCTCGGCTGACCGGGATGGAGCAGGAGCAGCTGACCCGTGAACTGACAGGCGTGATTTTCCCTGTGCCGGATTCTCTGCGGGCGGACGTGCCCCTTCGCTATGAGACTGCCGACGAGTACCTCTCCGGCAACGTGCGCCGGAAGCTCCGGGAGGCAAGGCTGGCTGCCGCGTCCGATGCGCGGTTTGCTCCCAATGTGACCGCGCTGGAAGCAGCCCAGCCCAAGGATCTGGACGCCTCCGAGATCGACGTCCGTCTGGGCGCAACCTGGGTGGACAAGGAGTACATCAACGAGTTCATGTGGGAAACCTTCAGCACGCCCGCCTATCTGCAGCGGTACATGAAGGTCAACTATTCCCCCTATACTGCCGAGTGGAGCATCGACGGCAAGAGCATGATCTCCGATACCAACGTGTCCGCCTTTGTGACCTACGGTACCCGGCGGGTCAGCGCGTACCGAATCCTGGAGGACACGCTGAACCTGCGGGATGTGCGGGTATACGACACGGTGGATGACCCGGACGGCAAGGAGCGTCGTGTCCTGAATCAAAAGGAGACAACCCTGGCCCAGCAGAAGCAGCAGGCCATCAAGGATGCCTACCGGGACTGGATCTGGCGCGATCCGGCCCGGCGGGAAGCGCTGGTGAGGCAGTACAACGAGCTGTTCAACGCTACCCGGCCCCGTGAGTACGACGGCTCCCATATTGCCTTTGTGGGCATGAACCCTGAGATCACCCTGCGGGAGCACCAGCGCAATGCCGTGGCGCACATCCTGTACGGCGGGAACACGCTGCTGGCACACGAAGTGGGGGCAGGAAAGACCTTTGAGATGATCGCCGCAGCCATGGAATCCAAGCGGCTGGGTTTGTGTCAGAAGCCCATGTTTGTGGTGCCGAATCATCTGACAGAGCAGTGGGCCAGCGAGTTCCTGCGGCTGTATCCCTCTGCCAGCATTCTGGTTACGCGCAAGAAGGATTTCGAGTGGGCCAACCGGCAGAAGTTCTGTGCAAGGATTGCCACTGGTGACTACGATGCCGTCATCATCGGGCACAGCCAGTTTGAGCGCATCCCGGTATCACAGGAACGGCAGGAAAGGCTGCTGAAGGAGCAGATTGATGAAATCACCCAGGGTATTGAAGAGCTGAAGAGGCATCGCGGAGAGCAGTTCACCATCAAGCAGCTGGTGCGCACCCAGAAGCAGCTGGAAACCAAACTGAAGAAGCTCCAGGCGGAGGAGCGCAAGGACGATGTGGTCACCTTCGAGCAGCTGGGCGTGGATCGCCTGTATGTGGACGAGGCGCACAGCTACAAGAATTTGTTCCTCGCGACAAAAATGCGCAACGTGGCGGGCCTGTCCGCCAGCGAAGCGCAGAAGTCCTCCGATATGTTCATGAAGTGCCGGTATAT